>NZ_JBSPTN010000005.1:0-534442 GCF_053850495.1 Pseudomonas sp. CFBP 5748
GACCAGGCGTTGGAATTGCCAGGGCTGAGCCTGACCCCACTGCCCCAGCCCACCGGCACCACCCAATTCGACGTGAGCTTGTCGCTCAACGACGATGGCGAAACCATCAGTGGCCAGTTCGAATACGCCACCGACCTGTTCGACGAAAGCACCATCGCCCGTTGGGGCCAGCATTTGCTGCATCTGCTCGACGCGATGCTCGACGATGCCCACCAAGCGCTGGCGACCCTGCCGTTGCTGGATGACTCGCAGCGTCAACAACTGCTGGAAACCTTCAACCCGGCCAACATCGCTTTGGACGAAAGCCCAAGCCGTTTCCCGCACGTGGTGTTCGAAGCACAGGCGAGCCGCACCCCGGACGCCGTGGCGCTGGTCTGCGCCGGGCAAAGCCTGAGCTACGCCGAACTCAATACCCAGGCCAACCGCATCGCCCACGCGCTGATCGCCCTGGGCGTGCAACCCGACGACACCGTCGGCCTCTGCGCCCGGCGCAGTGCGCAAATGGTCATTGGCCTGCTGGGCATCCTCAAGGCCGGCGCGGCCTATGTACCGCTCGATCCGCAGTACCCGGCGCAACGTCTGGCCCATATGCTGGCCGACAGCAAGCCACGAGCCCTGGTTCGCCAGCAAGGCCTGGACGAGTTGCCGCTGCCCCAAGGCCTGGCCACGCTGGAGCTGGGCAGCGCGGCGCTGCTGCAAGTCCCCGAGCACAATCCTTCAGTGACAGCTCTGGGCTTCGGCCACCTGGCCTACGTGATCTACACCTCCGGCTCCACCGGCTTGCCCAAGGGCGTGATGGTCGAACATCGCGGCCTGCGCAACCTGCTGGACTGGTACCTCGAAGACCTGGCGTTCGATGCTGGCGATGCCGTGCTGCTCGCGTCCTCCTACAACTTCGACCTGACCCAGAAAAACATCCTCGCGCCACTGCTGGTCGGCGCCACGCTGCACCTGGCCGAAGAACCCTTCAACCCCGGCGCCATCGTCGCGCAGATCGCCGACGCCGGCATCACGCACCTCAACATGTCGCCCAGCGCCTTCCACGCGCTGGTGGACGCCGATCATCAGCAAGCCCTTGCCTGTCTGAAACGGGTGGTGTTGGGCGGTGAGCCGATCCAGCTCGCCATGCTGGAAAAACTCCCTCTGCCACGGCCAACGGTGATCAACAGCTACGGGCCGACCGAGTGCAGTGACGTGGTCGCCTGGTACACCGCTGATAGCGATCTCGAGACCTACCGGCACCAGTCGATCCCGATTGGCCGACCGATCCGCAACATGCAGTTGCATGTACTGGACAGCCACGGGCAGTTGCTGCCGGTGGGCGTACCCGGTGAGATCCACATCGGCGGTATCGGAGTCGCGCGCGGTTACCTCAACCTGCCGCAGCTCAGCGCCGAGCGCTTTATCGCCGACCCGTTCTACGGCAAGACCGACGCCCGGCTGTACAAGACCGGTGACATCGGTCGCTGGTTGCCCGACGGCACGTTGCAGTACCTGGGGCGTAATGACGATCAGGTGAAGATTCGCGGCCTGCGTGTCGAACTGGGGGAAATCGAAGCCGCCCTCGCCGCCCTCGCAGGTGTTCGCGAAGCGGCGGTCGTTGCCCACGATCACCAGTCCGGCAAACGCCTGGTGGCCTACCTGTGCGGCGAACCGGCCGCTGCCGGACAATTGCGCGCCGAACTGCTCAGTCGCCTGCCCGAACACATGGTGCCCAGCGCCTTCGTGGTGCTGGATGCATTGCCGCTCACCCCCAACGGCAAGCTCGACCGCCGCGCCCTGCCCGAACCGGACCAGGATGCCTACGCCAGCCGCGCCTACGAGGCACCTGAAGGGCGTGTGGAACAGATCCTCGCCGAAATCTGGCAAGCCTTGCTGGGGATCGAGCGCATCGGTCGTCACGACGGCTTCTTTGAACTGGGCGGCCACTCGCTGATGGCCGTCAGCCTGATCGAACGCCTGCGCGAACAAGGCCTGAACGCCAACGTGCGCATGGTTTTCAGCGCCCCGAGCCTGCGAGAACTGGCCCTGGCCCTGACGACCAGCACAAATCCGGTTTTCCAGGCGCCGGCCAATCGTATTCCGGACGCTTGCCTGGCACTGACACCGCAGATGTTGCCGCTGGTGGACCTGACCTCAGCCCAGCTCGAACACATCGTCGCTGCCGTGCCTGGGGGCGCGCAGAATATCCAGGACATCTACCCCCTGGCGCCACTGCAACAAGGCATCCTGTTCCATCATTTGCTCGGGCATGAAGGCGACGCCTATCTGGTGCGCTCGATGCTTGAGTTCGACAACCGCCAGCGCCTCGACGCCTTCATCGCCGCCTTGCAACAGGTGATCGACCGCCACGACATCCTGCGCACCTGCGTACATTGGGACGGTCTGCCCCAGCCGGTACAGGTCGTACAGCGCCAGGCGCGGTTGCCGGTGCACAGTGTTTCCCTCGACGGCCACAAGGACCCGCGCAGCCAGCTCGAAGCCTTGAGCGACCCACGGCAACTGCGCCTGGATCTGCGCCAGGCGCCGCTGATGCGTGCCTGCATCGCCCAGGATCCGCACTCCGAACGCTGGCTGCTGGCGCTGCTCAACCACCACATGGCCAGCGACCATGTGACCCTGGAAATCGTCCTGGAAGAAATCCACGCGATCCTTCATGGACAAAGCGAGAGCCTGGCGGCACCACAGCCCTATCGCGACTTCATTGCCCAGGCCCAAGCCATCCCGGCCGACGTTCACGAAGCCTACTTCACCCGCCGGTTGGCGGATGTCGATGCCCCCACCGCGCCCTTCGATCTGTTGGAAGTGCAAGGCGACGGCAGCCATATCGAAGAAGCCAGTGTGCCGTTGGGCGTCGAGCTCAACCTGCGCATCCGCGCCCAGGCCCGGGAGCGAGGCATCACCCCGGCGACGCTGTTCCACGTTGCCTGGGCCCAGGTCCTGGCCCGCTGCACCGGCCGCGAGGATGTGGTATTCGGTACGGTGGTCGCCGGGCGCCTGCAAGGCTCGGCCGGGGCGGAACGGGCCTTGGGCGTGTTCATCAACACCCTGCCGGTGCGCCTGCAACTGAGCGCCGGGGCCAATGAACAGGTCCTGGCCACCCACCGCGACCTGATCGAGCTGCTGGACCACGAACAGGCCTCCCTGGCCCTGGCACAGCGTTGCAGTGGCGTACCCAACGCCTTGCCGCTGTTCACCACGCTGCTCAACTATCGCCACCAGCGCGACGACAGCCAGTTGCACTGGCCGGGCATGCGTATCCTCGACAGTGCCGAGCGGACCAATTACCCACTGACCCTGTCGGTCAACGACTATGGCGATGCCCTGGGCCTGACCGTGCAAAGTGTGCAGGGGGTTGACCCGCAGCGCATCTGCGCCTTGATGCAACGGGCGCTGGAGCAACTGACCCAGGCCTTGATGTACACGCCACAGATCCCACTCACGCAACTGGACGTGCTGCCTGCCCAGGAGCGCACCCTACTGCTGGAAACCTTTAACCAGACCGAGGTGGACTACCCGACGCACCTGTGCATTCAACAGTTGTTCGAAGAGCAGGCGCGCCGCACACCGCACGCCTGTGCACTGCTCGACAGCCGGCAATCGCTCAGTTATGCCGAGCTCAATGCCCAGGCCAACGGTCTGGCGCACCAGTTGATCGCAGCAGGGGTCCAACCGGGGGATCTGGTCGCCATCTGTGTCGAACGCAGCGTGGCGATGATCACTGCCCTGCTGGGGATTCTCAAGGCCGGTGGTGCCTACGTGCCGCTGGATCCGACCTACCCGGCCGAGCGCCTGGCCTCGATCATCGAGGACGCCAGGCCACGCCTGTTGCTGGCCGATCCGGTCGGTCGCACGGCCGTGGGCACACTGCAGGAGGGCACTCGCTACCTGGCCATCGAACGGGCGCTGGCAGTGCGCTCGAGCAGCCAGGACCCACAACGGGATGCCCAGGGCCTGACCCCGGCGCACCTGGCCTATGTGATCTACACCTCTGGCTCCACCGGTAAACCCAAGGGGGTGATGATCGAACATCGTAACCTGGTGGCCTCGACGCTGGCCCGTGGCACGGTGTATGGGCCGGCAACCGGCAAGCGCTTCCTGCTGTTGTCGTCGATTGCCTTCGACAGCTCCGTGGCCGGGGTCTTCGGGACCCTGGTCGGTGGCGGCACCTTGTGCATCCCGGGTGCCGAGACCGCCCGGGATCCCGATGCCATCGCCCGGTTCATTGGTGAACAGGCCATCACCTCACTGCTGTGCGTGCCGTCCCTGGGACGCCTGGTACTGGCAAGCCTCGCCAGCGGCCACGGTCATGGCAGCCTGCAAGAAATGATCGTCGCCGGCGAAGCCTGTCCCGCGCAGTTGGTGCAGGAATGTGCTGGGCTGGAACCTGAGATCACCTTGTACAACGAGTACGGCCCCACCGAAGCCACCGTATGGGCTTCGGTGCATCGCTGCACCGCCCAGGACCGGGGCACGGTGCCCATCGGGCGGGCGATCCCCAACAGTCGCCTGTACGTGCTCGACGAACAGCGCGAGCCGGTGCCACTCGGCGTGCCGGGCGAATTGTACGTAGGCGGCGCGGGGGTGGCGCGAGGTTACCTGGACCGGGCGTCACTGAACGCCGAGCACTTCCTCAGCGACCCATTCGGCCCGGGCGACACGCCACGGATGTACCGCACCGGCGATCTGGTGCGCATGCGCGCCGATGGGGTGATCGAGTTCCTTGGGCGCAACGACCAACAGGTCAAGATCCGTGGTTTCCGTATCGAACCCGGTGAAATCGAAGCCCTGATGCTGACCCTGCCGGGGGTGCGTGAGGCAGCCGTCATCGCCCGCGAAGACACACCGGGAGCCACGCGTCTGGTGGCGTACCTGAGCGTCGAGCCGCACCTGACCGGGCGTAACGCCAGCAGCACGCTACGGCCCTACCTGACCTCGCAGTTACCAGACTACATGGTCCCGGCGGCATTCGTGGTGGTCGAGCAGTTGCCCTTGAGCCCCAACGGCAAGCTCGATCGCAACGCCCTGCCGGCGCCTGCCAGCGAAGACTTCGCGTACCGCCAGTACGAAGCGCCAAGCGGCGAGACCGAAGCGTTGCTGTCGGCCATCTGGTCCGACCTGCTGGGGCTGGAGCGGATTGGCCGTCACGACAATTTCTTCGAGCTCGGCGGCCACTCGCTGCTGGCGGTGCAAGTCACGCTCCGGGCACGAGAAACCTTCGGCGTCGAAGTGCCGCTCAGAGGGCTGTTCGAACACCCCTCGCTGCTGGCCCTGGCCGACCTGATCAACACCCTGCAACTGGCGCAGTACGAGTCGGATGAACTGCTCGACCTGCAACAAGAAATGGCTTCGCTGTCTGAAAGCGAACTGCTCGCTATCGTCTCCAAGGATGCTGAATAAATTGAACGAACATAACGATAGTCTCGACCAGTTGAAACGTGCCGCGCTCCTGCGCCTGCTCAAGCAACGCGGTGCGACACGGGTCATCGAAAGTGCTCCTGACGACATGACCGGCGTCGACCGCGACGCTCCGCTGGCGCTATCGTTCGCCCAGCAGCGGCTGTGGTTCCTCGACCAGTTGGACCCCACCGCCAGCGCCGCCTATCACATGCCTGCCGCCTTGGTGCTGCGCGGCGCCCTCGACCAGGCGGCGCTCAAGGAAGCCCTGAATCGTCTGGTGGCGCGGCATGAAAGCCTGCGCACCACCTTCCGCCGTGAAGGCGAACACCCGGTGCAAATCATCGCCCCGGCCGATTGCGGCTTCAGCCTGGTGGAGCATGACCTGCGCCATCTATCCCGGGACGAAGCCGCGGCCCAGGTCGCGCGCCTGAGCGAAGAGGCAGCCAAACAACCGTTCGATCTGCTGCACGGGCCGCTGATTCGCGGCAGCCTGCTACGCCTGGCCGACGACGAGCACCGGCTGCTGATCACCCAGCACCACATCATCTCCGACGGTTGGTCCATCGGCATCCTGGTCAAGGAATTCGCCACCTTGTACCAGGCATTCAGCGCCGGGCAGCCCGACCCACTGCCACCCCTGCCCCGGCAATACGCCGACTACGCGGCCTGGCAGCGCCAGCACCTGGAAGGCGCACGCCTGGACCAGCAAGTGGAGTTCTGGCGCACTCACCTGGCCGGCGCCCCGCCCCTGCTTTCATTGCCCACCGACCGCCCACGCCCAGCAGTGCAGAGCTACCGCGGCGAAACCCTGGGCTTCGATCTGCCCGCGTCGTTGTCCGGTGCCATCGCCCGGTTCGCCCAGTCCCGCGCCGCCACGCCGTTCATGACCTTGATGGCCGCCTGGGCAGTCCTGCTGGCGCGGATCAGTGGCCAGCAAGACCTGGTGATCGGCACCGTCGCCGCCAACCGCGACCGCCAGGATGTGCAGTCGCTGATCGGTTTCTTCGTTAACACCCTGGCCCTGCGCGTACGCCTGGAAGCCAACCCGACCCTCGATCAGGTGCTGCAACAGGTCAAGCACCTGATGCTGGAATCCTCGCCTCACCAGGACACGCCCTTCGAGCTGGTGGTCGAAGCCCTCAAGCCACCACGCAGCGCCAGCTACAGCCCGGTGTTCCAGACCATGCTCTACACCAATGCCGGGGGCGCAGGTGGCCAGCTGCAGTTGCCGGGGCTGAACCTGGAGTTTTTACCGTCGCCCAAGGACAACACCCAGCACGACCTGTCCCTGCACATCGACGAAGGGGGTCCAAGCCTGTCCTGCAGCCTGTCGTATTCCACCGCGTTGTTCGACGCCTCCACCATCGAGCGACTGGCGGGGCGTTTCGAACGTCTGCTGCACTGCTTCACCGAAGCCCCGGACACCCGGATCGCTGCGCTGGAGCTGGACCCGGCCCTGGCCTTGCCTGAGGTCAAGGCCCTTGTGCCTGTACCGGAGCGACTGCCGCTGTCCTTTCACCAGGAGCGGATGTGGTTCGTCGACACCTTCGAAACCGGCTACCTGTACAACGCCAACCCGGTCTATCACAACATTGCGCTGCTGCTGGAACTGAGCGGCGAGGTCAATCAACCGGCCCTGCAAACCGCCCTCGACGGACTGCTGGCCCGCCACGCCATCCTTCGCTGCCGGGTGCTCAGCGACGGCAGCAGCGCCTGGCAGCAATTCGACGGGCCGGCGACCCTGGCGCTCGAACTGATCCAGGGCAACCCTCACGACCTGGCGGCCCAGGCCCTGGCCGAAACCCGCCGCCCCTTGACCATGGACGGCGGCAGCCTGGTGCGCGCCAGCCTGGTACGAGCGGACGAGCGCCGCGCCATCCTGGCCATCGCCGTGCACCACTTGCTGGCCGACCGCAGCGCCATGCAGTTGCTCAAGCGCGACCTGCTGGCGCTCTATGAAGCCGCCTGCGCCGACCGCCGCGCCGAGCTACCGGCCTTGTCGTTAGGCTACGGCGACTTCGCCGCCTGGCAACGCAACCTGCCGGCCACGGTGCTGGAAAACCTGCGGGCCTACTGGGTCTATCAACTGCGCGGCAAACTGCAAGCCCTGGAGCTGCCACTGAATCGACCGCGGGCGGCGGTGCATGTGTTTGCCGAAGCCAGCCACAGTTTCACCCTCGAACCGGCGCTGGTACGGCGCCTTGAGGCCCTGGCCCGGGAAGTCGGCGTGAGCTGCGATAGCCTGGCCCTGAGCGCTTTCACGGCGCTGCTGCGCCGCTACGCCGGCCACGATGAGCTGGTGGTCGGCACCACGGCCGCCTGTCGTGAGCCGGGCTTGCGCGATGTCGTCGGACCGCTGGACAACCTGCTGGTGATGCGTGGCCAGTGTGACAGCGAGACCACCCTGCAACAGCTGTGGGAACAGACCGCGAGCAACCTGGCCCAGGGCCTGCGGCACCGGCACATGCAGTTCGACCAATTGGTACTGGCCCTCAATCCGGCCAAGGACATGAGCCGCACCGCGTTGTTCGATGTGCTCTTCAACTTCCAGCACACCACCGACGCCAGTGCGCTGGTCGCGGGCCTGGCGGTCAATACCCTGGAAACCAACCTCGGCTACGGCAAGAACGACCTGCACCTGCTGATCACGGCCGGTGAGCCCCAATGGGCCGGGCACCTGGTGTACAACGCGGAGTTCTTCGACGCCGAATTCATCCAACAGCTGATGCGCCATTACGTGCGCTTGCTGGAGGCCTTCGTCGCAGATTCGCAGCAGCGGGTCGACGACGTCCCATTGTTGGATAGCGCCGAACGCCGGCGGCAGATTCTCGACTTCAACGACAGCGAAGCCGCCTGGCCCGACACCCTGACCCTGCATCAGATTTTCGAGGAGCAGGCCCGCCAACACCCGGAACGCACCGCCGTCAACCTGGGCCCGGAGCGCTTGAGCTATCGACAGCTCAACGAACAGGCCAACCGCCTCGCCCACCGTTTGCGCTCGGCCGGCGTGCAGCCGCAAGAACTGGTGGCCATCGCCCTGGATCGCTCGGTGCAAATGATCGTCGCCACCCTGGCGGTGCTCAAGGCCGGCGGCGCCTACGTGCCGATCGACCCGAGCTCGCCCCAGGAGCGCATCGCCTATGTGTTGCGTGACAGCGGCGCACGCAAGGCCATCGCTCGCCAGGACATGAGCCCGGCGTTACAGGATCTTGGCATCGAAGTCTTCGATGCCACCCCGGCCAATGGCAGCAGCGCCGCCGACCTGCCGAACCTCACCGCAGCGAACCACCTCTGCTATGTGATCTACACCTCGGGTTCCACTGGCGAACCCAAGGGTGCGTTGCTCGAACATCGCAACGTTGTGCGATTGCTGCACAACAATCGCCTGGATTTTCAGTTCAATGCCGACGATGTCTGGTCGTTGTTCCACTCCAATGCCTTCGATTTCTCGGTCTGGGAAATCTTCGGCGCCCTGCTCTACGGCGCGCGCCTGAGCCTGGTACCCGAAGCCCTGCGTCGTGATCCGGTGGAGCTATTGGGTTTCCTTGAACGCGAACAGGTGACGGTGCTGAACCAGACGCCCTCGGCGTTCCATCAGCTCAGCGCCGCGGCCCTGACGACGCCGGATGTGCGTCTGGAGCACTTGCGTTATGTGATTTTCGGTGGGGAAAGCCTGGAGTTGGGCAGGCTCGACGCCTTCCATCGGGCCTTCGGACATGTGGCGCTGGTGAACATGTACGGCATCACCGAAACCTGCGTGCACGTGACCTACAAGGCCATTGGCGCAGCGGACATCGCCGCCGGCGTCTCCAATGTCGGGCGGCCGATCCCGACCACCGTGGCCTATGTGCTCGATGCCCGTCAGCGGTTGTTGCCGGTGGGGGTGGCCGGTGAGATCTGCGTCGGTGGGCTGGGGGTCGGTCGCGGTTACCTGAACCGTCCGGCCCTGAGTGCCGAGCGTTTCATTGCCGACCCATTCCGTCCCGGGGAACGGCTGTACCGCTCCGGAGACCTGGGCAAGTTGCTGGACAACGGCGAGATCGTTCACCTGGGGCGGATGGACGCCCAGGTGAAGATCCGCGGTTTCCGGATCGAACTGGGGGAGATCGAAGCCAAGCTGCTGGCCTGCGCCGGTGTGCGTGAAGCCCGGGTACTGGCGCGCGAGGACATGAGCCAGGGCAAGCGCCTGATCGCCTACCTGATCCCCCTGCTGGGAACCACGCTGGAAGTGGCCGCATTGCGCAAGCAATTGGGCGCTACCCTGCCCGACTACATGATCCCCAGCGCCTTTGTCAGCCTGCACGCCTACCCACTCACGGCCAACGGCAAGCTGGACCAGGATGCGCTGCCGGCGCCGGACCTGGATGCCATGTCCGAACGTGGCTATGTCGCCCCCGAAGGCGCCACCGAAACCGCCCTGGCGCGGATTTTCCAGGAGCTGCTCGGCCTGGAACGGGTCGGTCGTAGCGACAGTTTCTTTGAATTGGGTGGGCATTCCCTGCTCGCCGCGCAACTGGTCTCCCGAGTGCGGCAACAACTGGGCGGCGACCTGATGCTGCGCGAGTTGTTCAGCCATCCGACCGTGGAGGAACTGGCGCGGGTAGTGGGCGACCGGCAAACAGCACACACCGAGACCATCGGTCTGGTAGACCGCGACAAACCCCTGGCGCTGTCCTTTGCCCAGCAACGCCTGTGGTTCCTCGACCAGCTCGATGCCGACGCGGGCAGCGCATATCACATGCCCGCGGCGCTGCTGCTGCGCGGCAATCTCGACCGTGCCGCGCTCAAGGCAGCCTTGGACCGCTTGGTGGCGCGGCATGAAAGCCTGCGCACCACCTTCGTACGCCGTGGCGAGCAACCGGTACAGGTCATTGCCCCGGCACACTGTGGCTTTGCTCTCAGCGAACAGGACCTGCGCTCGCTGCCGTATGAGCAGGCCAGCCTCAGTGCGGCCCGCATCGGCAATAGCGAAGCCCTGGCGCCGTTCGACCTGGCTCAGGGACCGTTGATTCGCGGTCGCCTGCTGCAGTTGGCCGACGACGAGCACATCCTGCTGATCACCCAGCACCACATCATCTCCGACGGTTGGTCGGTGGGTGTATTGGTCAAGGAATTCGCGGCCCTCTACCGGGCCTTCAGCCAGGGGCAGGTCGATCCGTTGCCGGCGCTGCCGATCCAATACGCCGACTACGCGGCCTGGCAACACCAGGCCCTGAACGGCGAGCGCCTGAGCCGCCAGGCCGACTTCTGGCGTGAGCACCTGGGCGGTGCGCCGGCGTTGCTGTCCTTGCCCACCGATCGTCCACGTCCGGCGACGCAAAGCTATCGGGGTGGCGACGTCCCGGTGGAGATCGCGCCGGCATTGCGCGAACGCTTGGAACGTTTCGGCCAACGACACAACGTCACCCTGTTCATGACCTTGCTCAGCGCCTGGTCAGTGCTTATGGCACGCCTGGGTAACGAGCGCGACGTGGTCATTGGCGTACCGACCGCGAACCGCGGTCGCACCGAAACGGAAAACCTGATCGGTTTCTTCGTCAACACCCTGGCCCTGCGCGTGAACCTGACAGAAAACCCGAGCGTGGTGCAGTTGCTGGAACAGATCAAGCACACCACGCTGGCGGCCCACGAACACCAGGACATTCCCTTCGAGCAGGTCATCGAAGCCTTGCAACCACCGCGCTCGTTGAGCCACAACCCGCTGTGCCAGGTTGCCCTGTCGCTGGATAACACCCCCGGTGGCGGCGAATTGAGCCTGCCCGGCCTGACCTTGACCCCCGTGGCCCAAGCCCATGAAACCTCGCAGTTCGACCTGATGCTGACGCTGGGCAATGACGGCGGCAGCCTGGCCGGGGTGATCGAATACGCCAGTGACCTATTCGACCGTTCCACCGTGGAACGCTTTGCCCAGCACTTTCAAACGCTGCTGGAAGCCCTGGTGGAAGATATCGAACAACCGGTGTTCGCCCTACCGCTGCTCAGCCCGGCACAGCGCCAGGCCTCGCCGGCAACCCTGCCTCCTAAAGCCGCGTTCCCTACGCAACTGCTGATTCATCAGCGCTTCGAACAAATCGCCGCCGCACAACCCAGCGCCACCGCCCTGGTCCTGGGCGAACTCGAACTGAGCTATCAGGCCCTCAATCGCCGCGCCAACCGCATCGCCCGTGAACTGCTCGCCCAAGGTATACGCCCCGATGACCGGGTGGCGATCCTGGCTCGGCGCGGGGTGGAAATGGTCTGCGCGGTGCTGGCCGTGCTCAAGGCCGGTGCCGCCTATGTACCGCTGGATCCGGCGTACCCCAGCGAGCGCCTCGGCTATCTGCTGGCCGACAGTACTCCGGTGGCCTTGCTGGCCCAGCCGGACTGCCTCGACGTGCTGCCCGAACATGCCGTGCCGGTGGTGAACCTCAAGGATTACGTCGCGGCAGACGACCTGGCGGACGTGTCCCTGGACTATAACCTTGAGGCCAAGGCGCTGGGCCTGACGCCACGGCACCTGGCCTACGTCATATACACCTCGGGGTCCACTGGGTTGCCCAAGGGTGTGTTGGTGGAACATGGCAATGTCGCTCGGCTGTTCGATGCCACCGCCGGGTTGTTCGACTTCGACCAGAACGACGTGTGGACGCTGTTCCACTCTTTTGCCTTCGATTTCTCGGTCTGGGAAATCTGGGGTGCGTTGAGTTATGGCGGCAAGCTGGTGATCGTCCCGAGTGACGTGGCCCGCTCCCCCGATGACTTCTATGCGCTGGTCTGTCAACAGCACGTCACGGTCCTGAACCAGACGCCAAGTGCCTTCCGTCAGTTCATCGAGGCCCGTGAACGCAGCGACCGGGAACATGCCCTGCGCGAAGTGATCTTCGGCGGCGAGGCCTTGGATTTCCGTAGCCTGCGCCCTTGGACCGCACGCACCGCGCTGTCGCGCACGCGCCTGGTGAACATGTACGGAATCACCGAAATCACCGTGCACGCGACTTTCTATCCGATCAGCCAAGTGGAAATCGACACAGGCGCACCAAGCCTGATCGGTCCGCCATTGCCGGACCTGTGCCTGCGCATTCTCGACGAGTACCAGCAACCGGTGCCGGTGGGGGTCAATGGGGAAATCTACATCGGCGGCGCGGGCGTGGCCCGGCATTACCTGAACCGCCCCGAACTCAATGCCGAGCGGTTCATCCGCGACCCGTACGCCGTGGAACCCGCGGCGCGGTTGTATCGCACTGGCGATATCGCCCGCTACCGCGCCGACGGCGGTGTGGTCTACGTGGGCCGCAACGATTCGCAGATCAAGATCCGTGGCTTTCGCATCGAGCTGGGGGAGATCGAAGCCCAGTTGCTGGCCCTGGCCGATGTGCGCGAAGCCTTGGTGATCGTGCGCGAGGACCAGCCCGGCGACAAACGCCTGGTGGCGTACTTGATCGCCCATGACGGAGTTGTGCTGGAGTCTTCGGTCTTGCGCAGCCAACTGGCCGGCGTGCTGGCCGAACATATGTTGCCCGGGGCCTTCGTGACCCTGCAAGCCTGGCCGCTGACCACCAATGGCAAGCTCGACCGCAATGCGTTGCCGGCACCGGATTTGTCTGCCGCCGCGAGCAAGCATTACGAAGCCCCCTTGGGCGAAATCGAACGCACCCTGGCCAGCGCCTGGCAGGAGCTGCTTGGGGTTGAGCGGGTGGGTCGCCAGGACCACTTCTTCGAACTGGGCGGCCACTCGTTCCTGGTCATCAGCCTGATCGAACGCCTGCGTCAGGCCGACTTGCAATTGGATGTGCGCACGGTATTTTCCGCGCCAACGCTCAAGGCCATGGCGGCGGTCCTGGCCGGTGGCAACAACGTCCAGCAGTTCGTGCCGGCCAACCTGATCCCGGCCGACTGCATGGCCATCGAACCGCAGATGCTGCCGCTGGTGAGCCTCAGCCAGGGCGAAATCGAGCAGATCGTCGCCGATGTCCCCGGCGGGGCCAGTAACGTGCAGGACATCTATCCCCTGTCGTCATTGCAGGAAGGCATTCTGTTCCACCACTTGCTGCAGGCCGAAGGCGACGCGTATCTGATGCGTACTGTGGTGACGTTCAATCGTCGCCAGTTGCTCGATGACTTCCTGGCCGCCGTACAGGTGGTGATCGACCGGCACGACATCCTGCGCACCGCGCTGCGCTGGCATGGGTTGCCGCAGCCGGTGCAGATGGTGCATCGCCAGGCGCAGTTGCCGGTGGTCACCTTGGACTGCGCCCCCGGTGAAGACGCCTTGCAGATTTTGCGCGACCACACCGATACCCACCATCTGCGACTGGACCTGCAGCGGGCGCCGCTGATCGCCGCGTACATCATCTACGACGCGCCGAATGAGCAGTGGCTGCTGGCGTTGCTCGACCACCATTTGGTCAGCGATAACGTGACGCTGCGTCTGATCATGCTGGAGATCCAGGCCGTCCTGGCCGGACAGACCGACAGCCTGCCGCCGTCCCAGCCTTACCGAAACTTCATCGCCCAGGCCGCCAACGTGTCCCAGGCCGACCACGAAGCTTACTTCCGTCGCCTGCTGGCCGATGTCGACTCCACCACCGCGCCTTACGGGGTGCTGGATGTGCGCGGCAATGGCGCCGGGATCAAGCGCGCGGTCGAGCACTTGAGCGAGGCACTCAGTGCCCGGGTGCATCGCATGGCACGCCAGCAAGGGGTGCCGACCTCCGTGCTGTTCCATGCCGCCTGGGGTCTGGTGGTAGCGGCGACCAGCGGACGCGACGACGGGATTTTCGGTACGGTGCTGTCGGGACGTTCCCAAGGCACCGCCGGTGCCGACCATGCCCTGGGCATGTTCATCAACACCTTGCCAATGCGCATTCGCTTGCAGCAGAACACCGTCAGCGACATCGTCCGCGACGCCTACCAGCAGCTCAGTGAATTGCTGACCCACGAACAGGCGTCCCTGGCCCTGGCCCAGCGTTGCAGTGCCGTGGATGCCTCGCTGCCGCTGTTCACGGTGATCCTCAACTGCCGCCATGGCGACCTGGTCAATGCCGCCGGGGAAAACGTCGAGGACATGGGCGATCACGAAGGCATGCACTTCATCGCCTCGGAAACCCGCACCAATTACCCTATCGAAATCGCCGTGGCGAATGTGGGCAAAGGGTTCTCCCTGACCGCCCAATCCATCACCGGCATCGACCCGCAACGCATCGCCGCCTACCTCGGCCAAGCCGTGGCCGCCTTGGTGGAAGCCCTTGAACAGGCCCCCGAACGCCTCGCCAGCGATCTTGAAGTGCTGCCCGAAACCGAGCGGCAATTGCTGCTGGCGGACTTCAACCGCACCGCCAGCGACTTCGGGCCTGCCCAGCCAATCCACACCCTGTTCGAAACCCAGGTCCAGGCCAATCCCGAGGCCGTGGCCCTGGTTTGCGAGAACCAGCAACTGAGCTACCGCCAGCTCAACCGCCGCGCCAACCACCTGGCCCGACAGTTGCTCGAACTCGGTATCCAACCCGATCAACGCGTGGCGATCTGTGCCGAGCGCAGCCTGGACATGATCGTCGGCCTGCTGGGGGTGCTCAAGGCCGGCGCCGCCTACGTGCCGATCGACCCGGCCCATCCTGCCGAGCGCATGGCGTTCATGGTGCAGGACAGCCAGCCACGGGCGTTGTTGAGCCAAGCGGCCCTCAACTTGCAGGCAGGCGAGCTGCCGCTGTTGTTGCTCGACACGGTTGATTCGTTGCAGGCTGCGAGCAATCCGGCCTTTGATGCCAATCCGCAAGTGCCAGGCCTGACAGCCGAGCACCTGGCCTATGTGATCTACACCTCCGGCTCCACCGGCCAATCCAAGGGCGTGATGGTCGAGCACCGTTCGGTGTTCAACTTCTGGCAGGTGCTGACCCGCACCACCCACCGGCACTGCCCGACACCGGCCACCGTGGCGCTGAATGCCGGGTTCTTCTTCGACATGTCGATCAAGGGCATCTCGCAGCTATTCTCCGGCCACCGTTTGGTGATCATCCCGCAACTGATCCGCGCCAGCGGCCACGAGCTGCTGGACTTCCTCGAACAGCATCAGGTGCACGCCTTCGATTCCACGCCGTCGCAGCTCGACACCCTGCTCGCCGCAGGCCTGCTGGAGCGCCAGAGCTATCAGCCGGTGAGCGTGCTGCTCGGTGGCGAGGCGATCAACGCCGCGACCTGGGAGAAACTGCGCAACTGCCCGAACATTCGTTTCTACAACATGTACGGCCCGACCGAATGCACGGTAGACGCCACCATCGACCTGATCCGCGACCTCGGCGAACGGCCGAGCATTGGCCGGCCGATCGCCAACGTCCAGGTGCACGTGCTCGACGCCCGGGGGCAACCGACGCCGCTGGGCGTGGCCGGCGAGCTGCACATCGGCGGGGCCGGTGTGGCCCGCGGTTACCTGAACCGTCCGGAGCTGAGCGCCGAACGTTTTATCGCCGACCGGTTCAGCACTGACCCGAACGCACGCCTGTACAAGACCGGCGACCTCGGTCGTTGGCTGGCCGATGGCACGCTAGAGTACCTGGGGCGTAATGACTTCCAGGTGAAAATCCGTGGTTTCCGCATCGAATTGGGTGAGATTGAGAATGCCCTGGTGGCCTACCCGGGTATCCGCGAGGCCGTGGTCATCGCCCGGGAAGACAGCCAAGGCGATTCGGACAACAAGCGTCTGGTCGCCTATGTCTGCGGCGAACCCGTCCCGGCCGAGCACTTGCGCAGCGCGCTGTTGAGCGGCCTGCCGGAGTACATGGTGCCCAGCGCCTTCGTGCACCTCGATGCCCTGCCCCTCACCGCCAATGGCAAGCTCGACCGCCGCGCCCTGCCAGCACCTGGTCAGGAATCGTTGGCGAGCAAAACCTATGAAGCGCCCCAGGGCGACACTGAAATCGCCATTGCCGAGATCTGGAAAGGTTTGCTGCATCTGGATCAAGTCGGTCGTCATGACGGCTTCCTCGAACTCGGCGGCCATTCGCTGCTCGCCGTGCAGCTGCTCTCGCGACTGCGGCGCAAGCTGGGCGCACGGATCACCCTGCGCGAACTGTTCGACGCGCCGACCGTGCGTGGCCTCGCCGCCCTGGTGCATGCCGCGTCGCCCACCGAATCGGCGTCGATTCCATTGGCCAACCGCTCGGGGCGACTGCCGTTATCCTTCGCCCAGCAACGGCTGTGGTTCCTCGACCACCTGGACCATGCGGCGGGCGCCGCTTATCACCTGCCCCTGGCCTTGCGCTTGAAGGGTTCGCTGGACAAAGCGGCGCTGCAGGCCACCCTCGATCGCCTGGTAGCACGTCACGAAACCTTGCGTACCCGGTTCGAACTGGTGGACGGCGAGCCAGTGCAAAAAATCGCACCGACCGATCACGGTTTCCAATTGGACCAGCAGGACCTGCGCACGCTAGCGCTCGATGAACGCAAGGCCAGGCTGGAGCACCTCGGCCAGATCAACGCTACGCAATTGTTCGACCTGAGCCATGGACCACTGATGCGCGGCCATCTGGTGCAACTGGAGGACGAGGAACATGTGCTGTTCATCACCCTGCACCACATCGTTTCCGATGGCTGGTCCAACAGTGTGCTGGCGCGGGAGGTCAGTGTGCTCTACAGCGCGTTTACCCAGGGCCAGAAAGATCCGTTGCCGCCCCTGGCGTTGCAATACGTGGACTATGCCGCCTGGCAACGGCAGTCCCTTGAAGGCCCGGCACTGCAAGCGCAGATCGACTTCTGGCGGCAACATCTGGAAGGTGCGCCCGCGCTGTTGAACCTGCCACTGGATCGTCCGCGCCCGGCAATACAAAGTTATGCCGGCGGTATCCTCGAATGCAGCTTTTCGCCGGCCCTGAGTGCTGATCTGCGGGCTTTCAGCCAGGCCCAGGGCACCACGCTGTTCATGGTGCTGCTGGCCGGCTGGTCGGTGTTGATGAACCACCTGAGCGGCCAGGCAGATGTGGTGGTCGGCACCCCGGTGGCCAATCGTCAACGGCCGGAGCTGGAGGCGTTGATCGGTTTCTTTGCCAATACCCTGGCCTTGAGAGTCAGCACAGAACGCGATACCCGTGTCGAAGAACTGCTGGCGCGGATCAAGAACCTGACCCTGAGCGCCTACAATCATCAGGACCTGCCTTTCGAGCAGGTGGTGAGCGCATTGCAACCGACCCGCAGCATGAGCCACAGCCCGTTGTTCCAGGTCATGTTGAGCCTGGACAACACGCCACCGGCACCGCTGCAGTTGCCTGGGCTTGAGGTGAAAACCCTGGAAAGCCCCCATAACACCACGCAGTTCGACCTCTCGCTGTCCCTCATTGACAACGGCGAGCGCATCGGCGGCAGCCTGCAATACGCCAATGACCTGTTCGACAGGCCGACAGTACAGAACATTGCCGAGCTCTTCGCCAAGCTCCTGGAAAACCTGGTGACCGACGGGCAGCAATCCATCGGCCAACTGCTGGAGAGCACACCGCCGTTGGTGCGCTCGGTCAATGCCATCGCCCAGTCGGGCTTTGGCGATGACAGCCCTGCCCCGGCCTTGCCTTACGAGGCGCCCAAGGGCGACACCGAGATCGCCATCGCGGCCCTCTGGCAAGAATTGCTCAAACTGGAACGGGTCAGCCGCCATGATGATTTCTTCAGCCTCGGCGGGATTTCGTTGATGGCGGTGCAGATGGCCTCGCGTCTGCGCAAGGTCCTCGGTAAGCCGATTGCCGTGCGCGACCTGTTTGTCGAGCCGACCATTGCCGGCTTCGCCAGGACCCTCGACGGCCAGGCCCGACCGGGCGGCCACAGCAATCTGGTGCCGATCCGGCGCACCGGCTCCCAGCGGCCGCTGTATCTGGTCCATCCGCTGGGCGGTGAGGTGCAATATGCACGGGACCTGGCGCCGATGCTCGATCCCCAGGTCCCCGTCTACGGCTTGGCGGCCAGTGGCCTGGTGGCGGGTGAGGCGCCGCTGGCCGATGTGCCGACCATCGCGGCGCGTTACCTGACGGCCATCCGACAAACCCAGCCGCAAGGTCCGTATCGGATCGCTGGTTGGTCGGCCGGTGGCCTGATCGCCTATGAAATGGCTCGTCAGTTGCAGACCGGTGGCGAGGTCGTGGAATTCCTCGGCATCATTGATGCATCGGCACGCCCCGATCCGGTACCGACGCAATCGATCAGCGAAGCACAGTTCCTGATGGCCTGGCTGCCGGAGCAGATCGACCCCGGGCTGATGCGGCAACTGACGACACTGGCGGAACACTCGGACATCGACGCGATGCTGGCGCTGTGCATCACCCAGCGCCTGCTACCGGAGGAACTGCCCCACGACATCGATGCCGCCCTGCTGCGTACTCATCTGGAAGTCGCCTATCGGATGCGGCAGGCCATCGGCGCCTACGTCAGCCCACCCAGCCCGCTCAAGGTGTCGCTGTTCACCGCGAGCGAACAGCAACGCAGCGACCCCACCCTGGGCTGGCGTGCGCTACTGGCGGATCAGGTCAACGTGACACCACTGCCCGGCACCCATAACACGCTGGTCAAGGCACCTCATGTGGCCAAGCTGGGCGAGGCGATTTCGCAGGCGTTGAAAACCGCCGCGGTGTCGTAAAGGCGCCTGGGGTGTCCGGTGAGCAATGCACCGGGTACCCCAGGATTCGACACATACTCCGTGGGAACGTGCGTGCTCGCGATAGCGGTGGTTCCGTGCCGCTGTCATCGCGAGCAAGCTCGCTCCCGCAGGGTCAACAGCCCTGATCCGCACGCCAGGATGTCCCCGTTTTCCGCTACAGACGCTGCCTACCTGCAACCGCTTAAATACGCCCCTCAAGCTGAATCGTTTCTGTGGATGGACTCCACAGGCGATGCCTGGTCGCCCGTCGATCAGACCTGTCACCCACCGCACGATCACTCTAGAGGGAGCCTTATGCACGTGATCATTACGGCCATCGGTTCAGCCGGTGACGTCCACCCGTTTGTCGGGATCGGTCGTACGCTCGCAGCACGCGGGCATCGGATAACGTTTTGCGCCAGCGCGGTGTTCGCCCCGGTGATCGAGCGCTGCGGCTTCAAGTTCCTGCCATTGGGTACCCGCGAGGAATATCAAGCGGTCATGGCTGACCCGGCGCTGTGGCACCCGCGCACGTCACTGCCCACCCTCTGGAAAACCGTCGGCGGCACCTTGCGCGAACAGTACCGGCTACTGGAGCAAGCGTGTGACGACGACACCGTCATGCTCGGTTCGTTATGGGCGTTTTCCGCCCGCCTGCTGCAAGAAAAGCACGGCATCCCGCTGGTCACCGGGCAGGTCACACCGTTCGCCATCTGGTCGCCCCTCGCACGCCCTACCCATCCACCGGGAGCGAACCTGCCGGCCTTTGTCCCGTATCCCTTGAGACGCCTGCTGCTGGGGGTCATCGAGCACGCCTTCCTCGATCGGCTCATGAAACCGGAACTCAACGGTTTTCGCCGCGAATTGGGCCTGCCCCCGGTCAAGCGCATCATCAGCCAGTGGATCTCCTCGCCCGATCGGGTCTTGGGCCTGTTCCCGGACTGGTTCGCCCGGATCCAACAGGACTGGCCTGCCCAGACGGTACTGACCGGATTCCCGTTATTCGATGAATCCGGCTTCGAGGAACCTGACGCCGAACTGGAAGATTTCTTGAGCGTGGCCCCACCGGTGGTGTTCACCCCGGGTTCGACCACAGTCAATGCCGAGCAATATTTCGCCGCCGCGGCTCAAGCGCTGAAGTTGATCGACCGCCGCGGAGTGTTCCTGACCAGTCAGCCGGTAGACCCGGCGCTGTCCAGCGACGGCAGGATCCTGGTCAGGCGCTACGTCCCCATGAGCCGCATCCTCCCTCACACCTCGGCCCTGGTGCATCACGGAGGCGTCGGGACCACGGCCCTGGCGATCGCCGCTGGGGTGCCACAGATCATCACGCCATTTGCGCACGACCATTTCGACAATGCCGCACGAATGCAAGGCCTGGGGTGCGGCCTGCGGATTTTCTCGCCTGCTTCTGCCGAGTCACTGGCCACGGCCCTGGACAAGGTGCTGAACAGTCATGACGTGCGCGCCAGTTGTGACCGCTACAGCAAGCTGATGCCCAGTGGTGAAAGCGCCCGCGAAGCGGCAGCGCTGCAAGTCGAGGCACTCGCTCGCACGGCCACGTATCGCGTCGCGTAATCACGGATTGATCGGCGTTTGACTCTGCGCTGCCAATGGCCCGGCCTGAAGGCATCACTCTTTTCATTCGTTTCATCGGGCCAGCGGATCGGCCCACGGAGAACCTCATGACTCAGACCATGCCCGCTTCGAGCGCAGAGCAGGTGCTTTATCCCCTCACCGCTCCGCAACTGGATATCTGGCTGGACCAGGTGCTGCACGGTGACAGTCCGTTGTACAACATCGGCGGCTATGCACGCATCAACGGCGCGGTCGATGCATCACTGATGCAAACGGCCATCGATCAAGTAGTCAACCGCCACGACGCGCTGCGGATCCAGCTGGTACCCGGCTCGAGCGAACATCCTCTGCCACGGCAACGGTTCCTGGGGGCTGTCAGCGTTCCGATGACGGTACATGACGTATCGGGCCATGACGATCCGCAGGCCAGCGCACTGGCGTTGCTGCAGGAAAACCTGCAGACCCCGTTTTCCTTTGACCGCGGACTGCTGTTGCGCGCCGACCTGATCAAGATTCGGGAAAACCTCTACTACTTTTTCGTCAACTGCCATCACCTGATCGTCGATGGCTGGTCCTTCGCCATGATCGGCCGTGCTGTCAGCCAGGCCTATACCGCCCTGCACGAGCAGACGCACAACCCAGTCACGGCGCCGAGCTATCAAGCATTTATCGAGCAGCAAGTCACCCACAAGGATTCGGCCGCGTTCCAGCGCCAACGCCAATACTGGTTGGACAAGTACCGTACCCTGCCCGAGCCCCTGCTTGCCCCCCGCTATCAGAGTCGCTTCGGCCAGCACCTGGCACCCAGTCAGAACCATGCCTGGCGCCTGCCACGGGCGCTTTACAATCGCCTCGCCGAACAGGCGAAAGACTCGGGCCAGGGGACTGTCTTCCACGTCATGCTGGCCGCGCTGTACAGCTACTTTGCACGCATCGAGCAGCGCGATGAGCTCGTGATCGGCCTGCCCATCCTCAACCGCGCCAATGCCGCGCACAAGGCCACGCTCGGTCTGTTCGTCGGCATGAGCCCGGTACGCCTGGACCTGGGCACCGACCTGAGTTTTGCCGAGCTGGTCGGCAAGATTGCCCTGACGCTCAAGCAGGACTATCGCTATCAACGCTTTCCGTTGAGTGAACTGAACCGTGAACTCGGGCTGCAGAACCTCGGCCGGCGACAGTTGTTCGACGTGGTGGTGTCCTACGAACAGGACCAGGACACCTGGTACGGGCCGGCACTGGCGCAACCGGTCAAGCTCAGCAATGGCTACGAACAGTTGCCACTGGCGATGCACATTCGCGAGGCAGCGCCAGAGGACGATGTGTGGATGCATTTCATCTACAACGAAGCCTATTTCGAAGCCGCGCAGATCGAGACACTGCAACAGCGCTTCATGCACATCGTGCAGGTCGTGGCGGATAACTTCGACGTACCGGTCAACACCCTCGATCTGATGCCGGCGCATGAACGCCAGGTGCTGCATGAATGCAATTGCACTGACGTCGACTACCCCAGGGATGTGCTGCTCCATCAATTGATCGAGGCCCAGGTCACGGCTCGCCCCGAAGCCCTCGCAGTACGGTTCGCGGAACAAGCGCTGACCTACGACCAACTGAACCGCCAGGCCAACCGGCTGGCCCACGCCCTGCTGGAAACCGGCCTTGGCCCGGACGCCCGAGTCGCCATCTGCGTGGAGCGCAGCCTGGAGATGGTGATAGGCCTGCTGGGCATTCTCAAAGCGGGCGCCGCCTACGTGCCCCTGGATCCGGGTTATCCGGCCGACCGCTTGAGCCACATGCTGAGCGACAGTGCACCCAGCGCGCTGATAACCACCCGAGGGTTATTGGCGAGCCTGCCCGCCGCGACGATGCCGGTACTGTGCCTGGATACCGACCAGGAACGCTTGTCCCGGCAGCCGGAGCACAACCCGGACGCCGCTGCGCTCGGGCTGACGCCCCAACATTTGGCCTACGTGATCTACACCTCCGGCTCCACGGGCCTGCCCAAAGGCGTCATGAACCAACATGACGGGGTGGTGAATCGACTGCTCTGGGCCCGCGATGCCTATGGCGTCGATGAGCACAGCCGCGTGCTGCAGAAGACTCCGTTCAGTTTCGACGTGTCCGTCTGGGAATTTTTCCTGCCGTTGCTCAGTGGCGCGCAACTGGTCGTCGCTGCTCCCGACGGGCACAAGGATCCAGGCTATTTGATGGACATCATGGCGAGCGCCGGCATCACGCTGTTGCATTTCGTGCCGTCGATGTTGCAAATCTTCCTCGATCAGGTCGAACCACAGCGTTTGCCGGCGCTCGAGCAGGTACTGTGCAGTGGCGAAGCCTTGCCCCATGCCTTGCAGAAGCGTTTTTTTGAACGCTTGCCCAACGTGCAGCTGCACAACCTCTATGGCCCCACCGAAGCAGCCATTGATGTCACGGCCTGGCATTGCCGGGCCGACATGCACGAAGGCATCGTGCCGATCGGCCAGCCGATCGCGAACATTCAAATGCATGTCCTGGATGCGAACCTGCAACTGCTGCCACCTGGTGTGGCTGGCGAGCTTCATATTGGTGGGCTGGGTGTCGCCCGAGGTTACCTGAACCGTCCCGAGCTGACGGCCGAACGCTTCATCCAGGACCCATTCCGGGATGACCCGCAGGCCCGCCTGTACAAGACCGGCGACCTGGGGCGTTGGCTGCCCGATGGCAGCCTCGAATACCTGGGGCGCAATGATTTCCAGGTGAAGATCCGCGGCCTGCGCATTGAACTCGGCGAGATCGAAGCGCACCTGCTCACCTGCGAGGGCGTCAAGGACGTGGTGGTGATCGCTCGCCAGGAAACCGAAGGTGATGCGTACTTGTGCGCCTATCTGGTGAGCGAACCCGGATGCAAGCTGTCACCGCAAGCGCTGCAAGATGATTTGCGCCATCAGGTACCCGACTACATGGTGCCCAGGCACCTGATCGAGCTTGAACAATTGCCGTTGAATGTAAATGGCAAGCTGGACCGCAAGGCCTTGCCCGAGCCTGCCGACACCCTGGGCACCGATACCACAGCGCCGCGCACGGCATTGGAGCAGACGCTGGCCGACCTCTGGCAGGAAAACCTCAAACGCACGACGCTGGGCATCCACGACAACTATTTCATGCTTGGCGGCGATTCCTTGAAGGTCATTCACTTGCAGATCCATGCACGTGAACAAGGCATAGCGCTGACCCTGGCGCAAATTTACCAGCACCCCACTATCGCGCAACTGGCCCAGTCGCTACAGACGCAAGACCTGTCATCCACCCCGCTGCTGCCTTTGAAGCACGTGGCACCTTTTGCCCAGGTGCCGGCAGAGATCCGCGTGACCAGCGCGGGTCTGTACGATGATGTGTTTGCAGCTTCGCAGCTGCAAGTCGGGATGATCTATCACTCGATGATGCATCCGGAGTCGGCGATCTATCACGACATCTTCCGCTATCGCCTGCGTCTGCGTTGGGATGCAACGGCTTGGGATCGTGCCTGCGAGACATTGATCCGGCGCCACCCGGCCCTGCGCATGTCATTCGACATCGGCCACGCCGAAGTGCCCATGGCCCGGGTGCATTCGACGGTCGAATCGCCGGTACAAGTCATCGATGTCGTTGCACTGAGCCCGGACGCACGTGCCCAGGTCATTGCCACCTACGTGGAGGAACGCAAGGGTTACCGCGAAGACTGGCAGCGGGCGCCGCTGTATCAGTTCTGCGTGTTCGTCGCGGAGGCTGAAATCGACCTGGTCTTGAGCTTCCATCATGCGATCCTCGATGGCTGGAGCGTTGCCACCTTGATGCGCGACTTGATCACGCTCTACACCTCGGCGCCTGGAACCGACGCCCTGCCAGCCCTGACCACCACGCCGGCCGACTTCATTGCCCAGGAGCAGGCCGCCATGGCAAGCGATGTTCACCGCCGGTTCTGGGGCGAATACCTGCGCGATGCGCCTGCCGCCGCCATGACCAGCTGGATCCACGCGGTCGCTCCGGATCCGACGCCGCATCGCTCGGCCTATCGGGAATTGCCTGCAGCGGAGCTGGCCCGCCTCGAAGCGTTCTGTCGGGCCCACGACCTGCCGTTGCGGGCGGTCTTGCTGACGGCCCACGGTTTCGCCCAAGCCATCATGTCCAATCAAAAGGAAGTGCTGTGCGGCGTCATCAGCCATGGGCGGCCAGAGTTCGAGGATGCCGCCTCGGTCCTGGGGCTGTTCCTCAACACCCTGCCGGTGCGCTTCAACACCCAGGGCCAGAATTGGCTTGAAGTCATCCGGGCCTTGATTGCCCAGGAACAACAGGTGTTCGCTCACCGGCGCTATCCGTTTGCTCTGATTCATCGCGAAACCGATGTCGCTCTGAACGTGGTGTTCAATTACGTCGATTTTTATGTGCTCAAAGACATGCTGGCCCAGGGCCAAGAAGTCCTCACCGAGTGGGAAACCACCGAAGCCAGCAACTATGACTTGCTGACCACGCTGGGCCGCCACCCTGGCAACGGTTCGCTGATGCTGAAAATGGACTACTGCACAACGCGTGTCGCCACGAGCCAGGTCGAGGCCTACGCCGAATACTTGCTGCGCACACTGGAACTGATGATCGCCGCCCCCGATGCCAAGCCCAGCATCCCGGCCTGGCTGCCGCGCCTCGAACGACCCACGCCACAGGCAGCCACGGCAGTTGCCCCCGACAATCTGTCGGCCTTGCTACTGGACAGCTTCGCCCGCCACGAGCAGCAGACCGCCGTCAGTTCTGGCCAGGCCCGCCTGTCTTATCGCCAGTTGGGAGATACCTGCGCACAACTGGCGAGTTGGCTGCACCAGCAGGGTATCGGCCAGGGCGACCGGGTCGCGATCATGATGCCGCGCTCGCCTGACCTGATCATTGCCTTGCTCGGCGTCCTACAGGCTGGTGCCGCGTATGTACCGATTGACCTGAGTTATCCGAATGAGCGCATCCAGCTGATTCTCGAAGACTCGCAACCGGGGCTGGTGCTCTTCGCCGATGCATCTGCGCATCTGGCGATGACCCTGGCCGGCCAGGCCGACACCCGGCACTGGGACAGTGTGGTCGCCGGCTTCGACACCAACCTGGCGCGCAGCCACGCACGGGTTGCCTCCATTGCCACCGACATCGTGGCTGACGATAACGCCTACTTACTCTATACATCCGGCTCGACGGGCCGTCCCAAGGGCGTGGCGATGCCGCACCGGGCGTTGACCAATATGATCCTCTGGCAGAACCGCCAGCCGCCGACCGGACCACTGAAGACGCTGCAATACTCGCCGATCTCGTTCGACGTTTCGTTCCAGGAGATTCTCTCGACGCTGTCTAGCGGCGAAGAACTGGTGATGATTGATGAGGGGCTGCGCTATGACTTCATCCGGCTGTTGAAATTCATCTGCGCGCAACAGGTCAATCGCCTGTTCCTGCCCTACGTCGCCTTCCAGGGGTTGGCCGAAGTCGCCATGCAGCTCGGCATCCGACCGGTATCGCTGCGCCAGATCAACGTGGCCGGCGAACAATTGAAAATCACCGCCGAAATCCGTGAACTGATCGATGGCATCGGCGATTGCCGGGTCGAAAACCACTATGGCCCGACCGAGGCCCATGTGGTCACCCGCCTGACGCTTGAAGGCGCCACGGCGAGCTGGCCGAGCATGCCGTCGATTGGCACGCCCATCGACGGGGTGCGCATGCATGTCCTGGATGGGGCGGGCAACCCCTGCCCGGTCGGAGTCATGGGCGACCTGTTCATCGAAGGAGAATGCCTGGCCAACGGCTACTGGAACCGACCTGACCTGACCGACGAACGTTTTATCTATCGCCAGTTGGCAGGCCAGACCCGGCGCTTGTATGAAACCGGCGACATCGGTTTCTACCTGCCCGGAGGCGATCTGGTCTACCAAGGCCGCAGCGACGCACAAGTCAAGATCCGTGGCTATCGCGTCGAGTTGGGCGAGATCGAAGTGGCCATGCTCGGCTCCGCCCGGTTCAGGGCCGACATCCAGCAGGTGGCGGTCATCGACAAGCCCGCGCCCGATGGCAGTCGGTATCTGGTGGGCTTCGTCCAGCCCCTGCCGGGCCGCGAGCCGGACCTGGACCAACTCAAGGCTGAAATGCGCCTGGCGCTGCCCGACTACATGGTGCCGAACACCCTGGTCAGCATCGCCAAGCTACCCCTCGGGCCTACCGGCAAGATCGACCGGCTGCGGTTGCAGAAGGTAGAAGTCCACAGCACGCTGCAGCGTCCCTTCATCGCACCGAGAAATGCCATGGAGGACCTGCTGCAAGCCTACTGGCAAGAAACCCTGGGCCTGGAAGACATCAGCGTTTACGACAACTTCTTCGAACTGGGGGGCAACTCGCTCAAGGCCGTGCAACTGGTTGCCATGCTCGCCAGGCATCAGGGCCTGGAGCCGTCGCTGTCGGACTTCATCCAGGCCCCGACCATCGCCGAATTCGCCCAGGTGCTGCAACACACCGAAACCGGGCACCCTGAGACCGGTGCGCTGGTGGACTTCAAGAACGCCACGCGCAAGCCACCGTTGTTCCTGGTGCACCCCATCGGTGGACATGTGCTGTGTTATGCGGCACTGGCACGGGTGCTCAAGGACCAGGTCCACCTGTACGCACTGCAAGCACCAGGTACATGGGATGCCCGTGCCCCTTTGCAATCGGTACAGGCCCAGGCGCTGTACTACGCGGATGCCATTGAACAGGTCGCGCCTGAAGGGCCACTGAACATTGGCGGCTGGTCCTATGGCGGCGTCGTGGCGTATGAGCTGGCGAGCGAGTTGCAGCGGCGCGGGCGGCGTCTGCATAACGTGTTTCTGCTCGACACCATCGTGCGCGTCAGACAGGGCGAGGTGCAGATAGAACGCACCGAGTTCATGAATTGGTTCATGTGGGAACTGCTCAGCGGCGATGGGCAAAAGGAATACGCCTACCACGCCCTGGACTTCACCTCCATGGGCGACTCCCAGGCCTTCGCGGCGATCAGGCAGCACGGCATCGACCAGGGCATTTTCGACCAGACCATCACCCTGGCGACACTGGATCAGCTGTTCCGGGTATTTCACGCAAACTGGCAAGGTTTGCTGGACTATCGCTTCCCGCCCCTGGACTTGCCGATCACGTTGTTCGCGGCGGATGTCGAACTGCCCGATGTGCTGCAAGCGCCCCATGAACTGGTGGGTACGGCCTTTCGCGACCCCTACCGTGGCTGGCGCTCGATTGCGCCCCAGGTGCAGCGAGTCGCCGTAGAGGGCGACCATTTGACCATGATGCGCGAACCTCATATCGAGCGAGTGGGCCAATTCATCGAGTCACGAATGGACGCGGCCCGGGCCAGGAATGCCGGAGCCATGCCGGCATTCGCATAACCGTTACCGACTGGTCACGGGGCAGGATTGGCTGCCCCGCCAGACTCATATGCCCGGTCGTTCCGGGCCAGAAACAGGTGAAACAACATGACAGAACCCAGAAAAGCCATTGTGGCTGGCGCCGGGATCGGCGGCCTGACCGCCGCCATCGCGCTGCAGCGAGCAGGCTGGCAGGTCAAGGTCTTCGAAGCGGCCCAGACGCTGCGTACCGGCGGCACCGGCTTGTCGATCATGGCCAATGCCATGGCGGCGCTGCATTCGATCGACGCCCATGTTCCGGTGGAGCAGGCAGGCCAGGTGATCCGCCAGTTTTTCTTCAAGAAACAAAACGGCGATCCCATCACCAGCATGCCTATCCACGAGATCGGCGAACAGTTGGGCCACCCCAACGTGAATATCCAGCGTCCCCTGCTGCTGCGTGCCCTGGCGCAGCAACTCACGCCCGACACCCTGACGACCGGATTGCGTTGCGTGGGTTACATCCATCGCCCGGATGGCGTGGTGGTGCAGTTCGAAGATGGCAGCAGCCAGGAGGCTGACCTGCTGATCGGCGCCGATGGCCTGAACTCGGTGATCCGCCAGCAGATGCTCGGTGAAACGCCCACCCGCCCATCGGGTTATGTCGCCTGGCTGGCGGTGACGCCCTTCAGCCATCCAGTCATGACCGACGGCTATGTCGCGCACTATTGGGGGCGTGGCAAGCGTTTCGGGCTCTGCGATGTGGGGGACGGCCAGGCGTATTGGTGGGGAACCTGCAACCACGCGAACGCGGCGGATGCAGCCTTGAACATCAGCAAGCAGGAAGTGCTCAGTGCCTACAGCGGCTGGGCGCCGGAAGTCATGGCGGCCATCGAGGCGACACCCGAGAGTGTCATATTGAAAATGCACGCCCGGGATCGCCATCCCGTGGAGCAATTCTGTGACGGCCATGTGGTGCTGTTGGGTGATGCGGCTCATCCCATGCTGCCCAGCCTCGGCCAGGGCGCGGCGCAGGCGATCGAGGATGCGGTGGTGCTGGGCAATCGCCTGGCGCACACCCAGGACCTGCGCACCGCACTGGCAGACTACCAGGCGTATCGCCACCCCCGGGCCAATGGGATCGTCAATGCCGCTCGCTTCATGAGCGGCATCGAACAGGCCGAGTCGACACTCGCCTGCTGGCTTCGGGAATGGTATTTCCGCCTGACCCCGCAAAGCAGCCTGCGTAAAAAGAACATCGACATCCTGTCGTTCAAGCCTTGCGCATAAGCCGTCAAGGGCAACCGGTCTGGCCATGACGCGCCAGCGTGTCTTGGCCGGGCGAACTCCGGATGAGTCAATGACGAAAAACGACTCCTACACAGACAGAAAACGACACTTTCATGGAGGAGAATCGAGAAATCAGAATAATTCGCCATAATCGGAATCTGAATTTCTGACATTTCTACCAGAGAATTCCCACACGCAAGATCGTCAAAAAACAGATAACGAATGTCCTCAAAGGAGCACACACAGAACCCAAGCCACTGATTTAAATAAATATTTTACAAAAAATAGCTTAAGGCTCGTCCTTCGTCGCAATCACTGCCCGAAGAAAAGCCTTTCTCCAAATGTGTACTTTTTGCCAAGAGCCTAACGAAACGGCGCCACCCTACTGTCCCGGAATGTCCCTGTTTTCCCTTACAGACTTTTCCTACGCTGGAACGCTTAATAGCCCTACCCGCTGAACCGTTGTTTGTGAATGGATTCACAGGTGATATTTGACCCCAGGTATCAAATCCAGAAGAGGCTTCAGCATTTTGAGAAGCGGTCGGATTTTCTTCCGTCAACGATCACTGAGATGCAGAGCTTTTTCGCAGTATGCAGGATAAGCATAATGAATCGACATGCGTATATTGAGGGCGCGGAGAAATCGCACCTCTACGTAGAGCTAGGAAAGCTGATTTCAAGTGTCGGGCACGAGAGTTTCTTGACCAACATGCACCAGATGATCGAAACATCGGTGTCTGTCAGTCGACTCGAATTGAGTGAATGGACAGTCGACGATACCCAATCGAACGTCCTCGATGTCCAGCTGTTAGGGCATGTGGGTTTAGAGAAATACGCGCAAATGCAATCCGCCTGCCCTACCAGCGCGGTACAGCGCAACGATCACCCTTTGGTGAAAAGAGTGCTGGAGGTGGATGACGCCCTGCTGATTCATCTGAACGCCCGGATGAAGGACGAAAAAGGCAACACCTGCCTCGGCACATCCCATCAATGCAATCTGATTTCCCGCAAGGCCAATCGTCGTTGTGTGATCTCGTTGCATCGCCCTCAGGTACAACGCGACTTTTCCCTCCGGGAACTGTCCTTTTTGAAATACCTTTCCGAGACACTGCTGCCTCTGGCGGAGCGCCATGCGCACCTCAATCGGCAGTCTTGCTTCAAAACCCCTGGCAACGCCACGAGCCAGTTACTCAATGCCGTTGACCAGACTCAGTTGCAGCGCGATTTCCATGAGCGGCTGAGCCCGTGCGACGTGACCCTTTCGGTGCGGGAAAAAGAAGTGTGCCTGGGGTTGCTGGCCGGAGGCACCGTACCGGAGATCGCAGAAAAGCTCAGGGTCAAGAACAGCTCCATCGAAACCTATCTCAAACGTGCCGCCGCCAAGCTGGGCGTCAGCGGGCGACATGGGCTGGCGAAATGGATGATCGGATCATGACGACGCGCGGCGGGTGAGCGCGGACCCAACAGAACCCGCCTGCCCGCGCCTGCGGGACCTGAACGGGTACCACGATGAGGCAGGTCAATGCGTAGACTCTTGAGCCCCCTGGCGGCCGCGGCATTCATGCTCGGTGGTTGTTCGCTTATCCCGGACTACCAACGCCCCGTTGCACCGATAGCTGGACAATACCCACAGACGTCTGCCTATGCCCCAGCCCTGTCAGGTCCTATCGCGGCCGAGCAGGGTTGGCGCGACTTGTTCCAGGATCCAGTGCTGCAGCAACTTATCGAAGGTGCACTGCTCAACAACCGCGATTTGCGGGTGGCGGCCCTGAACGTCGAGGCTTACCAGGCGCAATATCGGATTCAGCGAGCGGACCTTTTCCCGGCGGTCAGTGCCAATGGCACTGGTACGCGCCAGCGACTGCCGGCCGACCTGACGGGAACCGGCGCCCCCGGCATTAGCCGCTCGTATTCGGCAACATTGGGAATCAGTGCCTATGAGCTGGACTTGTTCGGGCGAATACGCAGCCTCAGCGACGAGGCCTCGCTGGTCTACCTGTCCAGCGAAGAAGCCCGTCGCAGCACCCAATTGAGTCTGGTGGCCAGCGTGGCCAGCGCCTACCTGACCTGGCGTGCCGATCAGGAACTGTTGGCGCTGACCCACGACACCCTACAGTCCTACGAGCAAAGCCTGCGCCTGACCGAGCGCAGTAATCAGGTCGGCACCGCCTCGGCGCTGGACTTGAGCCAATCGCGCACTTCGGTGGAAAGCGCCAAGGCCAGCTTGGCCAAATTCCAGCGCCAGGTCGCCCAGGACCTCAACAACCTGACGTTGCTGGTGGGCACGTCGGTCGCCGATGAGCTGCCCGGCCGCCCACTGGCGTCCGACTTGCTCAGCGAAGTGCCCGCAGGCTTGCCTTCGGACTTGTTGCAACGGCGGCCGGACATTCTTGAGGCCGAGTACCTGCTGCAATCGGCCAATGCCAACATCGGTGCGGCCCGTGCCGCATTCTTTCCGAGCATCAGCCTGACCGCCAATGCCGGCAGCTCGAGCAGCGAACTGTCCGGGTTGTTCAAGGGTGGTTCGGGCAGTTGGACGTTCCAACCGCAGATCAACCTGCCGATTTTCAATGCCGGCAGCCTTCGGGCGAGCCTCAATTATTCGAAGATCCAGAAAGACATCCGCGTGTCGCAATACGAGAAAGCCATCCAGACCGCCTTCCAGGAAGTGTCCGATGGCTTGGCGGCGCGCAAGACCTATAAAGACCAATTGATCGCCCAACGCGATCTGGTCCAGGCCAACCAGGACTACTACCGCTTGGCGGAACGACGCTATCGCATTGGCGTGGATAGCAGCCTGACGTTCCTGGATGCCCAACGCTCGCTGTTCAGCGCCCGACAAACCCTGATCGTCGACCGGCTGTCGCAGTTGCTGGCCGAGGTCAACCTGTACAAGGCCCTGGGCGGAGGTTGGGTAGAACGCACAAACAAAGTGACTGTGAGGTGACTGCAGATGGGCACATTCGAACCAGGGGCACTTGTACGCCTACGCTCGGGAGGTAAAACAATGGTGGTCAAACACTCTTCGTCGATCTCCCAGTTGCCCGATACCTTGCTGCTGCTGTGCGAGTACCGGGCCAAGAAGCGCCTGGTACAAGGCTTCTATGCGATCCGCGACTTGATCCCGATCTCTGGAACCCCGGGCAGCGAAAGATCCTAGCGAACCTGGGAATCGGGACGAACACCAGCCCTTGTGACGAGGGCAGCCCGATGCCCCCTGCTCTTTCTTACCTGCGTCGTCAGACCGTACGTGAATACTGGACCGTCTTGTCGACCTCCAGATACGCGTCAAAAGCCATGGCGACGCTGCGCATCATCAATTGCCCTTGGGGCAGCAGCACCAGCGCTTGATCGGTGATGTCCAGCAGGCCGTCGCGAACCTGCTCGCGGAGCCGCTCCAGCGCATCGGCGAAATACTCGGTAAAACGAATGCCGTGCTCGGCCTCGATCTGGCCGAACTCTACCCGTCCATGGCACATCAGCTCGCTGATGACCTCGCGCCGCAAGCGGTCATCGTCGCTCAGGCGATAGCCGCGCTGCACCGGTAGCAAGCCTTGATCCAGACGGGCGTAATACTGGGATAGCTCCTTGACGTTCTGGTTGTAGCTATCGCCGACCTTGCCGATCGAGGACACGCCCAGGCCAATCAAATCGCAGTCGGCGTGAGTGGAGTAGCCCTGGAAGTTACGCTGCAACGTGCCCTGGGCGCGGGCGCGCACCAGCTCATCGTCCGGCAAGGCGAAATGGTCCATGCCAATGTAGACATAACCGGCTTCGGTGAGGCGATTGATGGTCAGCTCGAGCAGCTCCAGCTTGCGTTCCGGCGGCGGCATGTCTTCGGGGCGGATCATCCGCTGCGCCCTCACCCGTTGTGGCAGATGCGCATAGCTGTAGGCGGCAATGCGGTCGGGTCGCAGTGCGATGATCTTGCTCAAGGTGACATCGAAACTGGCGATGGTTTGCAGTGGCAAGCCATAAATCAGGTCCACACTGACAGACTTGAAGCGCGCCAGGCGGGCCGCCGTCACCAGCTCGGCCACCTGTGCTTCGCTTTGTACTCGATTGACCGCCACCTGCACCTGGGCGTCGAAATCCTGGACGCCGAAACTCAGGCGGTTGAACCCCAACTGGCGCAGGCCTTGGATCTGTTGCCCATCGATGGTCCGAGGATCGACCTCGATGGAAAACTCATGCTCGTCGCTGTCGTCCATGTCGAACGATTGGTGCAGGCAGTCCATCAGATCAGCCAATTGTTCATGGGTCAGGTAAGTCGGTGTACCTCCTCCCAAGTGCAGTTGGGTCAGTTTGCGCGAGCGGTCGAACAAGGTGGCCTGCTGGACAATCTCGCGCTTGAGGTACGTCAGGTATTCGGCGGCGCGATGGGTCTTGCGCGTGATGATTTTATTGCACGCGCAGTAATAGCAGAGGCTCTGGCAGAACGGGATATGGATGTACACCGATAACGGCTTGGGCACTGCCGCCTGGTTGCTGCGCTGGGCAGCGTGACGGTATTCGTCCATGGCAAACGCCTGGTGAAACTGCGGGGCCGTGGGATAAGAGGTGTAGCGCGGCCCCGGGCGGTCGTATTTTTCCACCAGGGCACGATTGAAACCGGATACAGCATTCATGAAAGATTCAACTTTTCAAAAGTATGTGGGCCTGCGTCATCCAACGTGGGATCGAACAGATTGCAGATCGCGTCCACAGTCAGGCGCCCAGCGGGCAGGATGCCGATGAAACGGCTCGACAGTTCAATCAAGCCCTTGTCGTGCAACATCTCCAGCAACGGCCAGATCGACGCGAAGTGTTCGCGAAACTGCAAGCCAAAACGCGCCTCGATGGCCGGGATATCCAGCTCCAGGTCGCAGGAAAGCTGTTCGATCACGGTCGCACTGACCTGATCCTGCGCCTCGCAGCGCCAGCCACGACACACCGGCAACTGCCCGGCGTCCAGCTGCTGACAGTACTGCAGCAGATCGTCAGTGTTCTGCACGTACAAATGTTCGATCTGGGTGACGGCCGACAAGCCAAACCCCACGTGATCGCAGCAACCGTGGCGGGTAAAACCCTGGCAATTGCGATGCAGGCGACCGTGCTCCTGGGCAACCGCCAGGTCATCGTCGGCCCTGACGAACTGCCCCAGGCCGATGTAGTGATAACCCGCGCCGAGCAGTTGCTCGCAGCAAATCCGCCGCATGGCCTCCTTGTCGGCCTGGCTGCAAAAAGCGCCGGCCACCCCAGCGTTTTTCGAGCGGTAACGATAAGGCGCGCGGGCATAGTCGAAAACGTACAGCCGATCGGGCTCCAGCTCGATCAGCGTGGCCAGCTTCAGGGCGAAACTGTGGGGCGTCTGCCAGGCATGGCCGTAGCCAAGGTCAATGTTGATCGAGCGAAAACCAAAGGTCCGCGCCGCATCGATCAGCGAATGAATCGGGGCCGGGTTCTGATAGCAATCGACCGACAAATCACTGTCAGCGCCGATGTCCGGCACACCAATGCTGACATGGGTGAAACCCTGGTCCCGAATCAGACCCATGGTCGACCAGTCGGTGTGGTGCAGATCCACTTCGATGCTGTGATCGCCGCTGTCGTATTCGCAGAAGTCGAAGCGTTTGCGCAGATCACTCATCAGCTTCTGCAAATGAGCGATCACTGGGGTGCCACCGGTCAGGCAAAACTGTTCGACCCGCCGCCCCGGCCCCAGATGGCAGCCGACCAGGCCCATCTCATACGTCAGGCGTTGCAGATAGCCCTCGATTTCCCCGCACCGACAAACGCTGGCCAATGGCGAACACGACGCCAGTCTCAAACGCGAAGGCAGATGCACCGAAAGGGACAGAGGGCGCCGCGTCTGGCGGCTGTCACGCAATCCGCGCAGCAGGTCGAGCGAGCCGATACCACCATGGAATTTTCGCGTGCCGACCGGGCAATCGGCATCAGCCACCGCCGGGGCACTTCCCGCAGGTCGCTCTCCGAGGGTTTGAAACAGGTCGAACATGACAATCTCCGAGTGGCAGCACGGCGACAGTGTCCGACGTTATCCGCCGGGGCTCCTTGACCTGTATCAAGCGCCTTGGAACCACGCCGCTATCGCTCACCACGTGACGTAGAACATGCCCTTGGCCAGCAACACAATCGCCACCATATGGAGAAACACACTGGTATGGATGATGTGCACGTAACGGGCGTTCATGCGGGCGCTTCTGAACAACCACATGGCCCAGAGAAAATGTCCCAGCACACTGCCCGCCAGCAGGATCTTCAGCCCCAGCAGCAAACCGAAGGATGATTGCAATGGCGACGACAGCAACGGCCAATAGCGCAGCCAGACCATGGCGCCACCGGCGCCGAACAGCACCAGCAGCACCCACGGCATCAACTGGCGCGCGCGTTGGCTGATGCCTTGCTCCAGCAGCACCATGACCTTGGCGGGCAGTTGTTTACGGATGCTCTCGAGGAACAGCACCTCGAAAAACACCGTGCCGATGAACACCAGTGCGGCGAACAGGTGCAATGTCAGAAACAGCGGATAGCTCATGGGACTCCTCGGCCACCCGGCTTGACCGGGCGGCGGTTTATTCGAGGTTATCGCGCGGGCGGTACGAGGGGGTTGATGCCAATCAAGGAAAGCATGTGTCCGGTATAAGCTCGCTCCCACAGGATTACGCCGCTGAAACCGTCAACATAACGTTACTTTTTTGAAACACCTCACAACCGTTGATCAGTTACTCCGTTTTTTTGACACTTCACCGATATTCGGTCACAACTTTTGCGCTCCGCTGGGTCATAACACGGTGGCTGCCGATGGAATATTGGCATCTAGCGCGGTTCTAGCCAGATACGGAGATAAGCTCATGATTTTCAACGTACAAGATTTTGGCGCCAAAGGAGATGGCATCACCGATGACACGGCGGCGATACAAAGTGCGATTGATGCGGCGGCCGCGGCAGGTGGAGGTCAGGTGTACATGCCGACCGGAACTTATATCGTTTCGGCAGGCGAGGAACCCTCCGACGGCTGTTTGATGCTTAAAAGCAACGTCTACCTGTACGGCGACGGCATGGGCGAAACCACGGTCAAGGTGGCGGACGGCTCCGACACCAAAATCACCGGGATCATCCGCTCCGCCTATGGCGAGGAAACCCACGACTTCGGAGTCAGCAACCTCACCATCGACGGCAACCGTGACAACACCACAGGCAAGATCGACGGCTGGTTCAACGGCTATATCCCTGGCGAAGAGGGCTACGACTCCAACGTCACCCTCGACAGCGTCGAGATCAAGGACTGCTCCGGGTACGGTTTCGACCCCCATGAGCAAACCGTCAACATGGTCATCAAGAACAGCGTGGCCCACGGCAACGGCCTGGATGGCTTCGTTGCCGACTTCCTCAGTGACAGCACCTTCGAAAACAACATCGCCTACGACAACGACCGTCACGGTTTCAACGTCGTCACCAGCACCCACGATTTCACCATGACCAATAACGTCGCCTACGACAATGGCGGCAATGGCGGCAATGGCATCGTGGTGCAGCGTGGCAGCGAGGACATTCCCTCGCCCAGCAACATCACCATCACCGGTGGCGAGGTGTACGGCAACGGCGCCGAAGGGGTGCTGATCAAGCTGTCCAGCGAAGTGACCGTCAGCGGCGTCGACATTCACGACAACACCAGCGCCGGGATCCGCATCTACGGCAGTAACCACGTCGAGATCATCGATAACACACTCAACAACAATTCCCTGGGCGCACCGGTACCGGAAATCATCATCCAGTCCTACGATGACACCCTGGGGGTGTCCGGCAAGTACTTCAACGGCAGCGATAACACGATCCAGGGCAACGTCATCAGCGGCAGCGACCTGTCGACCTACGGCGTCGCCGAACGCAACGAAGACGGCACTGATCGCAACGCGATCATTGCCAACACCATCAGCCACACCAGCAAGGGCGCCACGCTGGTCTATGGCGACGGCAGCTATGTCAGCGCCACCGTGCCGATGACCACCGTGCAAGGCACGGCGGGCAACGACACCCTGCTGGGCAGCGCCGCCAGCGAGATTTTCTACGGCGGCGCCGGCAACGACACCATCAATGGCGGAGCCGGTGTCGATATTCTGGTGGGTGGTGCAGGCCTCGACAAACTCACTGGCGGCACGGGCGCCGATACGTTCCGGTTCGTCGCTCAATCCGACAGTTACCGGAACGCCACCTCAAGTTTCGATGACACCATCACCGACTTCGATGTCACCCAGGACAAGATCGACCTCGCCGGCCTCGGTTTCACCGGCCTGGGCAATGGCCGTGGCGGCACCCTGCAAGTCAGCTACAACGCCAGCAGCAACCGCACCTACATCAAGGACTACGACGCCGATGCCAGCGGCAATCGCTTCGAACTGATCCTTTCGGGCAACCTGGCCAGCACCCTGACCGCCAGCAACTTCATCTTCAATCGTGTGATCACCGGCACCAGCGCCAGCGACTCGCTGTCGGGTAGCGATGCCGCTGACACCCTGCTCGGCCTGGCGGGCAACGACAGCCTCAGTGGCGGCGCGGGCGACGACAAACTCGACGGCGGCGCCGGCATGGACACCCTTACCGGTGGCACCGGGGCGGACACCTTTGTGTTTTCCAACCGCCTGGACAGTTACCGCAACTACAACACCGGCGGCGCCAATCTTGGCGACGTGATCACCGACTTCAATATCTCCGCCGACAAAATCGACCTTTCAGCCATGGGCTTCACTGGCCTGGGGGATGGCAGGAACAACACCGTGTACCTGGTACTCAACAGTGCCGGCACCAAGACCTACATCAAGTCCCTGGACGCCGACGCCAATGGCAACCGCTTCGAAGTGGCATTGGACGGCAACTACCTCAACACGCTGACCAACGCCAATTTTGTCTTCGCCACCTCCTCGCCAACCAACCAGGCGCCGGTACTGGCCACGCCGTTGCTGGACCAGAACGCGACCGAAAACACCCCGTTCAGCTACGTGGTGCCGGCCACCAGCTTTACCGACCCGGATAACGACAGCCTCAGCTACACCGCCAAGCTGGCCAATGGCAGCGCCCTGCCCAGTTGGCTGGTTTTCGATGCGGCCACCCGTACGTTCAGCGGCACCCCCAGCGACACTGCGTCGGGTACTTATTCCATACAGGTCACCGCGACCGACGGCAGCAACGCCACCGTCAGCGACAGCTTTACCCTCGCGGTGCAGGACGTGCCCACCGCCCCCACCGTGATCAACGGCACACCGAACAACGACACACTGACCGGCACCGCGGCCAACGAGCAGCTGTTTGGCGGCGCCGGTAACGACACCCTCAATGGCGCCGCCGGCAACGACATCCTGGTGGGGGGTACTGGCGTGGACAAACTCACCGGCGGTGCGGGTGCCGATGTGTTTCGCTACGCCTCCAAGCTCGACAGCTACCGCACCAGCTCCACCAGCGCCAGTGACCAGATCCTCGATTTCGATGTGGCCGCCGACAAAATCGACGTCTCGGCGCTCGGCTACACCGGCCTGGGCAATGGCCTGAACGGCACACTGCAAGTGACCTACAGCGCCTCCACCAACCGCACCTACCTCAAGGACCTCACGGTGGACGCCAACGGCAACCGCTTCGAGGTATCGCTGGCGGGCAACCTGGTGAGCAGCCTGACGGCCAGTCATTTTGTCTTCGCCGACCAGAACACGCCCAGCAATGTGGCACCGGTCGTGGCCATCCCGCTCCTCGACCAGAATGCCACCGAAAGCACGCCGTTCAGCTACACCGTGACCCACGACAGCTTCACCGATGCCAACCAGGATGTACTGACCTACACCGCAACCCTGGCCGATGGCAGCGCCCTGCCCGCCTGGCTGAGCTTCAATGCCAGCAACCTGACCTTCACCGGTACCCCCACCAGCACCGCGTCCGGCAACTACAACGTCCTGGTCAAGGCCACCGATCCTTCAGGCGCTTCGGTCAGCGACAGCTTCGCCCTGACCGTGGCCGATGCGCCCGCCAACACCATCACCGGCACTAACAACGCCGAAACCCTCAACGGCACGGCCGGCGCGGACCTGATCCTCGGCCTCGCTGGCAACGACACGATCAAGGCCGGCACCGGCACGGACATCGTCGACGGCGGCGCCGGACGCGACTCGCTGTACGGCGGCGACGGTGCCGACACCTTCCGCTACACCAACGTCCTCGACAGCTATCGCGACTACGACACGGGTGGCGTGACGGCCACCGACACGATCTATGACTTCACCGCAGGCGTCGACAAAATCGACGTTTCAGGACTGGGTTTTCTCGGCCTTGGCGATGGCAGCAATGGCACGCTGTACATGACCCTGAACGCGGCTGGCGACAAGACCTACATCAAATCCGCCGAGGCCGACGCCGAGGGCAATCGTTTTGAAATCGCCCTCAGCGGCAACTACCTCAACACCCTGACCGCCAGTGATTTCGTGTTTGGCGAACGTGCCCAGCAAGACATCCTCTACCTGCCGACCCTTGGCCAATCCAATGCGCGCCTGCTGCGCATGACCGAAGATGACGACCAGTCCGGCACCTCCATGCTGGTCAATGACCTGGACCGGTACACCACCTATGACGTGCGCAGCCAGTTCACCGATGCCGACGGCAATGGCATCGACATCGCGGTGGGCGGCAGCACGGTCAACGGCCTGTCCACCCTGGGACCCGATGAGCTCAAATTGTGCTGGTGGTTGACCGACACCAACCAACCGGGACCTGCGCTGTTGCGGGCCGTGACGCTGTTGCGCGAACAACTCACCGAGCTGCAATCGATCGATAACGTCACCATGGGCATCATTTGGGGCCAGGGCGAGGAAGCCGCCCAGGAGATCGCCCGGTCCACGGACAAAGTGGCGGCGGCAGCGGCCTACAAGGCCGCGACCCTGAAGGTGTTTGATTACCTGCACGCCCAGTTCGGCAATTTCAGCGTGTACCTGATGGAAACCGGTCACTACGAGGAGGATGCCGCCCGTGCCCGGGGCTATTCGGAGGAGAAAATCGCCTCCATCGTCGAGGGTGTCGGCTACGTCCGCGCCGCCCAGGAGGCCATGGCCGCCGAACGCGCCGACGTCAAACTGGCGGTGGACTACACCGACCTGCCCTTGCGCTACGAAGTCGATCCGCTGGTGTACCCCGATGACGTCTGGCACTTGCACGAGGAATCGGCGGAAATCGTCGGCCAGCGCCTGGCCGACTACATCGCCGATGATCTTGGCTTCCAGGGCAACCCCAACGACAACAACAGCGTGCAGGACATTTTCGACAACGCGCAGAACCAGGGTGGAATGATTGCCGGCACCGACCAGGACGATACCCTGGTCGGCAGCTCGGGTAACGACACCCTGGATGGCGACCTGGGTGCCGACACCCTGACCGGTGGCGATGGCAACGATATCTATGTGGTCGACAACGCGTTCGACAGCGTGGTGGAAAGCAACACCTCGACCGCTCAGGTCGATACGGTGCAAGCGTCGGTCAGTTGGACCCTGGGCGCCAATCTCGAAAACCTGGTGCTCACCGGGGTGTCGGAGATCGACGGCACTGGCAATGAGCGGCGCAACTTCATCACCGGCAACGCCGCCAATAACGTGATCGATGGCGCCGCCGGGGTCGACAGCATGAGCGGTGGCGATGGCAACGACACTTACTATGTCGACAACGCCGACGACGCCGTGATCGAGACCAACAGCAACGCGGTGCCTGGCGGCATCGACAGTGTCCACAGCAGCTTGGCGGCCTATACCCTGGGCAACAACGTCGAGAATTTGTATATCGACAGCACGGGCGCCGCCAATGGCACGGGCAACGCCCTGGACAACACGCTGTTCGCCGGCGCCGGCAACAACGTGCTGGATGGGCGCGACGGCAATGACACGGTCTCGTTTGAACGGGCCCTGGCCGGCGTTACCGTGAACCTCTCGACCTCTGCGCAACAGAACACCGTGGAGTCCGGGCTCGACACCCTGAAATTCATCGAGAACCTCACGGGAGGCGCCTACGCCGACACGCTGTCGGGAAATAGCGCGGCGAACGTTCTGAACGGTGGCGCGGGCAACGATACGCTGGTGGGTGGTTCGGGCGATGATCGACTGATTGGCGGCGCAGGCACCGACAACCTCACCGGTGGCACGGGCGCCGACACCTATGCGTTCGGCGCGTTGTCGGACATGGGCGTCGGTGCTTTGCGCGATGTGATCAACGGCTTCAAGACCACCGAGGGCGATCACCTTGATCTCACCGGCCTGGACGCCAACCCGCTGACCGCCACGGTCGACGCCTTCACGTTCATCGGCAGCAACGCCTTCGACCCCACCAACGCCACCGGCCAACTGCGCTTTGTCGATGGCATCGTCTACGGCAGCACCAACGCCGACGCCACCCCCGAGTTCGAATTCGAACTGGTGGGCGTCAAGGAGCTGCATGCCAGCGACTTCACCGCCTGATCTGATGGGGCGAGTCATTCAGCATGGATGCTGAGCGACCCACCGCTATCGCGAGCAGGCTCGCTCCCACAGGGGATTGGCTGTGCCTCAAAACTCGAAGTTCACCACAGGCAGTAGGCTGAGATCTTAAGCTTTGGTGGGCATCCCGGGTTGTTCAAAACAGGCTTTGCACCCGCTCCAGGACCGCGCGGTTCATCTGGCCGGTGTGGGTGTGCAGGCTCACATAGCTTTGCAGCATGTCGAGTTTGGTGTTGAGCAGGTCTCGACGGGCCTGGAATAGCCGTTGCTGCGCATCAAGAATATCCACCGTGGAGCGCACGCCGCCCTGGAAGCCTTTTTCCGTGGAGGTCAGTGCCCGCTGATTGGACTCCACCGCACGCTGCATCGCCTTGCTCTTGGTGAACCCGGCCACCACCCCCAGGTAATCGGCTTCGATATCCTCGGCCAATTGTTGCCGCTGCACGTCATAGTCGGACTGGGCACCGGCCAGTTGCGCTTCGGCCTTGGCCACGGAAGCGCGTACCGCGCCGCCACGGTACAACGGAATATCCAACTGAACCCCCACGTAGTAGGTGTCCTGGCGCGGGTCGAGCTCCTGGTACTGGCGGGTTTCCCGGCGGGTCAGTTGCGTGGTCAGCGACAGGGTCGGGTAATGCCCGGCGCGCTGGCTGTCGGCCTGCGCCTCGGCGACTCTCACCGCCGCCAGCCGCGCCGCCAGTTCCGGGCTGGCCTCACGGGCGATCGCCGTCCAGTAAGGCAAATCCTGCTCCGGTGGGATCGGACTGCCGGCGGCAATCTCCTCGCGCATCGGCTGGATATCATCGATGGGCACACTCGCCCGACCGGACAACGCTCGCAGCGCAGCCACTCGACGGGCCTGGGCTTCGGCCTCCTGGGCCTCCACCAGATCGAGTCGCGCCTGGGCTTCGTCGATATCGGTGATCGCGCCCTGGCCTCCCTGATAGAGTTTTTTGCTCTGGGTGACCAACCCGTTGATGACGGCTTTCTGCTGGGTGATCAACTTGATTTCGTTCTCGGCCCGAGCGACGTCGAAATACCCTTTGGCCACCCGGTCGTACAGGGTCTGGCCGGCAACGTCGAATAACTGATTGCCCAATTGCCCCCTGGCCTTGCCCTCTTGATACGCCGCCCAGCGCCCCTTGTCGTAGAGCGGTTGCTGCGCCGCCAGGGTGACGTTGTTCGCCTGGTAATCGTTACTGTTGACGTAGCCACTGTCGTCACCGCCGTCGGTACGCCCACCGTAGCCGTAGCGCGAGGACAGCGACACTTGCGGGTAGAGGCCGCCGCGACCGATGTCCTCCTCATGCCGCGAAGCCTCAAAGGCGTGGGCGGCCGATTGCACAGTCGGATCGTTGAGGCGTGAGGCGTCGTAGGCAGCGGTCAGGCTCAGCCCCTCCTCAGCGGCCCATACAGGAATGATTGCTGCCCAACTGGTACACAGGCTTAGCAGTACACGAGAGCGATAGCGGCAACGGTCGGTCATGCTCATTCCTCTTTGAAAGCCGCAAGCAAGCGTTCGCGCAGGGGTTTCATCAGGTAATTCATCAAGGTGCGTTCACCCGTCACCACCGTGACATCGGCGAGCATGCCGGGGCGCACCAGCAGCCCGGCGCTCTGCAACGAAGCAACGGTCTGGGCAGGAATCTCGACCTTGGCGGAGAAGTACGGTTGGTGCGTCTGTTCATCGATCAATTGGTCCGCCGATACCGTGGTCACCGTACCGGTGACGGTCGGCGTATCCACCCGCTGCAGCGCGGTGAAATGCACATGCACCGGCAACCCCGGGCGCAACTTGTTGGCCATCAGCGGCTCGAAACGCGCAGTAATCGCCATCGGCGCATCCAGTGGCACCACCTGCATCAAAGTTTGCCCGGCCTGCGCGACGCCTCCGACCGTATGAATGCTCACGTCCATGACCTGCCCGGCCACGGGTGCACGGATCGCGCCGTTGTCGACTTCAAACTGCAAGGCACGAATCTGATCGGCATAACCCGACGCCTCGGCAGAGACCTCGCTCAGCTGGGTTTCGGCATCGCGGCGGAACTCCTGCTGCGCCTGCAAGGCCTTGAGCCGGCTTTCGTTGATCGCCTGGCGAGTCCTGCCGACATCACCCACACCAGACGCAATCTGCCCGGCCAGTTGAGCCGCATTGCGCTCGGCCTCGAAGAGCTTGTTGCGCGGAACGTAGCCTTCGCGGGCCAGATCACGCAGGCCTTCGAGTTCCTGTTGCTGGAAGCGCATCTGTGCGTCGTAGTTACGCTTGACGCCTTCATAGCCGAGCAACTGCTGCTGCAACGCCGCCGCTTCGTGTTCGATGATCTGCAAGCGGCTGCCCAGCTCCGCGCGACGGGTCAGAAACAACTGGCTCTGCAAAGCCATGGCCGCCCTGACCCGCGGCTCATCGGCGCGCTCCAGCAGCTCGGCTGGCCACTGGATCTCGGCGCTGCCCAGGCGCTCGGCGATCAACCGCGCCTCGACACTGCGATCGTTGAGCAACTTGCCCAGGGTCACGTCCAGTTGCGACTGCGCCTGCACGGTATTGAGCTGCACCAGCAACTGGCCCTGAGTGACGCGGTCGCCATCACTGACCAGCAGCTTTTCCACGACCCCGCCGACCAATGACTGCACAGCTTTGCGCTCGCCCGCCACCACCACGGTGCCGCTGCCCACGACGCCCTGGTCGAGCGGCGCGAGGAACGCCCAGAGCAGAAAACCGCCCAACGTCAGGACCAGGAAGCCCATGCCATAACGGGCGGCGCCGCCGGCATCGGTACTGGCGCTGGGCAAGGTATTGGCGCTGATCACTCGCATCGCCTGTTCGCTGTGCGTTTGCGCACCTGGAGTCAGATCACGCATCTTCGCCAGCCTCCCGTACCGTGGCCGATCTCGGTGCGGGCATCAACGCCTTGAGCACCCGGTCCCGAGGGCCGAATGCCTGTTGGGTACCGTCCTTGAGCACCAGGATGTGATCGACGATCGCCAGTACGCTGGGCCGATGGGTAATCAGCACCACAGTGCTGCCGGCGGCTTTGAGCACGTTGATGGCCTGCACCAGCACCGCCTCGCCAGCGTCATCAAGATTGGAATTGGGCTCGTCGAGGACGATCAGCGTCGGGTGCCCATACAGCGCGCGGGCCAGGCCCAGACGCTGTTTCTGCCCACCGGACAAACCAAGCCCGCCGGGCCCCAACGGCGTGTCGTAACCCTTGGGAAACCGCAGGATCATCTCGTGAATACCGGCGTGACGGCTGGCGGCGATGATCTTGTCGGCGTCCTGCTCACCGAAGCGGGCAATGTTGTCGGCCACGCTGCCGTCGAACAGCTCGATATCCTGCGGCAAGTAGCCGAGGTGCGGGCCCAAGGCGTCGTGGGACCACTGGCTGATCTCAGCGTCGTCCAGGCGCACCGACCCGCCCATGGCCGGCCATACCCCGACCAGCGCCCTGGCCAGGGTCGACTTGCCACTGGCACTGGCGCCAACAACGGCAAGCACATCCCCTTTGGCCAGGCTGAAATTAATGCCCCGCAGGATCGGCTGCGAGGCGCCGGGCGGGCCGACATACAGCTGCTCCAGGCGCACCGCGCCGGTGGGCGGTGGCAACGGCATGCGCAGGCGATCGCGTGGGTGCTGGGTCAGGAGTTGGCTCAGGCGCTGATAGCTCTGGCGCCCGGCGTTAAATTGCTTCCACGAGCCGATGGCGATTTCCACGGGGGCCAGGGCACGCCCCAGCAGCAGCGACATCGCAATCATCATGCCCGCCGACAGTTGGCCTTCGAGCACCAGCAATGCCCCGAGGCCCAGGGCCAGCGACTGCCCGGAGATGCGCACGAAACGGGTTGTCGAGGTGATACGGGCACTGCGGTCGCTGGCGTGGGCCTGGGCGGCAATGATGCGCTGTTGCAGCAAACTCCAGCGCTGGCGCAACGGCCCGAGCATGCCCAGCGCCTGGATGACTTCGGCATTGTGCAGCGTGCTGTTCACATAGATCGACGACTGCACACCGAGCCGATTGGCCTCCCCCAGGCGCGCCCGGGTCGCCAGCTCGCCCCACAGCGCCAGGCCGACCAGCACCAGGGCGAGCACCAGCGTCAGCACCCCGAACCACGGATGAAAGATGAACGCCACCAGCAGGAAGATCGGCAACCACGGCGCATCGAGCAAGGCGATCAGGCCCTGCCCGGTGATCAACTGCCGCAGCGTCGCCAGGTCACTGAGTACCTGGGCTGGGTTGGCGTTGTGCTCGCGCAGGCTGCGAGCGAAAGCGGCGTCGAAAATCCGCTCGCCCAGGGCATCGTCCAGCCCCGCGCTCATGCGAATCATCACTTGGCCGCGCACCCACTCGATCAGGGCACTGAACATGAAGAGGCCCAGGGCGATCAAGGTGAGCATGAACAAGGTGGTTTCGTTACGGCTGGTGAGGACTCGGTCGTACACCTGCATCATGTAGAGCGACGGCACCAAAACCAGCAGATTGATCACGCCACTGAACAGCGCCAAGGACCAGAAAACCCGGCGATAGCTGAGCAAGGCAGCATCAATGTCATGACGCGGATCGAGTAGAAAGCGCATAGAGAATCAACCCGCAAAAGGAATAGTCGGTCCCAGCGCAATCCATCGCGAGTTATTTGCCCGAAGGCGTCAAAAAAAAGTGCGTCATGTTGCTGACGTGCGGCTATCTGAGCCGATCGTCGGCGCTACAGACGCCAAATACTGACAACGTAACCTTGGGTTAGTGCCGGGCACACAGTGAGCGTTTTCACATCAATGACCAGTGGAACGCTGCCCTTGAAAAAGGACACTGTCGAAATAACTGCTTTAAAAATTTTACTCAGTTAAGTATTTTGCTTGAGTACACAGGTGTAGGCCATGCCACAAACCTGTGGGAGCGAGCTTGCTCGCGATGGCGTCATGTCAGCCACATCAATGTCAACTGGTCGACCGCTATCGCGAGCAAGCTCGCTCCCACAGGATTACCGCATTGCGCCGCCCTCCTCTTTCTATGACAAGGACCTCCCGTGAGCGGACTGCGTGAACGTCAAAAAGCCGAACGACGCCAAGCCATCAGCAAGGCAGCGGTGGAATTGTTCGAGCGCCAGGGTTTCCAGAACACCACCATCGAACAAATCGCCAGCCAGGCCGGAGTATCGGCACCCACCGTGTTCAAGTACTTCGGCAACAAACAGGAGATCATCCTCGAGATCCTGCACGACGCCGACCAGCGTGCGCTCACGGACACCCGCAGCCAGATCCCGGAAATGGAAGATCCGGTCGAAGCGCTGTGTTACCTGGAGCGGCTGCTTACCGGCTACGCCCTGGAAGTCATGCACCCCAGTCTCTGGCGCGAACTGCTGCCGCTGATTCTGTTTGGTGGCGACAACGGCCTGCCCGAAGGCTATCGCGCCATGAACGATGCGCTCAGGGCTGAAATCAGCGGTTTGATCAGAGAATTGCAGCAGGCCGGCAAGCTGCGCGCCGACCTCGACGTTGAGCTGGCCGCCTTCCTGCTGAACGACTACTCACACTTGCAGCTGTTCAGGCTGGTCAATCAGGAACAGCCGGATATCGAGGCACATTCCACACAGGTGCGGCGTATCACCGAGCTGCTGTTTCAGGGCATGCGCGCCTGAGTACACCCAGCCAGTAAACGCCCGACGCCGCGACGCCGGGCCACGCTGATCAGCGATGGGTCTTGATGGCGGTCCAGGTGCGGGTGCGGATCCGTTCCACGGCGGCCGGCACCGGTTCCAGCGCGAACAGGGTCTTGCGGGCTTCATCCGGCACATACATGGCGGGGTTGTTGCGGATATCGGCGTTCACCAACGCAGTGGCGTCCTTGTTCGGGTTGGGGTAACCGATCTTGTTGCTGATCCGGGCAATCACATCCGGACGCAGGATGTAGTTGATGAACGCGTAAGCCTCTGTGGCATGAGGGGCGTTGGTGGGCACCATCATCACGTCTGACCACATCGGCGCACCCTCCTTGGGCAGCGCCATCTCCACCTTGACGCCCTTGCCAGCATCTTCGGCCAACCGCTTGGCCAAAGCCACGCCGCCAGACCAGCCCACCCCTACGCAGATCTCACCGTTGGCCAGGTCCATGCCGTAGCGCGACGAATTGAAATAGGTGATGTAGGGACGAACCCTGGCCATTGCCTTCTGCGCCTGCTGGTAGTCTTCGCGCTTCTGGCTATTGGGGTCCAGGCCCTCGTAGTGCAAGGCGATGGGTACGATCTCATTGGCCGCATCAAGCAAACCGACACCGCAACTGGCCAGCTTGGCCATATTCTCTTCCTTGAACAGGATGTCCCAGGTATTCATCTGCACGTCGGCCCCAAGCACCTGGCGAACCTTGTCGACGTTGTAGCCGATCAGCGTCGTGCCCCAGAGGTACGGCGCTGCATAGCGATTGCCTTCGTCACCGACGGCCTCCAGGGACTTCATGAACTCGGGGTCCAGATGCTGCCAGTTGGGCAGTTGGCTGCGGTCCAGGGGTTGCACTGCGCCGGCAGCGATCAGGTGACTGACGTTGGAGCTGCTCGGGTACACCACGTCATACCCGGAGTTGCCGGTCAGCAGTTTGGATTCCAGCGTCTCGACACTGTCGAAGACGTCATAGATCGGGCGGATGCCGGTTTCCTCCTGGAAGCTCTTCAGGATTTCCGGCGGCAGGTACTCGATCCAGTTGTAGATCCGCACCGTCCGCTCTTCGGCCAGGCTCGCGCCACTGACCAGCATCGAAACAGCAGCACCCAACAAGGTGTTACGCAAAAACCTGTTCATGATCAAACACTCCAGCGCGGCCGCGAAGGCTCGCGGCACTTAATAGCGGTAGGTGAAATAGAGTTCCAGCGCGCTGAATTTTTTATCGTCGCCGAACACCTGCTTGGCCGCGGCCATCGGCTTGACCCAGTTGTAGGACAGCGAGGTGCTCAGCGACTTCGAAGCAGCCCAGTCGAGGAAGACTACGCTCTCGTCGGCAAATCGGCGGTCACTGACGGCCGCGCCCATGTAGTTTTTCTCATCCAGCCAGAACTGGTAGTGAATCGCGCCGAGGGTCAGACCTTCGTTGAGGTGAGTCTTGAGTGAAAACTGCTGGACGTTTTCGTTGCTGTTGAACAGCAGGTAGTTGCCAACGACATCGCCGATCAACCAGGTGCTCCAGTCGACGAACCCCTTGCTCAGGGACTCCCACGCCTCCTGGCGGTTGTCTGTGAGATTGCCGTCGCCGGAAAAGCTCGCGTAGCGGTAACCGATGATCGGGGTCAGCGGCAACGTGTTGAAGGCATAATCCGCCTGGCCATACCAAGCCTTGGCATCGTAATCCACGCCTTCTCCACTGCCTCGCTCCAGGGCATATTCAGCATTCAGGGTCAGGTCAGGGATGCCCGGGACCTTGGCATTCAACGCCCTCACGTTGTACACCAGCATGCCATCGCGATGTCGCGGCGATGTCCGGCTTATGGGGCCCATGGCCTTGACCTTCATGGCCGTAGCCCCCAGCGTTACCTGATCGTCGAGGTTGTAATCCAGGTTCGCGCCACTCATGCGAAAGTCGCCAAGGTCGCTGTCGGTCCCCAGGCTGAACGCTTGAGCCTTCAAGGCGCCATGGTCCCAGGCAATCACTGCGGAATCCTTGAACGCTGTACGCGGGGCGAGCCAATAGGCGCCGTCTTTCAACTGATCAAGGTTGCCATCCATCACGATGAAACCGGTGCCGATCATGTAGTTCTGACGACCGGCGGTGACTGTCCACTCCCCCGCCCGGAAACCGCCGTAGAGCTCTTCGGTGTCCACCTTGCCATCGGAACGGCGGGTGAAGCCACCCGCATCGCCGTCGCCCAACGTGGTCGCACCCACCAAAGAGCCGCCAGCCAGCAGGCTGAAGTCCGGCTGCACGGCGTACTCCAGCTTGACGCCGGGTTTGACGTAGAACTCCTGCCAGTCGATTTTGGTGCCGCCGTTCTTACCGCTGCGCATATCGACGCGACCACCGCCGAAATTGACATTACGGGTAGAAACAGCCGCCCCACCGGCAGTGAGGTTGACCTCGCCCTTGAGGTTGCCGTCCTCGAAGGTGTAGCCCGCCCATGCAAGCTGGGTGGTCAGGGGTAACCCAAGCGCTAAGAGCGTTCGGGAAAAACGCGTCATGGAAACCATTTGAAGCTCCTGTGTGATTATTGTTGTTACAGGGCAGTGAATGGCGGCGCAAAACGTCGCCAACACCTGGCCGGGCCAGGTGAACGGAACGCGGATCTCTTGTTTTATCGGGTCACGTCAGCGGGCAAGGTCCGCCGCGATGGCACGCAGCATGCGCACGCTGTCCCCGTCGAACGGGCTGACGGCCTCGCTCAGCGATGACTGCTTGACGATCACCACGCCGGAGGGTTTGTCGACGAACAGGTACTGGCCGTGAATGCCGCCGGCCATGAGTGCCTGGCTGTGGTCGTTGAAGACGTACCACTGGCTGCGATAGGACGCGCCAGGGGTCCATGCCGCGAAGTCTGGGGACGTGACATAGATCGCCGGGTCGGCACCGGCGGCGATCCGGGCGATCGTCTCGCTCGACAGCAGTTGTCGTTCATCCTGACGACCATCGTTGGCCAACAGGCGACCGAAGCGCGCCATGTCTCGCAAGGTCGCACTGAAACCGGCACCGGCAACGCTACGCCCCCAGGGATCGGCCATGAAGTAGCCGTCGCGCTCACAGCCCAATTGGCTCCATAGATCCTGCAGCAACCGGTCGCACGCCTTGCCGCTGGCGCGCTCCATCACCCAGGCCAAGGCTTCGGTGGTGGCGGTCACATAATGGAAGAAGCCACCGTGGCTGCCGCGTTTTTTCAGTGACGGCAGGTATTGATACAAAGACTCGAACTGAGCGTACTGCGCCGGAGCTGGCTGGAAACCACAGGCGTAGCCGTACTGGGAGCTCTCTGAATCCGGATCCTCATAAACCTCGCTGTAATCGATGCCCACCGCCATGTCGAACAGTTGCCTGACCGTGGCATCGCCAAACGCGCTGCCCACCAGTTCCGGCACGTAATACGCGGCGGACAACGTCGGATCCAGTACACCCTCACTGACCAACTGTTCGCCCAGGGTGCCGATCAGCGACTTGGTCACTGAAAACATGATGTGCCGGTCCTGGGGACGCTGGCCGTTGAAGTACCGTTCAAACAGCAGTGTGTCGCCTTGCAGCACCAGAAAGGCGTCGGTCTGGCTGGCGATCAGATGCTCGATCACGCTGATGCTCAAACCCGACTCGCTGTTGAAGTGCAGCTCATCCAGCGGCCGAGGAGCCTGTTCAAACCGACTGATCGGCCCGCCCCCTGCCTGCACATCAATGGACGGACGCAGACGCGCCAGGTTGCGAAACCCCCATTGATTGAACGGAGGTCGCATCCAGTTGCTCCAGGTAACGCGACGGTGTGGTTCGGCCGGAAAGCCTTGCATGAGTAATGGCGCGCTGCAGGTGTCGGACGGCGATTCAGTCGCCTCGACGTAAAGACGTGCCAACGAAGGCATGGTGTTCTGACTCATCGGGTTGCCCCTGAAAAGTGACTCTGCGTGAAAGCAGATGCAGGGGAATAATTACTCGCTATTTATTTTTAGTCAATAAAGTTTTTTATTGATTGTTTTTTATTTGACACAGCTTTTCGCAGGACTATGCGCAAGAGTTGCTTCATTCCAGTGCCATGACTGTCGTCGAAGACGCTAAGCAAATAACTTAAAGTTATTTGTTCTGTTGTTTTTAGATCATTTAGATTAATCCTTACGCCCAATGGCTCCGCGCGGTGATGCCATCACGGAGCGTTGGCACTCACCATCAGTCACTGCACTCTCATTAACGGGCCACCGTCATGCAGCTCCTCACGCTTCCCCCTTCTCCCGGCCTGGCCACCTCGATTCGCGCCACGGCCCAAGTCTTTGAAGACCCGACGTCCCGGGCGCTGTTGGCGCATCTGCAACGCGTAGCGCCCAGTGATGCCAGTGTGTTGATCATTGGCCAGACCGGCACCGGCAAGGAGCTGGTCGCCCGCCATGTACACAACCTCAGCGCCCGCCGCGACAAGCCGTTCGTGGCGGTCAACTGCGGGGCGTTTTCCGAGACGCTGGTGGAGGCCGAACTGTTCGGCCATGAAAAAGGCGCCTTCACCGGCGCATTGACGGCCAAGGCCGGCTGGTTCGAGGAGGCCGATGGTGGCACGCTGTTCCTGGATGAAATCGGTGATTTGCCGCTGCCGATCCAGGTGAAGCTGCTGCGGGTGCTGCAAGAGCGTGAAGTGGTCCGCCTGGGCTCGCGCAAGAGCATCAAGATCAATGTGCGGGTACTGGCGGCCACCAATGTGCAACTGGAAAAAGCCATCAACGCCGGGCACTTTCGCGAGGATCTCTACTACCGTCTCAATGTCGTCAGCCTGGCGCTCAAGCCCTTGCGCGAACGCCCCGGCGACATCCTCCCGTTGATCCGCCACTTCATCGCCGAGTACAGCCGTAGGCTGGGTCACGGTGAGGTAACGCTGGACGCCCAGGCGCAGCGCAAACTGCTCGACTACTCCTGGCCGGGGAATATCCGCGAACTGGAAAACGTCATCCATCACACGCTGCTGATTTGCCGTAACAACGTGATCGGCGAACAGGACCTGCACCTGTCGAACTTTCGCATCGAGCGCCAGGACAACCCGCAGGAAAGCGCCCCTCAAAGCGCCGAGACACTCTTGCAAAAGGCCTTTGAAAAACTGCTCGAGCAGGAGCACGGCAACCTCCATGAGCAGGTCGAAGCAGCGCTGTTGCGTGCCGCCTATCGTTACGCCAATTGCAATCAAGTGCACACCGCCAGCTTGCTGGGCCTGAGCCGCAACGTCACCCGTACATTGCTGATCAGGATTGGTGAGCTGGTGGTCAACAAACGTCGTTCAACGTTGAGCACACAGGATGGTCGGGTGATCAACCTGTCTACCTGAATTCCCCCCATGGCGAGGGAGCAAGCTCCCTCGCCACAATAGCAACTCGGCGGTGTGCTCGTTTATGGGGAGCGCTGCTCTTCAATCCCGGCAGCTTCCTGCCCTCTCGCTTGCGCGCCCAAATAAAAATCCTGGAGATCGTCGCGGGTCGCCAGTTGTTCGGCGCTGCCTTCGCTGACCACGCGACCGCTTTCCAACACATAGCCATAGTGGGCATGACGCAGGGCGATGTTGATGTTCTGTTCGGCGATCAAAAAGCTCACGCCATCGCGCTGATTGAGTTGGCGGACGATTTCGAAGATTTCCTCGACGATCTGCGGCGCCAGGCCCATCGACGGTTCGTCCAGCAACACCAGTTGCGGCTTGGCCATCAGCGCGCGTCCGATCGCGATCATCTGTTGCTCGCCACCCGAGGTGTAGCCGGCCAGGCTTTTGCGCCGCAGTTTCAGACGGGGAAAATGGGCGTAGACCCACTCCAGGTCGGCCAGAAGCTGGCGCCGCGGAACCTGGCGCGCCAGGGCGCCGGCCAAGAGATTTTCTTCCACGGTCAACTGGGCAAAGCAGTGCCGGCCCTCCAGCACTTGCAGCAATCCGTTCGCCGCCAGCGTGTGAGGCGCACTGTGGGTCACCTCCTTTCCCTGGTACACAATCCGCCCCCGCACCACTTCGCCCCGTTCGGCGCGCACCAGGTTGGAGGCCGCTTTCAAGGTCGTGCTCTTACCCGCGCCGTTGGCGCCCAGCAGCACCACGACCTGCCCTTTTGCCACCGTCAGCGACACGCTGCGCACGGCCAGGATGGTGTGTTCGTAGAGCACTTCAATATCGTCGATCTGCAGGATCGGCACTTGCGTGGTCATGCTTTTCGCCTCTTCAGGGAGCGACCGGACGCGAGCGTCCGGGTCGCCGTGATACCTCAGGATTCCTTGCTGCAATCACGCGGGGTAATGCCTTTTTCCCGGGCGTACTGATGCGAAGAGGCTTCAATGATCGGCCGCAGCAAGGCGCGGTCGGCCTGCACCCAGTCGCTGATCAGCTTCCACTGGGTCCCGTCCCATTGCTGGAAGCGCACCGCACCACCGCCTTCATGGTCCGCGCACGACAGCTGCAATGGCTGCACCAGGCCCAGCGCCCCCAGTTCCTTGAGTCGGGCGTCGTCGAGCTTGAGATTCTCGAACCCCCAACGCACCTGCTCACCGGTCAGCGGCTGCTTGCCGAACTTCTGCTGGGCAATCCGTAGCGCCTCAACGTTGAGGATGCCGTTGACCACGCCGAGGTTGTAATACACGGTGCCGAACCGCTTGGGATCGGCCAAGTCGCCATGACCGGCGTCGACCACTTGCTGCTTGATGCCCTGCAGAACCGGAAAATCGGTGCCCGAAGGGTGAGTGGTGATGGCGATGAAGCCCTTGGCCGCGGCACCGGCCGGCGCCGCGTCATCCTCGGAATTGCTCCAGATATTGCCAATGATGTGATCGGCCGGGAAACCGACTTTCTGCGCGGTTTTCAGCGCCACCGGGTTCATCACCCCCCAACCGCGCAAGATCACCCAATCGGGTTTTTCCCGGCGGATATTCAGCCATTGCGATTGTTGCTCGTTGCCCGGGTGCGGCACCTCCAGCAAGGTCAGCGCAAAGCCGTACTTGTCGGCCAGGGTTTGCAGGACCTCGTTGGTTTCCTTGCCATAGGGCGAGCCGTGATACAAGGTGACGATCTTCAAGCCCTTGAGCTTGTCCAACCCGCCGGCGCGCTGGCCGATGTAGTTGATGATCGCCGAGACCTCGGAATACGGGTTCAACTGCAACGGAAAAACGTAGGGAAACACACTGCCGTCGGTGGAATCCGTGCGACCGTGGTTGATGGTGATCAGCGGCAGTTTGTCGGCTGTCGAACGCTCCAAAGTGGCATAGGCGATGCCCACCGACAACGGGTTGGTGGCCGCCGCTGGCGCGCCGTTCAAGCCTTTCTTCAGGCGCTCATAGCACTCGACGCCTTTTTCCACCACGTATTCGGTTTCGCACTCGCTCCAGGTCAGCTTGACGCCATTCACGCCGCCGTTGGCGTTGACGTACTTGAGGTAGTCGATGAAGCCGCCGAAAAAACCGGTCCCGCCGGCCGCATAAGGACCGACACGATAGCTTTGCAGCGGGAAGTATTGTTCGTTGTCCGCCTGGACGGAAAAGGCTGCGGCGGTGAGGCTGAGCGCCAGTGCCAGGCTGCTGGCGAATGATCGTTTGAACATCGGATTTTCCTTGTGATGAAGCCAGTGATAAGCCAACAAAATGGAACTGCAAACCCGCTTGTGCGCATCGCTCAGTAGCGCAACGGCCACAGCCGTGCGCGCTCGCGAAAGCGCTGCCAGAGGCGCGCAAGGCCCTCTGGTTCCTTGATCAGGAACAGGATGATCAGCGCGCCGAATAGCATCTTCTGCAGGTTCTCCACCTGGCCGGCGTCCACCAGCCCGCCGGGCAGCAAAGCCACCAGGTTCGAGAGCAACACCGGAAACAAAACGATGAAGGCCGCGCCGAGAAAGTTGCCCAGCAGGCTGCCGAGGCCGCCGATAATGATGATGAACAGGATCTGGAACGACCGGTTGAGATCGAAGCCATGGGGCTCCACGGTGCCCAGGTAGGCAAAGGCCCACAGGGCACCGGCCACACCGAGAAAAAAACCACTGATGGCGAAGGCCAGCAGCTTGGTTTTCGCCAATGGGATGCCGATCACCGCTGCGGCGGTGTCCATGTCACGCACCGCCATCCAGTTGCGCCCCAGCTCGCTGCGCACCAGGTTCTTGCCCAGCCAGAACAGTGCCACCACGACTGTCAGGGTCAGCAGATAGCGCCCGGCCGGTGCGTCCAGGCTCACCCCGAATACGTCCAGGCGCGGCGCGGTGATCACGCCCGAGGCGCTGTTGTTGGAAAACCAGCTGAACCGGGTCAACGCCCAGGTTACGAAAAACTGTGCCGCCAGGGTCGAGACCAACAGGTAAAAACCCTTGATGCGCAGGCTCGGCAGACCGAACAGCACCGCCACCAGCGCCGCCGTCAGCCCGCCCAGGGCGATGCTGAACAACAACGGCAAGCCGGCGACACGCAGTTCGAGGTTGTAGGTGGCAAAGGCCCCCACCGCCATGAACGCCGCTGAGCCGAGGGACAATTGCCCGGCATAACCGGTCAGCAGGTTGAGCCCCAGCCCGGCCAGGGACAGCACCAGGAACGGAATCAGGATCGCGCTGAACCAGTAGTCATTCCCCAGCCAGGGCACCACGACGAACGCAACCAGCAACAATACGGCGAGCCCGTGGCGATCCTGGCGCAGGGCGAAGACACGGCGGTCCTGGGCATAGCGGGTGTTGAACTGGCCTGCTTCTCGATAAAACATGTGGCTTCTCCCCTAGACTCGCTCGATGGCCCGCTCGCCAAACAACCCGGCCGGACGCACCAGCAAGAACAGCAGCGCCAGCACATAGGGAAACCAGTTCTCGATGCCACTGCCGATGAAGGGCCCGAGGTAAACCTCCGCCAGCTTCTCCGAGGCACCGATAATCAACCCGCCGACAATCGCCCCGCTGATGGAGGTAAAGCCGCCGATGATCAACACCGGCAGGGCCTTGAGCACCACCAGCGAGAGCGAGAACTGCACGCCCAGGCGAGCGCCCCAGAGCAGGCCGGCGACCAACCCGACAAACCCCGCCACCGCCCACACCGCCACCCAGACCCGTTGCAAGCGGATGCCCACGGCCAACGCCGCCAGTGGGTCATCGGCCACCGCGCGCAACGCCAGCCCCAGTCGGGTCTTGTTGAACAGCCAGGACAACAGCAGCACCAACGCAGCGGCCGTCAGCGCGGCAAAAATGTCGAACTGCGACAACAACATCCCCCCCAACTCCAGCGGTTCATCGCTGATGCCCAGTTCCAGGCCGTGCACCTGGGCACCCCACAGCGCCTGGGCGAAACCCTCGACGACGTAGGAAAGCCCGAGAGTGGCCATGAACAGCGTGATCGGTGAGCGGTTGACCAACGGCCGCAGCACCACGCGCTCCACCGCCACGGCGATCAGCACCATCGCTGCCAGGCTGATGACGAACGCCAGCCAGAACGGCACACCGCGCTCCAGCAGGCTGACAAAGGTCAGTGCCGAGAACAGCACCATCGCGCCCTGGGCGAAATTGAACACGCCGGAGGCCTTGTAGATCAGCACAAAACCGATGGCCACCAGGGCATACATCACCCCCGCCAACAGCCCGCCAATCAATACTTCAAAGAAAAATTCCATGCCTGTTCCTGTTCTGCGGGCGCAACTTGCCTGCCCTCTCCAAACGGAGAAGCCTGCGAATGCCCAGGGTTAGTGGCGCGTGCCCAGATAGGCCGCAATGACCTCGGGGTTCTGCCGTACATCTTCGGGCGGTCCGTCGCCGATCTTGCGACCGTAATCGAGCACCACCACGTGATCGCTGATGCCCATGACCACGCCGATGTCATGCTCGATCAACACCACAGTGGTGCCCAGTTCACGGTTGATGTCGACGATGAAGCGGCTCATCTGCTGCTTCTCCTCGGCATTCATCCCGGCCATGGGTTCGTCCAGCAGCAACAGCCGGGGCTCCGCCGCCAGGGCCCGGGCCAGCTCCACGCGTTTCTGCAAGCCATAGGGCAACTTGCCGACCAGCACGTCGCGCCAAGGCTGCAAGTGCAGGAACTCGATGACCCGCTCCGCCGCTTCACGCTGGATGTCATCCTCGGCCCGAGCCCGGCCGATGCGCAGGGCCTGTTCAATCCAACTGCTGCGCCGCTTGAGATTGCGTCCGGTGAGCACGTTGTCGAGCACGCTCATGCCCTTGAACAAGGCGATGTTCTGGAACGTCCGGGCGATGCCGCGCACCGCCACCTCGTGGGCGCGCATCCGGCGCCGCTCCTGCCGGTCGAAACGTATGCGCCCGTCCTGGGCCTGGTACACGCCGCTGATGACATTCAACAGCGAACTCTTGCCAGCACCGTTGGGGCCGATCAAGGCGCAGATCTCACCGGTGGCCACCCGAAAACTGATGTCGGTAACCGCCTTGACGCCTTTGAATGACAGTGAAATATGCTCCAGCTCCAACAAATGCGTGGCGGCCGTGTGTGTCATGGGTCGCCTCCTCTCAGGCCAATTGCGAATGGCGTTCTATCCAATCGTCGGTGGTTTCTTTCACGGGAGTTTCTGGTGCATCCCACTCGGTCGAATCGCGCCAATGGCGGACCTGGATCCCCAAGGCCTCGAAAAACGCCTGGGTCTCGGGGCTCAAGGCATCCCCCACCAGCAACGGCGCGCGAGTGCGAGAAAAACCCAGGACGTCGCGCAAGGGTCGCCGGACCAACCAGTGCCCCAAATAGCGTTGCAACAGACCCGGGCGCGCTGCCAAGGCCCAGTCCACCAGCCGGCGCTGCCAACTGCCCGCCTCCGGCAAACGCGCCAGCGCCTCCCTGTGCAGGCGCGCGTAGGTCTCACGCGTGCCCGCCACCAGCGTCGGGCCCAGCTCACGCCGGTCACGATCACGGGTCGCCAGGTTCTCCGGGAAGTTCAGGCGAAAGCCGGCAATCAGCCAAGGCGCCAACAAGTAGCGAGCCTGACCGCCCGAGGCGAAAGCCCGGGCCGCCAGTGCTTCTTCCTGGCGCCCCAACCCTTCCCGTTGCACCAGGCGCCGACCTTCCTGCAACAGCTCGGCGTGGCTGATGCGTTGTTGCTCGATGGCCTGCGGGCCCTGGCGGTAAAAGACAAAAGCCGTATGCAGCGGCCGCGCTTGCGGCGTCAGTTCAGCGGACGTGCGCTCGGCCACCAAGGCCGAGTAGTCCAGCACTTGACCGAACGCGGCTGAACCCGACTGGCCACGCTTGTCGAGATAGATCACAACCTGCGGCCTCACCCGCGCAGCACACAGCAGAAGGATTTCCTCGTGCCCTTCGGCCAGTACGAAATCCGGTTGCAGTTCGCCGAGCAGTGACGTGCTCGACAGGTCCAACGGATCGATCAGGCTCGCCACGCCGCCCAACCACTGCGCAGCCAGTGCCGCCAGCAGCGCCTGCGGCCGCGGGCGGCTGATGATCGTCAGGGTCGCGCCCACCGAAAAACCCAAGGCCTGCAAGGCACTCGCCAGACTGTGCACCTCGTCAGCCAGCTGCCGCCAGGTTCGCTCCTGCCAAACGCCCAGGTGCTTATGGCGCAGGGCAATGCCGCTGCCGTGCCAGTGCGCCTGCTGGCGCAGCCACTGGGGCAAACTGGCCGGCATCGCGTGCCGTGGTGTGTCGGTGGACGTGACCATGTGCTCTCCCGGGCCTAAGCGACTGCCGCCGTTCTGGGCGCCACTGTGCGTTGTTCGAGTTCACGCACCAGCGGCAGGACCTTGCGGCCGAAATACTCGACTTCTTCCTGGAAGTGCAAAAAGCCCGCGAGCACCAGGTCAACCCCCACGGCCTTGAGCGCCACGATGCGCTCGGCGATCTGCTGCGGCGTGCCGATCAGGTTGGTCTTGAAGCCGTCGTTGTACTGCACAAGGTCCTCGAAGCTGGATTTGGCCCAGTTGCCCTCACCTTCCGGGCTGGACTTGCCGGCCTGTTTCGCCGCATCACCGAAGGCATTCACCGCTTCGGGGTCGGCCTGGTCGATGATCTGGGCGAGGACCGCACGCGCCTCTTCCTCGGTGTCGCGGGCGATGACGAACGCGTTCACCCCGACCTTGACCTTGTGGTTGTTGGCCGCGGCTTTCGCCTGGATGTCATCGACCTGAGCCTTGATCCCCTCGACGGTATTGCCGTTGGTGAAATACCAGTCGGAGACACGGGCGGCCATGTCCCGGGCGGCACGTGAGCTGCCGCCCTGGAAGATTTCCGGATGCTGCTGCAACGGCTTTGGCTTGAGGGTGTAGTCATGAAAGCGGTAGAAGTCACCGCGAAAGGTGAAGTTGTCGGTGGTCCAGATGCCCTTGAGTGCCGTGATGAATTCCTCGGAACGGCGATAGCGCTCATCGTGCTCCAGCCACGGTTCGCCAATGGCGGTGAACTCGCCCTTGAACCAGCCCGACACGATGTTGACCGCCACTCGGCCGCCGGTCAGGTGATCGATGGTTGCGATCTGCTTGGCCAGCACCGACGGCGTCCATGGCCCCGGCAACACGGCGGCGATGACTTTCAGGCGTGTGGTGGCGGCCAGCAAGGCGTGACTGAACGCCACCGATTCATGCTGGTATTCGGCACCGTACCCGGCGGTAAAGCGCACCTGGGACAGGGCGTAGTCGAAGCCTGCATCCTCAGCGATTTGCGCAAGCTTGCGGTTGTAGTCGATCCCCCAGTCGGTGCGCTGTTCGATCTTGCTGACCACCAACCCTCCGCTGACATTGGGCACCCAGTAAGCAAATTTGATCGTGTCCTGGCTCATTGCATGTACTCCACGGCTCGTTGAAATGAAGTGATTGATCAGGCGGCGCTGGCGTTGCGCCGCACATCCGGGACAAGGCTCAGCAACGCCGACTCGACAGCGCGCTCGATGCGCTCCAGCACCTGCGCGCTGGAGATCCCGTAGTGAGTGAAATCGGTTTCGCTGGCATACACCCCCACGGGCAGACTGAGGGCCTGGAAGAAGCCGAACAGTGGCCGCAACTGGTGGTCGATGATCAAGGCATGGCGATCGGAACCCCCAGTCGCGGCCAGCAGCACCGGCACGTTTTTAAGGGCTTCGTGATGAACGAAATCGAATAGATGCTTGAACAGGCCGGTGTACGACGCCCGATAGACCGGGCTCGCCGCAATCAGCAGATCAGCGCTTTCAATGGCCTGCAGGTCTTCTTGCACGGCGGCGGGCAACGCCTCGCGACGCAGTACGCCGGCGAACTGTGGACCGATCCTGGCCAGCTCGACCAAACGCACCTCGATCGGCAATTGCTGCCCGAGCCTTTCCACCAGCGCCTTGAGCAGGACCAGGGTGCGCGACGGTTGCTGCACGCTGCCTGACACCGCCACCACTTTGAATTGCTTGCTCATCACTTACCTCATGCCAATAGACGCCGTCGCAGCGTCTGCACAAGGTCTACAGCAGCAACCGTGCCACCTTAATATTCCGTTATTAATCAAATACTTAATAGGTTAAGACAATCTCTGTGCTGTCGCCCGACCGACAAGCTGTTGCTGCGCTGTTGCCTGGGCAACACCGCGGGGTGTCGTTGCTCGCGGCGATGACTGTTGCCCAGCACACAGTCGCGCAACAGATTGTCCGCAGGCCGACACCCCTTTCCCCCATGAGGGCCGTGCAGCCCCAGGTTTTACGGGCCTTTGACGTCAGGCATGGAGCGTGCAATGGCTCCAGGCACCGGCAGGTCTTCAGCCTGCCCACCCTCTCGTCATCAGTAGGAACTTCATCATGACCGCACAGCAACAACACCTGCCGCCTGTCCTGTCCACCGGCACTGACTACCAAGCCTTGGCCGAGCGGTTTCGGCCGATTTTCGCACGCATCCAGAGCGGCGCCCTGGAGCGTGAGCAGACCCGCAGCCTGCCCTTCGAACAGGTCAAGTGGTTGAAGGAAGCCGGCTTTGGCGCCGTGCGCGTACCGGTCGAGTTCGGCGGTGCCGGGGCTTCGCTGCCGCAATTATTGCAACTGCTGATCGAACTGGCCGAGGCCGACTCCAACCTGCCCCAGGCCTTGCGCGGTCACTTCGCCTTTGTCGAGGACCGCCTCAATGCCCACGCCAGCAGTCCACAGGACACCTGGTTCAAGCGCTTCGTCGAGGGCGATCTGGTGGGCAATGCCTGGACCGAAATCGGCGCGGTGAAAATCGGCGAAGTCGGTACCCGCGTTTCTCGCCAGGGCGATCAATGGGTCGTCAACGGCACCAAGTACTACAGCACCGGCAGCATTTTCGCCGACTGGATCGACCTGTATGCCCAGCGTGACGACAACGGCAGCGACGTGATCGCCGCCGTCAATGTCCACCAGCCGGGCGTCAAGCAAAGTGACGATTGGGACGGCTTTGGCCAACGCACCACCGGCAGCGGGACGTCGGTGTTCGAGAACGCCGTGGTCGAGGCCGAAAACCTCATCGACTTTGCCACCCGCTTCAAGTACCAGACGGCGTTCTATCAACTGGTGTTGTTGGCGGTGCTGGCCGGCTCCGGTCGCGCAGCCGTGCGCGACATCACCGAGCAGGTGAACAAACGCACACGGATCTTCAGCACCGGCAATGCCAGCCAAGTCAGCCAGGACGTACAAGTGCAGCAAGTGGTCGGCAAGGCCTCGGCCCAGGTCTACGCTGCCGAAGCCACGGCCCTGCGTGCCGCGGGCGCCTCGCAACGCGCCTATGAAAGCCGCTTTGGCCGTAACGCCGAGGCCGAGCACACCGCCAACATCGCCGCCGAACTGGAATCCGCCCAGGCCCAGGTGGTGATCTCCGACCTGGTGCTGCGCGCCACCAGCGACCTGTTCAACGCCCTCGGCGCTTCGGCCACCAGCACCGGCAAAGCCCTCGACCGCCACTGGCGCAATGCGCGCACCGCCGCCTCGCACAACCCGCTGATCTATAAGGAGCGGATCATTGGCGACTGGGAAATCAACGGCACGGAGCCGCCGTATGTCTGGCAGATTGGCAGAGGGTCCAAACAAGGCTGAGCACTGAATCTGCGGGGTAGATCATTGGGGCGTATTTGATTCATGGTTGCGAGGGGGCTTGCTCGCGAAGGGGGCTACTGCGCAGCCCAGCGCGAGCAAGCTCCCTCGCCACGGGGTTATCTGCTGTCCATGGAAACGGCTTCGATCAGCACCTGTTCCAGGATGGCAAAAAAACATTTGATATGGGCCTGTTTCAATGCCTGTGGCCGGGTCACCAGATAAACCTCCAAGTCTGGAAGCTCGATCTGCGGGAACACCTCGACCAGGTCCTTTGCCAGAATCCGCGGCAACACGCCTACCCCCATACCTCGTCTCACCGATTCAAGCTGTGCGGCGAAGGAGCTCACGCTGATCTGCGCTCGCTCCAGGCCCGCGGCTGTTGCCGCACGCATTTGCGGCAACATGTCCAACGGCGGCAACAGGGCAATGTTGGCCGCAGTGGCCAGCGTCATGCCGGGAAACCGTTGCAGATAACTGGCAGCCGCGAAGACACCGTAGGCGAATTTGCCGATGGGGCGATAAATCAGCGACGGTTCGCCCAAATGGGCCGTGCGTACCGCAATGTCCGCCACGCCGCGGACGATTTTGTGGAAGTCTGGCGTTGACAGCAACTCCACCGAACAGCGCGGATGCAAAGCAGTAAAGCGACTGGCGGCCTCCAGCACGCCAGATGAAAAACCCTCCCCGGCACTGACGACAACACTGCCCGATAGCTCCTTGGGCTGCTCGGACAGGTCCGCCACGGCTTGGCGTCGCAAACCCGATTCCGCAGCCAGGGCAACCTCCAGCAGCGATTGGCCGCGCGGGGTCAGCCAGCATCCATCCACGCCCCGCTCCACCAGTGGCTCACCCAGGGCGCTCTCCAACTGGGTCAAACGGCGGGACACCGTGGACGGTGCTATCCCCAGCAACTGGCCCGCTTGAAGAAAGCTGCCACGCCGCGAAACCGCCAACAGCAGGCGAAGATCATCCCAATTTGCTTGCAACGCCATGCGTCATCCTTCCCTGGTCTGCATATATGCAAAGCCATTATGCAGCAGCCGCTGTTTTTCGCGAGGGGCCTGGACGGTATATCTACACGCCGTCAAAACAACAGGAAGGATTCGAACCATGTACAGCGTCTTCGTCACTGGCGCCACGGGCTTGCTGGGCAACAACCTGGTGCGTGAATTGATCGCGCGTGGCTACGCGGTCAAAGCCCTGGTCCGGTCAAGGGCCAAAGGTGAACAGCAGTTCGCCAAGCTGCCACGGGTGGAACTGATCGTGGGGGACATGGCCGACGTCGAGGCCTTCGCACCGGCGCTGCAAGGCTGCGATACGGTGTTTCACACGGCGGCATTCTTTCGCGACAACTACAAGGGCGGCAGCCACTGGAAAGCTCTGGAAAAGATCAATGTCACCGGTACCCGGGAGCTGATTGACCAGGCCTTCCGCGCCGGCATCCGACGGTTCATCCATACCTCATCGATCGCCGTGCTCGACGGGGCGCCCGGCACATCCATCGATGAAACCTGTTTGCGTGCCGAGGCCGACGCGGATGACTACTACCGCAGCAAGATTCTCGCCGACCGAGTCATTCTGTCGTTTCTGCAAGACCATCCCGAAATGCATGCCTGCATGGTCCTGCCTGGCTGGATGTGGGGCCCCGCCGACATTGGGCCGACCTCCTCGGGGCAGTTGGTCAACGATGTCGTGAACGGCAAATTGCCCGGCCTGATCCCCGGCAGTTTTTCCGTGGTCGATGCCCGCGATGTGGCATTGGCGCATATTGCCGCTGCCGACCATGGGCGCCGGGGAGAACGTTATCTCGCCGCAGGCCGGCATATGACCATGGGCGAACTGGTGCCTGTCCTTGGACGCATCGCGGGCGTCAAGACACCCGCTCGACAAGTACCGCTGCCCCTTCTATACATACTGGCGGCGGTGCAAGAGCTCTATGCCCGTATCACCCGCAAACCGGTTCTGCTGAGCATGGCCACCTTGCGCCTGTTAGTGCGAGAAGCCGGCCGCAGCCGGTTCAATCACAGCAAAAGTGAACAAGAGCTCGGCGTACGCTTTCGCACGCTGGAGCGGACCATCAGCGATACCGTGGCGTGGTATCGTGAGCATGATTGGTTCAAAAACTACAGTGCACCTGCCTCGCAGGAAAAACGCACCTGATACAAGGACGTCACAGACTGTGCCCAGAGAAATAATCCTGATGCGTCACGGCCAGCCAAAACTGGGCGCGACCGCCAAGGTATCAGCGCTCGATATGAAAGACTGGATCGAACACTACGACCGCTCGGAAATCACTCATCACCCCGCCCCGGATGCCAGCCAACAGCTCGCCGCGACCGCCACGGTCATCGTTTCCAGCTCCGCGCCCCGTGCGCTGGCCTCTGCCCTGGCGCTAGGCCTGGAGCCCACAGTCGTCGACGCGCTTTTCTGTGAAGCGCAACTGCCTTATGGCCGCTGGAAATGGCCAAGGCTCTCACCATTTACCTGGGCGTTCATCCTGCGGATCTTATGGTTGTGCGGCTACTCACGCCGAGTTGAATCCGCAGGTGCCGCGAAGCTGCGTGCCAACAGCGCAGCGCAACGGCTGCAGGTACTTGCCGGCAATGGCCCGGTCCTGCTGCTGGGGCATGGCTGGATGAATCGAATGATCGCCAAGCAATTGGAGGCAGACGGCTGGACTCGTCAGAAGCGCAACAGCAGCCAGTATTGGAGTGCGGCGGTCTACCAGGGCTAGTCCCCGCGGTTTTTTTACACCAGCGCACAGCCTGACAGTATTTGACCTTGAAAAATCTGCCTACTTTTCCACAAAGCCGCTAGCAACCCATACCAGACGGCCGAGAATGCTGGCAGCATGCCTTTCCTTCTTTGCACTCATGGAGTGACTGTGACGAATCTTGGTGCCGCCCCTCAGCTCCTACCCGCCCCCACTTCTGCGGGTTACCGCTTCTTCCGGCGATTGGGCATGTTCGTTCTTGCCACCCTGGTGTTTTTTCTAGCCGCAATACCCGCGGTTCTCCTCATACCGGCAGAGTCGTACCTATCGCTTACCGCCACGATGGGCTCAGTCGCGCTTATTCTCCTCGCCCTGTTCGTCTGGCAATACCGTGCCGATTCGCGCGCCCAACTGCGCGGTAACGCCATCAGTAAACCGCTGCGGGTCGGCGCGCTCGGCATCATCGGGGCCTATGCGCTTTGCGGGGTCGCCATCGCCGCGCTCGGGTTGCCTCAAGAGGCCTTCATGGCCGAATTCCTGGCAGGCCTCACCGGTTGGCAACTCGCGATCAAAGTCGCCTCACTGATCGTGCTTCCACCCATCGCCGAGGAGTTGTTTTTCCGCCATTACCTGCTGCGACTGTTCCCCTACGAGAACAGCGCTGCCTGGAAATGGATCGCGATCATCGTGACGTCGGCCATCTTCGCCGGCATTCACATCCAATACGGTAACTGGACAACCGTCGCGCTGCTCTTTGCTTGTGGCTGCGTGCTCGCCATCGCGAGAATCAACAGCGGTGGCCTGCTGGTCCCGATACTGCTGCACTCGCTGGCGGAGATCATAGCCCTGACCACTGATGGGGCCTTTCGCCTGTTGGGGCTCTACAGTTGATCTACAAGTACCTGACTTCTCGGCTGGCCAGGCAACTGGTCTTGGGCGTTTTGGCAGCACATCACCCCTCCAGGCATTCGCAACAATGAAAAATCATACGATGGGTTATGCCCTGGCTGCTTTGGCACTTTCAATTCCGGCTGAGCCAGCACAAGCCGCAACCTGGCAAATTTGCCGCTTGGAACTGCGTATCGTTGAAGTGCTGAAACAACCGTATCCGCAGCTACAGGCCCAGGTCCTGAAAGTCAGTCCGGCATCGACCAGCGCAGAATGCCCGGAGGCAGGGACCACGCTCACTTTCACGCCAGAAACGACTGATTACCAAGCCACGCTCCCCCGCCGGCAATGGCCCAAGAAAGGCCAATCGGTACGTATCGATTACCGGTATCTGGATGGCATATGTAAAGGCGACGGCAACAGCTACGCCTGTCGTATCAAGCACTACCCGTTAGCGGGTCGATAAAGGAAGGTCGGTGTGAGCATGAACCCTGTCACCATTCGTACCCTGCACAGTTCGGATACTGAAGCGTTACTGGCCTTTGAGCTGGACAACCGCGACTGGTTCGAGCGCCACATTGACCCTCGCGATCCGGCTTTTTACTCGGTGCAGGGCGTCACCGAGCACATCGCAACATACCTGTCTGATTTCGCCGCCGGAACCTGGCATCCATTTGTCATCGAAGATTCTGAGGGGAAAATCGTGGGCCGAGCGAACCTCAAAGACATCGACATGGCCGAGGGGTCAGCAGAGGTCGGCTATCGGATAGCCCAAAGCGCCTGCGGACAGGGACTGGCGACACTGGCGGTGAAGCATCTGATCCAGCAGGCTCAGGCGCACTGGAACCTTAAACGCTTGGTGGCCCACGTCTACGCCGACAATATCGGCTCGACCAAAGTACTCAAGCGGTGTGGTTTCCTGATCGAGCAATTAGCGCTGCACGAAGGGACAGAACGCGATTATCGGTTTGGCCTGTGGGTTTAGGAAGGTGGTACGCGGATCCCCTTTGGGCACGACGACCAAGGCGCACCATTCAAGTGACCGGCATTTATCAGAGCCGTCGCGAACTGCACTGCATACGTCCGGCAGCCGTAGATAGGACTGGCGAACAAAGCGCAGAACAGGCAAAACAGAGCACCAATCAAACAATGAACGCGAACACGATATCCCGGGATCATAGGCGCTCCATTCATCCTGGTATAAAGCAGGCTTTCATTCTGGCACACGAGTATCATCCAGGATAACCAAGCCCGCCGGACCCACGCTGATGCCCGCCTCCCAAATCCGATCCTCTGCCGCGCCATTGCTCAAGCCTGGCGAGACCGTGGTCTTGTTCGACGGCGTGTGCAAGCTGTGCAATGGCTGGGCGAGATTTTTGATCCGCCATGACCACGACCGACGCGTCCGGTTGGCCGCCGTACAGTCGCCCGAGGGCCAGGCGCTGCTTGACTGGGCAGGCTTGCCCCTGGATCAATTCGACACCATGGCGGTGATTCGTGACCGGCACTACTGGGTACGTTCGGATGCGTTTTTCGAAGTCGCCGCCCAGTTGCCCGCCCGTTGGCGATCGGTGAAGCTTTTACGCATTTTCCCCCGCGCGCTTCGCGATTGGGCCTATGACCGGGTTGCCTTGAATCGCTATTGGCTCTTCGGAAAATACGACACGTGCCTTCTGCCGGACCCGGATCATGAACGACGTTTCTTGAAGGCGCCCAGCTGATCGCCCTCCTACGCCAACAACCCAACCAATCGCCATGGCGTCATCTTGGTCACCATGATCATCACGATCACAAACATCCCCGAAAATCCGCAGATACCCAACCAGAACCATTTTCTGTACACGGGAAGGTACTGATCATCGAGCGTTTTTCCAGTTTCGACCGCGCTTGACGCCAGCACGAACAACCGCTTCTGCAGCACCAATACCGGCAGCCAAAGCGCCCCCACGCACAGGAAGATGATCAGCGAGGTCATCACCCATTCGGTGGTCAGGGGAAGCCCGGCGAGCGTCAGCAGCAGGTAGCCCGTGATGATCTGAATAAAGCCGGCCGGCGTGGTAATCCAGGTGTCGAACCGTACGACCGCCCTGGCCACGTGCGCGATCACTTGAGGGTTGGCCGTGCGGCCGGCGGCGATCAGGTACAGGTAGGAGCCCATGCCGAATCCGAACAGGAAAACAGCGGCGATGACGTGGATGTATTTCAGGCACAGATAGAGCATGGTCAGCCCTGCTCGTCAGAAAAGTGCACGGACAGGCTCAGGTTTTCCGGATCGTTGATCGCGGCCATGTATTCGTCGACGGTGATTTCGCCGACGCACGCGCGGGCACCGGGTGCGGGCAAGTAGCCCTGGGCGAGTTTCGCAGCCAAGGCAACGGCAGCGCAGCTGGGGATTTCCGGGCCCTTGTCATTCAAGGCCGTGAGCTGCGCCGTCATGAACAACGGTTTTCCTTCAAGCCCGATGCCTCGGACATCGATGTACATCGCGCTTTTGCCATCGCCGAATCGCTCGAACCACAGCCCCCAGCGATGAAGCCTTGCGGCCCAGGGGGCATGGTCACGGACGATGCCTTTGCGCAGTGCCTGGGCCAGCAGGTAGTTGGCCACGCCGCCGAGCTTAAGGCCTGAACCGGCCTTGAAACTCAGGGTCTGGGCGCCATAGCGGCCGGCAAAGATATCCATGTCCGGCACGTCGACATTGGCCAGCAGCCGAGTGCCCATGTGCTGCATTTTGCGCAGTTCAAGATCCTGCCAGCCCAACACCTCATGCACCTGGCCGTTCCTGAGCTGCTTGATCGGCTTGCCGGCGTAGGCCAGGACGCCTTCGACGGTGGACAGTCCGGGCATCTTGGCCGAAGAGGAAATACCATGTTCGATCGAGTCGATGCGTTTAAAGCGATAGCGCTGCTGATCGATGATCGCGGCCGATAGCGTCGGCACTGAACTGCAACCACTGAGGATCGCCACGCCCGCCTGTTTTGCCCGGGCATCGAGAGCGCCAATGCCAGTGACGAAGGCCCTGGAATCGGACAGGTCACAGTAGTTCACGCCCGCGTCGATACAACTCTCAGCCACTGCATAGGATTGCCCCTGAAACGGCCCGCCGGTGTGGATGACCAACTGAATGTTCATCGAGCCCAGCACGGATTTGAACTCAGGCCCCATGGCATCGCCGCACCAGCTGTCGCAGACCGTGCCCGATTGGGTGTTCAACTCAGCGACTTTGCGCAGCAACTTCTTGGGATCACGGCCCGAGAGCACCAGCTCTATACCTGGCATCACCGCCAAATGCCTGCAAACAATGCTGCCGAAATTGCCATACCCACCGACCACCAACACCCTGAACGCCATTCAATGCTTCCCTAATAAGTCGATGAGCCAGCGCCGTCGCCGCAGCCCAAAAGGCACAAGCCCTAATGCCGGACATTTAAGCCAACACAGAACTGTTTGGCGAGGGATTTATCCCACTGTTGGAACAAGGCTGAACGCGATGGCAGTGGGTCTGTTTGCATCCATGTTGAATGTGCTGCCGTCATCGCGAGCAAGCTCGGCTCCCACACTGGTTCCAGGCTGTTCGCAGATCCTGCGTACGCCACAACCCCCTGTGGGAGCGAGCTTGCTCGCGATGGCGGTGGGGCTGCTTACATCCATGTTGAAAGTGCTGTCGTTATCGCGAGCAAGCTCGGCTCCCACACTGGCTCCAGGCTGGTCGCAAATCCTGCGTACACCCCCCCCTGTGGGAGCTGAGCTTGCTCGCGATGGCGGTGGGGCTGCTTGCATCCATGTTGAGTGTGCCGACTCAATCGCGAGCAAGCTTTGCTCCCACCAAGCGTGCTCCCACACAACGGGGATAAATCCCCTCGCCACAAGGGCGGTGGGTCAGTAAGTCGCTGCGTTAGCGCCCTGCTGATATTCCCGAGGCGTGCAGCCAAATTCGCGGCGGAACACTGTGTGCAGGTACTGCGCCGACTTGAAGCCGCAATTCTGCGCAATGTCGGCAATTGGCGAATCAGTGTTTTCCAGTCCGCTGGCGGCCGCCGCCAGTTTGAAGCGCAGGATCTCGTCGTGGACGCTGCAGCCCCGTTCCTTGCGAAAGTGCGATTCCAGCGATGATCGCGACACTCCCACATAGGCCGCCACCTGGGCAGTCTTGATGCCCTGGCAGGCGTATTGGCGGATGAACAGCAGCGCCTGCATGACATAGGGATTGCCCAACGGTTGATGCAGGCTCGAGGCTTGCACGTTGATCGCATCGGGGGGAATCAGCACCTGTGTACCCGTGGACGGCATGCCGTGCAGCATTTGATGAAGCAGGCGCGCGGCGGTGCGGCCCATGGTTTCGGTGCCTTGGATTACCGAACTCAGCGGCACTCGCGTCAGGCTGCGGGTCAGCGGGTCGTTGTCGATGCCGATCAACGCCACCTGCTCGGGCACGGCGATGCCGGCGGTCAGGCAGGCTTGCAGCAGTTGCCTAGCGCGCGCGTCGCTGACGGCGATGATGCCGATGGGTTTGGGCAGGCTTTGCAGCCAGGCGATCTGTTGTTCGACGGCACTGTCCCACAGCGGCGCGCTGGTGCCCATGCCGCGATAGACCTCGACGTGCAGACCATCGCGCTGCAGCAGTCGGCGAAAAGCTTTTTCCCGTTCCTGGGCCCAGCGATTGGTTTGTGCTTCCGGCAGGCTGAAGCAGGCAAAGCGTGTCAAGCCGGCCTCGATCAGGTGCTCGTAGGCCAATTTCATCAGCGCATCATTGTCAGTGGCGACATAGGGAATGCCCTTGGGGTACGCGCGGGCATCCTGATAAGACCCGCCCACCGCCACCACCGGCAACTTGATCCCGGCCAGCGCCTCGCCAATCAGCGGGTCGTCGAAGTCGGCAATGATCCCGTCGCCCTGCCAGCGCTCGATCCCTTTCAAGCGACAGAGAAAATCCTCCTCGAGGAACAAATCCCAGGACGCGCGGGTGCTGCTCAGGTAATTGCCGATACCGCTGATGATGCCGCGGTCGTAGATCTTGCTGCCGTTGAACAACAGTGCAATGCGGTGGACGGGCGGGACGGTTTTCATTGTTTTTACCCTGGACCAGTGAACACAGACTAGGCGCGCAATCAACGAATCTCAATACTCAAAATCGAACGACCTGTTGGTGATTTTCATAATCAGCAGCCACAGGCCCGGCGTTAGTATCGAGACACCGCCAAGAATAAAAAGGAAATCGCCCATGCCGTACTTCCCCGGTGTCGACAAGATTCGCTATGAAGGCGCCGCCAGCGCCTCGTCCCTCGCCTTCCGCCACTACGATGCCGACAAGCTGGTGCTCGGCAAACCCATGCGCGAGCACCTGCGCATGGCGGTTTGTTACTGGCATACCTTCGTCTGGCCGGGCTCCGATGTGTTCGGCGCCGGCACCTTCAAGCGCCCGTGGCAGCGCAGCGGGGATCCGCTGGAGTTGGCCATCGGCAAGGCCGAAGCGGCTTTCGAGTTCTTCTCCAAACTGGGCATCGACTACTACTGCTTCCACGACACCGATGTCGCCCCGGAAGGCAATTCGCTGAAGGACTACCGTAACAACTTCGCCCAGATGGTCGACCACCTGGAGCGCCATCAGGAGCAGGCCGGGATCAAGCTGTTGTGGGGCACCGCCAACTGTTTCAGCAACCCGCGTTTTGCCGCCGGCGCCGCCAGTAACCCGGACCCGGAAGTGTTCGCCTGTGCCGCCGCCCAGGTGTTCAGCGCCATGAACGCCACCCAACGGCTCAAAGGCTCCAATTACGTGTTGTGGGGCGGTCGCGAAGGTTACGAAACCCTGCTCAACACCGACTTGAAGCGCGAGCGCGAACAACTGGGCCGCTTCATGCAAATGGTGGTCGAGCACAAGCACAAGATCGGCTTCAAGGGCGACCTGCTGATCGAGCCCAAGCCCCAGGAGCCGACCAAGCACCAATACGATTACGACAGCGCCACGGTGTTCGGCTTCCTGCAACAGTACGGCCTGGAGAACGAGATCAAGGTCAACATCGAGGCCAACCACGCGACCCTGGCCGGGCACAGCTTCCATCACGAGATCGCCACGGCGGTGTCGCTGGGGATCTTCGGCAGCATCGACGCCAACCGTGGCGATCCGCAGAACGGCTGGGACACCGACCAGTTCCCCAATAGCGTCGAGGAAATGACCCTGGCCACCTACGAGATCCTCAAGGCCGGCGGTTTCACTAACGGTGGGTTCAACTTCGACTCCAAGGTCCGCCGCCAGAGCGTCGACGACGTCGACCTGTTCCACGGCCACGTCGCCGCCATGGACGTCCTCGCCCTGGCCCTGGAACGCGCGGCGACCATGGTGCAGAACGATCAACTGCAGCAATTCAAGGACCAACGCTACGCCGGCTGGCAGCAGCCATTCGGCCAGGCAGTGCTGGCGGGTGAGTTCAGCCTCGCGTCACTGGCTGAGCATGCCTTCAATAACGAACTCAATCCCCAGGCTGTCAGCGGTCGACAGGAGATGCTGGAAAACGTGGTCAACCGGTTTATCTACCCCTGACAACAGGCGGCGTCCGCAACGCAGAGGCTGTTACATTCTCGCGACAAATCTCTGCACGCGGCGCCCGGTGAGTCTCTACAGTTCTATCCGCACCACGCTCATCGTCAGGCAGTGTCTTTCAAACAACAATAAAAGGACGCACCACCATGAAAAAGCTACAACGCACGTTACTCGCCGGCGCCCTGGCCCTGCTCTCGCTGCCGGTCATGGCCGATGCGGCCCACCCCAAGATCGGTTTTTCCATCGATGACCTGCGTCTGGAACGCTGGTCGCGGGACCGTGACTACTTCGTCGCCGCAGCGGAAAAACTCGACGCCAAGGTCTTCGTGCAGTCGGCCGACGCCAACGAGCAGAAGCAGATATCCCAGATCGAAAACCTCATTTCCCGTGGCGTCGATGTGATCGTCATCGTGCCGTTCAACGCCACCGTGCTGACCAACGCCGTCGCCGAAGCCAAGAAGGCCGGGATCAAGGTGGTGTCCTATGACCGCCTGATCCTCAATGCCGACATCGACGCCTACATCTCCTTCGATAACGAAAAAGTCGGCGAGATGCAGGCCAGTGGCGTGTTGAAAGCGGCGCCCAAGGGCAACTACTTCTTGCTCGGTGGCGCGCCAACGGACAACAACGCCAAGGTCCTGCGCGAAGGCCAGATGAAGGTGCTGCAACCGGCCATCGACAAGGGTGATATCAAGATTGTCGGTCAACAGTGGGTGAAGGAATGGAACCCCACCGAAGCCCTGAGCATCGTTGAAAACGCCCTGACCCGCAACGACAACAAAATCGATGGCATCGTCGCCTCCAACGATGCCACCGCTGGCGGCGCGATCCAGGCCCTGGCGGCGCAGAAAATGGCCGGTAAGGTGCCGATCTCGGGGCAGGACGCCGACCTGGCAGCGGTCAAGCGGGTGATCGATGGCACCCAGACCATGACGGTCTACAAGCCGCTGAAACTGATCGCCTCGGAAGCCGCCAAGCTCTCGGTGCAACTGGCGCGTAACGAGAAACCCAGCTACAGCTCGCAATACGACAATGGCAGCAAAAAAGTCGACACCATCCTGCTCACCCCGACACCGCTGACCAAGGACAACATCGACTTGCTGGAAAAGGATGGGTTCTACACCAAGGCGCAGATCGCCGGGCAGTGATTTCTGTAGGAGCGGGCTTGCTCGCGAAAGCGGTGGGTCAGTCAACATCAATGCAGACTGATGCACCGCTTTCGCGAGCAAGCCCGCTCCCACAGGGACTTTGCCTGACTCTGGCATTAGGGTGCGCCTGGCCCCCGGCCATCCCCACCTGCTTATGTGTGAGCCCTTTTCTATGAGCCCTCGCCATGTCCGATTACCTGCTGCAAATGAATGGCATCGTCAAAACCTTCAGCGGTGTCAAAGCCCTGAACGGCATCGACATCAAGGTCCGGCCGGGTGAATGCGTCGGCCTGTGCGGCGAGAACGGCGCCGGTAAATCCACGCTGATGAAAGTCCTCTCGGCGGTCTACCCCTACGGCACCTGGGACGGTGAAATCCTCTGGGACGGCCAGCCGCTCAAGGCGCAGTCCATCAGCGAAACCGAAGCCGCCGGGATCGTCATCATTCACCAGGAACTGACCCTGGTCCCCGACCTGTCGGTCGCCGAAAACATCTTCATGGGCCACGAGCTGACGCTGCCCGGCGGGCGCATGAACTACCCGGCGATGATCCACCGCGCCGAGGCCCTGATGCGTGAACTCAAAGTGCCGGACATGAACGTCTCGCTACCGGTTTCCCAGTACGGTGGTGGCTACCAGCAACTGGTGGAAATTGCCAAGGCGCTGAACAAGCAAGCGCGGCTGCTGATCCTCGATGAGCCCTCCTCGGCCCTGACCCGTTCGGAAATCGAGGTGCTGCTGGACATCATCCGCGACCTCAAGGCCAAGGGCGTTGCCTGCGTGTACATCTCCCACAAGCTCGATGAAGTGGCCGCCGTGTGCGACACCATTTCGGTGATCCGCGATGGCAAACACATCGCCACCACCGCCATGACCGAGATGGATATTCCGAAGATCATCACCCAGATGGTCGGACGGGAAATGAGCAACCTCTACCCCACCGAACCCCATGACATCGGCGAGGTGATATTCGAGGCGCGCCACGTCACCTGCTACGACGTCGACAACCCCAAGCGCAAACGGGTCGACGACATTTCCTTCTCTCTCAAGCGCGGGGAAATCCTCGGCATCGCCGGGCTGGTCGGCGCCGGTCGCACCGAGCTAGTGTCGGCACTGTTCGGCGCCTATCCCGGCCGCTACGAAGGCGAAGTCTGGCTCAACGGCCAACAGGTCGATACGCGCACACCGCTCAAGTCGATCCGCGCCGGCCTGTGCATGGTCCCTGAGGACCGCAAGCGCCAAGGCATCATTCCGGACCTGGGAGTTGGCCAGAACATCACCCTGGCCGTGCTGGACAACTACTCGAAAATGACTCGGATCGACGCCGAAGCCGAACTGGGCAGCATCGACAAGGAAATCTCGCGCATGCACCTCAAGACCGCGAGCCCGTTCCTGCCGATCACCAGCCTTTCCGGCGGCAACCAGCAAAAAGCCGTGCTGGCGAAGATGCTGCTGACCAAACCCCGCGTGTTGATCCTCGACGAGCCGACCCGCGGCGTGGATGTCGGCGCCAAATATGAAATCTACAAGCTGATGGGCGCGCTGGCGGCCGAAGGCGTGTCGATCATCATGGTCTCCTCGGAACTGGCCGAAGTGCTGGGGGTATCCGACCGCGTGCTGGTGATCGGCGAAGGCCAGTTGCGCGGCGACTTCATCAACCACGAACTCACCCAGGAACAGGTGCTCGCCGCCGCACTCAGCCAGCCCGATGGCCATAACAATAATGATCGGAAGTCCGCGTAGATGAATCAGGTCAAACAACTCTTCAGCCGCTACAAAATGCTCGCCCTGGTGATCGCCGTGGCGGTGATCTGGCTGTTCTTCAGCTGGCAGACCGACGGCGGGTTCCTGACCCCGCGCAACCTCTCCAACCTGCTGCGGCAGATGTCCATCACCGGGATCCTGGCCTGCGGCATGGTGCTGGTGATCATCAGCGGCGAGATCGATTTGTCGGTGGGTTCATTGCTTGGGCTGCTCGGTGGCCTGGCGGCGATTCTCGACGTGGTCTATCACATCCCGTTGCTGGCGAACCTGAGCCTGGTCGCCTTGTGCGGTTTGGTGATTGGCTTGGGCAACGGCTACATGACCGCCTACCTGCGTATCCCGTCGTTCATTGTCGGCCTGGGCGGCATGCTCGCCTTTCGCGGCATTCTGCTGGGGGTGACCGGCGGCACCACCATTGCCCCGGTATCGCCGGAGCTGGTCTACGTCGGCCAGGGTTATTTGCCGCACACAGTCGGGACCGGGCTGGGTGTGCTGCTGTTCGCCTTGACCCTGTTCCTGACCTGGAAACAGCGGCGCAATCGTGCCCTGCATGGCCTGGCGGCGCATTCACTGGTGCGTGACGTATTGCGCGTGGTGCTGATCGGCGCGGTGCTGGCCGGCTTCGTCTATACCCTCAACAGCTACGACGGCATCCCGGTGCCGGTGCTGCTCTTGTTGGTCCTGCTGGGGGTGTTCAGCTACGTCACCAGCCAGACCGTGTTCGGCCGCCGCGTCTACTCGGTGGGCAGCAACATGGAAGCCACGCGCCTGTCGGGCATCAACGTGCAAGCGGTGAAACTGTGGATCTTTGGCATCATGGGCGTGATGTGCGCCCTCGCCGGCATGGTCAACACCGCGCGCCTGGCCGCCGGCTCGCCCTCGGCCGGCAACATGGGCGAACTCGATGCCATCGCCGCCTGCTTCATCGGCGGCACCTCCATGCGCGGCGGCTCCGGCACCGTCTACGGCGCACTCCTCGGCGCGCTGGTCATCACCAGCCTGGACAACGGCATGTCCATGCTCGACGTCGACAGCTATTGGCAGATGATCGTCAAAGGCAGCATTCTGGTGTTGGCGGTTTGGGTGGATGTGAGTACGCGCACGGGACGGCGTTGACTTGTATGCGTCACTTGCTGGCAGAAGCCATCAGCACGCCAAATCCGAGGAAGGTGATACCCGACAGCTTGCCGACAATCCTCGCGCCCTTGTTAGTGGAGAGCCAGCCTCTTGCGGCTTGGGCCGTCAGGGCATAACCGGAATGCACCAAGACCACGAGCAAACTGTAGGACGACACCAGCAAGAAGAACTGGCTGTAGTAGTCACCCGCCGGCCTGATGAACTGGGGAAAGACAGCCAGGAAGAAGAACCCCGCCTTGGGGTTGAGCAACTGGATTGACAACGCTTCGATAAATCGTCGCCAAGGACGCGGCGACGTGGCGTTGAGTTCGGGAATAAAACGCTGGGTACGCCACATCTTGATGCCCAGGTACAACAAGTACAGGGCACCGATGTATTTGAGCAGCGTGAAGGCTGTTGCCGAGGCGGCCAGGATCAATCCCAGGCTACTGGCGCAAATGCCCGCCACGATAAAAGCGCCCAAGGCGATCCCGAAGATGCCCGGCAGCGCACCGTTCCAGCCATGACGCAAGGCATTGGAGATCGTCAGCACCACGCCGGGGCCCGGGCTGAGCACCGTCAGGGTCGCCAGAATCAGAAAAAGTCCGTAACTGGCCATTAATCACTCCACATTGAAGGGCGCATTGATTCGGCCTGCAGATTGACGTGGCCCCCCAACGCTGACAAACGCTTTAATTGCACCTCATATGTGACTAAATTAGACACATGATTGCCAACCTCCCCCCGTTGAACGCCGTCCGCGCCTTCGCCGCTGCCGCTCGCCACCAGAGTTTCAGCCGCGCAGCCGAGGAGCTGCACGTCAGCCACAGTGCCGTCAGCCGGCACGTAAAGTTGCTCGAAGAGCGCTTGGGCGTGCCGCTGTTCGAACGTCGAACCCGCCAGTCCTTGCTCACTCCTGCCGGTCGGATTTTCTACGAGCAGGTCAGCGAGGCACTGACCCAGATCGCCAACGCCGCCACCGCACTGACTCGCAGTGCTGCCCAGCGCAGAGTGACCATTAACGTACGCCCCTCCTTCGCGGTGCGTTGGCTGATCCCACGGTTGCCCGATTTCATGGCGCGCCATCCGGACATCAAGCCTGACGTCGCCACCAGCACGCGGCCTCCCGATCCATCACGGGAACCGTTCGACGTGGTCATCCGTCGCGGGCACGCCGGCTGGTCGCCCTATGTACAGCCCACGGTGTTGCTGGAAGACGACCTGCTGCTGGTCGCCGCACCGTCGTTGCTGCAAAGCATGCCATTGGAAAACGTCCACGACCTGGCCCGGCACACCTTGTTGTCGGGCAGGACACGCAGCAGCGATTGGCAAGATTGGGTGGAGCACGCGGGGATCGATCCATTGAACAACCTGCCGCCGCTGCAATTCGATCACATGCACCTCGTGCTGCAAGCCGCCGTCGATGGCCTGGGCGTGGCGTTGTGTCCGGCTTCGCTGCTGGGCAGGGATTTGTCCAACGGGCGCCTGACCTGTCCACTGCCGTCGTTGCGTCTGCCGTTAGCCCGCTATTACTACGGGGTTTCCGGGGATGCGGTGGCTGAGACGCAGGTTTTTGTTGATTGGTTGCTGACCCATTGTGGGAGCGAGCTTGCTCGCGATGGCGGCGGCAGAACCAACATCTGCGCAAACTGACGGACCGCTTTCGCAAGCAAGCTGACATACCCACTTGCCAAACCTGACGGCCGGACGTTAGTGTCAGCACCATGAACCTGCCACAGTTTGCCTCGACCACCACGACCACGACCGCCAAGGCGGGTCGTGAGGTGTCGTGAGCCAATAACACACGTATCCCAAAGGCCCGCCAGTGATGGTAAGGGCCTTTTCTTTTGCCCTTGTGTCACTGGCCCAAACGCAAGGAAAGCACGATGCATGCTCTGTTGATTCTCGATATGCAGGTCGGGTTGTTTCATGGCCCGGAAAAACCCTGGGCCGGCGAAGCGCTGCTGGACACTTTGAATGGCTTGCTGCTCAAGGCCCGGAGGGCTGGAGCACCGATTTTCCTGGCGCGCCACGTCGGCCCACCTGGCTCGCCCATCGAACCAGGGAGTCCGTTGACGCAATTGGTGCAAGAGCTACGACTGGAAGGCGACGAGGTCATCTTCGAAAAAAGCCGCCCCAACGCTTTTGCCATGACAGACCTGGCCAATCGCTTGAAAGCCTGTGGCGCAGAAGGCGTGGTTATCACCGGCATGAAGACCCAGTATTGTGTCGACAGCACCTGCCGTGCGGCCCGGGACTTGGGTTTCGATGCGGTGTTGATCGCCGACGGCCATACTTGCGCCGACACCTCTGAATTGACGGCAGAAATGATCATCGCCCATCACAATACAACCCTGGCTGGCCCCTTCTGCCGAGTCGTTTACGCTGAAGAGTGGAGTTTCTAATCCATAGCAGAGGATCGGCTCAAACTGGGCCGTTCCTCTTCCACAAGGAGTGACCTACATGGAAACCCACCCTCCGTTGCAACCCTCGGAATGCGCAGGCATGGAGGATATCCGGCGCGAAGTCGATGCCCTCGACCTGGCCATTATCAAGCTGTTGGGCAAGCGCCTTGGCTACGTGCAGGCGGCCTCGAAATTCAAGACCTCGGCGACTGCAGTGCAGGCTCCGGAGCGTTTCAAGGCCATGCTCGGGACACGACGCGAGTGGGCTAAGGCCGAAGGCCTGAACCCAGATGTCATCGAAAAGATGTACAGCGACCTGGTGACTCACTTCATTGCTGAAGAGATGAAGCAGTGGACGGCTCATCAATCCGACACCTGAGCCGCCACTCTTCCTCACCACGGGGGCGCGTGCCCCCATGGCTCACTAGGCACTCACTTGCGACTCTGTCAGCGCCGCCAGCACCAGTGGGTGCAGGACCGCGTCAGGGTGTGTTGTCTGCCAAGCCATCAACTCGCGGCGCATGCCCGGCGTCCAGAAGCTCTTCATATGCTGCCGTACCCCATTGACGGCCAGTGTGTGGTCCGGTTCGCTGGCGAAGTACTGCGCGATCTGGTTGGCCATTTTGATCAGGCTTTCAGAGCTCATCGACGCACCTCGGCTTTCTCGGCATGGCGACGTTCCCTCAGCAGACGCCCTTGCTCATCACTGAACGCCTGGTAGCGTTTCTGCCATTCCGAAGGCTGGCTGACTCGCACGATCTCGACCGCCGTCACCTTGTATTCCGGGCAGTTGGTGGCCCAGTCGGAGTTGTCGGTGGTAATCACGTTGGCACCCGATTCAGGGAAGTGGAAGGTGGTGTAAACCACGCCCGGCGCCACCCGTTCGGTCACCTTCGCACGCAGCACCGTCTGCCCGGCACGACTGCCGATACCCACCCAGTCTTCGTCGACGATCCCGCGGTTCTCGGCGTCGGTTGGGTGAATCTCCAACCGGTCCTCCTCGTGCCAGGCCACGTTGTCGGTACGCCGGGTCTGCGCGCCGACGTTGTATTGGCTGAGGATGCGCCCGGTGGTCAGCAACAGCGGATAGCGGTTGTTGACCTTCTCTTCGGTGGGCACATAGCCGGTGAGCATGAAGCGCCCTTTACCGCGCACGAACTGATCGATGTGCATGGTCGGCGTACCGTCCGGCGCAGCATCGTTGCACGGCCATTGCAGGCTGCCATGACGCTCCAGTTCGGCGTAGCTGACGCGGCTGAACGTCGGCGTCAGGCTAGCGATTTCATCCATGATTTCCGAGGGGTGGTTGTAGTGCATCTTGTAGCCCAAGGCATCGGCCAGGGCGATGGTGGCTTCCCAGTCGGCCTTGCCGGCCAACGGGTCCATGACCTTGCGAACCCGGGAGATGCGGCGTTCGGCGTTGGTAAAGGTGCCGTCCTTCTCCAGGAACGAGCTGCCCGGCAGGAACACGTGGGCGAACTTGGCCGTCTCGTTGAGGAAGATGTCCTGCACCACCACGCACTCCATGGCGCTCAGGGCGGCAGTCACGTGCTGGGTGTTGGGGTCGCTTTGGGCAATGTCCTCACCCTGGCAATACAGCGCCTTGAAAGTGCCGTCCAGGGCGGCCTCGAACATGTTCGGAATGCGCAGGCCCGGATCAGGTTGCAAGGTCACGTTCCACGCCTGTTCGAACTGGGCGCGCACCGTTTCGTTGGAAATGTGCCGATAGCCCGGCAGCTCGTGGGGGAACGAGCCCATGTCGCAGGAACCCTGCACGTTGTTCTGCCCGCGCAACGGGTTCACCCCGACACCCTCGCGGCCGATGTTGCCGGTGACCATTGCCAGGTTGGCGATGCCCATCACCGAGGTACTGCCCTGGCTGTGCTCGGTGACACCGAGGCCATAGTAGATGGCCGCGTTGCCGCCGGTGGCGTAGAGCCGTGCAGCGGCGCGTATCTGCTCGGCGGGCACACCGCACACCGGGCCGAGCACTTCAGGAGAGTTCTCCGCCAGGCTGACGAAATCGCGCCAGCGCGCAAAGTCCGCCACCTCGCAGCGCTCCTCGACGAAAGCCTGATCCACCAGCCCTTCGCTGACAATCACATGGGCCAGTGCGTTGAGCATCGCCACGTTGGTGCCCGGACGCAGTTGCAAGTGCAAGTCGGCGCGGGCGTGGGGCGAATCCACCAGGTCGATACGGCGCGGGTCGATGACAATCAGCCGTGCGCCCTGACGCAGGCGCCGCTTGAGCTGGGAGCCGAATACCGGGTGCGCATCGGTGGGGTTGGCGCCCATTACCAGGATGACGTCGGCCTTCATCACCGAGTCGAAATTCTGGGTACCGGCAGATTCGCCGAGGGTTTGCTTGAGGCCGTAACCGGTCGGCGAATGGCAAACGCGGGCACAGGTGTCGACGTTGTTGTTGCCAAACGCGGTGCGCACCAGTTTCTGCACCAGATAGGTTTCTTCGTTGGTGCAACGGCTGGAGGTGATGCCGCCGATGGAGTCGCGTCCGTACTTCAGCTGGATGCGCCGCAGCTCGCTGGCGGCGTAAGTCACCGCCTCTTCCCAGCTGACTTCTTGCCACGGGTCGCTGATGTGCTTGCGGATCATCGGCTTGGTGATGCGGTCCGGGTGAGTCGCGTAGCCCCAGGCGAAACGGCCCTTGACGCAGGAGTGGCCATGGTTGGCCTGACCGTTTTTGTCCGGGACCATGCGCACCAGTTGCTCGCCTTTCATTTCGGCGCGGAACGAACAACCCACGCCGCAGTAGGCACACGTGGTGATGACGCTGCGCTCCGGCTGGCCGATCTGCACGACACTCTTGTCGATCAGCGTCGCGGTCGGGCACGCCTGCACGCAAGCGCCGCAGGAGACGCATTCGGAGTCGAGGAAATTGTCACCGCCGGCCGCTGCCACACGGGAGTCGAAACCGCGCCCGGTGATGGTCAGGGCGAAAGTGCCCTGGATTTCCTCGCAAGCGCGCACGCAACGGTTGCAGACGATGCACTTGCTCGGGTCGTATTCAAAATAGGGGTTGGAAACGTCCTTGGCTTCAGCCAGGTGATTGGCGCCTTCGTAGCCGTAGCGCACTTCGCGAAGGCCCACCTGCCCCGCCACGGTCTGCAACTCGCAATTGCCGTTGGCCGCGCACGTCAGGCAGTCCAGCGGGTGGTCGGAGATGTACAGCTCCATCACGTTGCGCCGCAGATCGGCGAGCTTGGAGGTCTGGGTGCGCACCACCATGCCCTCGGTCACTGGCGTGGTGCAGGAGGCCGGATAGCCGCGCATGCCGTCGATCTCCACCAGGCACATGCGGCAGGAGCCGAACGCCTCCAGGCTGTCGGTGGCACAGAGTTTCGGGATGGTGGTGCCGAGCAACGCTGCGGCGCGCATCACCGAGGTGCCGGAGGCGACGCTGATTTCGCGCCCGTCGATGGTCAGGCTGACCTGCACGTCGCTCTCACGAGCCGGGGTGCCGAGGTCGATATCGCTGCTGGGGTCGAAGATGTTGATCATTGGTCGGCCTCCGTGGTCGCCAGACCGAAGTCGGCGGGGAAATACTTCAGGGCACTGGCGACCGGATAGGAAGTCATCCCACCGAGGGCACAGAGCGAGCCGTATTGCAGGGTGTCGCAGAGATCCTTGAGCAGCAGGACCTGTTCCTCACGGGCAGCGGCGTCGGTGCTGGCCATCAAGCGGTCCACCGCTTCGACGCCACGGGTAGAACCTATCCGGCAGGGCGTGCACTTGCCGCACGACTCTTCGGCGCAGAACTGAAAGGCGAAACGGGCCATGTGGGCCATGTCCAGAGTGTCGTCGGCGACCACCACACCACCGTGGCCGAGCATCGCGCCCATGGCGGCGAACGCCTCGTAGTCCAGCGGTGTATCGAATTGCGCCGGAGGCACCCAGGCACCCAACGGTCCGCCGACTTGCGCGGCTTTCAGCGGTCGACCGCTGGCGGTTCCGCCACCATAGCCTTCCACCAACTCGCGCAGGCTCAGGCCGAAAGCGCGCTCCACCAGGCCGCCGTGACGGACGTTGCCGGCCAGTTGGAACGGCATCGTGCCCAGGGAACGACCCATGCCGAAGTCGCGGTAGAACTGCGCGCCCTTCTCCATGATCACCGGCACCGAGGCCAGGGTCACCACGTTGTGAACCAGCGTAGGCAGCCCGAACAGGCCTTGAATGGCGGGCAACGGTGGCTTGGCGCGAACCGTGCCGCGCTTGCCCTCGAGGGATTCGAGCAGTGCGGTTTCTTCGCCACAGATATAGGCGCCGGCACCCACGCGAACGTCAATATCGAAGGCGCAGCCGCTACCGCTCACGTTCGCGCCGAGATAACCGGCGTCACGGGCGATGCGCAAGGCATCGTTCAAAGTACTGATGGCGTCCGGGTATTCCGAACGCACGTAGATGTAACCCATCGTCGCGCCTACGGCGATACCGGCGATGATCATGCCTTCGATCAGCAGGAAGGGGTCGCCTTCCATCAGCATGCGGTCGGCGAAGGTGCCGGAGTCGCCCTCATCGGCATTACAGACCACATACTTCTGTGGCCCCACGGCATCGCGCACGGTGCGCCACTTGATGCCCGCCGGGAACGCCGCACCGCCCCGGCCACGCAGGCCGGAATCGAGCACGCTGGCGACCACCTCCGCACCGTCCATCTGGATAGCCCGAGCCAGGCCCAGAAAGCCGCCCTGGGCTCGGTAATCGTCCAGGGACAACGGCTGGGTAATGCCGGCGCGGGCGAACAGCAGACGCTGCTGACTCTTGAGATAGGGAATTTCCTCCACCGGCCCCAAGGCCAACGGGTGGCTGGCCGGATCGCCGATCAGGGCGTCCAGCAGGCTTGGCACGTCTTGCGGCGTAACGGGACCGAAACCGAGCCGGACGCCAGCGCTTTCCAGCTCCACCAGCGGCTCCAGCCAATAGAGGCCACGGGAAGAGGTGCGGCGCAGGTCCAGCGGCAGTTGCCGACGTTCGGCCTCACGCACCAGCGCAACGGCCACCTTGTCCGCGCCCACGGCACGGGCCACCGAATCGCGAGGGATATAGAGCGTCAGCATGCCCCATCCTCCATGCAGCCATTCACCAGCTCGCGCAGGCGTTCGGGCGTGAGCCGGGCATGCAGCTCACCGTCCAGCTCCAGGGCTGGCGAGCAGACGCAAGCGCCCAGGCAATACACCGGCCGCAAGCTGATGCTGCCATCGGCACTGGTGCCATGGTCATCCAATGCCAGTTGCTCGCGCAACTGCGCAGCCAGGCGCTCGGCGCCCATGCTCTGACACGACTCGGCCCGGCACAGGCGCAGGGTATGGCGTGCGGGCGGCGTGGTGCGGAAGTCATGGTAGAAGCTGATTACGCCGCGCACTTCAGCCTGGCTGAGGTTGAGGGCATGGGCGATTTCCGGGACGGCGACGTCGGGGACGTACCCGCAGCCTTCCTGGATGGCGTGGAGAATCGGCAACAAGGCACCGGGGGTGTCCTTTTCGCGCGCCAATACGCTGTGAATCAGAGGCAGGTGAAGCGTCTCATCGGGCATAAAATACCTCGGCATCTCGAACGCTACCGCTATAGCGGCAGCCGTCCGGAGTCTTGGCTGCGGCGTCCGGCCCACGTCACGGTAGCGTGGCACATCCGATCGCCATTCTCGCTCTCCGGCCAGGTGTCTTTGGCGCACCTGGTCCGGGGCATCCTCACAGCTTGCCACTCCCGGGGGTTGGCGATTGCACGTGGACGACTAAACGTGTCCTGAAAGCGACTTGGGGTGAAAAGTCGTCCTGCGCGCGACGGAACGAAATTCACTACTGATTGTAGGCTACCTACAGGGCGATGACGGGGTGCTTTCGGCCAAGCGCATTCGGTCCACCCGAGACGCGTGAGTTAAGATGATGAACCGATCCAATCAAGGAAGATCACGATATTGAAAACAGCTCTCGGCGCACTGCTCCTGATCTGCCTGACCACCCGCGCATTCGCAGACAATAGCCCTATCGGCTTCCAGGCTTCTACGCTGCCAGACCCGCATAATGACCGCCCGCTGGAAATGGTGGTCTGGTATCCCAGTGCAACCACCGCCACACCGCAGTTGATCGCCGACAATCCGGTGTTTGTCAGTGCCCTGGCCGTGCGCAACGCACCACCGGCTGCTGGCGAGCATCCATTGGTGGTGCTCTCCCACGGTTACGGGGGAAATTGGCGAAACCAGACGTGGCTGGCCAGTGCATTGGCCCATAAGGGTTACATCGTCGCGGCGGTCAACCACCCCGGCACCACCAGCCAGGACCGCAGCCCTCAAGCCGCGGCGCAGTTATGGCGGCGGCCCGCCGACCTCAGCCGCGCCATCGACGCGGTCATGGCTCAGCCGGAACAATTTGGTGTGGTCGCAAAACCTCGAATTGCAGCAGTGGGCCATTCACTTGGCGGCTGGACCATCCTGGAAATCGCCGGCGCACGTTTCGATCCCAACCGTTTTGCCCAGGACTGCCAGGCCCACCCGAAGTTGGCCAGTTGCACCGTTTACCAACTGATGAACCCCGAAGGCAGCGCAGAATCGAAGGCACGGATGGGCGCTGATTTGAGCGACAAACGCGTCACCGCCGTTGTTTCATTGGACCTGGGCCTGTCACGCGGGCTGACCGATGCGAGCCTTGCGGCGCTGCCGGTCCCGGCACTGGTGATTGCGGCGGGTGTGCCGTCTAAGGAGCTTCCCGCGCAGATGGAGTCGGCAAACTTGGCCAAACGCCTGCCCCCAGCGTCGACGCGCTACGTCGAGATCAGCGATGCCAGCCATTTCAGTTTCATGGCGCAGTGCAAACCCGGCGGGGCGGCGTTGATCGAAGAGAACACGCCAGGCGATGGCATGATTTGCGCGGATGGCGACGGCGCTCGCCCACGTGACGTGATCCAGCAACAGATTGCCTCGCTGGTCAGCGAGTTTCTGGCGGGGCCACCGCCCCACTGAAGGGGATGATTTTATTAACGGTTGCACGTCGAGGTTGCCGGTGGTCGCCAAGGTTGCCGCCGGAACCGCTGTCGCGCCAGTGCAACCTGTCAGCTCAACTGACTGGGAGTGACAGCTGTGCAGTTAGCAGACGCTCACTGCAACACCTGGATTATCTTCATCGCGTAAGGCAACGACCGCCAACGACGCAATCCAGATCACCGAAACCCCGTAATTGAGCCGCTGGTACAGGCCGAACAAGCGACCGTCGGCCAATGCCGTCGCCATCAGCATAACGGTCACGATGGCCAGGATGACGCAGATCGCCGAGAACATGGCGAACCTGGACGACAGCAGCCGCTTGCCGACAAGCGTCCACAATACCCCCGCCAGGGTAAGCGAGATGAACATCACCAACCCCGCAAGATTGTGGTTCTGCTGCGAGACCGACGGTTGAACCGGCGCACAGCCCTGATCGCAGGAAAAATAGCCGGTCGCGAAGCTTGCCAAACCATGGACGAGAATCAGTGCTGCGCTAATCAAGGCCAACCGCGATGCCTTGAACCGCCGCGCCACGCCTATGGCGAAGAGCACGAACATCACACCCAGCGGAAAATTGTTCACCCAGGCAGAGAAGCCGTGGGTGGGCGCTCCCAGAGCACCCAGTTGGCTCATGGCTTGATCCAGATGGCTATAGCCCGGATAGGCTCGCGCAGTCAGCGCAACCCCCAAAAACAGCCAGAGCGGAATAAGTAACCCCACTCCCAGCAAAGCCCGATCCATGGTTTTCATGTTGCAACGCTCCCTGTTGTTGTGATGTCCGTTTACACGTGAAGCGAAATCCGCTTGCTACCAAGCAGCATTCTCCCTTCAAGATCGATTTCGTCTCGGCAATAACCGCGCAAGGGTATCATCACCCACCCAATAATGATGGAACAAACCGGCCGCCGCATGCAGGCCGATCAACCAGTAACCGCTGGTGCCGAGCAGCTCATGCCAATACTTCAACTGCTTGGCCAGGTCAGGATCCACCGTCACGGGAGCCGGCAGGAAAAAGCCGAAATACGGCATCGGTTTGCCCCCGGCGGCCAGCATCAGCCAAGCCAGCACCGGGGTCGCGATCATCAGGCCATACAGCGCCAGGTGCATCAGGTGCGCAAGGCCGGTCTGCCAGGTCGGTGGCGCGGGCGTGATGGGCGGGCGCGGCGTGAGGCGTCCTAACAGGCGAACCCATACCAGCGCAAAGATGCTCAGGCCGAACACCCCGTGCAACCCTAGAAACAGACTTCGCGCGTTGCTGCCACGGGGCAGCAAGCCTTTGATCTCGATGCACGCGTACACGCCGACAAACAGCACGAGCATCAGCCAATGCAAAGTCATCGACAATTTTCCATAACGGTTTACGGCAATATCGCGGGTCATAGCGCGCCTCGTGAAAGTTAGAGCGACCGTCGAATCATTCGACTGCCTCGATCCTGGAGTTGCGAATCGACGTCGCCAGCCTGCCGTTAAAGTCTTAAGGCAATCTGAAGAGCGAGTTTCTTCACCTTCAGACTTCGTTAAGAAATGCCTCGGATACTCCTCCCCAATCCATTAAGGGAGGCGTTCTGCCCATGCCCATTGTCAACTGGAACATCCCCCTGCCCTTGCACTTCGGCCAAGCCGAGGCGCCGCAGATGATCCTGTCCGCAGCCCTGCCGGACGACGTGCAGCGGCCGTCGTTCGAAGCGTTTATCCAGCAGCGTTTTCGCAAGGCCCACGGCGCCGACATCCGGCATTTCATGCCGCAGCTGTTTGGCTTGAGCAACGCTGACCACGGGCTCTGTGCCGTGGCCGGGGTGCGCATGGCCAATGACGAATCCCTGTTTCTGGAGCGCTACCTGGACGAGCCGATCGAGCCCCTGATCGGCGCCGCCGCGGGGCATCCGGTGGATCGCGCCGGGATCGTCGAAGTCGGCAACCTTGCCGCCAGCGACACCGGCAGCGCTCGGCTGAGCATCATCGCCATCACTTATCTATTGGCCATGGGTGGCCTGGAATGGGTGGCCTTCACCGGCAACATCGGCTTGGTCAACAGCTTCCACCGGCTCGGCTTGAAACCCGTGACGTTGTGCGCCGCCGACCCGGCGCGGTTGGGCGATGAACGCCACAGCTGGGGCAGCTACTACGAAAGTAAACCCTGGGTACACGTGGGCAATATCCGCGCAGGTTTCATTCACTTGCGCAACATCGGCCTGTTCACCCGACTGGGCTTGCCAGCCTCCCTGGAGGACACCTGTCATGTCGCCTGAACTGCAGCGCTTCCGGCAAACCCTGCGTAGCCATGCCGAGCGCCACACCCGGCGCATCGCGCTGTGGGGTGATCAGCTGAAACTCGATTACGCCACACTGTACGCCGAGGTGGTGTACCGCCAGCAACGTCTGCGCGATGAACAGGTATCCGTCATCGCGTTGGCGCTGGACAACGGCGTCGAAGCGATGCTCTGGGACCTGGCGGCACTGTTCGAAGGCCTGGCCTGTGTGACCTTGCCGCCCTTTTTCAGCCCGACCCAACGTGCCCACTGCCTGGAGCAAAGCCAGGCGGAACGGGTCGTTGCCGAACCGGAGTTGGCCGCCGAATTGCTCGCCGCCGGCTATGAAAAAAATGGCGAGTTCTGGCATCGCACATTCACCGGACCGAACCGGATGCCCGCCGGCACCGCCAAGCTGACCTTTACTTCAGGCACCACGGGCACCCCCAAGGGGGTATGCCTGAGTGCCGAAAGCCTGCTGCGGGTCGCGCGCGAGCTCGATCACGCCAGCAAACCCGCCGACCCGCAGCATCACCTGGCGCTGTTGCCGCTGGCGATCCTGCTGGAAAACCTCGGCTGCTATGCGGCGCTGTATGCCGGCGCCACGCTGAGCGTACCGAGCCAGAAAAGCCTCGGCATCCAGGGTGCCAGCGGTGTCGACACTCCGCGCCTGCTCGCGTGTTTGGCCAGTCGTGCCCCCGAGAGCCTGATTCTGGTACCACAGCTCTTGCAGATACTGGTCAGCGCCGCCGAACAGAAAGCGTTCGCCCCGCACAAATTGCGCTTTGCCGCCGTGGGGGGCGCGCGGGTCTCAGAGAGCCTGTTGCACCGCGCCAAAAGCGTCGGCCTGGCGGTCTACGAGGGTTACGGCCTGTCCGAATGCGCCTCGGTGGTCTGCCTCAATCGCCCCGATGCACAGCGTCCGGGCAGTGTCGGCAAGCCCCTGCCCCATATCCAGATACGCCTGGCCGAAGACGGCGAAGTGCTGATCAAGGGGTCGACCCTGCTCGGCTACCTGGGTGATGCCCCTTTCGCCGAGGCTTGGTGGCCCAGCGGGGACCTGGGTGAATTCGACGCGGATGGTTTTCTTTACCTCAAGGGCCGCAAAAAACACCAGTTCGTCACCAGCTATGGGCGCAACGTCAACCCGGAATGGGTCGAGGCCGAACTGACCCAGCGTCGACACATCGCCCAAGCCTTTGTCTACGGCGAAGCGCTGCCGCGCAATCATGCCCTGCTGTGGCCTCACCGCCCGGATTGCACCGACGCAGAACTGACCGCCGCCGTGGCCGAGGCCAACGAGACCTTGCCCGATTATGCCCAGGTGCATCGCTGGACACGCCTGCCCCACCCCTTCACCGCCGCCAACGGCCTGTTGACCGCCAATGGCCGCCCGCGACGCGACGCCATCGTCGCGCTGTACCGCGTGCAACTGACTGAATCCGCCCATTTCGAGGAATCCGCATCATGATGTTTTTCGACACCCTGCAAGAAGCCACGAAAGAAGAACGCCACGAACTGTTCAACTTGCCGATCATCCGTGACGCCCTCGACGGCAAGGTCAGCCTGGAGAGCTACCGGGCGTTTCTCGTCGAAGCTTATTACCACGTGCGCCACACCGTGCCACTGATGATGGCCTGCGGCGCGCGCCTGCCCGCTCACCTTGAATGGCTGCGTAAAGCGGTGTGCGAGTACATCGATGAAGAATACGGCCACGAACAATGGGTCCTCGACGATATCGTCGCCTGCGGCGGTGATCGCAATGCCGTGCGCAACGGCCAGCCTTCGTTGCCGATAGAGCTGATGGTCAGTTTTCTCTACGACCTGATCGCCCGGGGCAACCCAGTGGGGCTGTTCGGCATGGTCAACGTGCTGGAAGGCACCAGTATCGCCCTGGCCACCCACGCGGCGGACAGCATCCGTGAGCACTTGGCGTTGCCGGCCAGCGCCTTCAGCTACTTGAGCTCCCACGGATCCCTCGACATCGGGCACATGCAGACCTATCGCGGCCTGATGAACGAACTCGACGACCCGGAGGATCAAGCGGCGGTAATCCACGCCTCTAAAGTGGTGTACCGGCTCTATACCGACATGTTCCGGGGTTTACCGCGGGACACGGAGGCTCACCATGCAACTGCGTGACGCCCGCGTGGTATTGACCGGCGCCAGCGGCGGCATCGGCCAGGCCATCGCCGCTGCACTGTGCGCCGCCGGGGCCAGGGTATTGGCCGTGGCGCGAGATCAGCAATCGCTGCTGCCACTGCTGGCGCGCTATCCACAGAACCTATGCTGTGTGGCCGCTGACCTGACGTCACCCGGCGACCGCCGCAAGATCCTCGCCGCCGCCACTGCCCTTGACGGCGTCAACCTGCTGATCAACGCAGCGGGAATCAACCACTTCGCCATGCTCGAACAGCTGGATGACAGTGACGTCAACGCGATGCTGGCGGTGAATATCGGTGCGCCGATTTGTCTGACCAAACTGCTGCTGCCGCTGCTCAAGCAAGCCGACAGCGCCATGGTGGTCAACGTGGGCTCAACCTATGGCTCCATCGGCTACCCCGGCTACGCCAGTTATTGTGCCAGCAAGTTTGCCTTGCGCGGCTTTTCCGAAGCCCTGCGCCGGGAACTGGCGGACACCCGGGTCGGCGTCCTCTACGTCGCCCCCCGCGCCACCCGCACCTCGATGAACAGCCCGGCGGCCCAGGCGCTGAACGATGCACTCAAAGCCAACGTCGATGATCCGCAAGCGGTGGCCAACGCAGTGACCCACGCCATCGCCGGTGACCGTCGCGATCTTTACCTGGGCTGGCCGGAGCGCTTTTTCGTGCGCCTCAACAGCCTGCTGCCGAACCTGGTGGACCGTGGCCTGCGCAAGCAATTGCCGCTGATCCGTCGCCTGAGTCACAAACCTGAAAACGAGCACCTGAAACCATGAAAAAATTTCTCGCCGGCCTGATGATCGTCGCCATGGGCCAAAGCGCCTGGGCGCTGGATACCACTGACCAGCAACGCCTCGTCGGCATCCAGCAAAGCTGGGCGCACATTCAATATGAGTTGCCGGAAAAACAACGCGAGGCTGCGTTCGAGCAGTTGGCGACGCAAGCCTCGACATTCACCCGTGAACGCCCGGAGCTGGCCGAAGCCTGGATCTGGTCGGGCATCGTCACCAGCAGTTGGGCCGGTGCCCAGGGCGGGCTTGGCGCCTTGAGCAAAGTCAAAGAGGCCAGGACCGACCTGGAAAAAGCCCTGGTCCTCGACCCGAAAGCCCTGCAAGGCTCGGCCTATACCAGCCTTGCGGCGCTGTATGACCGGGTGCCCGGCTGGCCGATCGGTTTCGGTGATGCCGACAAAGCCGAGCAGTTGCTCAAACAGGCGCTGCAACTCAACCCCGACGGTATCGACAGCCTGTACTTCTGGGGTGATCACCTTTACCGTCAGAAACGCTACGCTGAAGCCCAAGGCGCCCTGCAGAAAGCCCTCAATGCCGCGCCACGCCCCGGACGTGAACAGGCCGATGCCGGGCGTCGCAAGGAAATCCAGGCACTCTTGATTGAAGTGAACAAAAAACTCAACTGACTAGGAGTCCGTGTGCGTGTACTACTGATCGAGGATGACGTGGCCCTGGGCGAAGGCATCCATCAGGCCCTGGGGCGCGAAGGCTACACCGTCGACTGGCTCAAGGACGGCAAAAGCGCCTTGCACGCGCTGCTCAGCGAAACCTTTGACCTGGCCGTGCTCGACCTCGGCCTGCCGCGCATGGACGGGCTGGAAGTGCTTCAGCGCCTGCGCGCCAGCGGTTCCAACCTACCGGTGCTGATCCTCACCGCCCGCGATGCGACCGAAGACCGCATCGCCGGGCTGGACGCCGGTGCCGACGACTACTTGGTCAAACCGTTTGACCTGGCCGAACTCAAGGCCCGCTTGCGCGCCCTGCTACGGCGCAGTGCCGGGCGCGCACAAATGCTGATCGAACACGCCGGCATCAGCCTCAACCCTGGCACACAGCAGGTCAGCTATCTCGGTAAGCCCGTGGTGTTGACGCCCAAGGAATATCAGTTGCTGCACGAATTGCTCTCGCCCCCCGGCCGCGTCATGACCCGCGATCACCTCATGCAACTGTTGTACGGCTGGAGTGAAGAAGCCGAGAGCAACACCCTTGAGGTGCATATCCACCACCTGCGCAAGAAGTTCTCCAGCGAGCTGATCCGCACCGTGCGCGGCGTGGGGTATCTGGTGGAGGAACATCGATGACTTCGATTCGCCGCCGTACGCTGACCCTGATCATCGGCCTGATGCTCGCAGGGCTCGCGGTGATCAGCGTGCTCAACCTGCACGACAGCAATCATGAAATCGCCGAGGTCTACGACGCGCAACTGGCACAAAACGCCCGCCTGCTCCAAGGCGTGATGCACATGCCGATGGCGAGCCAGGCCCACGCCGACCTGTATCGGGCGTTCAACACCGCATTGGGCGAGGCAGCGCCACGAACCGACGGCCATCCTTACGAAAGCAAAATCGCCTTCCAGGTATGGAACGCCCAGGGCGAAGTGCTGGTGCATACCGCCAGCGCCCCCTCCTTCCGCACACCGCCGACCGAACCCGGTTTCAGCGATGTGGTGGATTTAAACAACCGCCACTGGCGAGCCTTTGTCCTCAAGGACAAACAGAACGGCCTGAACATCTGGGTCGGTGAACGCGATGACGTACGGGCGGACTTGGTCGATCGCATCGTGCGCCATACCCTGTGGCCGAACATATTGGGCAGCCTGATCCTGGCAGCGATGGTCTGGCTGGCCATCGGCTGGGGTCTCAAGCCGTTGGCCGACATGGCGGCCACCCTGCGCGCGCGCCACAGCGGCTCGCTGGAGCCGCTGCAACTGACACCCCTGCCCAGCGAACTGGAACCGATGCAAGCGGCGCTCAACCGCATGCTTGCGCAAATCCAGGACGTGCTCGAACGCGAACGGCGCTTCATCGCCGATGCCGCCCACGAACTGCGTACCCCCCTGGCCGTGCTGCGGGTACATGCGCAAAACCTGCTGGAGGCCGGCACCGAACATGAGCGCCGCGAATCACTTGAACACCTGATCGCCGGCGTTGACCGGGCCAGCCGGCTGGTCAATCAACTGCTGACCATGGCTCGGATCGAACCGAAGACAGGAGCACGCATCCCTCCCCTTATCGACCTGGCCGCTACCGTCCGGGAAAGCCTGGTTCAACTGACACCCTGGCTCCTGAGCAAGGGACTTGAACTGGTGTTCGATGTCAGCGACGACATCGAGCCGGTCAGGGTGGACCCGGCCGACATCAACATTGCCTTGAACAATCTGGTGACCAACGCCGCCAACTTCTCCCCCGCCCAGGGGCAGATTACGGTGCGTCTGGCCAAAGCAGGCAACCATTATGAGTTATCGGTCGAGGACGAAGGCCCGGGCATCGATGAGTCCGAGTCCAATCGGCTCCTCGAACGCTTTTACAGCCGCGGCAATGACCAAGGCGCCGGATTGGGCCTGGCCATCGTAAAAGCCATCGCCGATCGGTTGGGAGGACAAGTCAGGTTGGAAAATCGCAGCCCGACGGGGACGCGTGCGACGCTAGTGCTGGGCCGTGTCTGAAACCGATTGATCGCGCTGGGCGGCCAGTCAAACCAGGACGAGTCAACTCAACCTCGGCTTTCCTGCGATAGCCGAACAGGTTCGTTGCTCAAAGGACAGCAATCAGCCGGAACCTCTGTCATCATCCAAGACTTCAAAGCCGAGTAGAAAACATGAATCGTCGTAAAAAAATAAAACAGTTGCTCCAAGCACACGCTAAAAAGGCCAGTGCCAAATTGGCACCGCCAAAGAAGGACAAATACATCAGTAAAGCGGACCGTTTGAAACTGGCTACCGAGCCCAGCCAAGACTCAACCATTTCCTCCGAAAGCGCGGACGTCACGCGATAAAATTGCACGTTGACCCAGTCCGCTTCGTCCTGCTCAGGACTTAGCAGAACAATGCGTCTGGCTGAAGACCTCATCCTGCAGCCAGTATCTGACGCACCGCCTTACGTTATGTCTACCTGTTGCAGTGAGTGCAATCCTTCCAGAGGCAGGTGAACACCTGCGGTTTTGCTTGGAAAATTCGGCGCGAAAGTTGGTTACCATGGCAACTCGAGACAGCGCAAGCTGGCAGGCCTGCTACAAGCGCATGGGATTATCAGCAAACGCGGCTAGGCACGCTCCTCCCGCTATAGTCGATTCTATTGCGACCGTACTTCCAAGAGCCTTTCCAGTGTCTGACATGCCGACCCACTTCGCCTACACAAAACGCTTCAACGCCGTACTCGCCTATATCGATGACAACCTCGAAGGCGACCTGTCGGTGAAGACGCTGAGCCAAGTGGCGAATTTCTCGGCATTTCACTTCCATCGCCAGTTCACCGCGTTCGTCGGCGTGCCGGTCTCACGTTATGTGCAACTGATGCGGCTACGACGCGCGGCACATCGCCTCGCCGCCCTGCCCGATTACTCGGTACTGGACGCCGCATCCGGTGCTGGTTTTGAAAGTCCCGAGGCATTTTGCAGGGCGTTCAGGCGCTCGCTCGGTATGACACCCAGTGCGTTCCGCAAGGAACCGAACTGGCAGGTCTGGAACTCGGTGTTCGCAATTCCTCACTTTTCCAGGACTATCATCATGCAAGTACAAATCGTGGAGTTCCCTGAAGTCAGGGTAGCAACGCTCGAGCACTGCGGCCCCCCCGGGCTCGTCAATGAGAGCGTGCGCCAGTTCATCGAGTGGCGTATGCAGAGCGGCCAGTCGCCGGTGGCATCGAGTCGCTCCTTTGGCATTCCCTACGGCAACCCCGATACGACACCTCCACAAGCATTCCGCTTCGCCATCTGCGGCGAGATTCACGAGGCCGTGGTGCCAAATGAATTCGGCGTGCATGAAACCGTCATTCCTGGCGGTCGCTGCGCCGTGGTGCGGCACGTAGGGTCACCGGATCACATCGGCGAAACGATCTATCCGATTTACCGCGACTGGCTGCCTGCCAGTGGAGAGGAACTGCGTGACCAGCCGCTGTTCTTCCATTACCTGAGCGTCTATCCCGAGACACCGCAGGATCAATGGCAGACCGATGTGTATGTTCCGCTGCAATAACGGAGCAAGCAGCCTTCGACCCTGAGGTGACGTTGGCGAGTGTCCGCTCAGGGTCGTCGACCTCGATCAAATCGGTCAGGCGGCGGCGCCCGGGACATTGGTTCCCATGCCCGCCGGCAGGAACGGTCGAATCTCCTCGATTTCCGCAGCACTGAGGCGCCACTGCGAACCTGCAATCAGCCCATCCACTTGTGCGGGACGGCGGGCGCCGACAATGGCGCCCGTTACAGCCGGCTGACGAAGTACCCAGGCGATGGCGACTGCCGCGGCGCCGACCCCATGCCGTTCGCCAATGCGTGCCATGACGTCCACCAATGCCAGGTTTGCGCTCAAACGGGGCTCCTGGAAGTCAGCACTTCGGGCTTTGCGCCAATCGTCTTCGGGCAGTTGCGAGATGCGCTCGCGGGTCATGCTGCCGGAAAGCAGCCCCGATTGAAGCGTGGAATAGGCCAGGACCCCCATCCCGGCCTGCTCGCAGAATGGCAGGACGTCCTTCTCGATATCGCGCATCAACGCGGAGTATGGCGGCTGGAGCGAAACAATCTCGGTGACCGCCTGGGCTCGTTTGAGTTGAGCAACGTCGAAATTCGAGACACCGATCGCGCGAATTTTTCCCTGGTCACGGGCCGTTGCCAAAGCCGAAAGCGCCATTTCAATACCTTCGCTGCTGGCGTCGGCCGGAAAAGCGGGCCAGTGGATCTGATAGAGATCGATGGCCTCGACTTGAAGCCGGCGCAAACTGGCATCGACTTCGGCGAGCAACGATTGGGGCGCCAGCGAGTGCGCAATCGCCTTCGTGACCGGATCCCAGACCAAGCTGCCTTTGGTGAACACCAAAGGACGTCGCGAGGCCGGCACCCGCCGCAACAATTGCCCGACTAACTGCTCGGCATGGCCCAAGCCATAAACCGCAGCGGTATCGATCCAGTTCACCCCACGTTCGATGGCATATTCCAGTGCGTCCAGACTGTCGTTGTCATCCTGCGCGCCCCAACTGTATTCCCAACCGGTGCCGGCAATGGCCCACGTTCCCAGGCCAATCGGCGAAATCAGGAACTGCGATGAGCCAAGACGATTCTTTTGCATAGCGACCTCTCCACGAATGATGGAGGCAGTATCCGGGAGCAATCTGATGAAGATAAGATAGGTAATCTTCTTTGAACTACTGAACAAAATTCATGAGTCAGCACCCCGACCTCTCTGAACTCGATGCCTTTGCCGCCGTCGCTCGCCATCGCAGCTTTCGCAAGGCCGCCGACGAACGTGGCGTCTCGGCTTCGGCGTTGAGTCACGCGATGCGCGCGCTGGAAACACGCCTGGGCGTCAGGCTACTGAACCGGACCACGCGTAGCGTGACCCCGACCGAGGCCGGCCAGCAGCTTTTGGCAACGCTGGCGCCGACCCTGCACCAGGTTGCCGAGGCCTTGGCGCAATTGACCTCGATGCAGGCAGTGCCCGTCGGCAAACTACGCCTCAACGTGGCACGTCCGGCGGCGCGCATTGTGTTTGCGCAAGTGCTCGCGCCCTTCGTGGCCAGGTATCCACGCATTCAGCTGGAGCTGATCACCGATGATGGCTTGACCGATATCGTCAACGACGGGTTCGACGCGGGAGTCCGCTTTGGGGAAAACCTGGCCGGCGACATGATCGCAGTGCCTGTCGGCGCCCCCCAGTCATTCGTCACCGTTGCCGCACCGAGCTATCTAGCCGCGAAAGGGGTCGCACAAGTACCCCGCGACCTGCTCGATCATGCGTGCATTGCCAGGCGTTTTCCCAGCGGCAAACTGTACGCTTGGGAGTATCAGGCCGAGGGTCAGCCGATACGCTTATCCGTCACCGGCCCGCTCATCCTGGAAGACGATGGGCTGATGATCCAAGCCGCGAAAGATGGCGCTGGAATAGCCTACGTCTACGAGGCACTGGCGCGCGACGACATCCGCCGCGGGCATCTCAGAGAAATACTCCAGGATTGGAAAGCCCCACCGAGCCGCTTCTTTGTGTATTACTCCAGCCGACGCCACGTGCCACCGGCCTTGAAAGCGCTCATCGAATTCATCAGGGCAGACGACTCGCGAATCTGATCCAAGCAGACAAAAAAAAGCCCCGCAACCGAATACGGTGCGGGGCAAGGAATTGGTTGGTTGCGGCCAACCAAAGGAGCACGGTGAAAAACGTTTACGGGCCGGGGTCAGATGCAGTCCTGTGCGGCGCGGCCAAAACTCGAAGGCAGCAGGTTCGAAGCCAGCAGATGCCGCTCATAGATGAATACCTTGCCCCCGTTGCCAGACTTGTAGGCTTCCAGCACGTTGTCCGCAGAGATTTTGCTCGGCACCACGATCCGGTAGCTGCGCTGGGTCTGCGAGACCATTGGGTTCAATGCGCTGCCCTGCAATTTCGGCACGACACATTCGGCGTATTGGGCCGGTGTCTTGCTGGTCTGCAAGGTCAGGGTCGGGTCGTTCGGCACGGAGGCGCAACCGGCGAGCGACAGCGAGGCAAACGTCATGAGAAGCACAAATAAAGAGCGCATCGATCTATCCTGAAAACAAAGGGTTCGGTCATCAAGCGCCCAGATGTCTGGGGCGACGTGTTCGATGGAGGTGATTTTCCACCGATCTCCGACAAAGCAGAACTTACGTTGCGTAATGGTCACTATCACCTCTAGCGATAGTTACGCGCCGTGAAGACAGATACACACTAAGATCACCACTAAAAAAATGATGAGGACTTTTCCTTGAGAACGTTTGATCTGATCCGCGATGCTGTCTTGCCCGACTTTCGTGACCGCGTGGCCGAGTACCTGGTCCAGTACGAAACCGTGCTGTTAAGCGAGAACGCCCCCGACCCGGAACTGGCGCGGGCCACCGCCAACCAGTTGCGCGGTTATTTGCGTGGGCTGAACACCACGCGGGTATTGGGCATGGCGGATTGGGAGGAGCTGGATCGGCGGGTGGTCAATACGTGGCTCGAGTAATCAGCCTTGGAGGTGCTTGGAGCGCTAGCGAGTCGATGTGCCTGGACAAGCGATTATTTCAGGCTCTACATCAAGGAGGACCTGATGATGCCGCAAGCAACTCATGGTCGCGAAAGGCAAATTGATCTCGCCCCAAAACGCCTCTCCCTATCAGCAATATTCGAGACACAGCCGAGGGGCCGGCGCCCCCTCGGCGCGCCCATCATCCAGCATCCGCCGCAGCGACCCCCCGTCGAAAATCCTCGACCAACGCCTCGACGTTCTCCAGCCCTACATGCAAGCGCACCACCGGATTCAACGCCCGATCTGCTGCGCTGTCGCGATCCCCGGTATCCGCAACGGTTCTCATACCCACCCCACGAATCCCCAACCCAAACAACTGGCACGCCGGGCTTATGAACTGATCAGGAATCATCAGGGCATGGAAACCGAATGCTCGCCAGGAATGTGGCTACGCCAGCCCCCGGCAAGTCAACGCCAGTCCCTGGACTTTCGCGGCGGGATTCAAGAGCGCTTGATGCGCTCTACCAAACGCGCCTGCAGAACTTTGAGCGCCTCAGGGTCGGCCTTTCCTCTTCCATGCTCCCCAGGTGCTTCACCCTCCCAGCGCGGGATGATGTGCACATGAATGTGGTAGACCGTTTGCCCGGCCACAGCGCCATTGAATTGCGCGACCTGCACGCCGTCCGGCTCCAATTCATCCACGATGACGCGAGTGAGCCGCTGCACGGCCGACATCATCGCCCCGAGCGTAGCGGGTTCGACATCCAGAATATTGCGGGCCTGGGAGGCTTTGGGGATCACCAGGACGTGACCGCGGGATTGAGGAAAAATATCCAGGAAGGCCATGACGTCGGCGTCTTCATAAATCTTGTAGCACGGCGCTTCGCCCCGAAGGATCAGCGCAAAAATGTTCTGCGAATCGTACTGGCCGTGGAGGCTCATGATCAGTCCCTTAAAAGTGCTTCTAGACAAGTTGGCTGCCAGCAAGCTGGCATCGACCGATCAAACGGTTTAGCACAAACCTGTCCTTAACGCCCAGCCCAGCGAAACACTTCGCTCCAGAAGCTTGCCGTGATCCCTCGCCCCTGGCGCAGATTCCGTGATCCCAACTCTGCAGACTCGCTGGCTAAGGCGCCCATCAGTTGCGGCAGCAAAAACCCACTTTCGTACTCGCTGTGGGTTACGTTCAAAGACTCTGGCCAAGGGCTGTCGGCGCAGGCATGGAGGGTGTCGTTCATGAGGAATCTCCTGGTGGATAGAGAACGCTGCCCAGGCCTGAGAAGGTCCGTTGCGTCTGGGGTCAGTTTCGTCGGCAGGCAGGGTTTAGAGAAGGATCAGGGACCGCATGACTTAATTGCATGGCATGAAACAATGAGTTGAAAAGCCCCGGCACCTTGCGGCGCCTGGGGCCAGATGTGGCGTGCAATCACGCCGGTCTGTTCAATGCGTCATAGGCTTCAAGCGAACGCAGCGAGTAAATGTACGCAGCCCCCGCATTCAGCGAGATCGCGGTGGCCAGGGCTGCGGTCACTTCCTCGCGGCTTGCACCGGCTTTGATCGCCGAGTCCGTGTGCGCGGCGATGCAACCGTCGCAGCGGGTGGTGACAGCGATGGCGATCGAGATCAACTCGCGCGTCTTCGCATCGAGCACGTTGTTCTCGCTGGTGGCCTCACCAAGGGCCATGTAGGCCTTGACCATTTTCGGGTTGCTCTTGCCCAGTGCGCCGAAGGCTTTCTGAATAGTGGGCAATAATTCGGACCAGTTATTGAACATGGCATTAACTCCTGAGTGGGTTGGGTGTACTGTTTCGACGCACTCAGTTTTTCACCCTGGCGCAGCTCGGGTTTGTTCAATCCACTCAGTTTTTTTTGCGAAACGCTCAAATGAATGCGATCGATAAACTCATCAGTCTGGCCAATGTGCGCGGCAGCCTGGATCTGCGTTGTCAGTTCCAGGGCGATTGGGCTGTGGATCATGAGCAGCAAGCGCTGGGCAAAGCGCCCTATCACATCGTGTTGGCAGGAGAATGCCGGGTAGAGTTTCCCGACGGGCAGCGTTTACCCATGCGTGCAGGCGACATTCTGCTGCTGCCTCGTGGGGCCCGGCACCTCATGCACAGCCCTGGAAAGACAGTAGCGCCAACCACCCCAGACATCGTCCCGGGGAGCATGCTGCCGATACATCACATCGGTGGCGCCAGCCCGGAGCTGGACATGCTCTGTGGTGGCTTTCACTTCAACCGCGCCTCCCTGCTGTTTGCGTCCCTGCCCGAATACCTGGTGATTCCCAGCGGCGCCTTGCCGGCCAATGGGCCACTACCAGCGTTGGTCGAGGTCATTCGAGGGGAAGCGGACGGGGATAAGGTCGGCGCTCGGTTTTTGCTCGACGCGCTTTCCCAGGCGTTGTTCACCCTGATTCTGCGCGCGCACCTGGCAAACCATGGCCAGGACAGCGGCTCGTTGGCCCTGCTGGGCGATAAACGTTTGGGCCGGGCCTGGCAGGCGATGCTGGCGGACCCTGCGCACGAGTGGACGATTCAAGGCCTGGCCGAGACCGCGAACATGTCCCGCGCATCCTTCATGCGGGCATTCGTTCAAGTGGCCGGGGTATCACCGTGGGTATTGCTGACGCAAGTACGCATGGAGCTGGCGTTCGGTTTGCTGAGCCATTCACATCTCGGCTTGAGCGACATCGCAGTGCAGGTGGGTTACCAATCCCAGGCGGCGTTCAGCAAGAAATTCAAGGATATCTATGGCCAAGCACCCGGAAGAGTGCGGCGCGCAATTTGAAACTGACTGGGCTCCTTAGCAGACATCAGGCCTCATGGCCGGATGCTCGCGCAGCCGTTCAACAATGTAATCGACGAAACTGCGCACGCGCATTGGAGCTTTACGTCTCTCACGGTAAACCACTTGGACTGGCGTCGAGGGCGGTTCATAGGGCTGCAAGACCCTGCGCAATCGTCCGCTGTTCAAATAATCGTACAACGGATAGCTCACACAACGCGTCACCCCTGCCCCATGCGTCGCGGCATCGATGGCCGACTGTAATGTCGCGCAACTGAGTCGCGTGCGAGCCCTGATGTTGCTTGGCTCGCCCTGCATTTGGAAAGACCATTGAACCCTGTCCTGATTGGCTTGCGTGGCGATCAGTCGATGATTGCGCAAATCCTGCGGCACGACGGGTTCACCATGAGCAGCCAGATACGCCGGGCTGGCGCAAACGATCGAGCGAACATTGCCGACAGCTCGTGCGATCAATGCAGAACTGGGCAAATGCCCCACCAGCACGGCCACATCCAAGCCTTCCTCATTCATGTTCGCAATACGATCATGGTACTGCGCGAACACCCTTATCTCGGGGTACAGATCCATGTAATCGGCCAGCAGCGGAGCCATGACATAGCGACTGAAGAGCAACGGCAACAGCACCGTCAGACTGCCCTGCGCCTGGACATGCAAGCCCTGGGCGCAGGCTTCGGCCTCATCGACCTCTTTGAGGATACGTGAACAATCGGCCATGAATGCCGCACCGGCTTCAGTCAGCAGCACCCCACGAGTGCTTCGCGACAGTAATTGGACGCCGAGTCGGGCCTCCAACCGAGCAATGGCACGCACGACGGTCGGGCCGGATACGTTAAGGCGCTGGGCGGCTGACGCGAGGCTCGGGCTTTGCGAAATCGCGTGGAACATCAGCATTTCATGGTGGCGTCCCATCAGCCAACGCCCTTGCCGAGCGATTTGAGCGTCACGTCGGCCCCGAGCCGATCAGCGAGAAAGTCGACGAAGGTACGCACCTTGGCAGGCACCCGATTGCTCTTCTGATACACCACATGAATCGGCAGCGCCGGCAGCTCAAAATCTTCGAGCACCACTTCCAGCGATCCGTCAGCGACGTGCCTGGCCACCTGATAGGACAATACCCGCGTGATTCCCCAGCCCAGGCACGCAATATTGATCGCGGCCTGATTGGCGGTAACCACCAGGCGCGGATCAAACCGTAAACTCAATGGCTTGGCGCCATCCATGAATTGCCAATCGCTCAGCAAGTGACTGGCCGAAGACATCACGATCTTGGCTGTGTTCAACTCTGCCGGGTGCCGTGGCCTTGCGTGCCGCTCGAAATATTCGGGCGCGGCGCATATCACCTGACGTACTTCGCCGACCTTGATGGCGTGCTGAGCGTTATCGTGCAAATGACCAATGCGTATCGCCACATCGATCCCTTCGTCAGCCATGTTCACCACTCGATCGACCAATAATGCGTTGAGATGCACCGAAGGAAATTGATCAAGGTAATCCGTCAGCAGTGGCGCCACGTACAGTTCGCCAAACAGGACCGGTGCCGTGACGGTCAGGTATCCGCACGGTATCAGGTAGCTGCCGGCGGCGGCCTCCTCCGCTTCTTCGAGCTCGCCGAGAATCCGCCGGCAATCTTCCAGGTAGCGTTGCCCCGCTTCGGTCAGGTGCACATTGCGGGTGGTCCTGGATAACAGCTGGGTGCCGATCCTTTCTTCCATTGCAGCGACGGCTCGCGTCACACTCGGAGGGGAAATATGCAAGCGACGGGCTGCCGCGGCAAACCCCTCTTCCTCGGCAACCGCCATAAAAACCTGCATTTCCTGAAAGCGATCCATGGGCGATCCCGTTTTGGTGGAGCAGCTACCGCGCGGCGTAATGGGGCTTGCCGCAAGATGCTTCACGGCAAGCCCCAGCGGCTTGAATCAAGCGTGTTGCAAGCCCTTGGCAGTCCGTTGCATGCCAACGAAATTCGGCAACGCTTCAATGCTGCCCAGCCACGCACGGACATGCGGATAGTCGGTCAACGCGACATTGCCCTCCGGGGCGTGCGCCACGTAGGTGTATGCGGCAACGTCGGCGATAGTCGGTTTGTCAGCCGCCAGGAAAGCACTTTGCCCCAACTCGCTCTCCATGACTTTCAGCAAGGCGTGGGAACGATTGATAGCATCCTCGGCGTTATAGCCCGCGCCAAACACTGTGATCAATCGCGCGTTGGCGGGGCCCGAGTTGATCTGCCCAGCGGCCACCGAAAGCCAGCGCTGAACCCTGGCTTGAGCGAGCGGGTCACTCGGCAACCATTGGCCATTGCCATACTTTGCCGCGAGGTAAACCAGGATCGCGTTGGAGTCCGCCAGGACGGTGCCGTTGTCATCGATCACCGGTACCTGACCAAACCGGTTGATGGCCAGGAACTCGGGGGTCTTGTGCTCACCCTTCATCAGGTCCACGAATATCAGTTCGGTCGGCAGGCCGAGCAGCGAGAGCATCAACTCGACGCGATGGGCGTGACCAGACAACGGATGGCGATAGAGCTTGATCGCTTTCTGAGACATGACGTACTCCATGTTGTTTTTTGGGGTCGAGGCGGGAATCGCGTCGATGGCGCTATCCTCCCCTCCTATCCCAAACAGCGGAATCACCAGCTTTTACAATCCAGCATTCCACTATTTGAAATAGTCAGCGGCCGGTCGGTTTGACGCTCTCTCAAACCTCCAGCACCAACGTCTCACTGCCCTGGGCCGGCACCGCGCAGCAGATCAGCACCTCATCTTCGGTCAAAGGCTCCGCCGGGCTATTGAGGTAATGCACCTGACCGCGTTTCAACCGGGTTTTACAGGTGCCACAGGAGCCGCCGCGGCAACTGAACTCAGGGCTCAAGCCGCGCGCCTCCGCCAGCTCGAGCAAGGTGCCACTGCCGGGCTCCCAGCGCGCTTCCTTGCCGGAGGTGGCGAACAAGACCTTCACCGCTTCGCTCGCCGCCGGCGTTTGCGGTGTCGCTGGCATGCTGACTTCGGCGTCGCGGACAAGCGTCGACGGGCCAAAGGTCTCGGCGTGGATACGATCATCAGGAATGCGCAATTTACGCAGTCCGTCATACAGCGCCTGGGTAAAGCTGCCCGGTCCACACAAGTAGTAGTCGTAGTCATCGAGGGGCAGCAACTGCTTGAGCAACCCCACGTCAATCCGGCCCGTCGCGTCGTAGCCCTCGCCTGCCGGCGCCTCGGCGGGCGGTTGGCTGACCATGCGCAGTATCCGCAGCTTGTCACCGGCGCGGGCCGCCAACTCATTGAGCTCGTCACGAAACGCCAGGTCAGCCACCGAGCGCGCGCTTTGCACCAGCCAGACCGGGCGCATGCGGCTGATGCGCTGCCCTTGGTAAACCACCTCGCGCAACATCGACAGCAGCGGCGTAATGCCGACGCCGGCGGCCAGGAGTACCAACGGACGCCGTTCGGTGGGCTGGACGGTGAAATGCCCCTGGGGCGCTCGCGCTTCAATCTCGTGGGCCACCTGAATCTGCTCATGCAGGTGCGAAGACACCGAGCCGTCGCGCTTGACGCTGATGCGCAGGAAGTCATCCGACGGCGCGCTGGAGACGCTATAGGTTCGAATCAACGGTGCGTGTTGTCCTTCCAGCAAGACCCGCACAGGCAGATGCTGGCCGGCTTCAAAACGGGGTAAGCCAGCACCGTCAGCCGCTTGCAGATAGAAAGAGCGAATATTGTGGCTTTCATCCACCACGCGTTCGACCCGCAGTGGCCGCCAATGGCTACGCACGGCTTCGGCCTGCAAGCGCTCGGCGGCTTGTTCCCAACTGCCGGTCATCAATGAATTGGGCGAGTCCCCTTCGGCCTGATCTTTCCAGCGCAAGGGAATCGCCGCCGGGCGATAGACAATACGCTGCGGCGTGAAGCGCATCAGCCGCTCGGCGCCTTGGAACGCGGTGATTTGCGGGTCGTCCAGCAGCACTTGCGCCGAACCGCTCATGTGCAGGAGGTCGCCGCTCTGGAAATCGACGAACACCAGTCCTGCACGCGGGTTCAGCAGGATGTTGCCCAGGGTGTTGAAGAACAGGTTTCCGGAAAAATCCGGAATGGTCAGCGTCCCGTCCTCGTCCATGCGCACAAACCCCGGCTTACCGCCACGATGGGACGCATCAACCTGGCGCTCGCCGTCGCGAACCACATAGGTGGCGATATAAAACGAGTCGGCGGCCGTGACCAGGCGACGTACCAACGGGTCTGTCGGGGCCAACTGAACAGGCTCGGCGGCCTGCTCTTCGACAAAGCGATACTGGCGCAGATTGATGTAGCGCGGGCAGTTGCCATAGGCCTGACTCACTGAAATCTCCAGGCCGTCGTCCAGTTGACGGCGCACATTGCCGTTCATGCGGTTACGTCGACGGGTGTGCAACTCGATACCCAACATACCGATGGCATCCCCCTCGCCCATGCCCTCCTGGGCCGGGTCGCTGGGCTGTGGCTTGAGATCGATGCGCAAGGTTTGCGGGTCGGGCGACTGCATGAAGCCGGGCTGCCCGGTGCGCAGGGTCGCCCACACGTCGCCTTCCCGATCCACGGTACCCAACACCACGAAGGGCAACTGGGCGTAGAACTCCCGGTGCTGATCCGGCATCCAGGTGCGGGCCAATTGCCGCTGGCCAACGCTGGCCATCATGTCGACCGCGCCGACAGAGCGCTGCAATGTCAGCTCACCTTCATGCCAGGGCGAGGATGGTGGTTTCGAGGCTTCGTTCATCAGCTACTCCTCGCGCCCGCCGCATTGCAGCCTGGGCCAGTGCGCTACGATTAGGGAAGCTGCGCTACGTCTCTTGCCGAGGCATGCAGTGCAGGTGAGGCCATCTTCTTCCCAAAGCGTCTTCGCAGGAATACGCACAAACTGCAATCCACCGTTTCATAAAATGAAATGGCGGCTTCCAGAGCGGTTGACGGGGAAATCCAAGGCCCGGTAGCGACCCCTTTTGGAGCTGGAGGTCAGCGCCTCAGTGCAAGCGCGACTTTTTGCTGCAAGGCGCTTTGCGAAAACGGCTTGTGCAGGACCAGGTGCTGGGCGAAATCGCTCGGCAGCCCGCTGGCGCCGTATCCGGTGCTGAATACCATTGGGATGCCGCGATCGCGGAGAATTTCGGCAACCGGGAAAACACGCTCGCCCGCCAGGTTAACGTCCAGGATCGCCAGGTCAATTTCCGCCGAGCTGGCTATTTCAAGGGCCGTGACGAGCCGGGCCACTGACGCCACTACTTCACACCCGAACTCATCGAGCATTTCCTCGATCATCATGGCAATCGCGCCTTCGTCCTCGACCACGAGCACCCTGACTCCAGCGAATGGGCTCATGCCCCGGACGCGCCGATCAGAAACGAGAACCGGCAGAAAATGCCCAGCGGGACGAAGTTGAGCTCAAATTTCCCACCCAAATCGCGCTCGATGCAGCGTTTCATCAGACGAGACCCCAGCCCTTCTCGTTTTGGCGGTGACACCGCAGGCCCTCCGTGCTCGCGCCAGTCCAGGGTCAGCAACGCTCCGTCCGGTTGAGGTTGCACCGTCCAGGTCACTGACAGCGTGCCCGTCTCGACAGACATCGCTCCGTATTTAAGCGCATTGATTGCCAGTTCATTGAGGGTCATCGTGAGATTGAGCGCGATCCGGGTGCTGACGTCGACTGAAGCACCCTGGACGTTGATACGACTGGGCTCATGGCCGAATACCGGCATCAGCACTTCCTGGGCAAGGGAATCCAGGGGTGTATGGCCCCAATGCCGCCTCGTCAAAAGATCATGGGCGCGGGACAACGCCAGAAGCCTGGCTTCAAAACGGTAGTAACCGTCTTTAGCGTCCTCGGCGTTGCGCGCCGTTTGCGCCGCCAGGGATTGCACCGTGGCCAGGGTGTTCTTGACCCGATGATTAAGCTCGTCAATCAGGGTCTTGTGCCGGTTTTCCGCCTGTTTTCGCTCGGTGATATCGACCAGCATATTGATCGCCCCCACCAAATTGCCGTCACCATCATGCAGCGGTGTGGGATACGGAACAAAGGGGACACGGGTGCCGTCCGGCCGCTCGGCGATCGCCTCGACACCGCGAATCGGCCGGTTTTCCTTCAAGGCCACCGCCATCGGGCACTCGTCATGGGGAAGCGGGGTTTCGTCCGTGTTGAACAGTTTCCAGGTCACGCACCACATTTCACCCAACTGAGGTGTGCGACCTGACAACTCGACAGCCGCGCGATTGTAGAAGGTGATGCGGCCCTCCGCGTCGGTGGTATAAACCGCGGCGGGCAACGCCTCGAGAAGGTTACGCATATGCCGCTCGCTCTCGCGAACCTGGCTTTCCATCCGCTGGGCGATGCTGACGTCGATCGTGAAACAGCGGGTGTTGAAGAGCTTGCCTTCTTCGAACCGTCCATTGGAGGTGATCGCAACATGCTTGATCGAACCGTCTTTGGCCCTTAGGCGCGCCGGATAACTTTCCAGACAGTCGCCGCTGCCGAGTTTATTGAGGATGTCACCAATAACCGGCGCATCTACATGAAACTCCGTAATGTGGCGCCCCAAATACTCTTGCGCCGAATACCCCAGCAGCGCCAACTCAGCCTTGTTGGCACGCAGGATGATTCCGTCACCACTGACGATGTGAAGGCCCACTGCGCTGTTTTCGAAAAAGTCCTCAAGCTCGGCACTCTTGCACCGAAGCTCTTCGGCCATGGCATGGTGCGCCGAGACGTCTTGAAAGCAATTGATCGCGCCTTGGATCGCCCCCTCTCGATCTTTAAGTGCGCGGATGTTCATCAGAGCCACGAACCGCGAGCCATCCGGGCGCTGGATGAGGACTTCCTGATTGCGCGTCGCAACGCCCCCATCAAGTGCCAAGGCCGTCGGGCAATGTTCAAAAGCCAGCGGTGTACCGTCTGTCAAATAAAGTCGATGCGAGCCGCAGAAACGATCACCGCTCTCCCCCAATGCCGGGGTTCTCCCCCACAGCTCGGCGGCCTCGCTGTTGTACCGGACGAGCCAGCCTTGGCGATCACAGAGATACACTGCACCCGGAATGGCCTCGAGCGCGCTTGTTCCTATGGAAACCAAACTGTCGTACTCGCTCAGGGTAAACGTTTCCCTGGCAAGCTCTTCAACATTCGACATCAATCAATCCTCAATCCGCCTGGCTGAAACGTCCCTGCTGTCTGTCGACCGAAAAATTATCATCCTGAGTCAGCGATCCCAGCTCGGATTAACCCCATTGAATGCGGGTACGGATATTTTTAAAAACTGCAGTGCTGAACTCTTGATCCTGATTCGCTTTGCTAGTTCATAAAAACCCCGCGCCTCGTAACCGTTAGTTCTCACACCCAGGCCCGTCGGGGCGTTTCGAGGACGGTTGCGCCCCTGATCACCGTCGGGATTTTCCTGCCGCGCTGCTCGCCAATGGCTGCATTGCATCAGAGCCCGAAACCTTCAGCCCGTTGGCGTCGTCCTCCAGCGGGCACAGCCACAAACCAGGCAAACGAAGCCCCCGACCGTCGACCTCAATGGGCGCTGATCAGCCTGGCTATTCTTTTGCGTCATAGTCGTGACGGCATGCCCACACAAATGGTTGTTTCAAACCTGAAACCCGCGTTTCCAGTTTAGGTTACGATGAGCAAACGAGAAGATCAGGAGGATCTTGAGCATGACGTGCAGGGTAATAGTGGCCGATGACCACCCACTGTTTCGCGAAGGGATGCTGAAAACCATAGAACGACTTCTACCGACGGCGTCCATAGAACAAGCCGGCAACCTTGATGAGGTATTGGCGCTCGCGCGGTCGGGTGCGGAAGTGGACTCGCTGATTCTTGATTTGCGCTTCCCCGGTATCAAATCGCTGCAGGTCATAGGGCATTTGCGCAACGAGTTCAAACGCACCTCAATCATTGTGGTTTCAATGATTGACGACATCGACATTATTTCCCAGGTGATGTCACTGGGTGCAGACGGTTTTATTGGAAAGAATATCGACCCCGTCGGCATAGCCGAAGCCATCATGGCAATTCGCGAAGGCGAAGTGATCGTCAGGTACCACTCGGAAAATTCGATCCTGGACGACTTGCAGTCGGCGTCGCTTACTCAACTGACCGCGCGCCAGCGCCAAGTGCTGGGCTTGGTGGCTGATGGCAAGACCAATAAGGAAATCGCCAAGGCACTTGGCATTTCACCTTTCACGGTTCGCATCCATGTTTCAAGCTTGCTCAAAGCCCTGGGAGTCCCGACCCGCGCGGCCGCCGCCGCACAACTCTCCAACTATCCCAGCAGTGGCGCCTGGCCAGAAAAAAACAAACCGTAGATGGGTCGGCCTTGAGCCTGTCTCCCTACAAAGCAACGGTATAAAAATATAAGTGTAATGGTCAAAAAGTTATATACAGCGTCATCCTCGCTAACCTGCTCACCGCCATAGCACACTTGTGCTATGGCCTGCTCCAGCTTTTACACTCTACTCTGTGAGTGCTCTATTAAGGCTGACGCGAGCAGTCCAAATACTTAGACAATAAATGAGCCATACGCCGGGCAGGCGACCGCGCGTATCGATGCTTTGTGGCTTGCGGGCCCTATTGGGTTAAACAGATCGATTGGCTGCGCAACGCTGGGCCAACTTCACCGCTTGTTCGGTCGAAGAATGGAACGGTCCTGAAAACAATCACTCAAGGTAAGTCTCTATGTCCTTCAATCATGGAAAAACACTAAAAAATGGAATAGCGCTGTGCGTGCTGGCTGGACTCATCAGCGGCTGTACAAACACGGGCGACTTAATGAATTCCTTGAACTCGTTGAATTCCTTGAGCGCCTTGAACTCAGGCGCCAAGAAATTCGATGTCACTTATCTAAAACAGACGATTTATCCCGGCAAGACGACCAAAACTCAGATTACCCAAATGTTCGGCGCCCCCTCGACTCAAGAACTCAACTCGACAAGTACCAGCAACGAGTCGAATTGGACTTACGCCAAGCAAGAAGAGGGTCTCGACAGGTATATGAAGTTGGCTAACAAATATGTGTCGGACGAGACGCGCATGAAGATGTATGACGCATCGGCACAAATCGCCAAAGTGCAAAAGGTGGCCAGTGACGTCAGCAGTGCAACCGGCACCAACACGTCCCAGGGCCAGGCCCAGGGGACGGTACTGACGATCTATTTCGTCGACGATGTGGTGAAATATTACCGAGTCTATTAAGGTTCAAGACAACTCGCCGACTCGGCATGCCCACTGGCCTGATCGGCCTGGTGGATAGCCGAGTCGGCCTGATTCACCCTTTCCCAGTACCTGCGCTCAATCCACCCGGTCATAAGGTTGAAGGTCAGTGGAAAAGAACAGCGAACTCAATCAGGCTACGGTACGGCTGATCGTCAGTGCCTGTGCGCTGTTGTACATCATCATCCTGGCCAGCATCGAGACCGATGACGCCGCGGCCTACACGCCGATCATCATTTACATCGTGACGTTCATCATTGCGTCGGTGTTCCTGCGCTTGCTTATCCAGCGCAAGCCGGGGCACTTCTTCTGGCGGCGCCTGTTCACCATGCTCCATGACTACGCCGGCATTGCGTTTGCCATGGTGCTGGGGGGTGAAGGTGCATTGCCCATTTACGCGGCGCTGCTCTGGGTAACGCTGGGCAACGGTGTGCGCTTCGGCTCCCGCTACCTGGCACTGGCGACCGTCATCGCACTGTCGGTATTGGTGCTGATTTTCTGGCTCAATCCATTCTGGCGGACCCAGCCGTACCTGTTCCTGATGCTAATCGTGACCACCGTCGTGGTGCCGGCCTATGCGCACACTCTGCTCAAGCGTACGCGGATTGCCTCCGAAGAGGCGATCACGGCCAACCAGGAGAAATCTCGTTTCCTCGCCCAGGCCAGCCATGACCTGCGCCAACCGATCCACTCCATTGGCCTGTTCACCGCCTGCCTGCGTGACGCCAAGCTAGGCGTGGAAGAGTTGCGGCTGGTGGATAACATCGACCGTTCGCTGCACACCGTGTCGCAGCTGTTTCGCTCGATCCTCGATATCTACACCCTGGACCACGGCAAACTGGTGCCACAGTCCGATACGGTTCACTTGGGCGAGCTGCTGCAGGACGTCGTCAAACAGAACACCGAGGCGGCACGCTGGGCGGGGGTTGAGCTGCGCTTGCGTGCCAGCCCTTACTGGGTCAACGTCAACCCGGGACTGCTGACCACCATGGTTCAGAACCTGCTGTCCAACGCTCTCAAATATGCCCCAGGCCAACCGGTATTAATCGGCGTACGCCGCCAGGGAACGGGGCTGGCCGTGGTGATCTACGACAAGGGACGGGGTATCGCCGCCGAGCATTTGCCCGAGGTGTTCAAGGAGTTTTACCGAGTGCGCCACGTACGCGACAAGGATGTCGAAGGGTTGGGGCTTGGGCTGTCCATCGTCAAGCGCATCAGCCAGTTACTTGAGGTCGATGTGCACATCCATTCCCGGGTCGGACACGGCACCAAGGTGGCGATCAGCGGCCTGGAGCAAGCTACTCCGAAGATCCTGACGCCCAAGCTGAAGACGGTCCACAGCCGACTGAACGGGTTGCGGGTATGCCTGGTAGAAGACGATGCCAACGTCTTGATGGCGACCTCGGTGCTGCTGGAAAAATGGGGTTGCAAGGTGCAAACCCACAGCGACGACCAAGGGCTGGCCAGCGATTGCGACATCATCATCGCCGACTTCGACCTGGGTACGAAGGTTTCAGGAGCCGAGTGTATCGCGGTCATACGCGAGCAACGCGGTTGGGAAGTCCCGGCGCTGGTCATTACCGGGCATGAGATAGCGCGGATACGCGAATCCCTGCAAAGCCTGAACATCGCGGTGTTGGCCAAGCCGGTGCGACCGCCGGAGCTGCGCGCGGTATTGCTGGAATTGGTCAAGGCCGATGGACCCAGGGTGCAACTCGACGTGTCGAAAATCCCTGCAAGCTGACCCACCGCTATCGCGAGCAAGCCCGCTCCCACAGGGAATGAGGGTGTATATGAACCTCGCGGTCGACCCAGAATCCTGGATCGACCTGGAAGAACGCGGGTTCAGCCGACCCAGCCAACGGCCGTCTTGGGTATCACTTCGGACTCATCGAGCTTGGACGCGAACATGCTCACCGCTTCGAGTGCATCCGTCGTCCCAGCCCTGATTTGCAGGATGACCGAACCCGCCTGGTCTGCCAGCGTGACGCCCCGCAGCGCGCCTTCGTGGGTGACGCTCATGCTCGCGACTGCGTCGCGGGTTTCGGACAGGATCATGCCGATCATCTCGGAAATTTCGGCTGTCGAACGGCTTGTACGCCCAGCCAACTGCCGGACTTCGTCGGCGACCACCGCAAACCCCCTGCCCTGGTCCCCTGCCCGCGCGGCCTCGATTGCCGCGTTAAGCGCAAGCAGGTTGGTCTGGTCAGCAATGCCGCGAATGGTATTGACGATGGCGGTGATTTCTTCTGAACGAGCCCCCAACTGCCCGACCAGACGCCCGGATGCCCCGATGTTGTCGGCGATCTGGCGCATTTCCTTGGCCGTCTGCTGGATGACCTGCGCGCCCTGTTCGGCGACTTTCTCAGTCTCGGCGGAGATATGATAAGCGCGGGAGGCGCCGCGGGAGTCCTCTTCGAACTTCTCTACCCGCTCGGTGATGTCACTGGCAAACTTCACGATCTTGCTCAGTTTGCCTTCGGCATCGTAGACCGGGTTGTAGCTTGCCTCCAGCCAAACAACCTTGCCGTGCTTGCCCAGGCGCTTGAATTGACCGCTAAAAAACTCACCGGCATTCAGGCGACGCCAGAAATCACTGTACTCAGCACTGCTGACCAGGTTCGGCTCGCAAAACATCCGGTGGTGTTTGCCTTTGATCTCGGCCAGCGAATAATTCAAGGTATGGAGGAAGTTATCATTGGCGGTCAAGACGTTACCGCTCAAATCGAACTCGATCACCGCCATCGCCCGATCGAGTGCTGTAAGACTGCCGCGTGTTTCTGCCTCACTGACGACCCGGGCAGTGACGTCGAGTGCGTACTTGACGACTTTTGCCACGCGGCCTTGCTCATCCATTACAGGGTTATAACTGGCCTCCAGCCACACGTTCTGGCCCTGGGAGGTGCGTCGCTGAAAAGTGCCGGAAACGAATTGACCGGCCCGCAGCTGACTCCAGAACTCACGGTACTCGGCACTGCCTGCCAGCGCGGGGGTACAGAAATCCCGATGGGACAGCCCCGCCAACTGCTCGGCGCGGTAGCCCATGGTTTTCAAGAAGTTTTCGTTGGCGCGCAGGACCTTGCCATCCGGGCTGAACTCGATAACGGCCATCGACCGTTCGAGAGCGCCGACTAATCCCTTGTATGTTGCCAATTCGGCTGTCCTAGCCGCCAGTTCAGTTTTTAGATTCTTATTAAACATGACGTACCCTCAGCGAACCCGGAAATTAATCGGACCTACAAGGGTATCGGCTGCCAGGTTGAGCGCTTGATACGCCACGGAGGAAATATGTTTTGACGCCAGGAAACAAGCGTCCAGACAACCTCGACCCTGGCTCAATAATTGAAATCATGCCCCAACTCTTGATCGGCGCCCTGCTCTTCAAAACCTGAACAACGACCGGGGGGCCTCTACCAGCAATGCATGCTTAAGCGGCGCCGAGCACTGCAAGGCTTGCAACTGGCTTATCACCGTATCGAACCCGACGTCTTTTTCATGCTGCGTATGTGGCCAGTCGCTGCCCCATACCAAACGGTGCGGGCCGAAACTCTGCTCCAGCAGGGACAGCGAAGCCCGGGCGAATTCCAGGTTCTGTTGATCCGTCCCGGCCAACCGATAGATACCGGAAACCTTCATCCACACTCGCCCGCTCAGCCCCAACTCGATCAACTCAGCAAAACCTGGTTGATCGGTGCCCAACCGCGCATCAGGACGGCCGAAGTGATCGATCACCAGCTTGATGCCAAAGGGCATCAACTGACGAATCAACCCTGGCAAATCCTCGGCATGGCGGTGCAACTCGACATGCCAATCCAACTCAGCGAGGTGGCCGAAAAAATCTCTCCAGACGGCGTCGCGAAAGTCAGGCAAGGCTTTGCCCATCAGGTTCAGACGCACGCCGACCACGCCCAGCCGGGCCATGTCGTCCAACACGGTGCGGCTGACGTCTCGCTCCAGCACCACGACCCCGCGCAATTGCTCCGGAGCCTGCCGCAATGCCGCCAGCAGGTAGCGGTTATCGGTACCGAGAAAGCTCGGCTGCACCAATACGCCATGGCTCAGGCCATGGGTTTGCAGGTGTTCGAGGTACTGCGCAAGCGTGGCGTCATAGTCGGGGGTATAACGCCGTGCAGTGGCCAGCTTCAGCTCACGGCTGAACACATGAGCGTGGGCATCGATGCCGGTGATCGGCTTGGAACAGGTATCAAGCATGGGTTTCATCTATCGAGGTGAAAGTCATCAGGCTCGGGCGCTCTCGGTCCCGCCGGCAGAGGTTTGCACCGATGCCGCCGAGGCTTCAAGGCTGCGGCCTCGGGTTTCCGGCAAACACAGCGCCGCGATCACGGCTACGCCATAGGCGATCCCGGCATCGATGCCGATGGCCGAACCCAACGACATGGAGTCGCTCATGTGACCGACCAGGAACGGAAACAGCGCCGAGAGCACGCGGCCAAAGTTGTAGCAGAACCCCACGCCGGCACCGCGGACATCCGCCGGGTACAACTCGTTGAACAGCGCTCCGAGGCTGGCCGGAATGCCGGCGGCGAAGAAACCGAGCGGGAAGCCCAGGAACAGCATCTGAGTGTTGGTCAGTGGCAGGAATACATAGCACTGCACGGTCACCACGCAGCACAACGCGAACAGCACGATGTTTTTGCGCCGGCCTATGCGATCGATCAACAAGCCACTGACCACGCAGCCACACCAGAAGGCAAAGATGATCACAGCCAGGTAGCCGCCAGAGTTGAGCACCGACAGGTTGCGCTCGGTCTTGAGGAAGGTCGGCAGCCAGGTCATCACCGCGTGATAACCGCCGTGGGCGCCCAGCCCCAACAGCCCGCCAAACAACGTCACGCGGATCAGTTCAGGGCGAAAAATGCCGGCCAGGGACTTGAAAAAACTTTGCGGGATGACTTTGTCTTTTTGCAGACGCTGGAAGCTGTCGGGCTCCTCCACGTTGCGACGCACCCAGATGATCAGGAACGACGGCAGCAGGCCAACGATGAACATCACCCGCCAGGCCATGTCTTGTGGCACAAAAGAATAGATCAGCGTGAAGACCCCGACCGCCAGCCCCCAACCCACTGCCCAGGCGCTTTGTACCGTGCCCATGACCTTGCCGCGATACTTGGGATTGATGGTCTCGGCCATCAATACCGCACCGGCGGCCCATTCCCCACCGATCCCGAACCCCTGTAGCGCCTTGACGATCAACAACTGATGAAAACCGGTGACGAATGCGGACAGGAAGGTGAAGCACGAGAACCACAAAATCATCCACTGCAGCGTGCGCACCCGACCGTAGCGATCCGACAGCGTGCCACCGACCCAGCCACCAATGGCCGAGGTGACCAGGGTCACGCCGCTGATCAGCCCCGCATCGCCCTTGCTCAAGGCGAACGCGGCGATCAATGCCGGAATCGCCAGGCCGAACATTTGTACTTCGAGTGCGTCAAGGGACCATCCGCCGAAGCAGGCCCAAAACGTTTTGCGCTCCCGCGCAGTGACTTGGCGATACCAACTGAACATGATTTTTATCCTTATAAATGGAACGAAAGGCAGCCGAGAGCGAACCGCGCCGCTGCAGGGCCAGTCATGGCAAACACAATGGTTAAAACAGCGGCCACCGACGGGCCGCTGAACGCTCCGTCAACCCGGCATGGGTCAGCGAATTTCCACGCTGTAGCGGAAATGCTCGGCATGCCCGCGAGAGCGACGCCACTCCAGGGGGGTGCCGGCGTAATCACGCGCCAGGCGCTCGATCACCACCACCGGACTGTTGACCGGTACCTGCAGCAATCGCGCGTGCACCTCATTCACCGATTCGGCGGTGAGGGTTTCTTCGGCATAGGCGACAACCTGGCCGCAGGTTTCTTCATAGATGGGGTAAAGCAATGGCCCTTTCTGACTCAAGTCGATCTCGAGCAACGGTTGGAAGCGGCTACGCGGCAACCAGATTTCTTCGGCGAGCACCGGCTTCACATCCAGCAGACGCACACGCACGATACGAATCACCGGTGCGTCGCCCGGCAGCCCCAGCGCCTGGGCGACTGCCGAGGGTGCCGGCACTGGCTCGATAGACAAGATGCGGCTCTCCGGCACCCGGCGTTCACCGGCAGCGGTTTGAAACCGGAAGAAACGGAACAGCGAGGACTGAAACTGAGGCCGGCGAATGAAGGTGCCGCGGCCTTGCTGGCGCTCCAGCACGCCCTCGCTGACCAGCGCATCGACCGCTTTGCGCACGGTGCCGGTGGACAGTTGGTATTCCGCCGAAAGCGCGGCCTCGGTAGGAATCGCCTCCCCCGGACGCCAGCGGTTGTTGGCGATCTGTTCGGCCAATTGGTCGCGCAGACGTTGATAAAGCGGCAAGCGGACATCGCTGGAGAGAGAGTTCATTGACCTTATTCACCTTGTTATCTAGTCATATATATGAATATGGGTGGCGAGTATTTGCTCAGGCTGGATCGTTGTCAAGAATGAACCGAGTACCTTGTGGACCAGTGGTGAAGAATCCATTACCGAATAGACCCTCAGACTGCAGGCGTAGTACAGTGGGCAAAAGCCGATAAATATCCACTTTGAGATGCCAGGATCTGATTTTGTACGGCCCTGCACTGTCATCCCTCTGCCGCGACGGTAATAGCATGATCGAAATCACCGAAGTCTCCATTGCCCAACTGCGTGCGGCCCTCGAGTCCGGCCAGACGACTGCGGTCGAGCTGGTCCAGGCCTATCTCGCCCGGATCGATGCCTACGACGGCCCCGACACGCCCACCGCCCTCAACGCCGTGGTGGTTCGCAACCCCGATGCGCTGGAGCAAGCGCAGGCGTCCGATACCCGTAGGGCCAAGGGCCAGACCCTGGGTCCGCTCGACGGCATCCCCTATACGGCCAAGGACAGTTATCTGGTCAAGGGCCTCACCGCCGCTTCCGGAAGCCCGGCGTTCAAGGACCTGGTGGCCTACCGTGATGCGTTCACCATCGAACGACTTCGCGCCGCCGGGGCGATCTGCCTGGGCAAGACCAATATGCCGCCCATGGCCAATGGCGGTATGCAACGCGGGGTCTATGGCCGTGCGGAGAGTCCATATAACGGCGCTTACCTCACCGCACCGTTTGCCTCGGGCTCCTCGAATGGTGCGGGTACGGCAACCGCGGCCAGTTTTGCCGCATTTGGCCTCGCAGAAGAAACCTGGTCCAGTGGACGCGGCCCGGCGTCGAACAATGGTTTGTGCGCCTACACCCCTTCGCGTGGCGTGATCTCGGTGCGCGGCAACTGGCCGTTGACCCCGACGATGGACGTTGTCGTGCCCTACGCCAGGACCATGGCTGATCTTCTCGAAGTGCTGGACGTAGTGGTGGCAAACGACCCTGACACCCGTGGCGATCTGTGGCGCCTGCAACCCTGGGTACCGATTCCCAGCGTCGACTCGGTTCGTCCCGCCTCATATCCGAGCCTTGCCAGTGGCATCGGTGCACTCGCGGGCATTCGCTTCGGTGTTCCGCGCATGTACATCAACGCCGACCCAGATGCGGGTACGGCGGACACGCCCGGCATTGGTGGTCCGACAGGGCAGCGAATCATCACCCGTGCCTCGGTGATCGACCTCTGGAAAGAGGCCCGCAAGGCTCTCGAAGCCTGTGGTGCCGAAGTGGTCGAGGTGGATTTCCCGCTGGTGTCCAACTGCGAAGGCGATCGCCCCGGTGCCCCGACGGTATTTACTCGTGGCCTGGTATCCAAGGCGTTCATGCACCACGAGCTGTGGGACCTGTCGGCCTGGGCGTTCGATGATTTCCTGCGGGCCAACGGCGATCCGAACTTGAATCGTCTGGCCGATGTCGACGGACCGAAGATCTTCCCCCACGACCCTGGCACCCTGCCCAACCGGGAGGACGATCTTGCCGCCGGCATGGATGAATACGTGAAGATGGCCCAGCGGGGCATCACGCCTTGGGACCAGATCCCGACCCTGCCCGATGGACTGCGCGGACTCGAAGAAACCCGGCGAATCGATCTTGAAGACTGGATGGATCGGCTTGGCCTGAATGCGGTGATCTTCCCCACCGTTGCCGATGTCGGGCCGGCAGATGCCGATATCAATCCGGTGTCTGCCGATATTGCCTGGAGCAATGGCGTGTGGGTCGCCAACGGCAACCTCGCCATCCGCCACCTGGGCGTACCCACCGTGACAGTGCCGATGGGCATCATGGCGGACATCGGCATGCCTGTCGGGTTGACCTTTGCCGGACGCGCCTATGACGATTCGACGCTGTTGCAATTGGCTTCGGCGTTTGAGTCGATGGGATCCAAACGGATGATCCCACCTCGGACACCACCGCTGGGGAGTGGCAAGCAATAACTTGGGGGCGGGCTCAGGCCCGCCCTTCTCCTGGCGATAAAACCAACGCCCAACACGCGAGCGCATGGCAGGCCAAGCCTGCTGTTCAACCTTCGATCGTCGAGGCGAGCGGTAACCAGACGCCGACTTCGAATCCGTCCTGCCGGCCTTTTGCCGGTGATGCCAGCATGATTCGTCCGTTCACCCCTTGCACAATCGTTTTGACAATCGCCAAACCCAACCCCGCCCCGCTGACTTCACTCTGACCGCGCACGAAACGTTCGGTCAACTGCTGCAATACGGGTTCCGGCACCACAGGCCCGCCGTTGACCACCCGTAGCAACGCCTGGCCAGAGAGGCTGACTTCAATGGGTTGAGCGGCCGCACCGTACTTCAAGGCATTTTCGATCAGGTTGCGCAAAAGGATCCCAAAAGCGTCCGGGTCAATGGTCGAGTACACACTGGCCTGCGTAGGAAGCTGCAGCTCGATCTGCCGATCACTGCTGTGACGCCACTCATCGACCACATGGGCCAGCAACGGAATGAGGTCCTGGGGCGCCTCCGACAACAGTCCTCCGCCCTCGGCCTTGGCCAGTTGCATGAGTTTTTCCGAGAGCCGCGCCAATTCGCGTAGCGAGTGTTCGATTTTCGCCGCACGCAGCCGCAACGGGCCCTCGGGCGCTTCATGGCGCAGGCGCTGGACCTGGGCCAAGGTCGCGGCCAATGGCGTGCGCAATTCATGGGCGCTGTTGGCGGTAAAGCTGCGCTCGGCCTCCAAGGCCTTGCGCAAGCGCTTGAGCAAATGGTTGACCGCATCCGCCAACGGGCTGATTTCCGCCGGCAGGTGCGACACCTTGATCGGCGACAGATCGCCCGCGCCACGGGTCTCCACGGCACGCCGATAGGCCAGCACACTGCGCAGGCTCATGCGTACGAACAACCAGGTGCCCAACAGGCTGACGGGTATCAACGCCAATAACGGCAAGAGCAAGGCCAACAAAGCTTCCCGTGCAGCCTCACGGCGATGCCCAAGGGGCTCGGCGATTTCGATGAACACCGACTCGCGCAGCGCACTGGCGCCATACAGACGGTATTTTCCAGTGGTGGAGAAGCCTTCAATCGGTTGTTTGCTGAAGATTTTCGGATTGGCATCGTGGGACTGCATCAGGATCCTGCCCTGGGCATCGCGGACCAAGTAGGTCAGGTATTCTTTGTGCATTTTCAGCGCGGCCACCAGTTGCGCCTTATCCGCATCTTCACGATTACTGATTTCCAGCACGGCCAAGGGCAGGATCCGCTGCGCGGTCTCCGCCAGCGCACTGTCAAACATCTCATCCAACTCATGCTGCACCACCCGCCATGTGCCGACGGTCGCGGCAAGCCAAAGCACAGTCATGCCCAGTGTCAATCCCAGGCAAAGGCGTTTTTGCAGGCTGAACGAGGCACTCATGGGGATATCAACCGATAGCCCATGCCACGCACGGTTTCAATGAAGTCGCGACCCAGCTTCTTGCGCAGCCGGCTGATATAGACCTCGATCGTGTTGCTCTCGATCTCCGCGCCGAAGGCATACAGGCGCTCTTCGAGTTGCGTCTTGGACAGCAACGCGCCGGGACGCTGGACGAATGCCTCGAACAACGCCCATTCCCGCGCCGTCAGGTCCACGGACACACCGGCCCGCTGGACCGTCCGAGCACTCATGTCGATGTGCAGCTCGCCGATTCTGATCTGCGGGTTGGGGTTGCCACTGTACCGACGGGCCACCGCCGCCACACGGGCCGAGAGCTCAAACAGGTCGAACGGCTTGACCAGATAGTCATCGGCTCCGGCATTGAGCCCGGCGATGCGATCGGATATCTGGTCCTGGGCGGTCAGGATGATCACCGGGGTCGCATCCCCTGCACCACGTTGCTGGCGCAGGAAATCCAGTCCGCGACCGTCCGGCAGCATCAAGTCGAGCAGGATCAGGTCGTAAGGGGTCGTGCGTACGCTGTTGCGCGCATGAGCCAGGCATTGCACCCAATCGACGGCGTGGCCGTCATCGGCGATCTGTTCGCGCACCGCCTCCCCCAACCTTGGCGCGTCCTCAACCAATAAAACCCGCATCTGGCAGCTCCTGTGATGGTGGTCGTGCAGCACCTTATCCGCCTTACCTGACGTGAATCTGAAGATTCAGCTGGTTGTCAGGAATGCACCGTAGGGTATGCCAACGAAGAAACCCCGGCAGGAGACAGATCATGAAACCAGGCTTTATCGCCAGCACCGCGCTGGTGAGTGTGCTGATCAACGGCTACGCCTTGGCCGATGACGATTGCAGCGAACCGGTCAGCGACTGGCAACCACGGGAAACCTTGCGCCAGCAGGTAGAACAGCGACACGGCTGGAGCGTGCAGCGCATCAAGGTCGATGACGGTTGCTACAAGCTCAAGGGCCTGGACCGCAAAGGCAATGTCATCGAAGCCCGTTACTCACCGGCGTCGCTGCATCTGCGCAAGCTTGAGATCTACTTCCGCGACGATGACGACGCCAGGGATTACCTCGACCGTGCGACCACACCGTGACATTTCGACACGCTTGCCCGGCCTTTCAGGTTGCTGTCAGCAAGCCGGTACAGGCTCTGGACCTAACGATCAAAAGGACAACCCCATGAAAAAGATTATCGCTGCAACCTGCCTCGCTGGCGCCATCGTCCTGCCGGGGCTGGCTCAGGCCCGTGAGGTGACGCTGACGACCGCGCTCAAGCGCTACAGCGGAAATGATGCCTACCTGGCGATCTACCTCACGGACGCCAGCGGCCAATATCAGAAAACCCTCTGGGTGGCCGGCAAGAAGGCCAAGTACTACAAGCACCTGGCCGACTGGGCCCGTGGCAGCAAGATGAGCCCGAGCGAGTTCGACGGCGTCAGCGGCGCCAGTGTCGGCAGTGGAGACACGCTCAAAGTCAGCGTCGAGCTGGCAGACACCCTGATCGACGCCGGGTATCAAATCCGTATCGACAGTGCCGTGGAGGACAAACGCGATGCTCGGGCCGATGTCGTCGTGCCTCTGACGACTGAAGGCGCGGGCAAGCCGGCGGCGGGCAATACCTACGTCGAATCCTTTACTTACGATTTGTAGCACCTACCTTTTCGGAGGCCGAACATGCTTCGCCAGCTCCACTCCCTGCCCGGCTTGATCGCCGCCGTGTTGGTCATGCTCTTGGCCATCAGCGGCGCGATATTGTCTGTCGATCCGGCCCTGGAACGCCTGAGCGGCACCGCCACTAGGGCCGGGCAAGTCAATGTCGGACAGTTGGCCGGACGCGTTGCCAGCCACTTTCCGGGCGTGGAGCAGATCCAGCGCACAGCGTCCGGGACCGTCATCGTCTACTTCAATCAGGCCGGCCAGGTCGGGGCCGAAAAGGTCGACCCACTGACCGGGCAAGGCCTGGCTCCCTACGAACCTTCCGCTTTCTCGCGCTGGATGAAAGACTTGCACCGCTCGCTGTTTCTTGGCACACCGGGCCACGGGGTGGCGGGTGTCGGCGCGCTGTTCATGCTGGTGCTATCAGTGTCCGGCGCGCTGTTGCTGGTCCGGCGGGTGGGCGGCTGGCGCAACCTGCTGCGGCCGTTGCAGGGCAATTTCAGCCAGCGCTGGCACGCGCAGGTTGGGCGCCTGGCGTTACTTGGGCTGCTGCTATCGGCACTGAGCGGGCTCTACATGTGTGCCACGACCTTCGATTTCATCGCCGACGGCAGTCAGGGCGAGCCCGCATTCCCCGACCACATCAGCGCAGGCCCGGCCTTGCCGGTGGCGAACCTGCAAGCGTTGCAGGCCACCGACCTCAATGACCTGCACGAGCTCGTCTATCCCAGCCCGAATAATCCGCAAGACGTGTTTTCCCTGCGCACGGCCCAGGGCGACGGCTACGTGGACCCGGCCAGCGGCACCCTGCTGTCCTATCAAGCCCATGACTCGATGCACAACGTCTACGAATTGATCTATCAGTTGCACACCGGTGAAGGGCTCTGGTGGCTGGGCCTGTTGCTGGGCCTCTGTGCCCTCTGCGTGCCCTTGATGAGCATCACCGGCATCCTGATGTGGTGGCGCCGCCGCCAGGCCGGGCCGAACATCCGCCATAACAGCGCTGCGCAAGCCGCCGACAGCGTGATATTGGTGGGCACTGAGACCAACACTACCTGGGGCTTTGCCAACGCCTTGCATGATGCCTTGCACCAGGCCGGTCACCGCGTGCATAGCGCGGTGATGAATCAATACGCCAACCACTACATCAACGCTCAACGGGTGTTCATCCTCACTGCGACCCACGGTGACGGCAATGCTCCGGCCTCGGCTTCGCAATTCCTGGCACGACTGGCCGAAGCCGGGCTCAAACCTGGCCAGCCGTTTGTCGTGCTGGGCTTTGGTGACCGACAGTTTGCGCAGTTCTGTCAGTTTGCCCATCAGGTGCAGGCAGCCTTGGTGCAAGCCGGTGGCGCGCCGTTGATGGACTTGGAAACCATCAATCGCCAATCGTCCCAGGAATTTGCTCGTTGGGGCCACGCCTTGGGTGAAGCGCTGGGGCGCGACCTGACGCTGGTCCACACCCCGCGGCAGCCACAAACCCATCAACTGGTGCTGGCCGAGCGCATTGCCTATGGCGAGCAGGTGGATGCACCTACACACGTACTGCGGTTCAAGGCGGCGGCAAGGTTGCCGGACTTTGAAGCCGGAGATCTGGTGGGCATTGTGCCGCCGGGCAGCCCTGTCCCACGCTTCTATTCCCTGGCCTGCGATTCACAGGACGGCGTGTTGGAGATCTGTGTCCGCAAACACAAAGGCGGCGTGTGCTCGGAATATCTTCACGGCTTGCACATCGGCGCGCCGATCCAAGCCTTTATCCAGCCGAACCCACAATTTCGCCCCGCGTCGGGCGCTCATCCGGTGATCCTGATCGGCGCCGGTACCGGCATCGGTCCCTTGACCGGTTTTATCCGCAACAACAGGGCCCACCATCCCATGCACTTGTATTGGGGCGGGCGCAATCCGACCTCGGATTTCCTTTACGAATCCGAACTCAACCATTATTTGGCGGACCACCGTCTCACGGCATTGCACGCCGCCTTTTCCCAGGTCAAGGACCGTTCTTACGTGCAAGACCGGCTGATCAGCGACGCCCTGATCTTGCGCCGGCTGATTGAGAAAGGCGCCCAGGTGTTGGTATGCGGCGGTCGCGAGATGGCCAAGGGTGTGATGCTGGCCCTGGATGAAGTGCTGGCACCGCTCAACCTGAATGTGCGGACCCTCAAGGCACAAGGACGCTATCGTGAAGACGTCTACTGAATTGCAACGCTACAGCCTGAACGGCGAGACCATGGGCACCCGCTACACCGCCCTGTTCTATGCTGAAACCGAACTCGACACCCGCACGATCAGCCACAGCCTGGCGGGCGCCGTGGCCCGGGTAGACCAGCAAATGTCGACCTGGAAACCCGACTCCGACCTCAACCGCCTCAACACTGCGCCTTTGCAGGAATGGATAGCAGTGCCCGAGGAACTGGCCACGGTCCTGTCTGCGGCGTTGCGCGTCAGCCGGCAATCGGGCGGCGCCTTCGACATCGCCATCGGCGACCTGATCGACGCCTGGGGCTTCGGTCCCGGCGAACGGTCGATCACCGAACTGGCGCTCGATGGGTTGCCCGCACCCACTCGACGCTCGACCAGTACAGCGCTGATCGTTGATTCCCAACGCAACCAAGTACGCAAACAGGCACCGCTGAACCTCAACTTGAACGGCATTGCCAAAGGTTTTGGTGTCGATGAGCTGGCCCGCTGCCTGGACAGGTATGGCATCACGCGCTACCTGGTAGGCATTGACGGAGAGATGCGCGCCCGCGGCAGCAAACCTGACGCGCAGCCTTGGGCCGTGGCCATGGAAAAGCCCTGTCGAGGCGTGCGTGAAGTCATGGGGGTGATGGAACTCTGCGACGCCGCCATCGCCACATCCGGGGATTACCGACATTGGGTCGACGTCAGGGGGCAGTCCTTCGCCCACACGATGAACCCGGCCACCGGCGCCCCCCTGTGCAACGCACTCGCGGCCGTCACGGTGGTGTCGGGCTCATGCATGCTCGCCGACGCCTGGGCCACAGCTCTGATGGTATTGGGCGAAACCCAAGGCCCCCGCTTGGCACAAGAACGCGCGATGGACGCATTGTTCGTTGTGCGCGACGGTTCGCAGTTCAAGGAAATATCCATTGTCGGCGGACAACTGCAGGCTCAGGTCCAAACGCGCTGACGCCGAGTCTCGCGGGTTGAGGGAAGAACGGCCATTCATACACCAGCCGGAGACGGCCATCGTGCACTCGCCTCACAGCGCAAAAAATTGCAGCCATGTGCTGAGTGAGTGCAATTAACAACGTTTAACTCGCACGCTCGCGCCCCACGCCCAAGAATGAAGCCATCTCTCTGCCCAGACCTGCTTTCTCAAGCGGGAAACGGCCGGCCCACCGCGCGGTGCGCCGGGCAATTCCCACTGACACGGAATTTTTGTCATGGCTCACGCATCGCACACCACCGTCAGGGCGCCGCTCAAGCCAACGCGCAAAACCAGCACCGGAGGCCTGTCTCCCTGGCGCGAAAGCCTGGTCAAGAAAATGATTCTCGACGGCCTGAGCGACACCCTGGAAATTGCTGAACTGGCCAAGGCCTGCGCCCTGTCCCGCAGTCATTTTTCCCGGGCCTTCAAGTGCAGCACCGGCCAGTCTCCCCAGGCCTGGATCCGTGGTCAGCGTATCGCCCGGGCCAAGCAACTGATCAGGGAGACCGAGCTGACCCTGACGCAGATCAGCCTGGAATGTGGGTTCTGCGATCAGGCGCACTTTTGCCACATCTTCACCCACAGCGAAGGCATCAGCCCGTTTGCCTGGCGGTGTCGGGTGTCGGCAACTCATTTTTCACCCGGGAATTGAAGCATGTTGTTTGCACCGAAAAATGCCGCCTCAGAGTTGGCATCCGTCTCGCTGAAACCGCTCTGGCTCCTTGCAGCGCTCACCCCGGCGATGGCCGCGCAGACCACGCAAAGCGCGCCTGGGTTTCTCAACGAGGCGAGCCTTGAAGTGCTCAGCCGCAACTTCTACCTCAACAGCGACTACCGCTCCCCGACCCCAGCAGGTAAAAGCTACAAGCAGGAATGGGCCCAAGGCTTCATCGCCTCGTTCGAGTCCGGCTTCACCCCCGGCACGATCGGCGTAGGCCTCGACGCCCACGGCTTCCTGGGTTTGAAACTGGACGGCGGCAAGGGGCATTCCGGTACGGGGCTTCTGCCGTTGGATGATGAAGGGCGAAGCGAAGAGCGCTATGCCAGTGCCGGCGGCGCGCTGAAATTCAAAGCCTCCAAAACCACCCTGGCACTCGGTGAAATGACCGTGGAAAACCCGGTATTCGACACCGCAGACAAGCGCCTGCAACCGGAGTACGCCAGCGGCCTGCTGCTCTCCAGCCGTGAGTTCGAAGGGATCGACCTGCAAGCGGGTCATTTCAGCGCGTTCAAGAATCAGGACGCCTCGACCGGCAAGGGCGATTTTTCCGGCTATGGGGCGACGACGCGCCACGGCGCCATCGATTTCATCGGCGCCGACTTGCTCAGCGGCCAAACCCTCGGTGGTGCGCTCTATGCCTCCGAACTGAGCGACACCTGGCGCCAGTACTACGCCAACCTGCACACCACGCTTGGCGAGCTGTTCCTCGACGGCAACCTCTACCACACCCGCGACGATGGCAAGGCCATCGCGGGGGCCATCGACACCACCGCCTATAGCCTGAGTGGCAAATACCGGATCAATGCCCAGGCGTTCACCCTGGCCTATCAGAAAATCAACGGCGACACGCCCTTCGATTTCGTCGGCGGCGACTCCATCTACCTGGCCAACTCGATCAAATATGCCGACTTCAACGGCCCCGGCGAGCTCTCATGGCAAGCGCGCTACGACCTCGACCTGGGCACCTTGGGCATCCCCGGCCTGAGCTTCATGGCCCGCTATGTGACGGGACGCGGGATCGACGGCAGCCATGCCCCCCAAGGCGGTGCGTACAACCCGTTCGATACCGACACCGGCAGTTACCGTCCACAACAAGGTGACGGCGGACGCCATTGGGAGCGCGACCTGGACCTGCACTACATCGTGCAGTCAGGCGCAGCCAAGGACCTGTCGTTGCAACTGTCCCACGTCACCCATCGCGCCAACAGCAGCCAGGCCGGCGATGACATCGACCGGCTGTATGTCGTCATCCAGTACCCGCTCAAGCTGGGGCCGTTCTAACCCCGCCGTAGCTGATACGAAATAGGCTATCCGTTATGTACACATGCTCGAATCAACCTAGCACTTCACTGATTTTCGGTGTGTCCGAGCGACTCACCAGGTCCATCAACCAGGTTCTAAACGCCTGCACTTTTTTCGAGCTTGCCGATTCAAGCGGCGTCACGAGGTAGAAGCCCAGATCCGACTTCAACCTCAGGTTGAACGGTGCCACCAACCGTCCCGCTTTCAGGTCGTCATCAACGTAGCTCGAGCGTCCAATGCAGACACCCAAACCGTCGATGGCGGCCTGCACGGCCATCATGGCGAGGTCGAATGTCAGCCGAGCGTCTTCGGCAAATCTTGTCGGTTGACCCGCCGCACTCAACCATAGGTTCCAGTCGTCATGGGTCATCCCGCTGACCTGCAGCAATGTCTGATTGGCTAAATCAGCGGGACTGCTCAACCCATTGCGCCCCTCCAGCAACGTGGGACTGCACACTGGAAAAATCTCATCGGACATCAGCCAATCCGCACGCAAACCTTTCCAGTCACCGAAGCCGTAGCGAATCGCCGCGTCAATTCCACCCTTGCGAAAGTCCACCAGCTCGGTGGAGGCCGTCACGCGCACGTCGATATCGGGAAATGCCTCCTGGAAAGACGCCAATCGCGGCAACAGCCATTTGGAGGCCAAGGACACCAGGGTACTGATCGTCAGCACGCTGTTATTCCCGCCGTCCAGCAGTCGCTCCGTGGCACGGCGAATCTCATGAAATGCTGAGCTGATTCCGGGCAAATAAGCCTGGCCTTCACTGGTCAGGGCCAGGCCGTCTTTGAGTCGCAAGAACAACCGAACGCCCAGTTCGTCTTCGAGTCGCCGGATTTGATGACTTACGGCTGTTTGAGTGACGTTCAGCTCCTCTGCGGCCTTGGTGAAGCTCATGTGCCGGGCAGCGGACTCGAAGGCTTTCAAGCCATTAAGAGAGGGGGTTTTGGCGGCCATATGACTTGCAGCGCTCATGAGATTTTGTCATAGGCTAGCAGCCAATAAGTCCTTTGCAAAATGAACCCGCTCTCACCGATTCTGGAGGCGTCGAGACCTATCCGTTCGTGAGGAAACACCGTGAAATTGTACTTTGCCCCCATGACCTGCTCCTTGTCCCCGCACATCGTGCTGCGAGAACTGGGCATCGCTTTCGAGCTGGTCCGGGTTAACAACCAGACCAAGCAAACCGCTGACGGGCTGAACTTCCTGGACCTCAATCCCAAAGGCTACGTCGCAGCCTTGGTACTGGATAACGGCAGCGTGCTGACCGAGGGGCCTGCCATCGTTCAGTATCTGGCCGATCTTGTCCCGGGCAATGCCCTGGCACCGGTCAATGGCACCTGGGAACGGGTTCGCCTCCAGGAGTGGCTGAATTTCATTTCTTCGGAGATCCACAGCGGTTGCGCGCCACTGTTCAACGCCGATATCCCAGAGCCGACCAAGGCCCTGTTCAAACAAAAACTGTTCAAGCGCCTGGACTACCTGAGCCTGGCGCTTGAAGAGCAGGACTACCTGATGGGCACCTTTGGCCTGGCTGATGCTTACTTGTTCAGCGTACTCAAATGGTTGCCGTTCTTCGATATCCAAGTTGAGAACTGGCCGGTGTTGGCGGCGTACATGGAACGGATCGAGGCACGCCCCAGCGTTCGGGCTGCCATGGCTGAGGAAGCGGCAACTTCACCGGTTTAACAGCGACTGGTCTGGCTATCACTTCCCAATTCACCTTCAAGCCAGTCGATCAGCGCCTTAACCTCAACCCGATCGTCCCCGCCCGGCCGGCTGAAAACAGAGACCGCCTCAGGCAAGGGGACACTTTCTACGCAAGGTCTCAGCAACGCACCGCTTTCAATCAGCCTTTGGGCGGTGCGCCGCCACCCCAACGCGATGCCATGCCCCTCGACCGCTGCCTGGAGCATCAAGGGGTAGCTATCGAACACCGAGCCCTTGGAAGCGTCATCCAACGTCTGCCCGAACGCCTGGAGCCAGCCATCCCACTGCATCCAATGAGGCGGCGTGGCGCGATAGTGCAAAAGGCTGTGGGACGGCAGGTCACTGACTTGCAGCGCCTTGCGGGTACGCAGGTAATGGGGACTGCACACCGGAAACACTTCATCAGCCGCGGTAAACATCAAACGATGAGCACCGCTGGGACGTCCCGTGCTTTGCAGGGCCACGTCAAAATGCTCATTGAAATCAGTCAACGGTCGGGTGGAGGTGGCCACCTGGATCTCGATTTCCGGGTATCGCTGATGGAACGTCGAAAGGCGCGGCATCAGCCAGTAGAACGCTTCGCACAATTGGCACAGTAAAACGACACGGTTTTTACCTGGCGATTGACGAAGGCTGACGGCGCTGGCGCTGATGCTTTGCAACGCGTTGCTCACCACACGTCCCAGCTCACGCCCTTCCTGGGTCAAGAAGACGGCGCGGTTGCGACGGCAGAAAAGCTTCAGCCCCAAGTCCTCTTCAAGCCCGCGAATCTGCCGACTGATCGCCGCTTGGGTGATGTGCAGCTCCTCGGCGGCTTTGGAGAAACTTTCCAAGCGCGCAGCCGCTTCGAAGGGCAACAAGCTGGCCAGCGGCGGCAATGACTTTCCAAGGCTATTCATAATCAGGGGTAATGCATCCAGGGCCGAGAACTCGTTTGTAGCATAGCTGCGACGCTGTGCAACATGAGCTGACTGCCTTATGGATATGCGTGAATGCCCCCTACTGACTCGAACACCCTCGCCGGCGTGACCCTTGCCGTCGTCGCGACACTGAGCTGGGCATTGAATTTCATTGCGCCTTACGTCACCGGTGTCTACACGATCTACGATTTGATGATCATACGGTTCCTGATCGCCGGCGCGCTGGGCGTGGGTGTCGTGGTCCTTTATCGAACCCAACTTAAGCGTCTGCGCCGCGACCAACTGTTTCGTGGTGCAAGCCTCGGGGTCATCGGCTACCTCGGTTACAGCACCTGCATTGCCGCAGGCGTCATTTTTGGCGGGCCGGTGCTGACCCCGGCGTTTATTGGCATGGTGCCGGTCTTGCTGGCATTGCTCGGCAACGCCACCCACAAAACCGTGCAATGGCGAAGACTGGCGATACCACTGGCTTTTTTAACGGGCGGGCTATTGCTGTCGAACATCGGCAGCATCAATCACTTTTCGACCGGCGACGGTTCATGGCTGCTGGGCTTGCTTTTCTCGATCGCTGCCGTGGTTTTGTGGCTGGTATTCAGTTGGTTGAACCAGAGTGCCCTGGTCAACCTCCCGGCCAATGCATCAGGTGCCTGGACCGGGCTCATGATGGTCGGCGGGGGAATCGGCACCTTGTGCTTGTTACCGCTGGTGCAGGCGCTTGATCTTCTCAAGCTCCCGAGCCTGGGTTTCAGGGGTTCCCTGGCGGGACACTTGTATGCCTGGGGCTTCGTTATCGCGCTGATGTCGTCAGTCGTCGGGGCCTGGGCGTGGAACGCGGCCTCCCGACGCCTCCCCATGGTGCTTTCCGGGCAGTTGATATCCCTGGAATCGCTATTCGCCACGCTATTGGGCTTGGTGTTTCATCAGCGGTTGCCAACACTTTTAGAAGCGTTGGGTCTTGCTGGCGTGCTTGTGGGGGTGGTGATGGCTGTTCGTATCATCCTGACGTCCACTGCCCCCGACAGAAAAGCCTCCACCGCCGGGCCATGCCTTGACTGAAACGCTTGAAGCAAGCCCCTTTCACCGCTAATCGATTCGCGCCAAACTCATTCGCTCTCATAGGCAAAACGGTGAGTCATCATGATCTCTCATGTATTTTTAGGTATCGCTGATTTTGACCGTGCCTTGGACTTCTACGCAAAGATAATGGCCGAACTGGGCCTCAAGTTGAAATTTTGCGACGCCGACAAAGGCTGGGCCGGCTGGGTTTCTGAGTCGTCCCCCCGACCGATTTTCGTGATTGGAAAGCCCTTCGACGGCAAGGCAAACGCGCCCGGTAATGGTCAGATGGTCGCGCTACTCGCACCGAGCCGAGAGATCGTCAGGAGCAGCCACGCAACAGCCTTGGCATTGGGCGGGACATGTGAGGGAGCGCCGGGATTGAGACCCCACTACCACCCCGACTATTACGGCGCCTACTTTCGAGACCTTGACGGCAACAAGCTGTGTGTCTGCTGTCATGATCCGGTATCGGATTGATCTGTCGTCATGGACCGATCTGCCGGCGCCACCAGGACAGATCGCTGCCTTAACCCGACGCAGAAGCCGTCCGACCTTGTAAACAAATGACTAATCAAAGCGGCCAACAGCAAGATGGCCGACCTCAGGCCGTGCATACAAATACCCTTGCATCAGTTCGATACCCATGCCTAACAGCATTGAGCTTTCTTCACGGGTCTCGACACCTTCGGCGATGACTAGAATTCCCAGGCGCCTGGCGACCAGGATGATGCCTTCAACGATCGCCTGTTTGACGGGGTCTTGATCGATAGCGCGGGTCAACGCCATATCAATCTTCAGCACCTGAGGCTGGAACATGGCCAGCAGGTTAAGGCCCGAATAGCCAGAACCGAAATCGTCAATGGCGGTGGTGAAGCCTTGACGTTCGTATTCCACGAAAATGGCTTTGAGATGATCCGGGTCGTCCATCTTTTCGCCTTCGGTCACTTCGAACATGAGCCTGTCCGGCGGGAAGTTTGTCAGGCGCGCGGCTTCCAGGGTGGCCCGGATACAGGTCTCGGGCCGGTACACCGCGTTGGGCAGAAAGTTAATGCTCAACAAGCAATTGGGGATGTCCAGAATGCCCAATCTTGCCGCTTCTTCGATGGCCTTCACGCGGCATGCCTGATCGAATCGGTAACGGTTGCCGTCGTTCACCAGCCCCAGAATGTAGCCTGCCGACTCGCCATTGACGCCCCTCACCAACGCCTCATAGGCAAACGCCGCGCGCGTCCGGACGTTGAAGATCGGCTGAAAGGCCATGGTGAAATCAAACCCCAGCGCCTCATGGTTACGGCACTCGGCGCAACCGAGCGATTGGAACGCAGAGCCTTTCGTCATGATCAGTCTTCCGTGTCGGGAATGGCGCGCCTTTGCAGTTGCACAGAAGTGTAGCCATTCCCACTGAGTCGGCATGGGCCCGGGTCTCTCAAGTGCCAGGAAACCGAAGATCGCCGCGCCCGGCCTCTTGAGCATGCCGCGTGCATCCACTGATTACTTGCGCGTGGCCTTATCGGTCATCCGGGTGGCGCGGATGGTCGCCTCTTCGGCGGTACGTTGCGCCTGTTCGGCCATTATCTGGGCCTGCTCAGCTTTCCTGTAGGCCTCATCCGCCCTGAGTCTTGCCGTTGCGGCGTTATTTTCCGCCGACTCCAATCGGGCATCTATTTCCTGGGCATGCTTATGACTGCACCCGGCGGTGGTCGCTAGAAAAATACTCATCAATACGACCGGCAAATATCTATTCATGGTCATGGCTATTTCCTCGGTTAAGCGCGACAGGAACTACGTCTAACAACTGACCCGATTATCTGGCAACACTCTCTGCCCACTCTGATCTTTGTCAACTGCATGGCCCGTCCGACGCCCCCGCACCGTGGCTCACTAGAGCCTTGTTGATTTAGCTCAATGTCTTTGCGGCACTCAGGCGTAAAAAAAGCAAACCGGGCGCGTACGCCCCGCCTTTTCCTGATTACCTGGAGGACGCCGTGATGGACGACTTGACGCTGCGCAAGACCATTCTGGAAGAACTCGAGTTCCAACCTGACATCAACGCTGCAAATATCGGGGTGGCCGTGGACAACGGCGTGGTCACCCTCTCCGGTCATGTCAGCACTTATGCTCAGAAGATCAATGCCGAACGCGCAGTCAAAGGCATCAAAGGCGTGCGCGCCGTAGCTGAGGAAATCAAGGTTCGGCTGGATAAAGGCGCTGGCACGGCGGACGACACCATTGCCGCTCGCGCCTTGAAGATCATCAACTGGAGCTCGGACGTTCCCGAAGGCGACATAAAAGTCATCGTGCAGAACGGTTGGGTCAACCTGGAGGGTGAAGTCGATTGGCAGTACCAGAAGGAAACCGTGGAGCGGGCAGTGTTCAAGTTGTCCGGCGTGGTTGGGGTAAATAACCGACTCACCCTGCGACCTCGAGTGGACGCCGGCAATATCCAGCGCCGTATCGAGGAGGCCCTCAAGCGCAGCGCCGAGGTGGATGCCCAGGGCATTCGCGTCAAGGTCGACGGTGACGTGGTAAGGCTTGAAGGCAAGGTTCACCTATGGCGCCAGCGGCGGATAGCGGAACGGGCGGCCTGGTCGGTACCTGGCGTCAGGGAAGTGGACGATCATCTGCTCCTGGCTTGAGTTGCAGACCGGGGAGTTTGCAGTCTTCCCGGTCACTCGTGCACGGCCTCTTCATCCGGGGCCTTTTACTGAGTCGAGGCCATGAAAAAAAACCACCAATGGAATCTGTCCTACTTCTTCATCGCATTCATCGCGCTCAGCCTCGTGCAGTTTTTGTTTCTTGAACGATCCAGTGTGCAAGTCATCCCCTACAGCCAGTTTCTGCAGCTATTGAACAATCAGAAGGTCAGCGATCTTCGCGTCGAGAAAGAACAGATCAGCGGCAAACTGAAGGAGCCGATCGAGGGGCACACGCTATTCTCCACCGTACGGGTCGATCCAGCATTGGCAACAGACCTCGCCCACTCAGGGGTCGGCTTTACAGGCATCAACGAAAACACCTTTTTAAGCGGCTTGCTGGGCTGGTTGCTGCCCTTCATGCTGATCATGGTGATCTGGCATTTCCTGTTTCGCGGGCTGGCGGAAAAACAGGGCCTGGGTGGGCTCATGAACATTGGCAAGTCCCGGGCCAAGGTGTTCGTCGAACGCGATACCGGGGTGACCTTCGCCGATGTCGCCGGTATCGACGAAGCCAAGACCGAACTGGTGGAAATTGTCTCCTTCCTCAAGGACAAGGCGAAATATGCCCGCCTCGGCGCGCACATCCCCAAGGGAACGTTACTGGTCGGCCCGCCCGGCACCGGCAAGACCCTGGTCGCCAAAGCCATCGCCGGAGAAGCCGGCGTGCCCTTCTTCTCGATATCGGGGTCTGAATTCGTCGAGATGTTCGTCGGCGTCGGAGCGGCTCGCGTGCATGACTTGTTCGAGCAAGCCCGGCAGGCAGCGCCCTGTATCATTTTTATCGATGAACTCGATGCGCTGGGCAAAATGCGTGGCGTCGGCGCCTTTGGGGGCAACGACGAGAAAGAACAAACCCTCAACCAATTGCTCTCAGAGCTCGATGGCTTCGACCCACGTGAGGGGGTTGTGCTGCTCGCCGCAACCAACCGGCCTGAGGTGCTGGACCCGGCGTTGCTGCGAGCCGGCCGGATCGACCGGCAGATTCTGATTGATCGCCCCGACCGCAAAGGTCGCCAGGCGATCCTCAAGGTCCATCTTCAGAAAATCCTCACTGGACCGGACCTCGACAGTGAGCGTATCGCTGACATCACCACCGGTTTTACGGGTGCCGACCTGGCCAACCTGGTCAACGAAGCCGCCATCGTCGCCACCCGTCGCGGCGCCGAAGCGGTCAGCCTCGACGATTTCACGGCAGCCGTGGAGCGCATCATTGCCGGGGTTGAACGCAAGAGCAGCCTGCTGCACCCCGATGAACGCCAAGTGGTGGCCTATCACGAAATGGGCCATGCCCTGGCCGCCAGCAACCTGCCGGCCATGGACCCGGTCCACAAGGTTTCGATCGTGCCGCGCGCCATCGGCTCGCTGGGGTATACCTTGCAGCGTCCGACCGAGGATCATTTCCTCATCAGTTGCCAGATGCTCAAGGACCGCATGGTCGTGCTGATGGCCGGGCGGGCTGCAGAATCCCTGGTCTATGGCCAGATTTCCACCGGGGCCGCCGACGACTTGGCCCACGCGACGGATATCGCCCGCCAGTTGATCACCCGGTTCGGCATGAGCCCTGAGCTGGGCCAGGCCGTGCTGGAGCGCAAAAGCGCAACCTACCTGGGCGACCGCCTGCAGGACAGCGGTGAAAAAGATTACTCGGAGCAAACGGCCAGGGAAATCGACCTGGGCATTCGTGCGTTGCTCGATGAAGCCTATCAACGCGCCAAGACCTTGCTTGAAAGTCGCCGGACTGATCTGGACACTGGAGCTCGTCTGTTATTGGAAAGGGAGACCCTGACCCCTGAAGAGTTTGCCCCACTCTTACCGACCAAGCGTCCGGTGGCGGCGCTGCGACTTCTTTGACAGCCCTCTTTTATGGGGCTGGCGAGCTACTGGGATGGCGGTCCTGCGCGGCCTCTCGCTCCCAGGCTCGCTGCAACAACTCGACAACCACTTCATCCGGGGCCTGAGGAAAAATCCTCATACCCATATCCATTGAAACCATCCAGTCAGGCATAAGCGGGAAAATCGCCTGATCCACTCGCTGCACAGCGCCTCCACCGTTTCAAGCGCAGCCACCGGCACCGCATGGATCGCCGCCATCATCTCTGAGTCATTGGAAAGCCTTCCCAGGTCACGGTGCCCGTCATTTCGTCACGAACACATCCGCAGAATGGCCGTTGAATACGCCCCGTGCAGCTGAAAACGCTAGTGTGACGAGTTTGCTGCTGCGCGGTGCCGATTGCCTGCGAACTGAGCGCCAATCGACAGCCGGCATGCCTTTCAACGACAAAAAACAGGCACAGAGGGATTGTTCTTCTATGCTTGCCCCAACTAAAGGAATTTGTCCCATGGCTGAGTCTGAACCCCGACTTCTGCAGGTGCATGCCCTCAAAACCGCCTGCTCCAATTGCAGCGTGCTTGAGCTGTGCCTGCCCATCGGCCTGACGGGCGGTGAAGTCGAGCGCCTCGACACCCTGATTGCCCAGCGGGTGAAGGTCAAGAAGGGCTCGGCGCTATACCGCACTGGCGACCCGTTGCGCTCGTTGTATGCGGTGCGGCTGGGCTTCTTCAAGACCAGCGTGCTGTCGGTGGACGGTCGCGAACAGGTCACCGGGTTCCAGATGCCAGGTGAAATGCTCGGCCTAGACGCCATCAGCACCGATCACTACGCCTGTAATGCGATAGCCCTGGAAGACAGCGAGGTCTGCCCGATCCCTTTCAACCACCTGGAAAAACTCGCCCACGATTTGCCGTCTTTGCAGCACAACCTCAATAGACTGTTGAGCCAGGAGATCGTGCGCGACCACAGCATGTTGCTGCTGCTCGGCAATATGAACGCCGAAGAGCGCCTGGCCGCGTTTCTCTTGAACCTGTCACAACGGCTGAACATGCGCGGCTATTCCTCCAGGGAGTTTGTGCTGCGCATGAGCCGCGAAGCCATCGGCTCCTACCTGGGTCTGCGCCTGGAAACCATCTGTCGGGGCATCGCCCACCTGCGCCAAGAGGAACTGGTGGACGTGCATGGACGCAACGTCACGATCCTGGACTTGCCCGGCCTCAAGCAAAAGGTCGTCGGTTGCCATCGTCACGCCGAACTCTGAAATTCCCCCCGCACACCTTGCATGACCTCTGATCTAAATCAATGCCTCCTGCTGCCTTTGCGCCGAGATTAATACCAGCGTTCGGACCTTCGCATGGGCGACGGTCTCGGACCTTTCGTCTCGTGGAGGCCCTATCATGGCAACGCACCTGCAAGGCACGGAACCGGTCATCCCGACCGTCACACCTCACCCTTTAGCTGGCAGTTTGCGAAAGGTCGAACCTAAACGCTTGTCGTTGAGCCTGCTGATCGCCCTGGTAGTCGGCTCAATGATCGGCAGCGGCATCTTCAGCCTGCCCCAGAACATGGCCGCCAGCGCGGGCGCCGGGGCGATCCTCATCGGTTGGCTGATCACCGGCGTGGGCATGCTGTCGTTGGCCCTGGTCTATCAGATGCTCTCCAATCGCCAGCCTGAGCTCGATAACGGCGTGTTCGCTTACGCCCGCGCGCTGGGGGGTGAATTCCTGGGTTTCAATTCGGCCTGGGGCTACTGGATCAGCGCCTGGATCGGCAACGTCAGTTACCTGGTGATTCTGTTCGCCGCGCTCAGTTACTTCTTTCCGCTGTTCGGCGAAGGCAATAACAAAGCGGCCATTGCCGGTGCGTCGGTGGTGTTGTGGGCGCTGCACTGGATGATCCTGCGCGGCATGCGCACCGCCGCCAAGGCGAACGCCCTGACCACCATAGCCAAGGTGGTGCCTCTGCTATTGTTCGTTGGGCTGGTGATCGCCGGTTTCTCCAAGGACACCTTCCTGGTGGACTTTTGGGGCACGCCAGCACTGGGCAGTACGCTGGATCAGGTCAAGAGCACCATGCTGGTGACGGTCTGGGTGTTTATCGGCATTGAAGGCGCCAACGTATTTTCCGCCCGTGCCGCCGAACGGGCGGACGTGGGCCGGGCCACCGTGATTGGTTTCGTCTTGACGTTGTTGCTGCTGATCGCCGTTTCCCTGTTGTCGCTGGGTATCCTCAGACAACCTGAACTGGCCGCCCTGAAGAACCCGTCCATGGCGGGGGTATTGGAAGCGGTGGCCGGACCCTGGGGGGCGGTGCTGATCAGCATCGGCCTGATCGTTTCGGTGGGCGGCGCCTTGCTGGCCTGGACCCTGCTGGCGGCTGAGTCGGTGTTCACCCCGGCCAAGGAAAAGGTCATGCCGCGTCTGCTGGCCTCGGAAAACCAGCAGGGAGTCCCCGCCAATGCGCTGTGGATCACCAATGGTTGCATCCAGTTGTTCCTGTTGTTGACGCTGTATTCGAGTGCCAGCTACCTGGCCCTCATTTCGCTCGCCACTTCGATGATCCTGCTGCCGTACCTGTTCAGCGGCCTGTATGCGCTGAAGATGACCTGGCAAGGCCAGACCTACGCCGGCCATCGCAGCCTGCAACTGCGCGACATGGCCATAGCCCTGGTCGCCACCGCCTATTGCGTCTGGCTGCTGTACGCCGCCGGTCCCCGGTACATGCTGCTCAGTGCCCTGCTCTATGCCCCCGGCTCGTTGATCTACCTGAGCGCTCAACGGGCCAGGACAGGCCAGGCCCTGAACGGTTTTGGCTGGGCCCTGCTGCTGGTGATCTGGGTGGCGGCGATCTTCGCCGGTTGGATGCTCTGGTCCGGCCAGCTCTCGTTGTAAAAGCTTGCAAGCGTGCATTGACCCGTCCGGGACCGGCCCCTGGCAATGGCGCCAGGAGCCATCCGGACATCACCAAAGAGGAAAATCAAATGTCCAATTCAGTGAAAAAAATGCCGGTCAACACCGAAAAAAATGCTCCGCATCCCGCCAAGACTGACCTCTGGCATCCGCTGGAAAAACTCCGTCAGCAGGTCGATCACCTGTTCGATGACTTCAGCCGGGGGACAGGGCTCTCCCCCTTCAGTCGCGGATTGTTCGATGTCGAGCCCTTCTGGCGCCGCGAGTTCGCCACCAGCCTGCCGGCCGTGGATATCAGCGAAAAGGATAAGAGCTTTGAAATCACTGCCGAACTGCCTGGCATGGATCAAAAGGACATCGAAATCCGCCTGGCCAATGGCAACCTGATCATCAAGGGGGAGAAAAAAGAAACCAAGGAAGAAAATAAAAAAGGTTATCACCTGTCCGAGCGCCATTACGGCTCCTTCGAAAGGGTGTTCAACCTGCCAAAAGGGATCGATAGCGACAAGATCGAAGCCCAGTTCAGCAAAGGCGTGCTGACACTGACGCTGCCTAAAAAACCGGAAGCACTGAAAGCGGAAAAAGTCGTGCCGATCAAGGCTGACTGAACGCTCGATAGCCTGCCCCTCGCCGGCCAACGACGAGGGGCTTTTTTGTGGCAGGGCTTATTTCAGGCTGACGACGTCGTTGCCGCTACCGGCCTCTTCGCGAGCAAGCTCGCGATGGCGGTGGGGTCAGAGCTCCACGCTATCGCGGTATTCCGGCACCGACACTGACCAGCCCAGTTCGTCGTGAATGCGATGGCGCAGGACATCGGAAGCGTTGGGCTCGCCGTGGACGACATAGGTATGCCGTGGCGGGGTCTTGAAGCCGCGCAGCCATTGCATGATTTCGTCGGCATCGGCGTGGGCAGACAGCGTCTGCATCGGCACCACTTCAGCATTGATCGGCACGTCCTTGCCATGGATACGCACCGAGGGCTCGCCCGCCACAATCCTTGCGCCCCGCGTACCACCCGCCTGGAACCCCGGCATCAACAAGGTGTTGATGGGGTTGGGGGCAAGACTCTTGAGGTGGTGCAGCACCCGTCCACCGGTGGCCATGCCACTGGCGGCGATAATCACTGCCGGGGTGCGTTGCAGGTCCAGGGCCATGGAGTCCTTGGCCGAGCGAACCGGATGTGCAATGTGACACATGCCTTCGCATTCTTCCCTGGACAGCCGATGCTCAGCGCCAAAGCGCTGATACAACCGGGTGACATCGATGGCCATGGGACTGTTGAGGTAAATCGGGATATCCGGGATGGCGTGGCGCTGTTTCAGGCGATACAGGTGATACATCAGCAGCTGTGCGCGTCCGACCGTGAACGAAGGCACCAGGGTGATGCCGCGACGCAATGCCGTGCGGGTAATGACATCGGCCAGTTGATCTTCCGGTGACTCCCGTGGGTGCCGACGGTCGCCGTAGGTGGATTCCACCAGCAGATAATCCGCCTGCTCGATGGCCTGGGGGGCAAACATCACCGGGTCCTCGGGCCGCCCCAGGTCCCCGGAACACACCAGCGTCAACCCGCCAGCCTGGACCTGCACCGTGGCGGCGCCGAGGATATGCCCGGCGCGGCGCAGCAATATCGTCACCCCTCGGGCAATTTCCACCGGATGTTCAAACGCGATCGGCCGCAGTAACTTCAGCGCCCGCTCGGCGTTCTCGAGGGTGTACAACGGCAACGCCGGGTCGTGCTTGGAGAATCCCTTGCGGTTAGCGTACTCGGCCTCTTCTTCCTGCAGGCGGGCACTGTCGCGCAAGAGGATTTTCACCAGTTCACAGGTCGCCGGCGAGGCATAGATCGGACCGCGATAACCATTGCGCACCAGCACCGGTAGATAACCGCTGTGGTCCAGGTGCGCATGGGTCAATACGATCGCGTCCAGCTCCCGCATTGGCAGTTCGAACGGGTCCCAGTTGTGCAAGCGCAATTGCTTGTACCCCTGGAAGAGACCGCAATCGATCAGGATGTGCTGTTCGTCGTGTTCCAGCAGGTATTTGCTGCCGGTGACCGTGCCGGCTGCTCCCAGAAAGGTCATGCGCATGACGGTGCTCCTGAACAGTCGATAGAGGCTCTATGGGTCACATCATTCACCTTGCCTGCCGTTGATTTTAGTCAACAACACAGTGGCCAGGGCCGATTGCTCAAACCGCCAGAACACTGCACGACACCTGGTACAGAATGTGCTCGGTCGTGCTGCCCAAGAGTCCATGCAGATCATTGTGTTGGAATCGGCCCATGACGATCACGTCTACCTCGTGCTCCAAGGCGAACTCACTCAGGGCCGACACTGGATGGCCCAGTAGAAAATGCCGGCGCTCGGCCGGCACACCGAACAGATTCGCCAGTTCCAGGAAGGTTTTTTCCAGGCTCCTGCGAAACTCCTTGCTGAGCTGCGACAGCGACAGGCCGCCACCGCCCACATCCCCCAGATAGACTGACGACACCTCATAGGCATGAACCAGATGCAGCTCGGCGTCGCACTGCAAGGCCAGCCCCATTGCCTCGCGGATGATCCGGTCGTTCAGCCCACTGTTCTGGGCAAATGCACTGGAAGGGTCCACCGCCGCGACCACTTTACGCGGCAGCGCATGACCGGTGGCCCCCACCAGGTACATCGGTACAGGGCAGTTGCGCAGGAGTTGCCAGTCCAGCGGCGTGAAAAATGCGCGTTTGAGTAAAGGCTCGTGTTGCACCTGCTTGATCAGCAAGTCGGGTTGGATCTGCGTGACGTGTTGCAGGATCTGCTTGCCCATCTTATGGGCCCACTCCACCTCGGTGGTGACCCGCAGGCCACGACGACGCATCTTGTCCGCCTCATCCTCCAACCAGTGGCGATGGTCCTGGAGATAGTTCTGCCGCGCCTCTTCGCGCGGCTCCTCTTCAAGCAGCGACAGGATCTCCAGTGAGGGGATCAATGCGGTGATGTGCAGGTGCGCCCCGCTGGCCGCCGCCAGGGCCGCGCCGTGATGAAGGGCGGGCGAATGGCGTTGGGCCGGGTTGAGGATCAGCAGCAGGCGTTGGTACTGGCTCATGATGGGTCTCCAAAGTCAGGCTCGAACGCCACGGTGCAGCGTCGATGCCATGAGGCGTGTTGGCAGTCATTGCGGCGTCGGCGTCCAGCGCCAGTTCAATACTTCGGGCATGTCCTGGCCATGCTCGATGAGGTACAGCTGATGCTTTTCCATGGTTGCCCAGTAGCGATCCCGAGCGCTGTCCACCAGCGGCTGCAAGCGTGGCACGCGCTGGATGACATCGAGCGCCAGTTGGTAGCGATCCAAGTGGTTGATCACCGCCATGTCGAACGGCGTGGTGGTGGCGCCCTCCTCCATGAAACCGCGGACATGGAAGTTATCGTGATTGTGGCGTTTGTAGACCAGCCGATGGATCAGCGACGGATAACCGTGGAAGGCGAAAATCACCGGCTTATCCACGGTAAACAACCCATCGAACTCGGCGTCCGGCAACCCGTGGGTATGCTGTTGCGGCGGTTGCAGGGCCATCAGGTCCACGACATTCACTACCCGCACACGCAGGTCGGGCACGTACTCACGCAGCAGCGTGACAGCAGCCAGGGTTTCCAGGGTCGGCACGTCACCGGCACAGGCCATCACCACGTCCGGGTCCTCGTCGTTGTGGCAGGCAAAGGCCCAGCGACCGATCCCGATCGAGCAGTGCCGGATGGCCGAATCGATGTCCAGCCATTGCCATTCCGGCTGCTTGCCGGCCACGATGACATTGATGTAATCGCGGCTCTTGAGGCAGTGATCGGCAACGGACAACAAGCAATTGGCGTCTGCTGGCAGGTAGATGCGCACCACGTCGGCGCTCTTGTTCGCCACCAGGTCGATGAACCCCGGGTCCTGATGGGAAAACCCATTGTGGTCCTGACGCCAGACGTGGGATGTGAGCAGGTAATTGAGCGAAGCGATGGGCGCGCGCCACGGGATCTGGGCAGCGGTCTTGAGCCACTTGGCGTGCTGGTTGAACATCGAATCGACGATGTGGATGAACGCCTCATAGCAGGAAAACAGCCCGTGCCGACCGCTCAGCAAATACCCTTCCAGCCAACCTTCACACACCTGTTCACTGAGGATTTCCATCACCCGGCCTTCGCACTCCAGGTTCGTATCGCCCGCCTCCAGCGCCGCCATCCAGGCTTTGCCACTGACCTCGTACACCGCATCGAGGCGATTGGAGGCGGTTTCGTCGGGGCCGAACAGGCGGAAATTGCCCGCCCGCAGGTTGTGCTTCATCACATCTCGCACAAAGCCGCCCAACACCCGTGTGGACTCTGCCTGCACGCTGCCGGGGGCGCTGAGTTGCACGGCGTAATCAGTAAACCGAGGCAGCTCCAGGGGTTTGAGGAGCAAGCCGCCATTGGCGTGGGGATTGGCGCCCAGGCGCCGATGTCCGGTCGGCGCCAACGCGGCAATATCCGGCAGCAACGCACCGTTGGCGTCGAACAGTTCCTGGGGCCGATAACTCTGGAGCCACTGTTCCAGTTGCGTCAAGTGCATGGGCAGCTCGAAATGGCTCAGCGGTACCTGGTGAGAGCGCCAGGTGCCTTCAACCTGCTGCCCGTCGACGAACTTCGGACCGGTCCAGCCCTTGGGCGTGCGCAACACCAGCATCGGCCAGAGCTGACGCTCCGGCGCCTCCCCCGACGAATCCGCGCGGGCCATGCGCTGGATCTCGCGAATCTTGAGCAACATGCCGTCCAAGGTCCTGGCCAACTGCTGGTGCACCGCTTGCGGGTCGTCGCCTTCGACAAAATAAGGGTCATAGCCGTAGCCATACATCAGGGCCGCCAGTTCGTCTTCACTGATGCGCGAAAGCAGCGTCGGGTTGGCGATCTTGAAGCCGTTGAGATGCAGGATGGGCAATACGGCGCCATCGCGCCGGGGGTTGAGGAACTTGTTGGAGTGCCAGCTTGCCGCCAACGTGCCGGTTTCGGCTTCACCGTCACCAATGACGCAGGCCACGATCAGGTCCGGGTTGTCGAACGCCGCCCCATAGGCATGGGCCAGGGAATAGCCCAGCTCCCCGCCTTCGTGGATAGAGCCAGGAATCTGCGCCGAGACATGACTGGACAGCCCATAGGGCCAGGAGAATTGCCGGAACAGGCGCAGCATTCCGTTTTCGTTCTGCTCCACTGCGGGATAGCACTGGGTGAAGCTGCCCTCCAGGTAACTCTGGGCGACGATGGCCGGGCCGCCATGCCCGGGGCCGGTGATCAGGATCATGTCCAGGTCATGACGCTTGATCAGGTGATTGAGGTGCACGTAAATCAGGTTCAGCCCTGGCGTCGTGCCCCAATGGCCCAGCAAGCGAGGCTTGACGTGACCCTGTTGCAGCGGTTTGCGCAGCAAGGGGTTGTCCTTGAGGTAGATCTGGCCCACGGCCAGGTAATTGGACGCTCGCCAGTAGGCGTCAATGCCTTCCAGTTGGTCGGGGCTGAGAAAATCGCTCATCACGTCCTCCGCAAAAAACAGGGTTGGCGGCAGCTGACCCTGATCGCTTGAACCGTTCTCGAACGGCTTGCCATGCCTGATTCTGGAGCGCCCGAATGAGCACGACTTGATTTACATCAGAACCAGGGACGCTAAGGTCATACAAGGTTCTCGTTCGATGTTCTGGCACCGCCCAAACAGGAGATTGCTCATGCGCGCCATGGTCCTGCACACGCCCGGCCAGCCCTTGCAACTGGAGGAACGTCCGCGACCGACGCCGGCCTCCGGGCAAATGCTGATCAAGGTGCAAGCCTGCGGTGTGTGCCGTACCGACCTGCACCTATTCGACGGAGAACTACCGCAGGCCCGGTTGCCGCGGGTGCCGGGCCACGAGATTGTCGGTGAGGTGATCGCCGTTGGCGCGCAGGTGGCCGCGGACTGGATTGGCCGGCGGGTAGGCGTGCCCTGGCTGGGGTGGACGTGCGGGGTGTGTGAGTTCTGCCGCTCGGGTCGGGAGAACCTCTGCGACCAGGCGTTGTTCACCGGCTGCCAGCTGGACGGCGGTTATGCCGATTACACCGTCGCCGATGCGCGGTTCTGCTTCCCCCTCCCCGACACGCTGGAGGCCGCCGAAGCGGCGCCCTTGCTGTGTGCCGGGCTGATCGGTTTCCGGGCCTTGCAGATGGCGCAAAACGCCCCTCACCTCGGGCTTTATGGTTTCGGCGCCGCTGCACACCTGGCGATCCAGGTCGCTGTGGGCCGGGGTCAGCAGGTCTATGCCTTCACTCGTCCCGGTGATGACAGCGGCCAGGACTATGCCCGTTCGCTGGGCGCCACCTGGGCCGGGCCATCGGATCAGGCGCCGCCACACTTGCTCGACGCCAGCCTGATATTCGCCCCCGTCGGCGCCCTGGTGCCGCTGGCCTTGCAAGCCACTGCCAAAGGCGGCTGCGTGGTGTGTGCCGGCATTCACATGAGCGACATCCCGGCCTTCCCCTATCGCCTGTTGTGGCAGGAGCGCAGCGTGCGCTCAGTGGCCAACCTGACTCGCGCGGACGGCGTGGCGTTTTTCGAGCAGATCCAGCGTACGCCTGTGCATTGCAACGTGACCTGCTACCCACTGGATCAAGCCAACCAAGCCCTGGAGCGCCTGAGGAGCGGCCAGGTCAACGGGGCCATCGTGCTCATCCCTTGACCGCCAGCAGACTGCCCGGCACCGAATACAGGGCCCGCTCCGTCGTACTGCCAATCAAACGCTCAAGACCGGCGCGGTGCACGGTGCCCATTACCACCACGTCCGCCTCGAACGCCTCGAGGAATTCATGAATCACCGGCACGGGCAGGCCGATGACGAAGTGCCGGCGCTCGGCCGGCACCTCACAACGTTCGGCGAGGGTGATGAACGCTGCGTGCAACGATTCGCGCAAGGCGTCGGCAAAGTCCTCATCCCAGGCCCCGGCCAGTAACGCGGCTTCGCCATTGAAGGCCGGCGACAAGTCGCAGGCATACAGCAGGTGCAACGCAGCATCGCATTGCCGGGCCAAGGCAGCGGCCGTCTGGACGATGCGCTCGTTCAAGGCATTGGCCTCGGGATCCGAGGGGTCCACCGCAGCCACCACCCGACGCGGCAAGCCGTTTACTGCCTGGTTGACCAAATGCACGGGGACCGGGCAGTCGCGCAACAGATGACAATCCAGCGGCGTGGCGAAAACGCGCTTGAGCAAAGGTTCGAGGGTGACGTCCTTGATCAACAGGTCGGGCTGGAACTGTTCGACGTAGCGCAGAATGTCCAGCAACGGATGGATGGTCCAGACCACGTGTGTCGTCACCTCCAGCCCTTCCTCCTTGAGCAGCGAGGCCTCCTCCACCATCCAGCGACGATAACGGTGCAAATAGCGCTGGATCGTCGCCTGGTCGATTTTTTCACCCCACAAATGGGTACGCGGTGGCGGCTGAACGAAGGCGCATAAATGCAGCTCGGCGCCACTGGCCCTGGCCAGGGCACAGGCCCGTCGCATCGCCGCGGAAGGATGCAGATCGGGTTCGACAATCAAGAGCAGGCGCTGGTATTGCCCCATCACACACCTCCATCGGGTTGTTCACCTCGAGTCGGAAACCGCGCGCCGACACGTTGCGGCGCGATCTGCAGCGTGCGCTCATCGATGCCCCAAGCGGTTTGATCTGAATCAACTACGGGGCAATCGACAGCTGGGTACACGAGGACTGATCCAGATCAGAATCAATCGCCGCCGCGGGCGTAGAACAGTACCGAATGCGTAGCTTTTTTTGCCGCACCGCAGGTTCACATCCGAAGGAGGATCACATCATGCTCACAGTCAAAGACCACAACGAACGTGCCGCCGCCCTGTATGCCAGCATCAGTGGCAAGCACTGGATCCAGGCCCTTAAAGACGGCCGGCACGTGTTGATCAGGCCGCTGCGCGATGAAGACCGCCAGCGCGAATATGACTTCATCAAGCGCCTGTCACCGGAGTCCCGGCACATGCGTTTCCTGGCGCAAATCAATGAGCCAGGCACGGCCATGCTCGATCAGTTGATGGATATCGATTGCAAGACACGCATGGCCTACATCGCCCTGGTCCATGACAACGGCCAGTTGATCGAGATCGGCGTCAGCCGCTATTGCGCGACCGGCGAACATGAATGCGAGTGTGCCGTGACCGTCGCCGATTCCTGGCAGCACCTGGGGCTGGGGACGTTGTTGATGGAGCATTTGATCGAGACCGCGCGCAAAAACGGTTATCGCCAGATGTATTCCGTCGACGCCGCCAGCAATGCCCCCATGCGGGACCTGGCCCATAGCCTGGGGTTTGAAACCCGTTCCGACCCCGACGACACCCGGCAGGTCATCCACCGTCTCTATCTCTAGTCACAACACTGGCGCGGGGCCACGCATCGAGGCCCCGCGCGGAGTTGATCCCCTCACTCCTGCGGCTTGATCGCCAACACGCTGCAGGGGGCCCGTTGCAAGATGAGTTCGGCGGTGGTGCCCAAACGCCGGTCCAGGCCACGATGCCCGGTGGTGCCCATGACAATGACGTCGACCTGGTGATCGGCGGCGAACGTGCAGATGCTGTTCAATGGCGTGCCTTCAATGAAATGACGCTGCTGCGGCTCGACCCCATGGCGCTCGGCCAGGGACTCGAAGACCTCGTGCTGCGCCCGGCCCAGTGCTTCGTAGAGTCCCGTGGCCAGGGGTAGCGCGCCGATGCCCATGTCCGAGGCGTACACCGCCGTCCAATCGAAAGCGTGCAGCAACTCCACTTGGGCGTTGCACTGTTCAGCCAGTTTCACGGCGGCGTTGACGATCTGGTCGTTGAACACCAGGTCCTGGTCTTCACTGCGCAGCACATCGACAATCGCCAGGATCCGCCGAGGCCGGGGGTGACGGGCGTCCGTGACCAGGTGTACCGGCACCGGACAGTCACGCAGCAAGCGCCAGTCCAGTGGCGTGAAGAAAATTCGCTTCATCGCCGGTTCCGGCTCGGCGTCCTTGATGATCAGTGCCAATGGCATCTCTTTGACGTATTGCTGCAAAGCTTGATAGGGATCTTTGCCCCAAACCACTTCACAGCTCACCTCGACCCCGTGTCGGCGCGCCAGCTCAGCCTGTTGCCACAGCCAGTGCCGATGCGTCTCCAGGTAGCCCTCGCGCGCTTGTTTGACCTGCTCCGGGGCGAAAAGACCGGCCACCGAGAGCAAATCCAGGTAATCGATCGCGACGATGTGCAGGGGCAAATCCAGGGCCAGGGCCAGTTCGGTGGCACGGTCGAACGCTGGCGTACGGATCATGGCGTCAGGCGCCAATAACAACAAACGTTGAGTCTGGGACATGGAACACCTCGGCACGTGGCGGCTGCCACTTAAAGGATTGAGGGTTCCAGAATGGACGCATGCCAAGCGCAGGACTTGATCTTCATCAAGCTGCCATCACTCAGGCTCACGGACTCGGGAGTAGTAGCCCGGCCCACATCGCCAGCGTCACCAGCACCTGACCTGGGATCACATACCCGGCGAAACCGCGCCCACCGCTGAGCCAGGCCACCACACATTTGCTCAGGGAGTTGCTGCTCAGCGCCATCAAGACCGGCACGGCGACGACATCGAAGGGCATCAACCCGGCCTTCGCCAAAGAAGCAATGGAGGCTGTCGAGGCATGGGCGTCGACCAGTCCGCTGAAAATCGCAGTCACGGTCACACCGGTCTGCCCGAATTGCTCAAGCATCGCCGATGACAGGAGCGTGATACCGCTCATCACCAGAACGACCGTCAATGCCAGTTTGAGGCTGAAGGCCCCGCCGTGCTTGATAGGCTCATCGGCCCGAACCCTGGGGCGGGGAAACATCAGCAGGCCAGCGTAGAGCAACGTCATCAGCAGCCCGCACAGCAGCGGCCCCCACATCCAACGCAACAGAGCGGGCTCCACCGCAAAGAGGATCAACCCCATTTGAACCACCGTCGCCAGGTTGGACAATACGGCGGCGGCACTCAGCACCTTGAGATTGAGCGGCTCTTTCGCGGCGATATTACCCATGGTCGCGACGGTCGCCGTGGCCGAGGCGAACCCCGAGGCAATCGCGCTGAGGGCGTAACCGTAACGGGTGCCAAGGGTGCGGACTGCGACATGCCCCAGCGCCCCCACCGCCATCAGCATGACTGTCAGGGTGCAAAGGGTGCGCGGATTGATTGCATTGTAGGGTCCGAGGAAACGATCCGGCGCCAGCGGTAGCACCACCAGGGCAGCAATCAACAGCAACAGGCCATCACGCAGTTCGGCAGCGGTCAGTTGGTTGCGGGCGAAGTGGTGCAGCGTCTGCCGACTGGCGAGCAGCCCGGCTATGACCACACCAATCGCGATCGCCAGGGCCGGCGCGCTCACACATAACGCCCCCAAGGCCAGCACCGCGAACACAGTCACCTCGCTGGTGATGCCGGGGTCTTTGTCGAGGTTTTTCCAGTACGCCATCGTGACCACTGCCCCCAGCGCAAGCGCGACGAACCCAAGCAACAACGGGCCGCCGGCCCGGACCGTGACATAACCCAGCAAAGACGTAATGGCAAAGGTGCGCAGGCCAGCAAAGTCGCGTCTATCGCCCTCGCCTTTACGCCGCTCGCGCTCCAGCCCCACCAACAGGCCGATTCCCAGCGCAGCGGCAGCATTGGCAAAGCCCAGGGTTTCGCTTATGGGGGCGTCGATGGCGATTACTCCAACGGTATCTATATCCAGGGGGAACCCGAGCCTGCCCGGCTTTTGCCCTGGGGAGAGTGATCATGATCAAACATAGCGCTATTGCTCGAGCGCTGCAGGACGCGATACCACGTTTTCGGCCAGGTTTGATGTAAATCAAACCGCCGGATCTACGGACGATCATGATCAAACCCAGACGCCACGCCGTGCGAAGGGTCGCCCGGTGCCAATACGTCCGTACCCGGGAGGTTTGTCATGTCTACGCAATCGCGCTTGATGCTGGTCGTCTCACCGCTGATGGAACACAACCCGGCGTTCGACCGGGCAGCCGCCCTGGCCAAGGCCGAAGGCGCCGCCCTGCATATCGTCGCGTTCGACTACCTGGAGGGCCTGGCCACCGCCGGCCTGGTCAATGAGCAGGCGCTGGAACAGATGCGCCTGGGCTACATTGAACGCCATCGGCAATGGCTGGAGGAGCAGGCCCGGCCGCTGCGCAAGCTCGGCATCGAAGTCACGACAGAAGTGACGTGGGTCGAGCGTCCATTGCAGGAGATCCTGATTCACCTCAAGGAGCAGCCGATGGATGCGCTGATCAAGACGGTGGACCCTGAGTCCTGGTTCTCACGCCTGATGTTCACTCCGCTGGACGTGCACCTTCTGCGCGAATGCGCAGTCCCGCTGCACTTCGTCAATAAGGTCACCCATCCCCGCCCGCGCAAGATTCTGGCGGCCATCGACCCGTTTCATCGCGACGGGCGCTACGAAGGTCTCAATGACCGGGTCTTGAGCGAAGCCAACAAACTGGCGGTCAGCTGCGACGCAACGCTGGAAGTCATCTACGCTTACGACCTGTCCTCCATCACCGCCGCCGAATACGGCTTCGGCAATGGCTCGACATTCTTCTCCTCAACCCTGGCCCGTCAGCTCTACGAGTCCCAGGGCGCAGCCTTCGACGCCCTGGCAGAACGCAACGGCATCGCCCCGGAACAACGGCGCATGATCATGGGCGAGCCGGCCAAGGTGCTGACCAGTTACGCGGCCGCCCATGATATTGACGTCATCGTCATGGGCCGAGTGCGCTATGGAGGCTTGGACAAGCTGATCGGCAGCACCGTGGAGGGCTTGTTGTACAAGATGCCCTGCAGCTTGTGGGTGATTGCGCCGCAACAGGTCGGCTCAAGCGTGTAAAGCAACCGCCACGCGCAAAGGAACATGCCTTGATGAATAGACCAAGCGACGCATCGCAGGAGCAACATCCGATTCCCACAGATGCCTTGGCTTGGTACACGTTACCTGCGGAGCAGGTGCTGAACCTGCTTGAGGTCAATGAGCAAGCCGGGCTGAGCGCGGCGCAAGTGCAAGCCCGGCTTGAGCGCACGGGCTTCAATCGTCTGCCCGAATCAGCTCGGCGGCCAGCGTGGCTGCGATTCTTGCTGCAGTTCCACAACATTCTGATTTATGTACTCCTGGCGTCTGCCGCGCTGACGGCGATGTTGCAGCACCTGTGGGACACCGTGGTCATTGTGGCGGTAGTGCTTGCCAATGCAGTTATCGGCTACGTCCAGGAAGGCAAGGCAGAACAAGCCATGGACGCCATCCGGCAGATGCTGGCGCCGTGCGCGGCAGTGATCAGGGCCGGCCAACGCCTGGGTGTCGCGGGTGAGGTGCTGGTTCCGGGCGATATCGTTTTGCTGGAGGCCGGTGACAAGGTCCCCGCCGATCTTCGCCTGCTGCACGCCAACAGGTTGCAGATCCAGGAAGCCATTCTGACCGGCGAATCCGCCCCCGTGGAAAAACACATCCAACCGGTGCGACTGGCGGCGCCCCTGGGCGATCGTGCCTGCATGGCCTTCAGCGGCACCCTGGTGACCTGCGGACAAGCGACAGGGGTCGTTGTGGCGACCGGCACATCAGCCGAAATCGGCCGCATCAGCAACCTGCTGTCGGGCGTCGAAACACTGACGACGCCCCTGGTGCAGCAAATGAACGTTTTCGCACGCTGGCTGACGCTATTGATTCTGTCCGTCGCGGGGTTGCTGCTCATTTACGGTCACTTTGTCCGGCATTACCCATTCACCGAGATATTCATGGTCGTGGTGGGGCTGTCGGTCGCGGCCATACCTGAAGGGTTGCCCGCGGTGCTCACCATCAGCCTGGCGGTCGGGGTTCGGGCGATGGCCCGTCGCAACGCCATCGTGCGGCGCCTGCCTGCCATCGAGACGCTGGGTTCGGTATCCGTCATCTGCACGGACAAGACCGGCACCCTCACCCGCAACGAAATGATGGTGGCGTCGGTTGTCATCAGTGATCTTACTTTCACAGTCGATGGTGCGGGATATCAGCCCACGGGCAACATGAACCTTGCCGATCAGTTGATCGATACAGCCAATCACCCGACATTGGCGCAACTGGGGCGCGCGGCCAGTCTCTGTAATGACGCCATGTTGAGGCAGCATGAACAGGCATGGAAAGTCGAAGGGGATCCGATGGAGGGCGCATTGCTGGTGTTTTCGGCAAAGGCCGGCATCAATAGCGAAGAAGAACGCGGTACGTGGGCTCGCACCGATGCCATTCCGTTTGACGCCAAACACCGATTCATGGCGACTCTGCATCACAACCATGACCGACAAGCCTCTATTTATGTCAAAGGCGCGCCTGAGCAGATTCTCGCCATGTGTACACAGCAGCGTGGCAGTGCTGGAGCGGCCGAGCGGCTTGACGCCGATTACTGGCACCAACAAGCCAATACCATCGCCAGCAAAGGCCAGCGGGTCTTGGCGTTTGCAATCAGGTCAGTGCCGCCCGAACACACCGTATTGCAGTTGGCTGATGTGCAAGGGACGCTGACCTTGCTTGGTCTGGTGGGCATGATCGACCCGCCTCGTCCAGAAACGATACAGGCCATTGAGCAATGCCAGGCGGCCGGTATCGCCGTTAAAATGATCACGGGGGATCACTCCGGTACCGCCCGCGCCATCGGCTATCAGATTGGCTTGCAAAACCCTGACAGGGTCCTGACCGGCCTCGATCTGGACGCCATGAGCGATGGCGTACTGAAAGAAGCGTTAAAGGAGGTGAACATCTTCGCCCGCACCAGCCCTGAACATAAGCTCAGATTGGTGACGTTGTTGCAATCGAACGGCATGACCGTGGCAATGACCGGCGATGGCGTCAACGACGCACCCGCGCTCAAGCGCGCAGACGCCGGCATCGCCATGGGCGGCAAAGGCAGTGAAGCGGCGAAAGAGGCTGCGGACCTGGTGCTGGCCGATGACAACTTCGCCTCCATCGTGGCTGCGGTACGTGAGGGACGGACGGTCTATGACAACATCAAGAAAGTGTTGAGTTGGACGTTACCGACCAATGCCGGCGAGACAATGACCATCATCGTCGCGCTGCTGTTTGGCTTCACGCTGCCAGTCACGGCCATACAGATTTTGTGGATCAATCTGATCACCGCAGTAACACTCGGAATCGCCCTGGCGTTCGAGCCGACCGAGGAGCACAGCATGCGCAGGCCTCCGCGCGCCAGGCATGAGCCTTTGATCAGCGGCGCCCTGGTCTGGCACATGGTGCTGGTTTCCATCCTTTTCCTGTGCGGCGTCAACGGTATTTTTTCGTACGCGCTCGACCGTGGTTATTCAGTGGAGTTGGCCCGTACCCTTGCGGTCAATACGTTGGTCGTGATGGAAATATTCCACTTGTTCTTCATACGCAATCTGTACGGCACCTCTTTCACGTGGAAGGCCATTCGAGGCACGAAGGTGGTGTGGCTGACCATCGCAGTGGTGACCGTCGCTCAATTCGCCATTACGTACGTGCCGACATTGCAAAAGGTCTTTGCCACCGAGGCCGTCTCATTCATGGATGGACTCCTGATCATAGGGATTGGCATGGCCTTCTTTGCCCTCATCGAGATTGAGAAACAGATTCGCCTACGCCTGACCGAGCCCGGGATTGAGACGCCTTCAGCAGGGCCAACCGTGTAGAGGTCACCCGACGCTGATACGCCAGCGATCAACGCCAGTACTTTAACGCCCCTGCAAGCACCAGTGCCCCAAAGCAGATCCACCCCGAAAATAACCACCGCCAGATCCGCCTGCGTGGAACGAAACCCACCCCCCTCACAAACGCCACGCTCATGGCTGCGAACAACGCGCTGGCCAGAGCATGATCGGCTTTCCCATCAGGGGTTGCGATCATGGGGGGATAAAGCGTGCAGGCCAGCATGATGGTCACTGCAATGATCAAACTCAGTACATGAATACGTGAGGACGGCTGGGCCGCGCAGAGGTGCGGCTTCATCGCGGCGCCTCGTCACTATCACTCAAGGCTCGACCCGCCTCGTTCTCGCCCCACATCGCATTCAATATCGCCAGTAGTAACGCAAAACCGACGCCTAGCATCCAGGCGAAATACCACATGTCTTTGACTCCTTTGCAGGCACTAGTAGGCTGAATGTTCGTTGGCTTTGATCTGTGCAACGGTGACCTTGCCGCGCATGACGCGGTACGCCCAGGAGGTGTAAAGGACAATCAGTGGCATGAAGATCAACGTGGCCCAGAACATGATGGCCAGGCTCAGATGACTGGAGACGCTGTCCCATACCGTGAGGCTCGCCGCTGGCATCGTTGATGACGGCATGACGAAGGGAAACATCGATACGCCTGCGGTGCTGATGACACCGACCACCGCAAGCGATGAGGCGACAAATGCTGAAAGCGTACGGCGCATCACCAGCAACAGCGCGGCACCGGCTGCGCCAGCCAAGCCCAGCGCCGGCAACAGCCACAGCGCCGGATAATGGCCATAGTTAGCCATCCAGGCCCCCGCCTCTCTCACGACCGATTTGTTGAGAATGTCAGGCAACCCGGCGGTATCCACCACCGACGCAATGCGATAGCCCTCAATCCATTGCAACCAGATACCGGCAACGACGAATGAACACACCAGCACTATCGCAGCGCCCACCGCGCCTGTTATAGCCCTGGACTGAATGCCCCCCTCAGTGCGATGGGCCAGATACGCGCCGCCCTGCAGGGTAATCATGGCGCTGCTTACGATGCCGGTCAGCAGCGCGAAAGGGTTGAGCAATTGCCAGAAACTGCCGGTGTACGTCGACACCAGGTATTGATCGAAGTGAAACGGGACCCCCAGCAGCAAATTGCCAAACGCGATCCCGAACACCAACGGCGGCACCGCCCCGCCGACGAAAAGCCCCCAATCCCAGGTACTGCGCCAGGCAGGGTTGTGGATCTTGCTGCGATAGTCAAAACCCACCGGGCGGAAAAACAATGCCCAGAGGACCAGGATCATCGCCCAGTAGAATCCGCTGAATGCGGTGGCATACACCACCGGCCAGGCGGCGAACAGCGCGCCGCCGGCCGTGATGAACCAGACCTGATTCCCATCCCAATGCGGTCCCACGGTATTGATGACGACGCGGCGTTCCATGTCATTGCGGCCAACAAACGGCAGCAGCGTACCCACGCCCATGTCGTGGCCGTCCATGATGGCGAAACCTATCAACAGGACGCCGACCAGCGCCCACCAGATAATCTTCAGGGTGAAGTAATCAAGCATGGTGCAGCTCCTTCAACTTGGCGTCGTAGACATAACGGCCTGTACCCAGGCTGCCGGGCCCCTGGCGGGCGAACTTGACCATCAGGAACATTTCCACCATCAGCAGTACGGTGTAGAAAACAACGAACCCGGCCAGCGAGCCGTACAGGTTGTTGACGCTGAGGGTGGAGACGCTCATGTGGGTCGGCAGTACGCCGTAGATGGTCCAGGGTTGGCGACCGTATTCGGCAACAAACCAGCCCAGCTCGCAGGCGAGCCATGGCGCAGGCAGCATGAAAAGAGCCCCGCGCAGTAACCAGCGATGGTGTGTAGAACCGGACTTCAAGGTGCTCCAGAATGCCAGCCCGAAAAGCATCAGCATGGCAAAACCAAGGCCCACCATAATGCGAAATGCCCAGAACATCGGCGTCACGCGTGGAACGCTATCGTTAACGGCCGTTTCGATGATTGCCGGCGTCGCCTGGTTGACGTCCTGGACATAACGTTTGAGCAGCAAGCCGAAACCCAGATCAGCCTTATAGGCTTCGAAGGTGTTGAGTGCGACGGGATCGCCGCGATTTGCCCTCAGTGTTTCAAGGGCATTGACGGCGGTAATACCGCGGATGATTCGAGCGCGGTTTTTCTCCTTGATGTCGTGAATACCCGGAATCTGTTTGCTGACCGAGCGGGTTCCAATCAGCCCCATCAGCCAGGGCACCTCGACTTCCCAATTGTTCCTGGACTCAGCTTCATTGATGCTCGCCACCAGGGTCAGGCCGGCCGGTGCGGGTTTTGTCTCCCACATGGCTTCCATGGCGGCCATTTTGGTTTGCTGCGCTTCACCCACCGTGTAGCCGGACTCATCCCCCAGCACTATCACGCTCAAGACAGAAGCCAACCCGAAAGCCGCCGCCACCCGAAAGCTGCGTTTGGCAAACTCGACGTCACGACGTTTGAGCAAATACCAACTGGAAATCGACAATACAAACATCGAGCCAGTGACATAACCCGCCGAAACGGTATGCACGAACTTGGCTTGGGCCACCGGATTGAAAACCACTGTCCAGAAATCGACCATCTCCATGCGCATGGTGATGTAGCTGAACTCTGAACCCACCGGATTCTGCATCCATCCGTTGGCAATCAGGATCCACAGCGCCGACAGGTTCGTACCAATCGCCATCAGCAATGTGACCAGCAAGTGATGCTGCTTCTTCAGGCGGTCCCAACCAAAAAAGAACAGGCCGATCATGGTGGACTCGAGAAAGAACGCCATCAGGCCCTCAATCGCCAGGGGGGCGCCGAAGATGTCGCCGACGTAGTGCGAGTAGTACGCCCAGTTGGTACCGAACTGAAACTCCAGCGTGATCCCTGTCGTCACCCCCAAGGCGAAGTTGATGCCGAACAGCTTGCCCCAGAAGCGTGTCATGTCTTTCCAGATGACATTGCCGGTCATGACATAGACGCTTTCCATGATGACCAGCAGCCAGACCATGCCCACGGTGAGCGGTACAAAAAGAAAGTGATAAAGCGCAGTGGCTGCAAATTGCAGCCGTGACAGGTCCACCAGTTGTTCTGAAATCACTTGCTTGCCCCTTGAGCCGAGGTGGGTACGCCGAACCTTTCGCCGATGGTGTTCGAGTCGACGCTGACGCGCGAATCCCGGACGAACACCCACCACAGCACTGTCAGCACAATCAGCTTGATCAGTACTGCTGTGAGCAAATGGCGCCGCAGTCGTTTATCGGAAATAGTCATGACGGGGCATTAGCACGCGTCATGCCAAAGGCAGGAAATCAGATTTTTTATTGATATAACAATAAGTTAGAAACCGGCGCTCAGTACGCCGGGTACCCGGAAAGGAAAAAGTCCTGCCAGGGTGGCAGTCAATGGCAGTCAGGGCTGACGGCCTTCAGGACAAACCTTGTTCTTTCAGTCGCCTGTACAACGTACGTTCACTCACACCCAAGTGTTCAGCCAGTTCGCTACGCGTACCTTTAAAAGTTGCCAGCACCTGTGCCAATGCCCTGCTGTCGAGCACTGGCGTAGCCAATGGGCTGGACACCGCGGTAGCCTGGGGTAACTGCACCGAGTGAATCACGCCGTCATCGGCGAACAGGCTGGCCCTTTCCAGAACATTACGCAGCTCACGGATATTGCCCGGCCAGGAAAACTGCTGCAGCTGCTTCAAGGCAGCGGAGTCGATAGTCAGCCGGCGCTTGCCTCTACCGGCACGCTGCAGGAACGAATGTACCAGCAAGCTGATGTCTTCCACCCGGTTACGCAAAGGGGGTAAGTGAATGGGAAAAACGCTGATGCGGTAGTACAGGTCTTGCCTGAACTCACCGGTTTCCACCATTTTCTCCAAAGGTTTGTGGGTCGCCGCCACCAGCCTGAAATTGGCATGCAGGGTCTCGACACTGCCAACACGGCGATAGGTTCCAGACTCAATCAACCGCAGCAATTTCACCTGCATGGTCAGCGGGACGTCACCGATCTCATCAAGAAACAACGTTCCGCCCTGGGCCGTTTCAACCAGGCCCGGCTTGCGCGTTGTGGCCCCCGTGAACGCCCCCTTTTCATGACCGAACAGCTCGCTCTCGAACAACGTTTCGGTCAACCCGGAGCAATCGACCACCACAAAGGGTCCCGAGGCACGTTCACTGGTTTCATGAACCGCCCTGGCGAACAGTTCCTTGCCTGTGCCGGACTCTCCCAGCAACAACACCGGCAACATCGATGGCGCGACTCGCTGCAGTTCTGACAGCGCCTGGTTGAAGGCCGGTGAATGGCCTACCAAGCCCTCATTGCTGGGCCGGGCTGACGCGCTGCGCACCAGGGTCAACCGTTCCACGTAAGCGGTGATATCGCCGTGCTCATCCAGGATCGGGCGCAGCTCCACATCAACGTGCTCAGGTCCACGGGGGGTGTGGTGGATGTGCAAGACCCGATCCGGGCCGCGCATTTCCTTGGCCTTTTTCATCGGGCAGTGCTCACCGGCCTGATCGCAAGGGACATCGTAGTGATGGGAAATCCGATAGCACTTATGACCGATAAAGGATTTGTCGGCACTGCCGAACTGACGCAGGTAAGCCGTATTCGCTGCCAGGATGTTGTAATCGGGATCAAGCACGATCATCGGATGAGGCTCGTGCTCGAGAAACGAGACCAGGGACTGCACCTGGTCCGGATGCGGAAGATGTTCTTGGGTGGACGGCAGGATGTTGATCATCGCGGCTCCGGTGCATAGTCCTGGCTAAACTGACACTGCCACTATGCCAACAAATACTGCCAGTGGCAGTACCTTTGTATCAACGCGCGTAAAGACATCGCACGAAAGAGTATTAAAAACCAATAAAATCAAATGCTTGAGTGTAATCCTCGCTTTGATCATGGCATGGCAGACTTATTGCTGTATGTATTCTTTGAGCGGCTGCTACAGTCCTGAGGAGGCAAGTCATGACCGTAAAATTGCACGTCGAAGGGTTCTTCGATCCTGAGACCCACACTGTCAGTTATCTTGTGCTGGATGAATCGACCGGTTACTGCGCCTTGGTCGACAGTGTCCTGGATTACGACCCAAAGTCGGGCCGTACCACGACGTCGTCTGCCGACAAGTTAATGGCCCGGGTGGCGACGTTGAACGCTACGGTCCAATGGATTCTCGAAACCCACGTCCATGCCGACCACCTCACCGCCGCACCCTATTTGAAGGAAAAGCTCGGCGGTAACATCGGTATCGGCAGCCACATTGCCGCGGTGCAGGAAGTCTTTGGCACCCTGTTCAATACCGGTGGCGACATGGCCCGCGATGGAAGCCAGTTCGATCACCTGTTTGTCGATGACGAACCTTTCATGATCGGTGCATTGCAATGTCGCGCGCTTCATACACCGGGCCATACCCCGGCCTGCATGACGTACGTCATCAGCGACGGCCTGGAAACGGCTGCATTCATCGGCGACACCTTGTTCATGCCCGACTACGGTACCGCACGATGCGATTTTCCGGGTGGTGATGCCCGCGCGTTGTTCCAATCCATCAACAAGGTGTTGAGCCTGCCGGCCAACACCGTGCTCTACACCTGCCACGATTATCAGCCCGGTGGCCGCGAGGTGCAGTTTGCCAGCACGGTTGCCGAACAACGCGCCGACAACGTCCATGTCCGTAACGGCATCAGTGAAGAAGCCTTTGTCGCAATGCGCACCAAGCGTGACGCTTTGATGGACATGCCGACGCTGATCCTGCCATCGGTGCAAGTCAACATGCGCGCCGGCCACTTTCCCGAGCCTGAATCCAACGGCACGCGCTATCTCAAGATCCCGCTCAACGTGCTCTGACGCTCCCTATAAGAAAAACTTCCCGATCGGAGACATTTATGGACATCCGCCACCTTGCGCCCGGCTTATCGGTTTCAGAGCAGATTTTTCCCAATCAGTTGAATGAACTCAAAAATGCCGGCTTTCGCGCCATCATTTGTAACCGTCCGGACGGTGAAGGCAGCGATCAACCGTTGTTTGCCGAGATCAAACGTGTGGCTCAAGCGATGGGCATTGAAGCCCACTATCTGCCCGCCGAGTCCGGCAAGGTCACGGACGAACAAGGCGTAGCGTTCGCCAAGTTGCTTGAAACAGTGCCGAAACCAATATTGGCCTATTGCCGTTCCGGCATGCGCTCGACAACGATGTGGGCGCTGTCGCAAGCCGGGCACCAACCTTTGCCACAGATCGTCGACACAGCCAAAAAGGCCGGGTTCGACATGAAAGGCGTCATTCGCCGCATTGCCAATAACGGACGCACGCCGGTCGAAGTGGCCGAGGCCGAACACGCGGTGGTGATTATCGGTGGCGGCGCCGCGGGCATCGCCACGGCATCGAGTTTACTGGCCCGCGAACCAGGACTCGACATTGCCATCATCGACCCGGCGGATGTGCACTACTACCAGCCTGGCTGGACGCTGGTCGGCGGCGGGGTCTTCGAAGCCTCCCAAACCGCCCACACCATGGGCGCGACCATTCCCCGTGGCGTGCACTGGATCAAGTCCGCGGTAGCGGCTTTCGAACCGGACAGAAATGCCGTCATTCTCGACGGCTGCAGAGTCGTCCGCTACGAACAACTGATCGTGTGCCCAGGCCTCAAACTCAACTGGCATGCCATTGAAGGCTTGTCGGACACCCTGGGGCGAAACGGTGTGACGTCCAACTATCTGTACCACCTGGCGCCCTATACCTGGGAACTGGTGCGACAACTGCGCGGTGGACAAGCCGTGTTCACGCAACCCCCCATGCCGATCAAGTGTGCCGGAGCCCCACAAAAAGCCATGTACTTGTCTGCCGACCACTGGCAGCGCGAAGGCGTGCTGGGGGATATCGAGATCGATTTCTGCAGTGCCGCGACGGTGCTGTTCGGTGTTCCCGACTACGTGCCCGCCTTGATGAAGTACATCCACGCCTACGGCATCGACTTGAATTTCGGCGACACCCTGACGAGCGTCAATGGTCCCGAGCGCACGGCCACCTTCAGTTGCGTCGGGCCCGATGGCAGCTCTCACCCTGTCACCCGCGACTTCGACCTGCTTCATGTGGTGCCGCCGCAGGTTGCGCCGGACTTTATTCGTGTCAGCCCCCTCGCGGATGCGGCAGGATGGCTTGACGTCGATCCCGCAACCCTGCGCCACAAAGGGTGGGCGAATGTCCACGCGCTGGGAGACGCGGCCAATACCAGCAACGCTAAAACCGCAGCGGCGGCGCGCAAGCAGGCCCCCGTGGTCGCCCATAACGTGCTGGCGGCGATGGGCAAGGCCGAGGGCTGCGCCCAATACGACGGCTACGGTTCCTGCCCGCTGACGGTGGAACGGGGCAAGATCGTCCTCGCCGAATTCACCTATGGCGGTAAGGTTGCCCCCAGTTTCCCATCCTGGCTGATTGACGGAACCCGCCCCTCGCGGCTGGCGTGGCTGCTCAAAGAGCGGATCCTGCCGCCCCTGTATTGGAAGGGGATGCTCAAGGGCCATGAGTGGCTGGCAAAACCCGAGTTGGCGGACCTATGAAATCGGACTTGAACGCCAGGAGAACAAGATGATGAGCGTCTTGCTACTGGGCTTCACCGTGGGGGTGATTCTGGCGCTGACCGGCGCGGGTGGAGGCATACTCGCGGTCCCGTTCCTGGTGTTTGGTGTGGGATTAAGCATGGCCGAAGCCGGGCCTATTGGTTTGCTCGCCGTGGGCTTAGCCGCCACCCTGGGCGCCGTGATGGGGCTCAAAAACGGCATCGTACGCTATAAAGCCGCACTTCTGACCGCCGGGGCGGGGATCGTCTGCTCCCCCGTCGGCTTGTGGTTGGCTCAACGTACTCCCAACGCCCCCTTGACGATCATGTTTGCCCTTTTGCTGATGTACGTGGCTTGGCGGGCCTTTCAAAAATCACGGCCTGCGCACGCGCGGGCAAAGGCATCTGGCAGGGGCAAGCCACCGCCCTGTGTCCTAGATGAGAACCGCGGCAAACTGAACTGGACCGGCCCATGTGCCTGGGCGCTCACCGCTTCCGGCGTGGTCTCAGGGGTGCTTTCCGGCTTGCTCGGAGTCGGCGGTGGTTTCGTCATGGTCCCGGCGCTGCAGCGCTACACCAATTTGACCACGCAGTCGGTGCTCGCCACGTCGCTGACGGTGATTGCACTGGTTTCCATGTCGGGGGTTGTGGCGAGTTCGGCAGCCGGTCACTTGCAATGGGCGGTAGCCGTGCCATTTTCCATTGGCGCACTCAGCGGCATGCTTGGCGGGCGCTTGATTGCGGCCAGGTTGCCGGAACCCTACTTGCAAAAAGGCTTTGCCCTGGTCTCTACGCTGGTGGCGGTGGCCCTGCTGGTAAAAGTCCTGGGTTGAACCCTGTCGTGGAATAGCAACGATTGTGTATCGGAGAACGCTCATGAATGTTGACTGGCTCAATTTCACACCTTGGTCATCCCTCGCCGGCGGCCTGTTGATCGGCCTGGCGGCCAGCCTGTTCGTCGTCGCCAATGGACGTATCGCTGGCATCAGTGGGTTGATCGGCAGCCTTCTGCAGCGCGGCGGCGAAGGCGTGGGCGAGAAAGCCCTGTTCCTTCTGGGTCTGCTGGTCGCACCGCTTTTATGGGGGCTGTTTGCCACTTTGCCGCCGATTGAGTTCCACAGCGGCTGGGTCGGGCTGGTCGTCGCCGGCCTGTTGGTGGGGATCGGCACCCGCTATGGCTCGGGCTGCACCAGCGGCCATGGCGTGTGCGGCATATCGCGCCTGTCGCCGCGCTCAATGATCGCCACGGCCTGCTTCATGTTCAGCGGTTTCGCGACAGTCTTTGTCCTGCGTCATGTGATGGGGGTTTGATCATGCTCAAACTGACTGCATTCATTGCCGGCCTGCTCTTTGGCTTCGGTCTGCTCCTGGCGGGGATGGCCAACCCGGGAAAAGTGCTGGCCTTTCTGGATTTGGCCGGGGCCTGGGACCCGTCCCTGGCGTTGGTGATGATCGGTGCGATTGGCGTTGCCATCGGCCCGCTCACCTGGGCTCGCCGGCAATCGCGTTCAGTGCTGGGAAGCCCTATGCAACTACCGGTCAAACGTGAGCTGGACCCACGCCTGATCGGCGGCAGCCTGGTGTTCGGCATCGGCTGGGGCATAGCCGGTATCTGTCCTGGCCCTGCCGTGGCCATCCTGCTGACCGGACACTGGCAAATCATTGTGTTCATGCTGGCCATGTTGGCGGGCATGTTGTTGTTCACGGCGCTGGAGACCCGGCGCCCCCATTGATCGGGAGATCAGCATGAAAGCCAATATCGGAACCATTGACCGTAGCCTGCGCATAGTCATCGGGCTTGTTCTCATCGCCCTGAGCCTGACCGGTGTGATCGGCTTGTGGGGCTGGATCGGCCTGGTGCCGCTGGCCACTGGCATTTTCCGCTTCTGCCCGATCTATACGTTATTGGGCATCAAAACGTGCAAGCATTATTGAGACGGTTCCTTGGCAGGGACCACTGCCGCCGTTCCATCCACGCCCTTGAAGGTTCGCCGTCATGACTGATTCGCCCTCCAGCGCATTTGACGTTGTCATTATCGGTGGGGGTCAATCTGCCTTGGCGGTGGCCTATTTCCTGCGCCGCACGCAATTGACGTTTGTCATCCTCGACGCCGAGCAAGAACCAGGAGGCGCATGGCGGCATGGCTGGGACTCGTTGCGCCTGTTCTCCCCGGCCACGTGGAGTTCGATCCCTGGCTGGATGATGCCCCCCACGCAAGCAGGCTACCCATCGCGCGACCACGTGATCGACTACCTCAAGCAGTACGAACAACGCTATCAGTTTGCGGTGGTGCGTCCGGTACGGGTCAATCGGGTGGAGCGCACAGCACTGGGCTTGCGCGTATGGGCTGACGGCAGGCATTGGGATGCCAAGGCCGTGGTCAGTGCCACGGGCACTTGGAGCAATCCTTACATTCCTTACTACCCGGATGCCGAGTCATTCGCCGGCCAACAGTTGCACTCCGCGAACTATGTCCAGGCGCAGCCGTTCGCGGGTAAGCGTGTGTTGGTGGTGGGCGGTGGCAATTCAGGGGCGCAGATTCTGGCTGAGGTTTCCAAAGTCGCGCAGACCACCTGGGTGACGCCTGTCGAACCCTTGTTCTTGCCCGACGAAGTGGATGGACGCGTGTTGTTCGAGCGCGCCACCGGGCGCTGGAAAGCCCAACAGCAAGGCCTTGTCATCGAACAGCCCGTGGGCGGGTTGGGCGATATCGTCATGGTGCCGCCCGTTGTCGATGCGCGAGCACGCCATGCGCTCAAATCTGTCCGGCCTTTCCAACGGTTTACCCGCAACGGAGTGATCTGGGCCGATGGTTCAGAGTCTGCGGTGGACGTGGTGATCTGGTGCACTGGTTTCCGACCGGCCCTGCAGCATCTGGATGCGCTGGGCGTGGTCAACAGCGAGGGCCGTGTCGAGGTCGAAGGCACCCGTTCGATTGAAGAACCCAGGCTATGGCTGGTTGGCTACGGTGAGTGGACCGGTTCGGCTTCCGCCACGTTGATCGGCGTAACGCGTACGGCTCGCAGCACGGTCAGCGAAATCGCAGCGGCTCTGGCCGATCAATCGGTGGCCTAGCCCGGCTCCGTCCCAGGAGGTGTGGACATGAACGAGATCATTGTGCGCTGGCCACAGCGCAGTCCCCGCCTTTTTTTGGTGGCAGCCGTGCTTATTTGGTTCGGTTTGTATGAGGCCCTTATCCCTGTCTCGGAGGCATTGGTTGCAGCGCTGCCTGTCGAGCGTGACAGCCACCTGGGTGGTGCCCTGCAGTTTTTTTTCTATGACACGCCCAAGGTGCTGATGCTGCTGACCGGCATCGTGTTCTTGATGGGAATGGTCAACTCGTACTTCACACCTGAACGCACCCGCGCAACATTGGCCGGACGAAGCGAGGGCATGGCCAACGTCATGGCGGCGTCTCTCGGGGTGTTTACCCCGTTCTGCTCCTGCTCCGCAGTTCCTCTGTTTATCGGCTTTGTTCAGGCAGGCGTGCCCTTAGGGGTGACCTTCTCGTTTCTCATTGCCGCGCCCATGGTGAACGAGGTCGCATTGACACTGCTATTGGGCTTGTTCGGCTGGAAAGTTGCGCTGCTGTACCTGAGTCTCGGTTTGTTTATTGCTGTGGTTGCAGGCTGGATCATCGGGCGCTTGAAAATGGAGGACTCTCTAGAGGATTGGGTTCGCGACATGCCCAAAGTCCAGGCAACCGCAGAAGACATACACATGCCGCTGCATGAACGGATCTATGCCGGTTTTGGCAGCGTGCGTGAAATCGTCGGAAACGTTTGGCCTTACATCCTGGCCGGTATCGCCATTGGCGCAGGTATTCATGGCTACGTGCCCGAAGATTTCATGGCCGGTTTCATGGGTAAAGAGGCGTGGTGGTCTGTCCCAGTCGCGATCCTGATAGGCATTCCCATGTATACCAACGCAGCAGGGATCATTCCCATTGTCCAGGCGCTACTCGCCAAAGGTGCAGCGTTGGGCACGGTACTGGCCTTCATGATGAGCGTCATTGCCCTCTCCCTCCCTGAGATGGTGATTCTGCGCAAGGTGTTGAAAGTCCGCCTGATCGCCACCTTCATTGGTGTCGTCGCCGCCGGCATTCTCGTCGTTGGCTACGCCTTCAACTTCGTTCTGTAAGTCCATCCGCCGAGGTTCCCATGAAAGATATCAAGGTGCTAGGTACCGGTTGCTCCAAGTGTAAATCGACAATCGCCATCATCGAGCAAGTCGCTCAAGCGAAAGGCGTGCCTGTGAAGTTGGAAAAAGTGGAAGAGCTACGTGACATCATGAGCTATGGGGTTATATCGACACCCAGCGTGGTCATTGATGGCAAAGTTGTTCATTCCGGAGGCATTCCGAGCCGAGATAAAGTCGAACTGTGGCTGAGCGCTTAAGCAGGCTACGTCCGCCGATCGACCACTCACATCGATGGTGAACCGACGGAGCGTGGACATCTGATTCTCTGATCGTCTCCCAGCCAGGGTCTCTGGCGCGCCGACCACCACGCGCCGCGCAGCCTATGATAGCTTCTCTGCTTTCATTCGAAGGCCAGGCTTCGGCCTCTCTGGCGTGCCGCTTACCGCATCACGCCAGGCGCCCCCCTCTTGCGCGGTCTACGTGTACACCGCCAGCAAACGATGAGGTACGTTCCATGAGTCAAGCGTCCTACGTTCCGCCCAAGGTCTGGAAAAATGAGGCCCCGTCTGGCGGCCAGTTCGCCAGCATCAACCGCCCGATCGCCGGGCCGACCCACGAAAAGAAATTGCCGATCGGCAAGCACCCGTTGCAGCTCTATTCGCTGGCCACGCCCAATGGCGTGAAAGTGACCATCCTGCTTGAGGAACTGCTGGCGCTCGGGCATGCAGGCGCGGAATACGACGCCTGGCTGATTCGCATCGGCGAGGGCGACCAGTTCTCCAGCGGTTTTGTCGAGATCAATCCAAACTCAAAAATCCCGGCCTTGCAGGACCGCAGTGTGGAGCCGCCCATCCGCGTCTTCGAGTCCGGTTCGATCCTGCTTTACCTGGCAGAGAAATTCGGCGCCTTCCTGCCCACTGACCTGGCCGGGCGCACCGAAACCCTGAACTGGCTGTTCTGGCAAATGGGCGCTGCGCCCTACCTGGGTGGCGGCTTCGGGCATTTCTATGCCTACGCACCGGAGAAGCTTGAGTACCCCATCAATCGCTTCACCATGGAGGCCAAGCGCCAACTGGATGTCCTGGATCGCCGCCTGGGTGAAAGCCAATACCTGGCGGGCGACCACTACTCCATCGCCGATATCGCGGTCTGGCCCTGGTATGGCCAACTGGTGCGCAACAACGTGTACTCGGCCGCCGAGTTTCTCGCTGCCCACGAATACACCCATGTGCAGCGTTGGGCGGAAGAAATCGCCAAACGGCCGGCGGTCATCCGTGGGCAACGCGTCAACCGGACGTGGGGGGATGAGGCGAGCCAGGTGCCGGAGCGGCATCAGGCTGAAGATTTGGGCTGAAAGACGGCTGCCCGCCATCGCACCCAGCGTCGGATAGCGACAGAATCGAACGCAAGCGCAGCCAGTCGACGCATGGATCGACTGGCCCCCCTCCTGCGGTTAATCCCTGACAGCGCCTAGTCGTAGAACGGTTCAACCGACGCGCGGCTACCGACAAAAAAGCTGTCTGCGACCAGTCGCAGCGGCTGCAGGTCCACGTCGCTGGCCTTGTCAGCAATCAGTTGTTGGAAATGCCGATACACCGCTGCGTACTCGCCCTCCTGCGAAACGGCCTGGCGCACGCCGTCGATACTCAACAGTGCGCCGCCGTTGTCCAGGCGCAAGAGACCTTCGGTGCAGCGGATTTCGATGCTCCAAAGTTCATCATGACCATGGTCGAAATCGAACTCCGCGCGGACATCGAGACGACCCGCGTCAGACATTTTAATGTTAGCGGCGATAGGCGACTGGCAGTTGCTGGGGACGCGCAGTTCGGCCGATTCGACGAACAGTGACAGTGGCAGCAGGTGGGTCACAATCGACAAGGCATTGATGCCCGGGTCGAAAACGCCCAGGCCTCCGGGTTGCCAGATCCACGCCTGGCCCGGGTGCCACTTGCGCACGTCTTCCTTCCAGTCGATTTTCACGCTTTGCAGGGTACGGCTGGCCAGCCAGTCACGGGCCGCCTGGATGCCTTGTGCGTAACGCGAATGCCAGGCGAACAGACCGCTGACGCCTTGCTCCCGGATCTGCTCCACCAACACCATCGCCTCGCCCAACGTGGCGCACGGCGGCTTCTCTACCAGGACGTGTTTGCCAGCGGCCAACGCTTGTTGCACCAACGCGAATCGACCTTGCGGCGGTGTGCAGAACGCAATCGCATCGACGTGCGGGCCCTTTTCGAGCAATTCGCCCAGGGACTGGAAGTTCTCCACCCCGGCGCAGGGTTTCCCTTGCGTGGCGACAGCGACCAACTGGAACGCGGGGTTGGCGAGGATAGCGGGAAGATGTTGATCCTGGGCTATCTTGCCGTAGCCCACCAGACCGAGACGAATCGGTTGCATCGATGACTCCTGTTTTTGTCCTTATGATGGGGCAGCAAACTAGACGTAAATGACGTGGCGGACAATGGGGGCGTCCGGCATCCGTTTGATTGCTGCTCGTGCCAAGGCAACCATCTCAAGCCTGGCCTTGTCCGCGCCGCTGTTCGCAGGCCGCCGTCATCACCTTGGAAACCCTGCCGAAAAAAGGCTCCAGTCGCTCGCGCGGCGCATCGTGCTCCACCACCAGGACAGCGATTTCTTCACACGATGCCACCTGATAGTGCGCAACGCTCGACAGTTTTTCATTGGTCACGGCTGCCACCACTTGACCGCTGGCGGCGACCACCGCGCGTTTGAACTCAGCATCGTCCAGACCGAACGCGGTGACGCCGTTGTCCGGGTCGATGGCGCAGGCCCCCAGAAAACACAGGTCAAAACTGAATTGGCGCAATTGCTGTACCGCCGTCAGCCCGATCGAACCTCCAGCCACCGGGTTCAGGCGACCGCCCAGCACAATGACTTCGGCGCGCGGCAGTTTCATCAACTGCACCGCAATCAACGGTGAGTTGGTCGTGAGGGTCAGCTCAAGTTGCGGGTCAATGGCGCAGGCAATGGCCAGGTTGGTCGACCCGGCATCGATGAAGACATGCTGGCCGGCCCTCAGCAATGAAGCCGCCGCTTGGCCAAGACTGCTTTTGCGCACGGTGTCTTGCTGTACTCGAACCTCCAACGGCCCTTCCGCGCCGGGCAACAGTATGGCGCCGCCATAAACGCGCTTGCACAACCCCGCCGCCGCCAATGCACCCAGATCGCGCCGTATCGAGTGCTCGGACACATTGAGCTCGCTGGCCAGATCAGCCGCGATCACCCGGCCGTACTGGGCAAGACGCCGACGGATCAATTGCTGGCGTTCGCCGGGAAACGCTTCGTGAGGTGAAGTCATGGCATTACAACCCACATAAACGAGCATAAATGCTCACAATCGAGCAAATATGCCGTCTATCCGGCGGGGCGTCAAACCCCGCGTTTTATAACGTCAGGAACAGCGCCGAAGTCCAGACCCGGGATTGATCCCGTTGACGGGCACAGATGAACAGTGGATGTTCACGGCCCTGCTCCAGGTTCAACCGGGCCAGTTCAATGCTCCCTCGCAGCTCACGGGGCAGCGCTGCAGCGGTGGTCCTTTCCAGGGAGACTTTCAATTCGGCGCCCGGTAGCTCTTCGATGACTTGCGATTGCGCCAGCAACTCCTCCCCGGACAGCTCCATCAGCACCGCCGGCGCATGCACATAGGGTTGCGGTTCGGCCGGATCACCGACCTTGACGTAGTTGTCGATACGGCTGTGAATCTGCAACGTCGCGCCGGCCAGGTGCGACAGGTCGATTTCGATGCTGTCGGTATCGCCATTGGTGTCCGTGCGAAAGGCCAGGACAGTGGCATCCTTGCGCCAGACGGTTTGCTCGGGATGATCGAGGCCCAAGGCGCGAAAACCATTGATGACCGCGCCGGTGATGCGAATCTCGCCGGTCCAGTAAGCGCCGCGATAACGGTCCTTGATCCGCGCGCCACCCAGACGCAAGCGAATGCGTTGCGTGGAAAAACCCAGTTCCTGATGCAGGTTGCGTGACCAGATCAACTTGTCGCCATCAAACAGATCGACCTGCTCCCAACCTGCCTCTCCCAGCAGTCGATAGTCCAGCGTGGCATTCGAATCGGCGGTGAAGACTTCACCCATGAAATGCTTGCCCTGGCTCAGGCTGGCAAACGAGCGCTCGCCGGTCGTGGCGAAGGTGCGACGGGCGCGAAGCGCCTTACCGACATTGGCTCGATCAAAGCCGTCAGCAACCACCCCCGTCAACCCGCCCCGCGAACCAAACACTGCCGTGGCCGGAACCCCGCCGCCGCAACGGCCCTGGTGTTCATCACTGTTCGCCGCGGCACCCACCCGATAGCCACGCTGCAGCGCTTCGGCATACACCCAATGGAACTGCCCCCAGGCCGAACCGACTTCGATCAGCCGCTCAAGCTCCGGATGGTGCCAGTCAAGGTTGCAACGGCGCCCGCCGACATGGGGCATCATCAGATGGCCTTCGGGGTCCTTGGCATAGGCGGCGTACAGCTCGTCCACCGGCCAGGCGCCCGGTTTGATCGTACCGGCGGTGAACTCGTTCCATTCGAAGGAGCGCACCAGCCGTCCCTGATTGTCGAAGGGAAACTCGGGTTTGCGGTCATGCAGGAACACCACATTACGATCCCCGCCCGCGCAGGAGTTACCGCACCACTCGGTGCCGGGATAGCAAACAAATCGGCCCGGTTCATTGAGCTCGTGGATCAGCTTGACCGCCTGGTCCCAACGCTGCTCGGTGATGTTGAAGTCGTTGGCGGTGTAGCCAAGGACATCGAGCCCGGCCACGTCGCGACCGTAGCTGAGGTTGTACAAGGTGTCGTTGGTGCCCACGGTGTCATCGGAGTGCACATGCAGGTCGGCATAGAGCGGACGCAGCGCTGTACCGGCCGGATCGACCGTGACAAACGCCTGGGCGCCACGGACCGAGGTCGACTGTACCTCGGCGGACAAACGCCACTCACCCTGGGCACCGAGGTCAATGCCCTCAAGCCGCGCAGTGGCCCAGCCGCTAGCCGCCAAGGTAAACGGCTGCCGCCGTTCTCCGCCTTCAGGATCGATGAAGGTCAAAACGCCCTTGAGTGGCAACTGGCGGCAAGTATTGCCCCAGGCATCATCCGCCCTGAGCAGCACGTCAAACGCCTCACCCGCACTGACCAGTCGCGGCACGATCAACTGTAGGCTCCGGGCCGGTCCCGGCACGATGTCCAGCAACGGATCACCCGGCACCTCGGCAAACTTCGAACTGCCCAACGGGTCGATGAACAGCCGGAAGCGGAAGTCTTTCTCGACGAAACTCTGCACCCGCGTCCCCGCGCCGCCCTGCCGGCGATCCCCCAGGCGAATGATGACTTTGTCCCCTGGATTCAGGTAACCGTCGACGATGTCGATGATGATCGCTTTCTGGAAGGGCCGCTCATGGCCCTTCTGGTCGAAGCGTACTTTGAGGTGTTGTACGGTGGCCTGACTCTGGCCCGGGACCAGCTCCCCGGCTTGATATTCCGCGCTGACATAGTTGGGCCCAGCCGGGTTCGAGGTCTGGAACAAGGCCCAGTCGGAGTAGAACTTGAAGGCCAGCTTGAGCCAGGCACCGTCCGCCAGGCCACTGCCACCGACCTCGTAGACCAAGGTAATTTCATCCCATTGACCGGCGATCAGCGTGTCTCGATCACAGTCGATGCGGCCCAGGAACGGGCGTTTCTTGTTGCGTTCGTAGAGGCCTTGCGGGGCAATGTAATGCCCGGCTTCGCGGGGATCGAAAACGTTACTCACATGACACCTCGTGCAGTGGTCCACTGAAGGTTTTGGATACGGGGGGCGATGCTTATTGCACGCGCCATTTCTGGTAGTGGCGCTCGATGCGCCGGAACACGAAGCTCTCCATCAGCCAGGCAATCAGGCCGATCACGACAATGCCCAGCAACACCTGGCTGCTGTTGCCGATCTGCCCGCCCGTGGAGACCATCCAGCCGATGCCCTGGGACGCACCGATCATTTCCGCCGCGACCAACGCCCTCCAGCCCTGGCTGAAACCGATGCGCAACGCTGCAGTCACAAAGGGCAACGAGGCCGGCAAGTAGACATGGGCCAACAGTTGCCAGGAATTGGCCCCCAGGGTGCGCGCCGCGCGGACTTCACCACCGCGAATACTCTGCACGCCCTCCTGGATGGTCACGGCCATGGGGAACATCGCGGCGATGAAAATCACCAGCACGATGGAGACGTAGCCGAGGCCGAAAATGATCATGATCAGCGGCGCCCAAGCGATCGGCGGAATGGCCATGAACAGGCTGTTGAGCGGCGAGATAAAGTCGCGAAATCGCAAAGACAAACCTGCGGCCGTGCCCAACAGGAGCGCAACGATCACCGCCGCGCAGAAACCACCCAACTCTTCCAGGACACTGGCCCGCAGGTGCTGCCACAGCGAGCTATCGCCCAGCCAGCGCAGCGCCTCGCGGGCAACGTCCCAGGGCTGCGGCAGGATGTACGTGGGAAAGCGGCTGGCCAGGGCCACCCAGATCAACAATAGGAACGGCAGCGACGCCCATCCCCAATTCGGTTTTGGCAAGGACATGACGGACTCAGTGCGCGGCTTTTTCCAGGTAGGAGGTATCCACGATCTGTTCGGTCTTGAGCGTGGTGTCGATAAAACCCAGATCGTGGGAATAGTTCATCAGGCGCTGGATGAACTGGATATCCGTTGCCTGCAAGTCCGCCGACCAGCCCAAGCGAGTACGTGCCTGGGCGACGATGTCTTCGGGTGCGATGGTCCGGCCGTCGGTGCCTTGCACCGCTTCAAGCTTGAACGCCTCGGCGATGAGCCGGTTCGCTTCAGCGGGACGCTCGTTGAGGAAGGCGATGGCCTTGCGATGGGCGCGCAGCAGTTTCACCACATCGTCCGGGCGCTCCTGCAAGGTCTTCGGCAAGGCGATCACCACGTACCACGGGTAATTGGGCAGCGCCTGGTTCACGTCCAGCAGGATCCGGCTCGAACCGCGCAACAGCGACTGGCTGACAAAGGGTTCCCAGGAAAACGCCGCGTCGACGATGCCGCGCTCCAGGGCCGCGTTCATGTTGCCGGGCGGCATGTCGATGATGTCCAGATCCTTGTCAGGATTGAGCCCGGCCTTTTCTTTCAGGACATAACCGCGCAGCAACACATCCATGCCACTGCCCTTCTTGACCCCGGCGAGTCTTTTGTCCTTGAGTTGCTCCAGGCTGTTAATCGGACTTTTTGCGTCGACAATCACCGCAGCCTGACCGTAATTGACCTTCGCCAGGATCCGGCTTTGCAGCCCCCGGGAAAACCACTGGTACACCGGCGGGGTCCCGACATAGGCCACATCCAGCTCTCCGGCGGCCAGTGCTTGCTGGATCACCGGGCCATCGCCCAACGCCTTGAGGTCGACATTCAGGCCTTCCTCGCGGTAGTAACCCTGTTTGTCCGCGATCAGCGCCGGGGCATTGGCCATGGCGAAGACATACCCCACGCGCAAGGGTTTCTCCTCGCCCGCCACGGCGAATGCGCTGCTTGCCAGGGCGGCAACAGACAATGAAAGGGCAAGCAGCGAACGTTTGATCATGCTGTCAGCTCGAGTTGTGGGGTGAGGTAAGCAGTGGCTTGGGACGCATCCATGACCTGGGAAATGCGCTCCATCAGCTCATTGCGGTAATCGAGAAAGGCCGGCAGGCGACGGGTTTTCAGGTTGGAACGGGGACGCGGCAGATGGATGTCCAGTTCGCTGTGGATACCGCCAGGGGCGATATTGAGCACAATGACCCGATCCGCCAGGAACACCGCTTCATCAATGTCATGGGTAATAAACAACACCGTCTGGCCCAGTTCGGCCCAGAGGCGCAACGTCTCTTCATTCATGCTGTTGCGGCTGATGGCATCCAGCGCGGCGAACGGCTCGTCCATCAGCAATACGCTGGGCTCCAAGGCCAGGGTCCTGGCCAGGGAAACGCGCTGTTGCATGCCACCGGAAAGCTGGTGCGGCAGCCGATGCGCCGCGCTCTCCAGGCCGACCAGGCGCAGGTACTGCAAGGCCTGCGCGCGCTGCTGCGCTTCGTTGGTCTGAGCGCTCATCCGCAGGCCGAAACGGACGTTCTCCAGAGCGCTCAACCAGGGAAACAATTGCGGTGCCTGGAACACATAACCCAGTTCCGAACGCTCCGGACGCACCGCCGTCTGATTGATGGTGATAAGGCCACTTTGCGGTTGCACGAAACCTGACAACAAATTCAGCAGCGTGGTTTTCCCGCAGCCCGATGGCCCAAGGATCGCGACGAACTCGCCGGGCTTGGCGTTCAGGCTGAACGAGGAAAAAACCCGGTGCCCGTTGGGGTAACTGAAGCTGATGTCATCGACCGTCAGAGCATCGGCTTGCTGCTGGGGGTAGGGAACGGTTTTGAGCATGGCAAGTGTCGTCAGGTCGTCTACAATGGGATTGCCTGACATAATACGTATTAATACAAGTAGTCCCAATAACCTATTTTTATAACCTTAGAAGTGAAGGCACCCTGCCCCACTCAAGGTCACGGAAGCTGACAGTGTCCACGCCCATTCTTCGCGACAGCAGCACCTCGCTTTACGAACAGATTGCCCATCAGTTGCTGGAGGAAATCCAGCGCGGCGATTACCAACCCAACGGCAAGCTGCCGTCTGAAGCGGAATTGGGCGAGCGCTTTGGCGTGAGCCGCGTCACGGTGCGTCTGGCGGTGGGCAAGCTCAGCGAAGAAGGCGTGGTGGAGCGCAAACAAGGCAAAGGCACCTTCGTCGCCGCCAAACAGGTCCGCCACGGCCTGGATGCGTTGCGCAGTTTTCATGAGGCGTTGTTGCTGCAAGGGCTGCAACCGAGCATGCGGGTGGTCAGTCACGCCCTGCAGCCGGTTCCCGAGGCATTGCGAGGCCTGTTTGAAGGCGCAGACGATTGCCTGCTGCTGGAGCGACTGCATTTCGTCGATGAAGAACCTATCGCGCTGGGACGCAGCCATTTACCGGCCGAGCTGGCCAGCGTGACTTGGGCTGACGTCGAACATCAACCGATCTATTCCATTCTCGAGTCAATCACCGGCCTGACAGTCACTCGCGCCGACCTGGCCATCCGCGCGCAGGAAGCCGACAAACGCCTGGCCAGCGCGCTGCACGTCAAACGCGGCACCGCACTGCTGGTCATGGAGCGCACCTCCTGGTTTGCCGACGGCCGCTGCTGCGACCGCACGACGTTTTTCATTCGTCCGGAACGTTATGCCTTTGTACTCAGTGGAGTTTTCAAATCCCATCCAACCAGTTGAAAATCAGGCCCCGCGCGACCTCCCGGCTCACCGGCAACTGACCCACCGCTATCGCGAGCAAGCTCGCTCCCACAGAGGATGTGTGGTGAACGCTGGATCTGTGGACACCCAGGGACTCCTGTGGGAGCCGAGCTTGCTCGCGAGGGCGGCGGCACATTCACATCAATGCTCGGTATGAATGCTATTGACCCGGCTGTCCGCCAGCTTGAACACCACGCGCTGAGGATGGTTGATCGAGACCAGGTACTCCACCGGCCGTCCCTGGCGGTCGAAAATCACGCCCCGATAAACCAGCGCAGCCGTCCCCGGTTCGACTTCGAGCAGGCGCGCCTCCTGGTCGTTCATCGTGGCAATGCTCAACGTGCCCTCGTCGCTTTCTATTTCGATCTGGTACCGCGATAACAGCAAGGCATACAACGATGCCCCCTCGATCAGGTCCCCGGCTACCAGCTCCGGCGCGCGTGCCGCGGGGATGTAGCTGGTCTCGATGCAGAAAGGTTTCTGGTCCACGGTGCGCAGACGCCGAATGGTCAGCAAAGCATCCCCTTCCTGAATCTTCAGTAATTTGGCGACGCGTGCGCTGGCCTGGGTTTGTTCGAAGTAGAGCAGCTTACTGCCAGGCCTGGCCCCGGCCTGCTCGACCACTTCAGCGATGCCTTTGCGCGCCACGGTATTAAGGGGACGCTCGACACCCGGGGCGGTGACGAAGGTCCCACGATTGCCCCGGCGCTCCAGAACCCCACGATCGATCAGCGTTTGCAGGGCCTTGCGCAACGTCATCCGACTGATGCCCAAATGCTCGGCCAGGTCCCGTTCCGCTGGAATACGTTCAGTCGGCCCGAACTCCGGGCGTTCGAGCATTTCGAGCAACGCCTGGACGGCCTGCCAGGCCACCTGCTTGCGTTCGGGCGCCAGCAGCGCCACATCAGAGGACTTTGGAGGAACAACTTTCATGGTCTACATCCTGGATTATTTTTCTGACGCATCAATGTTGCGATAAAAACCAAAAAAACCACCGCAACCCCGCCAGCTTGATGGCAATAAGCAAACTCACTTCAAATAACACGCTGAAAACTGCTGAACGGCTCATTAGACCACGGACAAAAAGCCTTGTAATGGTATTTTTCATGGTATAGCTTTTGGTCTAAATGGTGATCATGAACAGCAACATGAAGCACCGCAACAAGGCATCCAGGAGTTCACATGGCGATCCAGTTCAACCGGGAAGACTTCATCACTTCCTTGCAGCAATCCGTGCAAATCGTCGACGACGCCCAGCAGTTTGGCCAGGAGTTGGCGACGCGGATCGACCGTATCTATTTCGTCAGTTGCGGCGCGCCCAACCGCATCATGCTCGGCTTGCAGTACTGGCTTGAGCGCTACAGCCACACACTGGAAGTACGCCGCTATTTCCCGGCCGACTTTATGGACATCGATCCGCCGCGCCTGGATGAACGCACCCTGGTGGTCCTCGCGTCCAAATCCGGAACGACCCGGGAAACCATCGCCGCCGCACGCTTTCTGCAAGACAAGCCCTGCCTCACCGTAGGCGTGACACAAACCGCCGAGCTACCACTGGCCCAGGCCGTGCAACATTGCTTTCTGCTGGGGCGTACCGATGAGGCGTACTTCGGGTGCTTCATGATCCTCCAGGCCTTGATCGGTGGCATCTTGGCCAAGCGCGAAGGCTGGCCACTGCTGGACAAGCTCACGCGCTCGCTCAAAGCATTGCCACAGGCACTGGCCGACGCGGCGATCAATAACGACCAACGGGCAACCGAAGAAGCACGCCTCTACAAAGATGACCGCGTCATGTACTTCCTCGCCTCGGGTCCGATGTTCACCACTGCCTATGTGTTTGGCGTCTGCGTGGTGATGGAAAGCCAATGGCTGCATTGCCTGCCGGTGGAGGCTGCCGAGTTTTTCCATGGTCCGTTCGAAGCCATCGACGCGACCACCCCGCTGCTGTTGCTGGTGGGCGAAGACCCCAGCCGGGCGCAGATGGAGCGGGTCGTGCGCTTCTGCCAGCGGTACACCGAGCGGGTCATGGTCTATGACTCCAAGGACTTCCCGATGGAGGGCATCGATCCGGAAATCCGCGCGATTGTCGCGCCCTACATCGTCGGTATCGCCGCGGAACGCATCGCCGCCCACCTGGCGGTCTGGCACCAGCAGCCGCTGACGACGCGTCGCTACATGTGGAAAACGGAGTACTGAGCATGGCCAGCCTGATCGCGGTCGGCGACAACACCCTGGATGTGTACCTGGACCGAAACCTCGAATACCCCGGCGGAAATGCGCTCAACGTGGCGGTACTCGCGTCCCGGCTGGGCACTCGCAGCGCCTACCTGGGCTGTGTTGGCGATGATCGATACGGCCAGCGCCTGCTCGATTGCCTGCAACAGGAAGCCGTCGATGTTTCACGCTGCCAAACGTTGCCGGGCGCCAACGGCTGGGCATGCGTCAACAGCATCGATAGCGAGCGAGTGTTTCTCGGCAGCGATCCTGGAGTATGTCGTCAACTGCGACTCAATGCCGACGACCTGGCCTATGTCGCGACATTCCCGCTGGCACACAGCAGCCTCTACAGCGGCCTGGAAAGCCAATTGGCGCAGATCCGCCAGGCCAGCGGCTGCCTGTCATTCGACTTCTCGGACAACTGGGTCGAGTTCGATTGGCCGGCCTTGTTGGAGCATGTCGACATTGCGTTTTTCTCGGCGGCCGACCTGCCGTCGAACGAAGCCCATAAGTTGGCGAACTCGATGCGCGCCATGGGCCCGGCGGTTGTGGTCGTCACTCGCGGTGCCCAGGGCGCACTCGCGATCGATGCACAGGGCGTCCATGAGCAACCGGCACTGCCCTGCACGTTCGTCGACAGCATGGGCGCCGGCGACGGCTTCATCGCGGCGTTTTTGCTGGCGTGGCAAGACGGGCACAGCCTCGCCCAATGCCTTTTACGCGGCGTCGATTATGCCGGCCAGGTGTGCGGCTGGGCCGGTGGCTTTGGCCATGGTCACGCGGTGGACGCCGAACGCGCCCGGCAATTGAAACAAGCCTTGAACATTCAAGGCTGATGCGTGCTGCCCCGGGCCATTCCGGGGCGGTTCTACCAACCTGTCGTGGATACCCTGTCGATGAAAAAATGTCTGATCGGTTTGATGCTCGTGGCCAGCCCGTTGATGACCTGGGGCGCCAGTGAAGAGTTGCGTTTCGGGGTCGATCCCACCTACCCGCCCTTCGAGTCCAAGCGACCGGACGGCTCGCTGACAGGTTTCGACATCGAGTTGGGGGAAAGCCTGTGCGCCGAGTTGCAGCGGCGTTGCGTCTGGGTGGAGAACGCCTTCGACGGCATGGTCTCGGCCCTCAAGGGCAGGAAGTTCGACGGGATACTCTCGGCGCTGTCGATTACCGAAGAACGCAAAGCTGAAATCGCTTTTTCCAACACCCTCTACGACACCCCGGCGCGCCTGGTGGCCCCGAAAGGCAGCCCTTTGCAACCCACGGCCGAATCCCTGCGCGGCAAGCGCGTCGGCGTGCAGCAAGGCAGTGTGTTCGAGGTCTATGCCAAGCGGATGTGGGGGCTCAAAGGTGTGGAAGTGGTGCCTTACCAGAGCAGTGACCTGACCTACTCGGACTTGATCAACGGCCGCCTGGATGCCGCGTTCGACGATGCCATCGCAGTTTCCGAAGGCCTGCTGAAAAAGCCGATGGGCAAAGACTTCGGCTACGCCGGAGAAGTGGTGAAATCAGCGGAAATCTTCGGGCCGGGCACCGGGATCGGCTTGCGCAAAAGCGATACGGCCCTTGCCGGTGAAATCAATCAGGCGCTCGAGCGGATCCACCAGAACGGCACCTACGAACGCATTGCCAAAAAATACTTCGACTTCGACATCTCGCCCAAGTAAACCAGCCGCGCGGAGCCTGAAAGCATGTTTCTCGAAGGGTACGGCTATCTCATCTTCCAGGGCGCATGGTTGACCGTCCAGGTGGCCACGTGGGCCGCCTGCGTAGCCCTCGTCCTTGGCCTGTTCGGGGCCTTGGCCAAGCTTTCGTCGCTGGCGCCGCTGCGGATGGTGGCGACGGTCTATACCACGCTGGTGCGCAGCGTGCCGGACCTGGTCCTGATGCTGCTCATCTACTACAGCGCGCAAATCGGGCTCAACCAGATGGCGGACGCGCTCGGCCAGGAATCGTTCCAGTTGAACCCTTACGGCACTGCCATCGGCACCCTGGGTTTCATCTACGGTGCCTATTGCACCGAGACCTTTCGCGGCGCCTTCCAGGCCATCCCATCCGGGCAGCTGGAAGCGGCCCGGGCCTATGGCATGAGTCACAGGCAAGTCCTGCGGCGTATCCGCCTCCCGCAGATGATGCGGTTCGCACTGCCCGGCATCGGCAATATCTGGCAGGTGCTGTTGAAAAGCGCCGGCCTGATTTCATTGCTGGGCCTCAATGACATGGTTCAGGTCGCCAAACAGGCGGGCAATGCGACCTCCAGGCAGATGTTTTTCTACCTGGTGATCGCCGCGATATTTCTTGCCTTTGCGATCCTTTCAAGCCTTGCACTCAAACACCTTGAGCGGCGCTACAGCATCGAACCGCAGCGGAGCGTGTCATGATCGAGATATTGAAGGAGTTCGGACCGAACTTCCTGTGGTCCGACGGCTACCGCTGGAGCGGCCTGTCCGTGACACTATGGCTGTTGGTGACATCCGCCGTCACCGGTTTGTGTGCGGCGATACCACTGGCACTGATTCGCACCTACGGCAGCCGCTGGGTGGCACTGCCGATCCAGCTCTACACCCTGGTGTTTCGCGGCACGCCATTGTTCGTGCAGTTGCTGATCATCTACAGCGGCCTGGCCAGCCTGAGCCTCATCAGAGCATCACCAGGCCTGTGGTGGTTCTTCCGCGACGGCATGCACTGCGTCATCCTGGCGCTGGCCTTGAACACCTGCGCCTACACCATCGAAATTCTCGCCGGTGTACTGCGCACCACCCCACGCGGCGAGATCGAAGCAGCCCTGGCCCTGGGCATGACTCGCAGCCAATTGATCATGCTGGTGCTGATACCGAGCATGCTGCGCCGGGCACTCCCCGCCTACAGCAACGAAGTGATTTTTGTCTTGCATGCCACGGCCATTGCCTTTACCGCCACCGTGCCCGACATCCTGAAAATCGCGGCGGATGTTAACGCGGCCACGTTCAAGACTTTTCAAGCCTATGGGATCGCCGCCTTGCTCTACATGTTGGTGGCGTTTGCGCTGGTGGGTATATTCCGACTGGCCGAGCGTCGGTTGCTGGCCTATGGGCAATTAAACCGATGAAAACCTGTGGGTCGTGAGGCGTAGCGAAGTTGTCATAAATTGCGAATAGCGTTTGCCGCACCCACGACGCGAGTTCCTCACCATGTCAGCCATCCAAGACACCTTGATACAGCGTATCCACCGTGAACTGCTCGATCACAGCGACGAAGAACTGGAGCTGGAATTGGCCGAAGACGGGCACGGCTTGAATGCGTTGTTCGATGAACACGACCAGGACGCCAGCGAGAAGGAAATCCGCCGACTGTATTTCAGCGAACTATTTCGCCTGCAAGGCGAATTGGTGAAGCTGCAAAGTTGGGTAGTCAAGACCGGGCACAAGGTTGTGATCCTGTTCGAAGGCCGCGATGCCGCCGGCAAAGGGGGCGTGATCAAACGCATTACCCAGCGCCTCAATCCCCGGGTATGTCGGGTTGCCGCCCTGCCCGCCCCCAATGACCGCGAACGCACTCAGTGGTACTTCCAGCGCTACGTCTCACACCTGCCGGCGGCGGGTGAAATCGTGCTGTTCGACCGTAGCTGGTACAACCGCGCCGGGGTCGAACAAGTCATGGGGTTTTGCAACGCCGACCAGTACGAAGAGTTCTTCCGCACGGTGCCTGAGTTTGAACGGATGCTCGCCCGTTCCGGCATTCAGCTGATCAAATACTGGTTCTCCATTTCCGACCAGGAACAGCACCTGCGCTTTCTCAGTCGCATTCATGATCCGCTCAAGCAATGGAAACTCAGCCCCATGGACCTGGAGTCCCGGCGGCGCTGGGAGGCCTACACCAAGGCCAAGGAAATCATGCTCGAGCGTACCCACATCGCCGAAGCCCCCTGGTGGGTGGTGCAAGCCGACGACAAGAAAAAAGCCCGCCTCAATTGCATCCATCACCTGCTCGGGCAGATGCCCTATGAAGAGGTGGAGCTACCGGTGATTGAACTGCCACAGCGCGTGCGTCAGGAGGACTACTCCCGCAGCCCGACGCCACCGGAGCTCATCGTGCCTCAGGTCTATTAAGGCGGACCCAGCTCGAACCGATCCCCCTGCCCGCCCGGGTCAAAACTCTCCAGATAGGTTCGAGTACCGACCCAATACCTCCTGTTGCCCGCCACCGGTAAGCAGGTCCTCATTGGCGCCATGGCCACTGCGGACCTGCGCAACAACAGCAGCCGTTTGCTCGAAGTTCGCCAGCGTCGTTCGACGGGCGATGCTCAAGCTGACGCTCGCCCGGTCGATAACCATTAAGTCAATGGCTCGTAGACCCGCCAGGTTCTGCTGGTTGCACAGGATAATTTCGATGGCTCTGGCGCTTAACCGCTTTCTAATATTCGGCATTCTGGTGCTTCTGGCTGCCTGCGGATCCCCGCCAAGCGTTGCAGCAGAGACCGCGCTGCGTATCGTTACGGAGGAATTGCCGCCCTACAACATGACGCAGAATGGGCGGGTGACCGGCATGGCCACCGAGGTGGTGCAGGCCGTATTCAAGGAAGCCGGCGTCGAATCGCCTCCTATCCAGCCCATGCCTTGGGCCCGTGCGTATGAACTGGCACTCAATGAAAGTAATGTGCTGATCTATTCAATCGTCCGCACACCTGCCCGCGAATCGCTTTTCCAATGGATCGGCGCCATTGCCCCTACGCAGTGGTACATATATTCGCTGGCCGTCCGCCCGGTAAAACTCAACTCGCTGGCCGATGCCCATGGTCACCAGATCGCCACGGTCAATCAGGATGTGGGGGAGCAGTATCTGATCTCAAAGGGCTTCCGCATCGGTGAAGAGTTGCAGTCGAGCACCAAGTACGAGCACAACTACCGCAAGCTCAAGGTCGACCATGTGGAGCTATGGATTTCCAATGAACTCAACGCGCTGTACCTGACTCGCCAGAATGGCGAGGACCCGGAAAAAGTGCTGATCCGCTCGCTGCCGCTTCCCGAGTTGAGCAACGCAGAGGGCTTCTACATGGCGTTCAGCCGCAAGACGCCGACCGAAACGGTCGACAAATTCCGTACAGGCCTCGAGGCCATCCGTCGCAATGGTGTTTTCGATGCCATCGTGCGCAAATGGTTATGACATGGGAGACCACTTGCCGGCGCCGTCCTCCCCACAGCCGAAGACCAGGACGTTCAGTTCATTGGGTCGGCGCCTGGTGCTCGCAACATTGCTGTTCTGTCTGCTCTTTACCCTGGCCATGGTCACTCTCCGGACCTGGATGGCTTGGGAGAGCAACCTGACGGAGATGAACTCGGAGCTTGCCCTGATCGATCAAGTGTTCCAGAACACCTTGGCTCACGCCATCTGGGAAATGGACCGCGAATCGCTGGACAAGCAGCTCAGCAGCGTCGCGAAGGCTGCGCCGGTGGGGCGCGTGGCGCTGAATATTTTACGACCAGGCCAGTCGCCTGAAACTATCGAATTCAATCGATATCCCCTCGGCCCCTCAGGTGTGGTGCCAGTGCTGCATCGCCAGCTCGTCGCGCAACCCTACATCGGCGCCAACGAAAAAGTCGGCGAGCTGACCATTGAAGGCGACAATCACCTGCTTTGGGAGCGTCTCTGGAAGGAAGCCCGCAGCATCGTCATCACTCAGATTATCCAATCGTTGCTGCTGGCCGGCTTGGTCATGACCATGTTCAACCGCCTGGTGACCGTGCACGTGGTACAGATCGCCCGACATCTGAGCGGTCTCGCCCCGCAGACACTCAAGCATCACCTCAAGCTGCAACGCTCGGTGCACGGCCAAGATGAGCTGAGTCTGCTCGAATTCCAAGTCAATGCTCTTCAAGACAATCTCCACGCCCACTTGGAGCGCCAGCATTCGGATGAACTGGCGATTGCCGCCAGCCGCGATCAACTGGCCGAACTGGTCGAGGCGCGTACCGCCGAACTCAAGGCGGCCAACCAGTCCCTGGAAGCCCTGTCACGTCACGATGCCTTGACCGGCCTGGCCAACCGTCGCTATTTCGACGAACTGAAGGAAGTCGAATTTCGCCGCGCGATCCGCCACAGGACCCCGCTGGCCGTGCTCATGTGCGATGTCGATTTTTTCAAGATCTACAACGACACCTACGGCCACATACAGGGGGATCAGTGCTTGAAGCAGATCGCTGAAACCCTGAGCAGCGTTTTCGGGCGCTCTGGCGAACTGACCGCCCGCGTCGGGGGTGAGGAGTTCGTCGTGGTGCTGCCCAACATCGATGCAAACCAGGCTTACGACGCTGCCCAGCGACTTCGTGCAAGCCTGGCCGAACGTGAGCTTCCCCACAGCGGCTCAGCGGTCTCCTCCTTCGTCACCCTGAGCATCGGCGTCGCCGAGCTGGACCCGGAGACCATGGATCATTTCGATCAACTGTTGCAACGCGCCGACCAGGCGCTGTACCGGGCCAAACACCAAGGGCGCGACCGCGTCGTTATATAAACCATCGCATGTAATGAGGTCTGTATGCATTCTCGTCTGACGCTCTGTTCATGTTTGCTCCTGGCCTTGATCAGCTTCAAAAGCCATGCCGAGGCGATTGAAGTCGTGACCGAAGACTCCTTGTACGCTTACGCCCGTGAAGGCCAGCTCGTCGGGCCAGGCACTCGCATAGCCGAAGAAACATTGAAACGCGCAGAACTCACTGACTTTCGGATGGGGCTGTATCCGTGGGCACGGGCTTACGAAAAGGCCTTGCATGAGCCTAATGTGCTGATCTTCCCATTGGATCGTACGCCGGCCCGCGAAGAGCTATTCAAGTGGGTGGGTGAAATACATCAGTCGACCACCAAGCTCTACAAAATGCGCGGGGGCGAGGCCATCACCATAAACAGCCTTGAAGAGGCCAAGCAGTACGACATAGGCGTGGTTCGCAATGACGCCAAGCAAGTTTACCTGCAGCAGCAAGGCTTTACCCGGCTGGTGGTGTCGGTCGATAACCACGATAACTTTCAGAAGCTGCTGAATCATCAGATCCAGTTGCTACCGATGCCCGAAAATACGGCGCGCCTGATGAGCAAGGATGCCGCTGTGGATTTCACTTCACTGGAGGAAGTCTACTCCCTTGATGAGCGGCCCCATCGGGTACACCTGGCCTTCAGCCTGAGCACTTCGGACGAAGTCGTCGCCAAGGCCCAGCGGGCTTTCGAGCAGCTCAAGGCATCAGGCGAAGTAGCGCGGATCATGCGCGAAGAGCCGTAGGTAACGGTCGCCTGCCAGTCCCCCCCTGAAACGGGCAAGGCAATAGCGGGTACGGTTTGTGGTCTATAGTTCTTTCAGGTCCGATTTTTTTGCTCGGGCAATCAGGAGCGTCCCCCCCTCCTCGAGCGATTATCGCGCCGCATATCCGCAAGCCTTCAGTATTGAAACGATGCAGGGAGCACATCATGCTGATCCAACAGCCGAATACCGCGAGGTCGGCCCCTGGCATCGAGAATTCCCCGGGCGCCATTTCTGTTACCACGGATAAACTGTTTCGGCGCGTCTTCGACCAGACTAAAGAAGCCTACATTTTATTCCCGCTATTAGCCGTGCTCCTGTTACTGGCCATCTGGACGGCCACCCTGTACCTGATCAAGGTCGAACAGATTCGCGCCCAGCAGGGAGCAGCGACAGCGAGCATGGAAATCGGCGCCACGTACGAAGCACAAATGTTGCGCGCCATTCATGAGATTGATCAGACCCTCAAGCTGGTCAAATACACCTACGAGACTGAGGGTGAGCGCAATCCCCTGCCCCGACTCAAGGAGCGCGCATTGTTGCCGCCGGCCCTGGTGTTTGACGTCAGTGTCGTCAATCCGCGCGGAGGGCTGGTGGCGAGCACACGGGGGCACGAGAGTGAAAAAAACGCCGACCCGGACGAGCAGCAGGCTCTGCAGAACAACGATTCACTGTTGATCAGTCGTCCTTGGAAAAGCCCTGAGACAGGCGAATGGCGATTGCGCTTCAGTCGCCGGCTGAATGCAGCGGGGGGCGCGTTTTCCGGAATCGCCAGGGTTGAGGTCGATGCCGCCTATTTCGTCAGCAGCTACGACGCCTCGAAGCTCGGCGACCAGGGCGCACTCGGACTCCTGGGCACTGACGGCATCTTCCGCGTACGACGCACCGGAGAGGCAGTATTGGCCGGTGATGCGGTCAATTACGCGGCGGTGGTGCCAGACACCGAAAATACCGAGGCGGTACTCTCGGTCAATGCATGGGACGGTGTACGGCGCTACACCAGCGCCCGCCAACTCTACGATTTGCCGCTGGCGGTGATTGTCGGTTTGTCCGAGAAGGAACAATTGGCCGCAGTGACTCGACAAGCGCACACCTACCTCTGGCGGGCGGCGGGCGGCAGCCTGGTGCTGGTGTTGTTGGTGGGGCTGCTCGCCCGGATGAGTTGGCAACTGGCGCAAAGCCGCTTGCGCGCCGCCGAAACCCAGACTCAACTCGCCGCGGTAGCCCGCCAGGCCGGCATGGCCGAAATCGCCACCAACGTGCTGCATAACGTCGGCAACGTGCTTAATAGCGTGAATATCTCCGCAGAGCTGGTCACCCGTAAGCTGCGCAACAGCAAGGCCTTGGGGCTTGGCAAGGCGGTGCAGTTGATGAACCAGCATGCCGAAGATCTGGGTGATTACATCTCCCATGACGAGAAAGGCAAGCTTCTGCCTGGTTACCTGAACCAACTGGTGGAGGCCCTGGCGGTCGAGCAACAAAGCATGACCAACGAACTTGAGCAACTGAGCAAAAGCGTTGATCACATCAAGGAAATCGTCTCCGCGCAGCAATCCTATGCAGGCGCTTCCAGCATCGCCGAGGCCGTACAAATAAAGGAACTGATCGAGGACGCCCTGCGCATGAACGCCGGAATAATCGCGGCACGCCAGATAACCGTGGTGCGAGACTTCGCAGAAACGCCCTTGCTGCAGCTGGACAAACACCGGGTACTGCTGATCCTGGTCAACCTGATAAAAAATGCCAGCAGTGCGATGGATGACAGACCGGAACGTAGCCCTCAGATCACCCTTCACAGTGAAGTCCAGCAAGAAAACACCTTGGCTATCAAGGTGATCGACAACGGTGAAGGTATTGCGTCAGAGAACCTGACGCGGATTTTTGCCCATGGCTTCACCACGCGCAAAGATGGCCACGGGTTTGGCTTGCACAGCTGCGTCCTGGCAGCCATGGAGATGGGAGGCTCACTGGAGGCGCACAGCGATGGGCCAGGAAAAGGGGCGACCTTTACGCTCAAGCTGGCGATCTAGGCTACTCTTCGGTTCGTGCCTCACGCAGTTTCAGCCAACGTTACAAGGAACAGAACGAATGGCGGCAGACCCGTGGCAAAACTAAATACCCTGGCGCTGGCAGTGGTGACCTTGCAGGCCAGCGCCGTCAACGCCGGCGCCCCAGACACGTCGATGTTTTCGCTAAGCACTTTCGGCACAGTGGGGATAGTCCATTCCAGCGAGAGAAAAGCTGACTTCACCTCCACTATCTTCAAACCCAACGGTGCAGGTCACTCACGCAGTTGGAGCGCCGACGTCGACAGTTTGATGGGTGCCCAGGTGATCGCCACGTTCACTCCCCAGCTTTCCGCCGTGGTACAAGTCATTTCAGAGCAGCGTTACGACAACAGCTATCGGCCCTTCGTCGAGTGGGCCAACATCAAATATCAGTTCACGCCGGATTTCAGCGCACGTGTCGGCCGCACCGTTTTGCCGGTTTTCTTGCTCTCCGACACCCGAAAAGTGGGGTACACCCTGCCCTGGGTGCGTCCACCGATGGAGGTTTACAGCCTGATTCCCATCACCAGCAGCGACGGCGTGGACCTCAGCTACAGATTTCATGTCGATGAACTCACCAATACCGTGCAGGGTAACTACGGCCAGCACGACAGCCGCCAGCCCGACGGTGCCGGCAAGGCGATGGCAAGGAATCTGTGGGGCATTACCAACACCACCGAGTTCGGCGCCCTGACCACGCGCATCACCTATATGAAAACCGACCTGACCGTGGAGCAATTCAATTCACTCTTCGATACGTTCAGGGCGTTCGGTGCAGAAGGCAACGCTATTGCCAAACGTTACGACTCCAATGACACACCCGTCGGTTTTTTCGGGGTAGGCGCCAGCTACGATCCGGGCGACTGGTTCGTCATGAGCGAGTGGGGGCGTCTCGATAGTCGCTCCGCGTTAGGCACCACAAGCGCCTGGTATGTCAGCGGTGGCTACCGGGTCGAGGCATTCACCCCCTACATCACTTACGCGCGATCCAGGACGGAATCTGAAACCTCCGCCTCGGGTTTGACGGTGTCGACTTTACCCCCCGCCTTCGCTGAGGCTGCTGTCGGCCTCAACGGCGCCCTCAACACCATCCTGGGATCTGGTGAAGGCCGCCAAACACTTTCCCTTGGCGTGCGCTGGGACTTCACGAAGAACATGGACGCCAAATTGCAGTACGACCACACACGTCTCAAGGGCAACTCTGTCGGTCCGTTGATCAACCCCCAACCAGACTTTGAGCCGGGAGGGTCATTCAGCGTGATCAGCCTAGCTGTCGATTTTGTGTTCTGATGGAGCAGGCCATGAGGTTTGTGAGGCTCATCGGATTTGCGCTAGCGGGGCTTGCCATGTGCACAGCCAGCGCTGCCATCAAGGCCGATGTGGTCGTGGTCGTTGCCACCTCCAATCCGGTAAAAACCCTGGCGCGCAATCAGGTTGCGGATATCTTCCTGGGCAAAACCAGCCGTTTTCCCGACGGCGGACAGGCCGTCCCGATTGATCAGACCGAAGATTCAACGACCCGCGATGAGTTTTACTCAACCTTCACCGGCAAGTCTGCGTCCCAGCTCAAGGCGCACTGGTCGAAAATCATTTTTACCGGCAGAGGACAGCCTCCGCAGGCTGTTTCAAGCAGCGCGGAAGTCAAGAAACGTATCGCGGAGAATCCCGAAACCATTGGCTACATCGACGCACGCGATGTGGACAGCAGCGTCAAGGCGCTACCGCTTGCCCCCCAATGAGTACCCGTTGTTCATCAGCCCGTTGGACCTCTACCTATCGGCCCCCGGATGAGCCGTCTGTGCTTGCAGCAATGCCTTGAACTGGTCGGCAGGCACCGGCCGGTTAAAGTAAAAACCCTGGAATTCGTCGCAGGCATTGTCCCGTAGAAAGTCGGCCTGTTCCTTGGTTTCCACGCCTTGGGCAACCACGGTCAGGCTGAGGGTCCTACCCATCGCAATAATGGCCTCGGTCAAGGCTTTGTCTTCCGAGACATCGCAGATATCACGAATAAACGAACGATCGATCTTGATGACGTCGAGGGGAAATTGCTTGAGTGCCGAGAGCGAAGAATAGCCGATACCGAAGTCATCGATGGCAATCCGGACCTTCAAGTCTTTAAGCCCGATCAATACCTTCAATGCTCTTTTGGCATCTTGCATGAGCAGGCTTTCGGCAATTTCGAGTTCCAGCAGACCGGCGTCCATACCAGTTTCTGCCAGTATCGCGGCGAGATCCGTGAGTAAGTTCTCATCGGCAAACTGCCGCGCGGTCAGGTTCACGGCCATCCCCAAATGCGGCAGCCCCTGTTGTTGCCAGGTAACGTTTTGTCGGCAGGCGGTCTTGAGCACCCACTTGCCGATCGACACGATTAAGCCGGTCTCTTCCGCGACCGGAATAAATTGCATGGGCGCCACCACCCCCAAATCGGGATGTTCCCAACGCAACAGCGCTTCCATGCCCGTGATCTGGCCGCTGCGCACATCTCGCTTGGCCTGGTAGTGAAGTTGGAACTCCTCGCGCTCCAGGGCGTGGCGCAAACTCAACTCCAGCGTCAGCCGTTCCAGCGAGTCCGCATTCAGTTTCTCGGAATAGAATTGGAAGTTGTTCTTGCCTTGTTGCTTGGCCTGGTACATCGCGATATCGGCGTTTTTCTTGAGTGTCTGCTCGTCCAGGCCATCGCGGGGAAAAACACTGATGCCGACACTGGCGGTGATACGGAACTCCTGACCGTGGAGGTTAAAGGGCCGGGCAATGGTCGACAGGACTTTCTGCGCGGTGACCGCCACGTACGAGTCCTCCGACAGCTCCGGCAGCAAGATCACGAATTCGTCGCCGCCTAATCGAGCTACGGTGTCACTGGCGCGCAGACAGGCCCGAAGGCGCAGTGCAACGGCTTGCAGCAGTTGGTCACCGGCATCATGCCCAAGCGTGTCATTGATTTGCTTGAAACGATCAAGGTCCAGGAAGAGCACCGCCAACTGCCGATCATATCGGCTTGCCTCGCGGATACTCTGAGCCAACATCTTGCTGAACAAACTACGATTAGGCAGCGACGTAAGACCGTCGTGATAGGCGAGATACTCGACACGTTCGGCGTAGGCTACTTTGGCTTCGGCGGCCCGCAAACGGCTTTGCACCAGTTGCCAGCTCATCCGACTCAGCAGACTGACCAACAACACCAGCAACAGGCTACCGCCCGCCGCCCGCCACAGGTAGGTATGCGCCTGCCGCGTCACCGCAGCCAGTTGCTCCTCCTCGGACAAGCCGACGATCACTGCCAATGGATAGTCGTAGAGTTGACGGGCGCTGGTGTAGCGCCGTACCCCGTCCCATCCATTGGTCGAGAGTAGCGCTTCAGTGTTTTCAGTGTCCGGCACCACCGCCGCGTAATCGACCGTATCGCCGGCTATTACTGCCTCCCCGGTACGCCGTACCCGGAAGATGCCATCGGTCCCCAGCAGCCCGAGCGTACCCTGATTGCCGAGCTTCGAGGCGTCGTAGCTGCTGACGAAATACGCCGCGTCGACCTCGACCATTGCGATCCCGGAGAACGCGCCCCCCGCCGAATTGAGACGCCGGCTGAAGCGCAGCGTCCACTCGCCCGTCGCAGGATTTTTCCAGGGACGACTGATCGACAGGGTATTGTCGCGCCACCGCGTTTGCGCCTCATCCTGGGCGACGACAATGCCCACTTCACTCGCCTGCGTACTGGCGACCACCACACCGCTGGCGTCCACCACGCTGACGTCAAACAGGAAAGGGGGTGGCAATAACGCCCGCTCCTTGAGTTTTGGCAGCGGGTTTTGTTCCCCCTCGGACTCGTAAGTGTATTTGACGAGTTTGAGGGTCTGATCAATTTCACGCACGGCCCGCAGAATTTGCGCCTCGTACGTGGCGCCGATTTCCAGGCTTGCCGTGGCGGCGCCCTGTTGCGCGCGAACCTGTTCGACCTTGATCAGGTACAGGGTGCCCGCCCAGATGGCCAGCAACAGGAGCACCGTTAGCAGCGGAAATAAAATGTAGATTTCTTTGGCTTGGTCGAACCCGCGCCGAAACAGGCTATGGGTGGTAGCGGAAACGGAGTTTGCAGCATTGGCAATATCAGAGGCCGATCCCAATATATTCGACCGTTGGACCGGCATGATGTGCTCCCTGCATCGTTTCACTGCTGACGGCTTGCGGGCCTTTGACGCGGTAACGGCTCCTGGAGTTAATTGCTCCTGATCGGCCACGCGAAAGGATTCCGGGTCTGGTGAAAACTATAGACTACAAAGCGGGCCTGTCAGGCGAGAGCCTATTGGTTTGAGGTCAAAATCAGTATCCAAAGGCAAGATCAAGAAACCGCCTGCGCCACCTCAGTCATCCAATCACTTTCGCATACACCGATCTATCGACATTCCCACCCGACAGAATCACCCCCACCTTCCTCCCCTTCATCGCTTCACGCTCCTGCATGAGCGCTGCCAAAGCGGCCGCGCCAGCCCCTTCAGCGAGGTTATGGGTATCGGTGTAATAGACACGCATGGCTTCGGTAATTTCCTGGTCGCTGACCGATACGATCCGTGTCGCAGCGGCCCCGTAGATGGCGAAGGCCTCGGCAATTGGCCTGCGCACGGCAAGGCCGTCAGCAAAGGTGTTGGCCGAGGCGGTTTCGCACAGGTCTCCCGTTTCAAACGATAACTTTGCCGCCATCGCCTCAGTGGACACCACACCCACTACCTGGGTTTTCAGGCCCAAGGCATCACGGGTGGCGATCACCGCACAAATCCCCGAGCCACAGCCAATCGGCACATAGACAGTGTCCAGGTCCGGCGCGGCCTTGAACAATTCAAAGGCATAAGTGGCCACGCCTTTGACCAACTCCATATGAAACGGTGGCACCAGGTAGAGGCCATGCACTTGCGCCAGGCGCGCAGCCTCCTCACGGGCCTCATCGAAATCGCGGCCGTACTCAATCACCTCGCCGCCAAAGCCGCGCATGGCGTTGTTCTTTTCGACGGAATTACCCTCCGGCACCACGATCAACGCCCGCAAACCCTGCGCCGTTGCCGACAGCGCCAGGCTCTGGCCATGGTTGCCACGGGTGGCGGTGACCACGCCTTTCACGTCCGGGTGGGTGCGTTTGAGCCAGTGCATAAAGGTGATACCACCGCGCACCTTGAAAGCACCGGTCGGGGTGTGGTTTTCGTGCTTGACCCACACCGTGCAACCCAGCCGTTCAGCCAGCAACGGCCAGGCGTATTGGGCGGTTGCCGGCATGACTTGATAGACATGATGCGCAGCTTGTTCAAGATCGTCGCGAGTCAGTGTGTGCATGAGTGACCTCCAGGTTTTGCCCAGTCTAGGCGTGGGCGCCAGACGGCGGCTTTCAGAAAACTGACCTGACTTTTGTGCTCGCTCTTCTCTACTATGGTGTTCATGAGCTATCGAAACCGCCTGCCGCCATCGCGTCCATCCGAACCGGTCCGTCGTATCGAGGCTGGCCCATGGGCGATCGAATTGTTACCCGGCTGCGCCTACGCGGCCCGTTATGTCGCGACCCAGGCGGCGATTGGCTTTGCCTTTGACAGCCAGCGAGGCGTGCATGCCATTGGCAGCGACCGCGTGCAGCCCTTCGAGGCCATGCCCAATGGCCTGGCGTTCGTCCCGGCCGAGTGTGACGTGTTCTCCGAATCACCGGGGGGCGGTGAATACCTGCGGGTCATGCGTACAGACGGTTTTCCATTGGTAGGCGATCGGGCCTTCAACAATCGCATTGATCAACAGGCCATCGCCCTCGCCCGACGAATGCGCGGGGCACTGTTGCGGGCCTCCATCGAGGACGATTGGGAGGCCTGGGCACTCGGGCTGGCTGAACGGACGATGGATAACCTGGCGTTGTCGACCCCGCCCCCAGGGTCTATCACCGGCAACCGCATGCGTCTGCTCGATGAGTTCATCGACGCTGGCCTCGACGGCCCACTGAGTGTACCGGCCATGGCGGGATTGCTCGGATTGTCCGAAGGCTATTTCATGCGCGCCTTCAAGCATGCGACGGGCAAAAGCCCCCATAGCTACCTGATCGACCGACGCCTGGCCAAGGCCCGCGCCCTGATGCGTGATTCAACAGCCGGGTTGGCGCAGATCGCCCACACCTGCGGCTTTAACTCCCAGGCGCACATGGCGACTGTCTTCAGGCAGCGCCTTGGCGTCAGCCCGGGGCAGTTGCGTAGAAGTTCGAGGGACTAGGTGAGCAGCTGGCTTACGCAGGACCGGTTAACAACCCTCTACCTGTTTATTTTTTGATCGTCTGTTGAAACGCTCCAACCGCCTGGCCGCGACGCGGTTATCCACAGACATACTCACGGTTTTTCTGGATAACTATGGATGAGCGCAGCGACGCAAGTGCTTGAGCGTTCACTGTTTCCGGGTAGATTAAACCACCGTCGGAATGCATCGCTCCGGCCGGGGGCCGACGCTGGCTTGGGCCCTGTCCACCAGCCATTGCACCCACCTGGCATCCTGGTCATTGACCACGGCAAAACGGTTCGGCGGGAAAAAGGTCCAGTGATGGGCAATCTCTACAAGGCGCTTGAGTTCATCGGCGGACATCCAATACGGCGTCTGCGTCAACGGCATTGGCGCCCCGTCGAAACGCCGCCCCAGAGGTAGGTTGGTACCGGGGGCAAAGGCAAACGCCAGTTGTTGGCGGGGTTGCATCTGTTTGTCCAGCGCAGGCATTCGCCCGACCCGCTCGTAGGTGAAACTGCCCGGATATCCCTCCTTGAGCGCGAGCCAGTGGCCCGCAGCGGTCTTGGCCAGGACCCATTGCGACACACCGGAGTCTTGCATACGCTCAAGTTTGCCATTGGTCCACTGCATGAGGGCGTTGCAATCCGGGTCATAGTCACAAGACCACAGGCTGATGCCAGAGACCAGGGTATGGCGCTCAAGCTCGACCAGTCCTTGGTCCGGCATCGACTGCCAGTAGCGTCTGGTCGGGTCGCGGGTATCGCGCAAAAAGTTGTGCAGCGCCCAACCGGCCATGAACAGCAACGTCGCCAGCGCAAGCCAGCCAAGGGAGTCATCGACGATCCGGTCAACGTCCAGACCTGGGGCGACTAGCGCTCGATACAGCCACAGGCCGAGTAAAAACGCGATGCCCGGCAGCACAGGGCCAAAGCACAACGGCGGCACGAGCACCGCGATCCAGCTGAAGCGGTGCATGGCAGCGTGCTCATGCGCCCAGGCCAGCTCCTGGGCGAGCATCGGCACCTGTTCCCGTGGAGCAATTGCAGGGTCGGGGGTCTTGAAGCGCGTGAACAGTGTGTAGGAGTCATCGCTCATGGATCGAATCAGGCTCTTGCGTCATCGTTCATCGGATCGTCGATCATGCCAGGCTCAGCTTGCTTCTGCTGACTGCGACAATGAGTGCAGGTGATTTCAATCAAGCCTGGTCCGGCGCGATATTTAGATCAAGAACTGCTTGCATCGCCAGTTTGAGCTTGTAGGATCCCGGCAATGCTGCCAACAGCGATCCACCGGGGCAGCCAAAAAACGGTCATCGGGCTCCCGCTCGTCTACCCTCACAAAGCGCCGTGCCTTTAACAACCTGTGGCTAGCGCTTAAACATTCTTGCGTTAATGTACCGGAGATCTTCCATGTTCAAGCGTTCCCTGGCACTGGCTGCAGGCTTGACCCTGTCTTTTTGCACCCTGCTGACGCAGGCCGCCGACACACTCAAGGTCAGCGCGATTCCCGATGAAGCCCCTACCGAGCTGCTGCGCAAGTTCAAGCCACTTGGCGCTTACCTGGAACAGCAAACCGGCATGAAAGTCGAGTTCGTGCCCGTGAGCGACTACCCGGCCGTGGTCGAGGCACTGGCCACCGACCGGATCGACATGGCCTGGCTGGGTGGCTTCACGTTCGTACAAGCCCGCCTGAAAACCGGGAATGCCATTCCGTTGGTACAGCGCGAGCAGGACGCCCAATTCACCAGCAAATTCATCACCGCCGACCCCGCCGTCAAGTCCCTGGCCAACCTCAAGGGCAAGACCTTCGCATTCGGCTCGGTGTCGTCGACTTCCGGCAGTTTGATGCCGCGTTATTTCATGCTACAGGACGGCATCAAGCCGGAAACCTACTTCAGCCGCGTCGGCTACTCGGGCGCCCATGACGCCACCGTCGCCTGGGTCCAGGCCGGTAAGGTCGATGCCGGGGTGCTGAATGCCAGTGTCTGGGAAAAACTGGTCGCCGCCGGCAAGGTCGACACCACCAAGGTCAAGGTGTTTGCTACCACACCGGCCTACTTCGACTACAACTGGACGGTGCGCGGCACCCTCGATCCCGCCCTGGCCGCCAAGATAAAAGCCGCCTTCCTGGCACTCGATCCGGCGAACCCGAAAGACAAGGAAATCCTCGACCTGCAGGCCGCCAGCCGCTTCATCGAAACCAAGCCTGAGAACTACAAGGGCATCGAGGAAGCCGCACGCGCCGCCGAACTGCTCAAATGACGTTGCACCTGACCCAGGTCAGCCTGGTCCACGGCAACGGTGTCCAGGCACTGCGTGACGTGGACCTGCACATCGGCGCCAACGAACAGGTCGCCATCATCGGCCCGTCCGGTGCGGGCAAGTCGAGCCTGCTCAACGTGTTGGGCACCGCCCTGCGCCCGGGCAGCGGTGAAATGCAAGTGCTCGGCGTGCGAGCCTGGCAGTTGTCGGCGCGCCAGCGTCAACGCCTGCGCGCGCGCATCGGCCTGATCCATCAAGCGCCCCCGCTGCCGCCGCGCCAGCGCGTGGTCACTGCGGTTCTGGCTGGCAAGCTGGGCCAGTGGGGGATTGGCAAGAGCCTGCTGAACCTGCTGCATCCGCTGGATATTCCCGGTGCTCGCGCGGCATTGGCCAGGCTGGACCTGGGCGACAAGCTGTTCGCCCAATGCCAGCAACTGTCCGGCGGCCAGCTCCAGCGCGTGGGCATCGCTCGCGTGCTGTATCAAGCGCCCGAGGTGTTGCTGGCCGACGAGCCGGTATCGGCCATGGACCCGGTCTTGGCCGAGCACACACTGTCGGTGCTTTGCCACCATGCCCGGGAGCACAACGTCACCCTGGTCGCCAGCCTGCATGCGGTGGAGCTGGCCCTGGCGCATTTTTCGCGGATCGTTGGCCTGCGCGATGGCCAGATCCTGTTCGACTTGCCAACCGATGCGGTCGACCGTGGGCTGCTCGACACGCTCTACGCCAATGAACAATTGCAGTCCACACCGATCCCGGCGCCGCCCTTGAGCGTACAGATTCCCCGATGCTGACACGCGATACCCGAGACCCCGCCACCCGCCCTCGCCTGCTGCTCAGTTTGCTGGCACTGGTTCTGCTGTGGCCGGGCATTCGATTCAGTGAGTTGGACCTCAGTGTGTTGGTGGCCAGTGACAGTCAGAGCGAAATGGGCCGCTTTGTCTCAGCCTTCTGGCCTCCAGCCCATGGCGAGGAATTCATTGAGCTGCTGTTGCAAGCCACCTTGCAAACGCTGGCGATCGCCACGGCGGGCATGGCCCTGGCGTTGCTGTTGGCCGTTCCCGCCAGCCTGCTGGCCAGCCGTGCCCTGTCGCTGTCTGCGGCCTCCCATGCCGGCATTCCAGGCTATTGGGGCCAACTGTTGCGGTGGCCCGTACGCGGTTTACTGATCTTCCTGCGCAGCGTGCCGGAAATCGTCTGGGCCCTGCTCTTCGTGCGCGCCGTCGGCCTCGGCCCGACCGCCGGGGTATTGGCCATTGCCATTACCTACAGCGGCATGTTGGGCAAGGTCTACGCGGAAATCTACGAGTCAGTCGACCAGCGTCCGGCCCACGCGTTGCTGCAGGCCGGCAGCAGCCGGCTCGCGGCCTTCGGCTATGGGATCCTGCCCAATGTCGCGGCAGAGCTGTTGTCCTACACGGTGTACCGCTGGGAGTGCGCCATCCGCGCTTCGGTGGTAATGGGCTTCGTCGGTGCCGGTGGCCTGGGCCAGCAAATGGACCTGTCGTTGCGCATGTTCGCCGGCGGTGAAGTGGCCAGCCTGCTGCTGACGTTCCTCGTCCTGGTGTTGCTCGCCGATCACCTCAGCCGCCTGCTGCGCTGGAGGCTGGCATGAATCGTCTGTTCAACGCGCTCATTGTCCTGGGTATCGGCGCGGCGGTCGTCGCCTCGTTCGCCTATCTGGGCATCGACCTCGGCGAGCTCAACGACAGCGGCAACCTGACCCGGATGGGCGCTTATGCCCAGCGTTTTCTCAGCCCGGACCTGAGCCTGGGCCACCTGCGCGCGATTGGCCAGGGCGCCGTGGAAACCCTTGCGATGTCCGCCATCGGCACGCTGCTGGCGACGGTCTTCGGCCTGTTATTGGCATTGCCCGCGGCCGGGCGCTACGGCTGGCCGTTCCAGAGCGCCTCGCGCCTTGTGCTCAATGCCTTGCGCGCGGTTCCGGAACTGGTGTGGGCCGCGCTGATGGTCCTGGCCGCAGGGCTCGGCCCCAATGCCGGCACCCTGGCGTTAGCCCTGCACACCACCGGCGTACTCGGCCGGCTGTTCGCCGAAGCGCTGGAAAACACCCCGGCAGAACCGGCCAATGCCATCCGCCTGCAGGGTGGCAATGCTGTCGTGGCGTTCTGTTACGGCACACTGCCCAATCTGTTGCCCCAGTTGCTGGCCTATACCCTGTACCGCTGGGAAAACAATATCCGCATGGCCAGCGTGCTCGGCTTCGTCGGTGCCGGGGGGTTGGGCCAGATGCTCTATGTCAGCCTCAGCCTGTTCCAGGAGGCCCAGGGCAGTACGGTGATCCTGGCGATGCTGCTACTGGTGTTCGTGGTCGATACGTTGAGTAGCTGGAGTCGTCAGCGTTGGGTCCAGGCTTGACGTGGTCGCGCGCCTCTAGACCCTCACCATCAACTCCCGCTGCGTATCCGCCACCCCGTGCAACAACTCGATCACCCAGTCGATAAAGACCCGCACCCGAGGCGATAACTGTCGATGCGGTGGGTACACCGCTGAGATCGGCCACAACGGCACGGCGTATTCATCCAGCACTTGCACCAGGCGCCCCTCGGCCAATTGCCGCTGGACGTGGTAACGCGGTACTTGAATCAAGCCCAAGCCGGCCTCACAGGCCATTACGTAGGCGTCGGCATTGTTGACGGTCAGCTCGCCCGGCAATTGCACTTCGCGCACCTGCCCTGCCACCTCGAACTCAAACGGGAAAAATCGTCCATTGCCCGAGGCAAAGTTGATGGCCCGATGCGCCGGCAAATCCTCCAACCGTTGGGGCGTGCCCGAGCGGGCCAGGTAGTCGGGGCTGGCGCAGGTCAGTTGCTGCAGCCGCACAATGGGCCGTGCCACCAATGCCTGGTCGACGACGTTGCCGGCCCGAATCGCACAATCCACGCCCTCGCGCTGCAGATGGACCTGCCGGTCGTGGAAGCCGATGTCCAGTTGCAACCCTGGGTAGCGCCGATAGAAATCCGGCAGATGCGGCAGGATCCAGGTGCAGCCGAAGGCGATGGGCATGTCCACCCTCAAGGTGCCGCGCGGTTGGCTGCGCTGCACCGACAACGCGCTCTCGAGGTCATCGAGGTCGTCGAGCAGTTGGCCGCAGCGCTGGTAATAGGCCTCACCATCGAGTGTCGCGCGCACCTGCCGTGTGGTGCGCTGCAGCAGTTGCACGCCCAGATGGGTTTCCAGCTGCTGTATCAACAGGCTGACGCTCGCCCGGGGCAGTCCAAGGTCATCGGCCGCCTTGCCAAAACCGCCCAGCTCGACGATGCGCCTGAACACCTGCATGGCCTGTAATCGATCCATTCTCGGGCTCACTATTTAGATAGTGCGAATAGTTAAACCAAAAATCACGGGTTTATCCAGAAAACAGCTTGCTGGAGACTGAACGAGTCATTCACCGCCAGGAGCAATCATCATGATGACCCGCCAACTCGGCCATCACGGCCCCCACGTTTCAGCCATCGGCCTGGGCTGCATGGGCATGTCGGACTTCTACACCACCGGGGTGGATGAGCGAGAGGCCATTGCCACGCTGCACCGCGCCGTGGAACTGGGCGTGACCCTGTTCGACACCGCTGACATGTATGGCCCGCACACCAACGAAGAACTGCTCGGACGCGCCTTGCACGGCAAGCGTGAAAGCATCTACCTGGCCACCAAGTTCGGCCTGGTGCGCAGCAGCGACCCCCACGCCCGAGGCGTCAATGGCCGCCCTGAATACGTCAGGCAATCGGTCGAGGGTAGCCTCAAACGCCTCAAGACCGACTACCTCGACCTCTACTACCAGCACCGCGTTGACCCCCTCGTCCCCATCGAAGAGACCATCGGGGCCATGGCCGAGCTGGTCAAGGCGGGCAAGGTCCGCCACATTGGCATCTCAGAAGCCAGCGCCGAGACCATCCAACGCGCCCATGCGATTCATCCACTGGCAGCGGTCCAGAGCGAATACTCGTTGTGGTCCCGTGACCCTGAACACAACAGTGTGCTCGATACCTGTCGACGCCTGGGCATTGCCTTCGTCGCCTACAGCCCCCTGGGTCGCGGGTTTCTGACGGGTGAACTGAAGAGTCCGGACGATTTTGCCGCCGATGATTATCGCCGTTTCAACCCACGCTTCCAGGCCGACAACTTCACTCGCAACCTGATACTGGTGGAACGGGTCAAAGCATTGGCCGCAGATAAGGGCATCAGCGCTTCGCAACTGGCCCTGGCGTGGGTATTGGCCCAGGGCAACCATGTCATCCCGATCCCGGGCACCAAACAGCGCAAATATCTGGAGAGCAATGTCGCGGCCACGGCCGTTACATTGAGCGCCGACGAACGGGTTCATCTGGATGACATTTTCGGCGCCGAAGGTGTGGTAGCGGGCGATAGATACGCCGCTCAGACGATGACCCTATTGAACGGCTGATCGATCGGTCGAGCGGCTGTGCCGTTTTGCACCCGCAGCCAATCGTCCGATTTACATGGCGAAGAAGGACCTTCGCAAACGGTGTGGAGGGGACGCCGGGCAGCTTTGCTGTGTTTCTGCGCAGATGTGTACGAAAGTCGTTGATCGATAGACGCAGTAAAAGCCAACGAAAAGACAATGTGGAGCGGGAAAGCAAATAGATAGTTTGAGACTGGGCAATACACAGGGGTCATCCACCGCTGGTGGTCCCTGTATATAGCCTGAGCGCCGCCGGGCGCCTCTGCGTAACCAACTCTAACAAGCTCGCTTTCGCATAAGAGGACAGAGGAAGGCCCCGCGCGTATGCCGCGTATGCATCACGTCGCACTCAAACGAGTCCAGCCATGAACCTACTGAATCTCTTCAAAAAGGCCCGCGCCCACGCACAAGGTGCTGTCAGCGTGGTCTGCACCGCCAGTGAGCTTGACCAGGCGCTGGCCAGCGTGCGCGTAGACCCGGTGTTGGTCACCGGCTTTGTCTCTCCTCACCTGGACATCGACCAGATCGCCGCCAAAATCAAAAAGCGCTTTGGCCACAGTGCAATCAGCCTGTGCACGACGTCGGGAGAGCTGTGCAACGGCGCGAGCACGCTGTACTGCCAGACCGGCGAGACGTGGGACCGGGTGGTGCTGCAACTGTTTGATTCCAGTGTGATTGCTTCGGCCGAGGTGGTGATGGTGCCGCTGGAGTGTGAAGACATTCGCAGCGGGGGCAAACGTCTGGCCATGCGCGAGCGAATCGCCAAACTGGTGAACAATATCAAGCAGGCGCAGGTGAGCACGCCCATTGACCACCGCGACACCTTGGCCTACGTGGTGTTCGATGGTCTTTCGGCGTCCGAGTCGTTCTTTATGGAGGCGCTCTACGAGTCCGGGCGCTTCCCTTGCCTGTTCGTCGGCGGCTCTGCCGGGGGCAAGACGGATTTCAAGAAAACCCTGATCAGCGATGGCCAGCGCAGTTACCAGAACCATGCGCAAATTGTTTTTCTGAAAACCGCGGCGGATGTGCGCTTCGGGGTATTCAAAAGCCAGAACTTCCAACCCGCCGGATTAAGCCTCAACGTGCTGACCGCGTCGGTGGAAGACCGCACCATCGACCAGGTCATCGACAGCCGCGGCAATATCAAGAGCATGGTGCAGGCCCTGTGCGACGCATTCGAGTGCACGGCCCAAACGCTGGAAAAGAAGCTGGCCGACTACTCATTCGCCATCCGGGTGGGTGAAGAACTGTTCGTGCGCTCCATTGCTCGCATCGACTATCAACAACAAATCATCCAGTTGTTCTGCGACGTTGCGCCCGGCGAAGAGCTGGTGATGGTCAAGCGCACGCCTCTTCGCGAAGCGACCCGCATCGACTACGAGAAATTCCTCAGAGGTAAAGGTGGTCGGCCGGTAGCGGCCATTCTCAACGACTGCATCCTGCGCCGGCTCAACAACGGCAGTGACCTGGGCAGCATGGCCGGTATTTTCGGCGACGTGCCTTTGGCCGGTTTCTCGACTTTTGGTGAAATCCTGGGCCTGAACCTGAACCAGACGCTCACGGCGATTTTCTTCTTTCGAATCACCAAGGGCGCCCGTTTTGCCGATGAATACGTCGACCACTTCATCGCCCACTATGGCGAGTTCAAGGCCTTCTTCCTGCGTCGTCAGATCAAGAAACTGGCCGGCCTGAACCATGTAGTGGTCAAGCAGATCATGGCGTTCAAGATGAATGACTTCAACAGCGCCTTGGACACCCGCGGCCTGGATAACACGATCCTGCCGGTGTTCAACGGCCTGACGGACCTGGGCCAGGTATTGGCACAGGCCAGCCAGCAGCAAGAGGAGATGGCCACGCAAATCAAGCATTACTCCGGTGAGCTGCACCTGTCGATGGATGACCTGACGGGCACGATAGATCGGCAAAATAGCGTTGCCGAGCAGGCGGGCACAACCGTGGAACAACTGGCCACGCAAGCCGGTGAAGCGGTGGTCGGCGCGCGTGCGCTCGCCAGCTCAAGCCTGCGTATCCAGTCGATCGTGCAGGTGATTCAGCAAATCGCCGGGCAGACCAACCTGTTGGCGCTCAACGCCGCCATCGAAGCCGCCCGGGCGGGTGAAATGGGCAGAGGTTTCGCCGTGGTGGCTGACGAGGTGCGTAAGCTGGCGGAAATCACCCGCAAGAATGCGGCTGAAATCGGCGTGGATATCGACCTGCTGTCAAAGGAGATCCAAGGCGTCGCTCAACAGATCGAAGATCAGTCCGTGGCCGTGGGCGCACTGCGCGAAATGCTCGATGTCCTGGAGGACTCCAGCCGCACCACTGAAGGCACAGCGCAACGCACCAAGACCATCGCCGACACCTTGACCGGGCTGACCCATGCCAGTGCTTGAGCCCTTCAGGGCACAAAACCGGCGGCCACCTTCGAAGATGACATAAATCAAGGTTGTCCCGGGGATATCTACTCATCATTTGGGGGCGTTAGTAAGCGACTGTCATGCTGAAGTCCATGAGTTCCGGCGAATGCGGCTGACTCCACTCTCCACAATCGTGTGAAACCTGTGATTTTGGTTCGGCTCCTCCCCCACATAGGTAGCTCGACATGAAAAATACCCGACTGGCCATGCTTTTCCTTCTTGCATCGCTTTCCCCCCTATGGACGTCAGCAGCCGAGCAATCTGAAGTGCCGTCGACGCAGCAACAAACCCCCAATGTTGCAGAGTTCGATACGCAGATGGCCCAGGCGCAAGAGACCTTCCAGAAAATGCAGGAGCAGATGGAGAAAATCCAGCAGACCCAGGATCCCCAGGAGCGGCAGAAGCTCCTTCAGGAACATTGGAATACGATGCAAAGTGGCATGGCCATGATGAATGGGATGGGGGGGCCGGGAATGATGGGATGCTGCCGAGGCCCCGGCATGATGGGCAAAGGAAAGATGATGGGCGGTGGTCATATGATGGGCTGGCAGGACTACTCCAAGCTGCCCCCGGAGCAAAGAAGTCAACGCCAGTACATGATGGATAGATTCACCGGCATGCAACAGATGATGATGGACCAGATGATGCGGCATCAAAACTACATGCAGGGGCAACCACCGGCCAAGCCTGGCGCATAAGTTATCGCCAGTGGTGCGGTGGCCGCCGACATGGATCGGGGAGGATATTGCGCTCATAGGCGGCCCAAACCGGGCCGCCTCCTGCGACGGCTCAGGCCGTCTGTTCCTGCGCCAGCCGCTTGAGCAACGCTTTGGCGGTGGCTTCGGATGAAGCCGGATTCTGACCGGTGATCAAATGCCCGTCCTCGACCACATAGCTGGCCCAGTCCGCGGCCTTGGAATACTCGCCGCCTTTGGCTTTGAGCATGTCCTCCACCAGAAACGGCACCACTTGCGTCAGTCCCACGGCGTCTTCCTCAGAGTTGGTGAAACCGGTGACTTTTTTGCCTTTCACCACCGGCTGGCCATCCGGGGCTTGAACGTTCTTGAACACGCCAGGGGCGTGGCAAACCGCGGCCACGGGCTTATTCGCGGCATAAAAGGCTTCGAGGAGGGTCTTCGAATCCGTGTCCTCGGCCAGGTCCCAGAGCGGCCCATGACCGCCGGGGTAGAACACGGCATCGAAGTCATAAGGGTCAATCTCGCCCAGCGGCACCGTGTTGGCCAGGGCCGCTTGGGCGATCGTATCGGTACGAAAACGGTGGGTAGCCTCAGTCTGGGCGTCCTCTTCATCACTTTTGGGGTCTAGCGGCGGCTGTCCACCCTTGGGAGAGGCAAGCGTGACTGTCGCCTTGGCGTCGACAAACACGTAATAGGGAGCGACGAACTCTTCCAGCCAAAACCCTGTTTTCTTGCCGGTATCGCCCAACTGATCGTGGGATGTAAGGACCATTAGAATGTTCATGTGAGCCTTTCCTCCTGGTGTCAACGGGCGGCGCGAGGTCGCCGCCCTGCTTTAGGTTCAGAGGCCACGCGGGCGCAGACGTTCAGTGGGCCGTCGCGATACTTTCCCGACTGGCAGGACCGGATGAATGTGCTTGGCTCAATCATCGAGCGCTACACTGTCAAATGCCCTTCCGCCTGGCATGAAGAACAATAGAAGCCTATGAACATTCTCTACGATGAGCGCGTCGATGGCGTATTACCTCGGGTCGACAAGTCCGCGCTGATTTCAGAACTGCGTGAGGCCCTGCCCGACCTGGCGCTGCTGCACAGCGCGGAGGACCTGAGGCCGTATGAGTGCGACGGGCTTTCGGCCTACCGCGTCATGCCGTTGCTGGTCGTCCTGCCCGAGCGCATCGAGCAGGTACAAGCGCTGCTGCGCATCTGCCATGCCCGTCAGGTACCGGTGGTGGCCCGGGGCGCCGGTACCGGGTTGTCGGGGGGCGCCTTGCCGCTGGAACAGGGAGTCCTGTTGGTGATGGCACGCTTCAACCGCATCCTTGAAATCAATCCCCAAGGCCGCTATGCGCGAGTCCAGCCCGGGGTGCGCAACCTGGCGATCTCCCAGGCGGCCGCGCCACATGGCTTGTACTACGCACCCGATCCGTCTTCCCAGATCGCCTGCTCCATCGGTGGCAACGTCGCGGAAAACGCCGGCGGCGTGCATTGCCTGAAGTACGGCCTGACCGTGCACAATCTGCTCAAGGTCGACATCCTCACCGTCGAGGGCGAAAGCATGACCCTGGGCAGCGACGCCCTGGACGCGCCAGGATTTGATTTACTCGCCCTGTTCACGGGCTCGGAAGGGATGCTTGGCATCATCACCGAAGTGACGGTCAAGTTGCTGCCCAAGCCCCAAGTGGCGCGCGTGCTGCTCGCCAGTTTCGATTCGGTGGAAAAGGCCGGGCGCGCCGTCGGCGACATCATTGCCGCCGGGATCATCCCCGGTGGGTTGGAGATGATGGACAATCTGTCGATTCGGGCCACTGAAGACTTTATCCACGCCGGCTACCCAGTCGATGCCGCCGCCATCCTGTTGTGCGAACTCGACGGTGTGGAGGCCGACGTGCAGGACGATTGCCAACGGGTCGAGGCGGTCTTGAAGGCTGCTGGCGCCGTGCATGTGCGGGTGGCCTGCGACGAGGCCGAACGGGCGCGTTTCTGGGCCGGGCGCAAAAATGCGTTTCCCGCCGTGGGGCGCATCTCCCCTGACTATTACTGCATGGACGGCACCATCCCACGACGCGAGTTGCCGCGGGTGCTAAAAGGCATCAGCGACCTGTCGGACGAACATGGCTTGCGCGTGGCCAACGTGTTCCATGCGGGGGACGGCAACATGCACCCGCTCATTCTGTTCGACGCCAACCAGCCCGGCGAACTGGAGCGCGCCGAGACGCTGGGGGGCAAAATCCTGGAACTGTGCGTGCAAGTCGGCGGCAGCATTACCGGGGAGCATGGCGTCGGGCGCGAGAAGATCAACCAAATGTGCGCGCAGTTCAACAGCGACGAGTTGACCGTGTTTCACGCGGTGAAAAAGGCCTTTGATCCGCAAGGCCTGCTCAACCCCGGCAAGAACATCCCGACCCTGCAGCGTTGCGCGGAGTTCGGCTCGATGCACGTGCACCTCGGCAAACTGCCGTTCCCGGAACTGGAGCGCTTTTGATGCCCTACGATCATGACGCCAGCGCCGCGCTGTTGGAACAGGTCAACCATGCCCTCAACCAACGCACGGCGCTGCGCATCCAGGGCGGCAACAGCAAAGCCATGCTGGGCCGCCCGGTCTGCGCTGAAGTACTCGATACCCGTCAGCACCGCGGCATCGTCAGCTACGACCCCACCGAGCTGGTGCTGACCGCACGCGCCGGTACTCCCCTGGTGGAGATCGAAGCGGCGCTCAACGAGGCCGGGCAATTTCTACCGTTCGAGCCCCCGCACCTGGGCCCAGGGGCTACCTTGGGCGGTATGGTCGCCACGGGCCTGTCCGGGCCACGGCGCCCCTGGGCCGGCTCGGTGCGGGATTACGTGCTGGGCACTCGGGTCATCACCGGCCAGGGCAAGTTGCTGCGTTTTGGTGGCGAAGTCATGAAGAACGTCGCCGGTTATGACCTGTCGCGCCTCATGACCGGCAGCTTCGGCTGCCTGGGGCTACTCACGGAAGTGTCCTTGAAGGTCCTGCCCAAGCCACGCCAGTGCCTGAGCGTGCGACTGGCAATGGATGTTCGCCAGGCGTTGGCTGAACTGGCCGAATGGGGCCAGCAGCCGATCCCGATCAGCGCGGACTGTCATGACGGCGAGGCACTGCACTTGCGCCTGGAAGGTGGTGAGGGCTCGGTGGCCTCGGCCATCGACCGTTTCGGTGGCGACGCCCTCGACAACAGTTATTGGGCTGACCTGCGGGAGCAGCGCCTGGGGTTCTTTGCCACACCCGAACCGCTGTGGCGGCTTTCGTTGCCGAACAACACCGGGCCTCTCGACCTGCCCGGTCGGCAACTGCTGGACTGGGGCGGCGCCCAGCGCTGGCTGAAATCCGCAGCTCTGCCGCAAATCATTCGCCATACAGCGTCCAGCGTTGGTGGTCACGCCACCCTCTATGCCGTCGACGAAGCACCTTTCCACCCGCTGGCCGAGCCGTTGTTGCGTTATCACCAGAACCTGAAGAAACAGCTCGACCCCCAGGGGATCTTCAATCCGGGCCGTATGTACGCCGACGTCTGAGGACGAGCCATGCAAACCCATCTGAGCGAACAAGCCAAAAGCCTTCCCCGTGCCGAGGAGGCCGAGCGCATCCTGCGCTCATGTGTGCATTGTGGATTCTGTACGGCCACCTGCCCCACCTACCAATTGCTGGGCGATGAGCTGGACGGCCCCCGCGGGCGCATCTACCTGATCAAGCAGGTGCTTGAAGGCCAGGCAGTCACCGCGAAGACTCAGCTACATCTGGACCGTTGCCTGACCTGCCGCAGCTGCGAGACCACCTGTCCATCCGGCGTGCAGTACCACAACCTGCTGGACATCGGCCGCGCTGTCGTTGAGCAGAAAGTGCCCCGTCCCCTCGCCCAGCGCGCGTTTCGCCAGGCCCTGCGGGCGGTACTGCCACGGCCTGCACTCTTCCAAGCGTTGATCCAGGCCGCGAAGGTTTTCCGTCCGCTGCTGCCCCACGCCCTGCAAACCAAGCTGCCGCGCCAGCACCCTCCGGCCAAGCCACGCCCGCCAGTGCGGCATCCGCGCCATGTACTGATGCTCGAAGGTTGTGTGCAACCAACCCTGGCGCCCAACACCAACGCCGCTGCTGCTCGCGTCCTGGATCGCCTGGGCATTTCGGTGGTATCGGCCCGCGAGGCCGGTTGTTGCGGGGCAATCGACTACCACCTCAATGCCCAGGAAAAAGGCCTTGAGCGGGCCAGGGGCAACATCGACGCCTGGTGGCCGGCCATCGAGACCGGGGCCGAAGCCATTGTCCAGACGGCCAGCGGTTGCGGCGCCTTCGTGCGCGAATATGGTCAGTTGCTCAAGGATGACCCGGCCTACGCGGCCAAGGCCGAACGCGTCAGCGCCTTGGCCAGCGACCTGGTGCAAGTACTAGGCGCCGAACCCTTGGAAGCCCTCGGCATGCGCGGTGATCGGCGCCTGGCCTTCCATTGCCCCTGCACCCTGCAGCATGCCCAGAAACTCGGTGGCGCCGTCGAGGGAGTGCTCGAGCGCCTGGGTTTCAGCCTCACGGCGGTGCCCGACAGTCACCTGTGTTGCGGCTCGGCAGGCACGTATTCGCTGACCCAACCCGAGCTGTCCCGGCAGTTGCGCGATAACAAACTCAATGCCTTGGAGAGCGGTAATCCGCAAGTGATCGTAACGGCCAACATCGGCTGCCAGACCCACCTCGACGGTGCCGCACGCACACCCGTGCGCCACTGGATCGAGCTTGTCGAAGAAGCCCTGCCCCAGACGTAACCCCCCGCAACGCAAAGCTGTACGCGAAAACACCGATGCCACCTGTCTTCGCGCCGGTGCTCGTAAAGTGCATGCTGAGTGATGTTGGGGGGACCGGGGTACAGCTACTCCTCGGCAGGCTTCATATGAAAAATCGTATAAGGCAGGATCAACGTATCGGCGACAATACTGAAAGGGAGGTCGATTATTGCAAGCGGTGCCAATACCCGCAGGGCTCCAGCGCTTTCCGCGGTCGTGGCCTTGATCACCTCGATATCGGTAGCAGCGCCGCAGTAGGGATGAAGGCCGCAGAGTTGTCCATTGCCAAAGGTTTCGTTGGCCGTTGCGCATCCTCCGAGCAGTGTCATTACCAAAGCCGTTACTACGATCCGCATGACGTCCCCTCCCCCCTGAAAGCGCGGGACTGTAGCATTGATGGCAAGCGGCCTACAGGGGCGAATCCTGATGTGTCACTGGACAAACTTTTTGGCGCATTTTTGGAGCGCTTCCACCACGGACGTTTGCAGGCTCAGCGCAACGCTCAACGATTCACCCATGGATAACGCAGCATGATCGACAACACACGACCGCACGCCCCGCCCATGCCTTCGCTCTCTTTCACACGGCGCAATCTACTCCAGGCCGGCATGGCTGGGATGGCCATCGGTGTGCTGTCGCCCTGGTCGGCATGGGCCGCCTCTTCAGGCGTCCTGGTTAACGATGTGACGCTACTCAACCCGATTTGGGTGAGCCGCGTGCTCGCCCCACGTACCACGAACGAAATCCGCCAGGCCCTCACTCTGTGGTCAGGCCCAATCAGTATCGGGGGCGCCCGCTATAGCATGGGCGGACAGATTGCCGCCGAAGACAGCCTGCACCTCGATATGCGTCAGTTCAATCAGGTCATTCGTTACTCACCGGAGCACAGGGTCATACGTGTGCAAACAGGGATACGCTGGCGCGACCTGCAGTCGGTGATCGATCCGCATGACCTCTCGGTAAAGATCATGCAGAGCTATGCCAACTTCACCGTTGGCGGAGCGCTGTCAGTCAATGCGCATGGGCGTTATGTCGGTGCTGGCCCGGTGAGTAACTCAGTCCGAGCCCTGCAATTGGTGCTCGCCGACGGCTCGGTAGTAGAAGCGTCCCGCACCGCCAATACCGACTTGTTCCACGCGGCCATCGGCAGCTACGGAGCGCTGGGGGTTATCACTGAGGTCGAGTTGGACCTCGCGCCAAACGTCTCGATGGAACGTCAGGTACACCGCATGCCCGTTGCCGATTACACCAGGTTTTTCAATGAACAGATCCGCGGCAACGAACAGGCTATCCTGCATAACGCCGATCTGGCGCCTCCTTACTTTGACCAAGCGACGGCCGTCACCTGGCGCACGACGGACAAAGAGCTGACAGTGGCGCAGAGGCTGGTCGCTCCGGGGCAATCCTACACATTCGATCGGACCCTCATGTGGGGTGTGACGAGGCTTCCCGGTGGTCCATTGATTCGCAAGGATGTAATCGACCCGTTGCGCTACCTCAGCCAACCGGTTGTACGGCGCAATTACGAAGCCAGCCGGGACGTTGCCTCGCTCGGGCCTCTCGCGACACAGGACAGCACCTACGCGCTGCAGGAATATTTTGTGCCGGTCGCCCAGCTCAACGGGTTTGTCGAACACATGGCGGGCATCCTGCGGACGCACAACGTGAACGCCGTGAACATCTCCATCCGGCACGCACCAGCCGCGCCTGATTCGTGCCTGTCCTGGGCCCGTGAAGAGGTGTTCTCGTTCGTACTCTATTATTGGCAACACGTCAGCGCGGCCGACCGCGAGAAAGTCGGCACGTGGACGCGCGAACTCATCGACGCCGCACTGTCGTTCGGCGGAACCTATTATCTGCCCTACCAGTTGCATGCCACCCGGGCACAATTCGCCCGCGCCTACCCCCACGCGCAACGCCTGTTCGCACTCAAGGCGCAATTCGATCCGGACAACCGGTTTCGGAACAAGCTTTGGGACAAGTATTACGGGGCTGGGCACATGGTGTAAGCGCCCAACCGGCCTCGCCATTCTGGATGGATCCCTCGATAAACCCTATGCATTAGGTGCTCTTTGCTACCCTATGGCATGATGCATCTAAGTGTTTCCCTGATATCCATCCACCTATGAGAGCCTTCTGTGTCAGTGATTCCCCTAGTGGTGTGTGACGACTCCAACATGGCCCGTAAACAGGTGTTACGCGCGCTGCCCGCGGACTGGCCGGTTTCGGTCACCGAGGCCGTCAATGGTCGCCAGGCCATGGACGCGATACGCCAGGGCCTGGGCCAAGTGGTGTTGCTCGACCTGACCATGCCGGAGATGGACGGTTACCAGGTGTTGAGCGCGTTGCGCGCCGAAGGGTTGCAGGCGCAAGTCATCGTGATCTCCGGTGACGTCCAGGAGGAAGCGGTGCGCCGCGTGCATGAGCTGGGTGCGCTGGCGTTCCTGAAAAAGCCTTTCGACGAAAATGAACTGCGCCAGACCCTGAGTCGCTTGGGACTCTTGGCGAAACCCGGCCAGGCACCGCTACAGCATCGTCCAGTATCGAACACAACCATCAGCTTCAACGATGTATTCCGCGAAACGGTCAACGTAGCCATCGGCCAGGCAGCCGCCCTGATCGCCAAGGTATTGGGCGTTTTTGTGCAGTTGCCCGTCCCCAATGTGAACATCCTCGAAGTCGGCGAGTTGCACATGGCGCTGAACGATGCCAGCAGCTCACAGCAACTCACGGCTATCTGCCAGGGCTTTATTGGCAGCGGCATCGCTGGCGAAGCCCTGCTGATGTTTCACGACTCGGAAATCAGCGACATCGCGCAATTGATGCAACGTCAGAGCAGCGACTATTCGGACCTGGAAATGTTGCTGGACCTCTCCAGCGTACTGATCGGTGCGTGCCTGACCAGCATTGCCGAACAGATCGACGTAGGATTCTCTCAAGGCCACCCACAGATCCTCGGCCAGCACGCGGCCATTGATGAGCTGATCCGGGTCAACCGCACGCGCTGGAAAAAGACCCTGGCGGTGGAAATCAGCTACAGCCTGGAAGGGCACGATATTCGTTTCGACCTATTGCTGTTGTTCACGGAAGACTCCATCGAGCGGTTGACCCACAAACTCGCCTACCTGATGAACTGAGCCATGAACGATCCTATTGATCTGAACGAATTTCACTGGTTGCTTGCCGTGGTTCAGAGCATCGATGTCGGTGTGGTGGTGCTCGACCGCGACTACCGCGTGCAGGTCTGGAACACCTTCATGGAGAACCGCTCGGGGGTGCAGCCAAAGGACGCCCACAATCAGTCCTTCTTCAGCCTGTTCCCCGAAATCGATCGCCAATGGTTCAGCCGCAAAGTGGAAAGCGTCGCCACCCTGGGCACTCCAGCGTTTACGGTCTGGGAGCAGCGGCCGTATCTGGTGCGGTTCGAGAACTATCAGCCGATCACCGGCAGCGAAGAGTTCATGTACCAGAACACTACCCTGCTGCCGCTGCGCTCCCCTGACAGCAAAATCAACCATATTTGCCTGGTGATCTATGACGTCACCGACGTCGCCACCAACCGGCATCAGCTTCAGGCCGCCAATGCGCAACTGCAACAGCTCTCCAGCACCGATCGACTGACGGGGCTGTACAACCGCGGTCATTGGGAAGAAAGCCTCAGGGCCGCCTATGCCCGACATCACCGCTATGGCAATACGTTGAGCCTGGTGATGCTCGATATCGACCACTTCAAACGAGTCAACGACGCCTATGGGCACCAGGCGGGCGACAAGGTCATCGAGCATGTCGCCAGGCTGCTGCGCGAACATGCGCGCGACTCCGATGTGGTCGGGCGGTATGGCGGTGAAGAGTTTGGTGTGGTGCTTTCGGATACCGACAGCAGCGGCGCCCAAACTTTCGCCGAACGCATGCGCCACTCCGTGGAAGCGCTGGAGGTGGTGTACAACGACCAGCACATCCGTTTCACCATCAGCCTGGGCGTGGCCGACCTGAGCCAGCCCTCGAACAGCCACGCCGATCTGATCGCCCGGGCGGACCAGGCGTTGTATACGTCGAAGAAGACCGGGCGTAACCGGGTGACGGTGCATGAGTAGATAATGCCGCAACAGCCCATGCCTGATGGGCAATGCCCGCCGTGAGAGCTTGCTCGCGATGTCGGTGGCGCATTCAGCATTCATAGGCGAACAAAGGCTGCACTTCATTCACCAATGGGAGTTGGCGAGATTGCGCCATATTTGCTCATCAGCTTGAGTGTCACCCCGTTGGTCCAGCCGAAGCCGTCCTGCAACTCATACTCGCCGCCTCCACCGCCATTTCCCTGGCCCGATAAATCGTATTTCTCTACCAGCTTGTTCTCTTTGCTGTAGAGGTTCTGAACCTGCTGCAAAAAGCGACTGCCAATCTGTTGGGCCAGTGCCCTGTGCTGGTAGCGGTCCAGCCCCTCCACTGCCACCCATTGCAACGGTGCCCAGCCATTGGGTTCATCCCACTGTTGGCCGTTACTGACCTGGGTGGTAGCAATGCCACCGGGACGCAACAAGCCTTCACGTACCGCATCGGCGGTGCGATTGGCGTGCTCGGTGGAGGCCAGGCCGGTAAACAGCGGAAAAAGCGCAGCGGCGGTGAGTGGCTGGCGTTGTTGGTTTTGCTGCCAGTCGTAGTCCACGTAGAAGCCTTTTTCAGCATCCCACAAGTGCTGCTCGATGGCCCGCTGACGCAATTCGGCGCGCTGCCCATAAGCCTGGACGCATGGCCTGTTCTGCACGGTTTCGCAGGCTTTGGCGATGGTGCGTTCCAGGTGATAGATCAGGCTGTTCAGGTCCACCGGCACAATGGATGTGGTGCGGATGGTCGCCAGGTCCTGGCCATCGCCCAACCAGCGAGAGCTGAAGTCCCAGCCGCTTTCGGCGCCAGCACGCAAGTCACGCCAGACCTCCTCCTTGGGCCTCTCCGGCGCCTGCTCGGCAGTCTTGACGTCTTGCAACCAGGATTCCTGGCGAGGCGTCGGGCTGGCATCCCAATAGCGATTGAGCACACTGCCATCGGCCAGTTTGACCACGTGCTTGGCGGCCGTCCCAGACTTGAGCGTCTGGGCTCCGTCCATCCAATAGGCATATTCCTTCTGCAATTGTGGCAGGTAGCGCCCATAGGCCTGGTCACCTTCGATGTGCGCCTGCAACTCCACCATGTAGGCAAAGAACGGCGGCTGCGACCGGCTCAGGTAGTAGGTGCGATTGCCGTTGGGGATGTGGCCGTAGGTGTCAATCATGTAGGCGAAATTGTCGGTCATCTGGCGAACCCGGGCCTTCTCACCGCTTTGCTCAAGCCCCAGCATGGTGAAATAGGAATCCCAGTAATACATCTCGCGAAAGCGCCCGCCCGGCACCACATAGGGCTGCGGCAAGGGCAGCAAGCTGCTGAATTGCGGCACCTGGCTATAGCTGCGGCTCAACACCGGCCAAAGGCTGTCGATGTGTTCTTCGATCGAAGCGCCAGGTTTCGACGCCGGGCTTTGCGCCTCGCCGGATTCGATGAAATTGTCGTGCACGAAAGCTTTGAGATCGAAGCCATCACTGTCCCGACGGGCCAGGTAATCGGCGCGGATTTTCGCCGGGTCACGCTTGGGCAGCGCGTCCACGAAGTGTTTCTGGTCAGTGAAAAGCTGCCCGCGCTGAACCGCTTCAAACAGTTCGGGGTAGGCCTGGTCGGGCGGCAGATTGGCTCGCCCCTGGGCATCTTCGTAGCTCCATGTCGCGGGCGGTTGGCTTGAGCAAGCCGCGCAGAGCAGCGCGGCGAGGGATAGGCTGGTGAAATCCATTGGTCGCATAGGCAACTCCATCATGTTGTCGTTCCTGACAGATGAATGACATGAGGGAATCGCCTGGGTTCATTAAAAGCCCTCCGACTTGAAGACCTCGGGATACAACTCCCGCGCCTGCTGCTCACCAATGACATCGGCATAACGCTCAAGCTGCTCCCAGAACGCGCCGCAGGATGAACATCGATGCAAGCGGGAATGGAGAACGACGCTCACCGCAAGCTCTGGAGGACGCTGGCCGGACTCCCATAGCGCCCGGCAAACATCGCAGCCTTTTTTGGTCCATTCAGTGTTCATTGAAACGTCCCCACAGGATTCCACCCGCCGTTTGGTCCGACATCAACCCCATTTTGCCTTTTACCCCTGGGCCTGGCGATGCCCGTAGAGAGGCCTCAAAACTGGTCTGTCCAATTTTGTTTTTTATTAATTGGTCTTGCCAATATTTTTTTTGGCGTGTAGTTTCGACCCAAGATCACCCCAGCGGACGCCCGTCCGCCTACAACAAAAAAAGAGATCCTCGGAATGTGCAGATCCCTCGCCAACCGGGCGCTCAACGCCCTCCCCTCGTTAGCTGGCATTCGTCGCCTGTGTGCCCGCCAAGGAGCATCATCATGCTGACTGTCATCTGTAACGAACCCGGCTCGTTAACCGCCATCGAGCGCGAAAAACCCCTCAGGAAACCGGGCGAGGTCCTCATCCAGGTCCGACGGGTCGGGGTCTGCGGCACCGACCTGCATATCTTCACCGGCAATCAGCCCTACCTCGAATACCCGCGCGTCATGGGCCATGAGTTTTCCGGGGTTGTAGACGAGACGGACGGCGCCAGCGACCTCGCCATCGGCGATGTGGTCTATGTGATGCCCTACCTTTCCTGCGGCGCATGTATCGCCTGCCGCCAGGGCAAGACCAACTGCTGCACCCGCATTCAAGTGCTGGGGGTTCATTGCGATGGGGCGTTCACGGAGTACCTGAGCGTTCCCCACCAATTCGTACACAAAGCCGTGGGGGTTTCCCTTGATCAGGCGGCGATGATCGAGTTCCTGTCCATCGGCGCTCACGCCGTGCGGCGTTCAAATGTCCAGGAGGATAAACGCGCGCTGGTGGTCGGCACCGGACCGATCGGCATGGCGGCGGCGATCTTCGCCAGCCTGCGTGGGGCGCAAGTCACCGTCCTGGATACCCGTGAGGATCGTCTTGCGTTCTGTAAGCAACACTTGGATATCCACGCCGCCGTGCAAATCGGCCAAGGCGACAAGCAGACCCTGGCTGAACTGACAGAGGGTGATTTTTTCGACGTGGTGTTCGATGCCACCGGCAACGCACGGGCCATGGAGCGCGGGTTCGAGTTCATCGCCCACGGCGGCACCTATGTGATGATTTCAGTGGTGCGGGACTCCATCACCTTCTCCGACCCGGAGTTTCACAAGCGTGAAGCCACGCTGATGGGCAGCCGCAACGCCACCCAGGAAGACTTCCGTCATGTGGAGGAATGCCTGCGCAACGGATTGATTCCGGACGCGGCCCTGAATACCCATCGTCTGACGCTCAGCGATGTTGCCCATTCGTTCAGCACCTTGCTCGACCCCAAGCAAGGTGTCGTCAAGGCAATCATCGAGTGCTAGGAGGAAGACGCACCATGAACCCGCCGTCTTCTTTGCTTGTTTTAACCCCCGGTGATGATGTTGCCGTGGCCCGAGGCGATATTGCCCAAGGGCAACAGCTGAGCGCCGACGGCATCGTGCTGGTCGCCCGGCAACCCATCCCGTCCGGCCACAAGATCGCCCTGCGCAGGGTGCTGGCCGGCCAACGGGTGCTCAAGTATGGCCAGACCATCGGCCAGGCGACCCGGGACATCGAGCCCGGCGATTACGTCCATGTGCACAACCTGGACATGCCCACGACCAATGCCGAACACAGCGTGCGCAACATTTATGCCCCCACGGTGCCCAGCACTACTGCGGCGACGTTCGAGGGTTTCGTCCGCGATGATGGCCGCGTCGGCACCCGCAACTACATCGGCGTTATTTCCAGCGTCAATTGCTCGGCAACCGTGTGCAAACACATCGCCAACGCCTTTTCTTCGGGGCGCCTGAAAGACTTCCCCAACGTCGATGGCGTCGTGGCGATTACTCATGGCAGTGGCTGCGGCATGGGGGCCAAAGGCGAAGGCATCGATATTCTCAAACGCACCTTACGCGGGTATGCCGATCATCCCAATTTCGCCGGAATCGTGTTGATCGGCCTGGGTTGCGAAGTCAACCAGCTCGTCCCGCTGATGGAAGAGCTCGGCGATCGCCCAGCGCCGCTCAAGGCCAGCCTGATCATCCAGGACGCCGGCGGTACTCGTGAAACCGTGCAACGGGGCATCGCCCATATCGAACAGATGCTGCCAATCATCAACGACCTCCAGCGTACCGTCGTTGCGGCCAGCCACCTGAGTGTCGGCTTGCAATGTGGCGGTTCGGATGGTTATTCAGGCATCAGCGCCAATCCAGCACTCGGCGCCGCTGTAGACCTGCTGGTGCGAAATGGCGGCACCGCCATTCTGTCGGAAACACCGGAAATTTATGGCGCCGAACACCTGCTGACGGCCCGCGCGGCATCCGCTGACATCTCGGCAAAATTGATGCAGCGGATCCGTTGGTGGGAAGCCTACGTGCACCACAACGATGGGGACATGAACAACAATCCCTCGCCTGGCAACAAGGCCGGGGGCATCACCACCATTCTGGAGAAATCCCTCGGCGCCGTGGCGAAGGCAGGCGCCAGCGGGTTAATGGGCGTTTACCAATACGCTGAAACGGTCGATGCCAAGGGACTGGTGTTCATGGACACCCCCGGCTACGACCCGGTGTCCGCGACCGGTCAGGTCGCGGGAGGCGCAAACCTCATCTGCTTCACCACGGGTCGCGGTTCGACCTATGGTTGCAAACCCACGCCATCCTTGAAGATCGCCACCAACACCCGCCTGTTCCAACGCATGGAGCTGGACATGGACTTCAACGCCGGGGGTATTGTCGATGGCCTGGAGTCGGTGGCCGAGGCCGGTGAGCGGTTGTTCCGATTGATGCTCGATACCGCTTCCGGGCGTCGCACCTGCAGTGAAGAAAACGGTTTGGGTGATAACGAGTTTGTGCCTTGGCAGATTGGCGCGGTGATGTGATTGCCGCACCACCGCTCCCACATAAATGAACAGCACCAAGCGCCTATGGTAGCCTTCGCAGACTATCTGATGGACACCGTTGCCATGGTCTCACCGATCAACGCCGCCGAGCGAAAGCCGTACCAGAAAATCGCTGACCAACTGCGAAACTACATCGTCCAGGGGGATTTCAAGGCAGGCTCCAGGCTTCCTCCCGAGCGTGATTTGACCCAACTGCTGGGGGTTTCCCGGCCTTCGCTGCGCGAGGCGCTCATCGCCCTGGAAATCGAGGGCGAAATTGAAATCAAGATGGGCTCGGGCGTGTATGTCCGCGCCAGGCCCACAGATGGAAAAAATCCTGCCGGCACCTTGGGCGAAAGCCCCTCGGAACTGATGCAGGCGCGCGCCTTGATCGAAGGTGAGTCAGTGGTCCTGGCCTGTTTGCATGGCAAAAAAAGCGACTACCGCTATCTGCAGGAATGCATCGACGCCATGCGCGCCAGCATTGCCAACGGCCTGCCCCCGCTGGAAGACGACCGTAGATTTCATCAGCGTCTGGCCAAAATGAGTGGCAACTCTGCCTTGGTCCGGATCATCACTGCGCTGTTTGATGAACGACACAACCCGATTTCGGCGCACTTGAGCAAGCATTCAGAAAATGCTCTGACATGGGAAGCCGCGGTGGCCGAGCATGAAGCGATCCTGCATGCCGTCGCCAACAAAGATGTGCTCGGCGCACAAACCTGCATGCGCCAGCACTTGAGCCGTTCGGAGAACCGTTGGCTGCAAGCGCTGGAACCAGAAGACATGAGTGGCTAGACCTGCGGTGGATGGGCGCTTGTGTGGATCACTCAAACTCAATCAACTGCACACCGAACCTGTGGCGAGGGAGCTTGCTCCCGCTGGGGTGCGCAGCGCCCCCAGGCAGGTTGTATGTAGTCTGCCTGATACACCGAGGTGTCCGGTTTGGGGGCTGCTGCGCAGCCCAACGGGGATAAATCCCCTCGCCACAAATGCCCTCGGCAACTGATACATCGCCACAGGTTTTTTGGCCTGACGGATTTCCCCTGTTTATCTTCAAGCCTCAGCCCAACTGTTGCCGCACGGCCAGTTCCACACCGCGGATTTCGGCGAGGCCCTTGAGGCGGCCGATCAGCGAGTAGCCGGGATTGCTTTTGCGGTGTTGATCATCGAGCAGTTGATGCCCATGGTCCGGCCGTAGCGGCAAGCGCGGGCCGCCTTCGCGTTCACGCCTGCGCTCCTCGGCCACCAAGGCACTGATAACCCCGACCATGTCAACGTCGCCATCCAGGTGATGGGCCTCGTGGAAGCTGCGCGGATCCGCTTCCCTGCGGGTTGAACGCAGGTGGGTGAAGTAGATGAACGGCGCAAACTGCTTGGCCATCGCCACCAGGTCGTTGTCTTCGCGCACGCCATAGGAACCGGTGCAGAACGTCAGGCCATTGGCCGGGCTCGGAGCGGCGTCCAGCAACCATTGGGCGTCTTCGGCGGTGGACAGAATGCGTGGCAGGCCGAGCAGCGCCCGGGGTGGATCGTCCGGGTGGATCGCCATGCGCACTCCCACTTCCTCTGCTACCGGGATCACCGCGCGCAAGAAATACCCCAGGTGTTCACGCAATTTCACCTCGTCGATGTCGGCGTAGGTGCGCAGCAAGGCCCGGAAGTTCTCCAGGCTGTAGTGTTCCTCGGCGCCGGGCAGGCCGGCGATCAAAGTATTGACCAAGGTCTCGCTCTGGGCTGGCGTCAGTTGCTCGAAGTAGGCCTTGGCCTGTTGGATATCCTCGGCACGGTATTCGGCCTGCGCACCCGGACGCTGGAGGATGAACAGGTCGAAGGCGGCAAACGCGGTTTGATCGAAACGCAGCGCCCAGCCGCCATCCGCCAGCTCAAAGGTCAGGTCGGTGCGGGTCCAGTCCAATACCGGCATGAAGTTGTAGCACACGATATCGATGCCGCAGCTCGCCAGGTTGCGTACGCTTTGCTGGTAGTTGGCGATGTACTCGTCACGCCGCCCGCAGCCGCGCTTGATGTCCTCGTGCACCGGAATGCTTTCCACCACTGACCAGCTCAAGCCAGCGGCTTCGATCATCGCTTTACGCGCCGCGATGGCGTCCACCGGCCACACTTGGCCATTGGGGATTTCGTGCAACGCGGTGACGATGCCGGTCGCACCGGTTTGGCGAACGTCCGCCAGGGAGATCGGGTCTTTGGGGCCAAACCAACGCCATGTCGGTTCCATGTTGTTCTCCTTTTTGTTAGTTGGGTGCGGCAAAGGTCTGCAAAAGGCTGCCGATGCCGTCGCGGGTCAGCGCGGTATAAGCATGTTGCACGGCCTCGCGAAGCGCCGGGCGCTCCGACAACGCGGCCGGGAAGACTTCGCCCAATTCGAGAAAGGCCTCCACCAACGATACGCCGTCGAAGCGCCCCGCCAGATCGGCAAACGTTGCACTCAAAGGGTCGTCAACCACGTGCATCGGATGACCAGGCAACGGTTGCGTGCAGTAGTGAATCCATGCCGCAATGCCCAGCGCGGTACAGCCGATGCCTCGCCCTTGATCGAGCAAGTGCCGGGCGCCGAGCAACCAGCGTTGCGGCAGTTTCTGCGAACCGTCCATGGCGATCTGGCGCAGGCGATGTTGCAGGCTGTCATTGGCAAAGCGCGCCTTCAGATCGCGGGCATACAGCGAAAGATCGATGCCCGCCGGCATGTCCAGGGTGGGCGCCGCTTCCTCGGCCATGTAGCGCTCGAAGAGCCGTGCCAGATTCGCGTCACTGACGGCGTCGAACACCGACTCATGGCCCGCCAGCAACCCCACATAGGCCAGCAACGAATGGCTGCCATTGAGCATGCGCAGTTTCATCGTCTCGAACGGGCGCACGTCCTCCACCATTTGCACACCCTCCACTTCCCAATCCGGGCGTCCGAGGGGAAAGTGATCCTCGATCACCCACTGGCTGAAGCTTTCACAGACCACTGCCGCCGGGTCGTGACAGTCCAATTGTTCCAGCCGTCGAAAGGACTCGCCGTCCATCGCGGGCACAATGCGATCGACCATGCAGCTGGGAAACGCCACCTGTTGGTCGATCCACTGCGCCAGCGCCTCATCCTGCCTCGCCGCCAACGTGCTGACCGCCTGGCGGGTGCGTTGACCGTTGTCGGGCATGTTGTCACAGCACAACACGGTGAAGGCCGGGATGCCGGCGGCGCGGCGACGGCGCAGGGCCTCAAGGACAATACCGGGGGCCGAGCGCGGCGTTTGTGGATGAGCGATGTCATGGGCAATCAGCGGATCTTCGCTGCGCAGTTGCCCGGAGGATGGGCTCAGGCAATAGCCTTTTTCGGTGACGGTGAGGGTGACGATCTTCGTCTGCGGCGCAGCCATGCGCTGCAACAGCAGTTCCAGGTCGTGGCCGCCCTCGCCCACATACAAGGCCTGACGCAAGACCGCGATCTCGCGCAGCGTCACCTGCTCGCGGTCGCGGTACTCGGCCACATGGTAGCGACCATCCTGCTCGCGCAATTGATCGACCAAGGTGCGATTGGAGCGCAGGTTGGCGCTGCACAGCCCCCAGTCACTTTCACCATGACGATTGAGATGGCGCTGCAGGTAGACCGCCTGGTGGGCGCGATGAAACGCGCCCAAACCCAGATGGACGATACCGATCTGCGCTGCAGCCCCGGTGGAGGGCACTCGTTTCACAACAGGCATCAATACACTCCTTCTGTTCAGGGATGGCTCAGGGCCGAAGCCGGTTGCGAGCCTTGTGCCGCCGAGTCACCGGTATTGACCACCACCAGGGGTTTTACATAGCGCGCCACACACACCGCACCGATCACGGTCAACAGCCCTGCCAGCAGGAACGCACTGGTGAACGAACCGGTGAACTGCACCAGGAAACCGGTCAAGGTCGGGCCAACAATGCCCGAGGTGTTCGCCAGAAAGTGCATGAAGCCACTGACCCCACCCACCCGCGCCGCCGGGACGGTGTCCTGGATGATCGCCCAGTAAATAGCGCCGGTGAGGTAAAGGAAGAACACCGCCAAGGCCACAAGGGCGACCGCCGGATACAAGGTCTTGACCATCCCGGCACAAGCGATACAGACAGCGCAGGCCAACAGGCACGTCACCAGCACCACTTTGCGCGAGAACATCATCCGCCCGGTTTTCTTGAACACGAAGTCGGAAATGAAACCGCCCAAGGCCAGGCCGAGGAAACCCAGGACCCAGGGAATGACCGTGGCAATGCTCATGTCCTTGACGTTCAGGCCGTGGGCCATGGTCAGGTAGCTGGGGAACCAGGTCAGGAAGAAGAACAACGTGTAGTTATAGGAAAAGAACGCCAGGGAGGTGAACAGCACCGTCGGTTGCTTGAGGTAATAGCGCAGCGGGAACACCGGTTGTGCCGCCAGCTCGCTTTGCCCCTCGGCCCGAAGAATCTCCTCGGCGCCCTCACCTTCTGGCCTTTCCTTGACGAACTTGAACCACACCGCCGCCCAGACCAGGCCAATCAGCATGATGATAATGAACGACATTTTCCAGCCGTAGGTGACGGCGATAAAGCCCACCACGGGGCCGGAAATCGCCCCGCCCAGCGGCGTGCCGGACATCGACGTGCCAATCGCCCGCGCCCTGCGCTTGGGGGTGTACCAGTTGTTCACCATCTTGCTGGTGGTGACACTCAGCGGTCCTTCACCCATGCCGAACAGAATCCGGATGAGCACCAGCGAAGCGAAGCCCACTGTTAGCACGGTCAGGCCGCTGAACAACGACCACAACACCATGGCCAGCAGCAACGTGGTCTTGGCGCCGTAACGGTCGGCAGCCCAGCCCCCGATGAAGTTGAAGGCGGCATAGCCGACGAAAAAACTACTGAAAATCATGCCCATCTCACCCGTACTCAAACCGTAGTCCTTCTGGATGAAAGGGGCTGCCACAGACAATGCCGACCGGTCGAGGTAATTGATGACCCCTGCCAGGAACAGCATGATGATGATTAAGCTACGTCCTTGACCAAACATGGTGGAGCCTCCCGCTTGTTGTGTTTATTCGGTGAGGGTGCCCGCACTCGGGCACGATAAGGTCGGAAGATCAGTGGTGGGCGTTCGTCAGTTCCACCAGTACCTTTCGGGTTTGCTCGGGGTGTTTTTCGATCAGGTCGATGGCGCCAGGCATCTCGTCGAACGTGACGCGATGGCTGATCAGGTCCTGGACCTGCAACTGGCCGCTGGCGATCAGTTCAATCACCCTGGGGAACTTGCGGTTGTTGAGCCGCGAGCCCACCAGGGTCAACTCCTTCTTGATCATTTCCAACTGCACCAGATCACTGGGCGTGGCATTGAAACCCAGCAGGCCGATGCGTCCGGCTGGCGAAGCGAGGCGCACCATCTGTGGCATCAGTGCCGGGATGCAGGCGGCGTCGACAATCAACGGCACGCCTTCACCCTGGGTGAGTTCACGCATTGTGCTTTCGACATCGACTTGCTGGCCGTTGAGAGTCCGGCTCGCACCCAGTGCCCGCGCCGTCTCCAGGCGACTGTCGATGACATCGGTCACGGTGATGTCGGTCAGCCCCAGCGCCCGGGCCATCTGCACCAGGGTCAGGCCAATGACACCGGCGCCATAGATCAGCACGCTGTCGCCCGGATGGGGCTGCATGCGATCGAGCACATTCAGGGCAATGGAATAAGGCTCTACCAGGGCCCCGTGGCTGAGGGACATCGAGTCGGGCAAGCGATGGGCATTCTCGGCCGGTACGCAGACCTGTTCACTGAAGCCACCGTCGCGATGCACGCCGATCACTTGCAGCCGTGTGCAGACATTCGGTCGGCCGATGCGGCAGGGATAACAGGTGCCGCAACTGATCACCGGATCGACGCACACCCGGTCGCCCACCTGCAGGTGTTCGACGCCTTCGCCGACTTGCCGGATCACCCCGGAGAATTCATGGCCGGTGACACGAGGGAAACGCACGAATGCGTTCTGCCCGTGAATGATGTGCATGTCCGAGCCGCAGATGCCGGCGTAAGCCACATCGACCTGGACTTCACCACGAGCCACCTGCGGTCCGTCGACCTCGGCCAGCCCGAACTCAAAAGGTGCTCTTACCTGGAACGCTTTCATCGGGTCACTCCTGGCGGGGACATCCGCCCCGCCGCTTGATGGGTTGGAAACGCTTCACCAATGCCAGAGCGTGCCGTCTTCAAGACGGTTGACCGGCAGACTGGCACGCTTGTAGGGGTACTGACGGGCGAGGTCTTCATCAATGTCGACGCCATGCCCCGGCGCATCGCCGGGCGTGAAATGACCGTCCTCGAAGCGATAGGCATGGGGGAAGACTTCTTCGATACGGTCTTCATGAGGCATGTGTTCCTGGATGCCGAAATTGGGCACCCACGTATCGAAATGCAGGGCCGCGCCCATGCACACCGGTGACAGGTCGGTGGCGCCATGGAAACCAGTACGCACTTGGAACAGCGCGGCGAAATCGGCAATGCGCCGCACATGGGTGATGCCGCCGGCATGCACCAGCGTCGTGCGGATGTAGTCGATCAACTGTTCCTGGATCAACTCGCGACAGTCATGGATGGAGTTGAACACCTCGCCAACGGCCAGGGGCGTGGTGGTGTGCTGGCGAATCAGGCGAAAGCTCTGCTGGTTTTCGGCCGGCGTACAGTCTTCGAGCCAGAACAGGTTGTACGGCTCCACGGCCTTGCCCAGGCGCCCCGCTTCGATGGGGGTCAGGCGATGGTGAACGTCATGGAGGATATGCAGGTCATCGCCAAAGCGCTCGCGCACGGCGGCAAACAGCTTGGGCACATAGTTGAGGTATTTGGCGGTGTCCCAGACGTGCTCGGCGGGCAGGTCGCTGTCGGCCGGCTCATAACGTTCGCCGCTGCGCTTGGCAACACCGTAGGTGGTGGCAATACCTGGTACACCACATTGCACGCGCACGGCTTTGTAGCCCAACTCGACGTGGCGAGCGACTTCGTCCAGGCAGCCTTCGATGTCCTTGCCGGTGGCATGCCCGTAGACCATCACCCGCTCACGGCTCTTGCCGCCCAGCAACTGATACAGCGGCATGTTCGCCGCCTTGGCCTTGATGTCCCAGAGTGCGACGTCAACGGCGGCGATGGCGGTCATGGTCACCGGGCCACGGCGCCAATACGCACCGCGATACAGGTACTGCCAGATGTCCTCGATGCGGTGGGCATCGCGGCCGATCAGCGCGGGAAGGACGTGCTCTTCCAGATATGCGACCACCGCCAGTTCGCGGCCATTGAGCGTCGCATCGCCAATGCCATAAATGCCCTCATCGGTGACAATCTTCAGGGTGACCAGGTTGCGACCCGGGCAGGTAACAATGACGCGCGCTTCAAGAATTTTCATAAGGTCAAACCTGTGCAACAGAAGGAAATGAGGGCGTCCCCATGCTCGGCATCGCCGCTTGGGGGATCAGCGCACCTCGGTACTGGACAACCTGGGCCGCCAGGCGGTGGCCCCAGCGAGCGGCCTGCTCCGGGTCGCCGCCCTGCAGGCGGCAGGCCAGGTAAGCGGCGCTGAACGAGTCGCCGGCAGCGGTGGTATCGAGGACACGGGCAACGTGCTGGGCAGGCACTTCGAAACGGCCCGCCGGGCATTGGATCAAGCAGGAATCGGCACCGCGCTTGAGGGCAACTTCGCCGATGCCCTCTTGCGCGTAAGCACTGAACAAGGCCTCGGTGTCGCGGTAGCCGAACAGGATGGCGTCATCTTCCCAGGTGATCAGGGCCAGGTCGGTCAGGCGCAACAGTTCGCGATAGGCCTGCCGGGCCGCTTCAGGATTGGGCCAAAGGTGGGGACGGTAGTTGTTGTCGAAGACGATGCGCGTGCCGCCTTGCCTGGCCAGGTGCAAGGCCTGCATCAGGCGTTCACGGCCTTCGCCGCTGAGGATCGCCAGGCTGATACCACTCAGATAGATGTAGTCGTACTCGGCCAGCGCAGCCAGCATGGCGTCGGCCTCAGGCCCGTCGAACATGCGCCGCGCCGCCGCTTCCCCGCGCCAGTAGAGAAAACGTCGCTCACCGTGCAGATCGGTCTGGATGAAATACAGCCCCGGCAGCGCGTCTTCGATCACCCGTACATGAGCGTCCGCGATCCCTTCGGTTCGCCAGGAGCGGCGCATGGCCACGCTAAACGCATCGCCCCCCACGGCCGTCATGTAGTCCACGACCACTGCGCCACGGCTGCTCAATCGCGCCAGATACACCGCCGTGTTGAGCGTATCGCCGCCGAAGGTCTGGGAGATCGAGGCGCCCGGTTCACCGCGCATCTCAATCATGCACTCCCCCACCAACGCCACCTTCAACGGGCGGGCATGGGAGCCATGCACAAGTGTCATATCCATTGTCACGCGCCTTTTTTATGTTTTTAAAACGGCGTTTCATTTTTCTTTCAAGGCCCGAGTCTAGTCAGATTTATCGCCTCGTCAAGCAAAAATGAAACAGCGTTTTGTTCTGCTTGCGTATATCCTTGGGTTTTACTTTTCACGTTGGAGCCTTCATGGACAACAGCGTCATCCCAAACAACGAGCTGGTGTCGGCGGTGGGCCGGACCATGGCCGTACTCGAGGCCCTGGCCGAGCATCCGGAAGAAAGCGGCGTCTCGGAAATCGCCAACAAACTGGACATGTCCAAGGCCACGGTTTATCGCTTTTTGCAGTCGCTCAAGGCGCGCGGATATGTGGTGCAGGATGCCGAGGATCGCTATCGTCTCAGCGTCCGTCTATTTGAGCTGGGCGCCCAGGCCCTACCCCACCTGGACATCGTCCGGGAAGCGGAGCCGGGCATGCGGCGGATCAACGAGCTGACGGGGGAGACGGTTCACCTGGGGATTCTTGATGAGGGCAGCATCGTCTACGTGCACAAGATCGACTCCAAGTACAACCTGCGCATGTACTCGCGCATTGGCCGGCGAGCGCCGCTGTACTGCACCGGCATCGGCAAGGTGCTGATGGCCTGGCTTGAAGAAGATGAGTTGCTCGCGCACCTCAAGGAAGAAAGCTTCGAGCGCCGCACAGCCAACACACTGACCAGCATCGAAGCCTATCTGGAAGAATTGGAAACCGTCCGCCGGCAAGGCTATGCCGAAGACCATGAAGAGTTCGAAGACAACATGCGCTGCCTGGCGGCGCCGATTCGTGACCGCTTTGGTCACGTGATCGGCGGCATGAGCGTTTCATTCCCGTGTTTTCGCTTCCGGGAAGAACTGAAGCAGGATTACGTCAAGCAGCTGATGGAAGCCACGCAGCAGATTTCAGCTCAGTTGGGCTGGCACTCGCGTTGAGTCTTACCAGCCACTGCACGGTGACGATAACCCGCCACATTGATCCAGAAAGGCACCACTGGAAACTCATTGACCATCTGCGGCCCCGCAATCCTGTGGGTGCTGACACCCATGCGCCTGAGCAGGCGCTCGTTTCCCGGCGCACTGAACGCAATCAACCGACGTGCGCCAAGGGTCTGCGCGACGCCGATGACCTTGCTCATCAACCATGTAGTGTCGTGCCAGGCCCGCATGACCTGGGCCCGTCGCGACAGTGGACGCCGGCTGGCAAACCGGGACAGCTCCCAGACGGTGCTTGAGGACGGCAACGGCGTGTCACCCATCAACTGGGGAAACACCTCCCCCAACAGAAAGGGGCGATCGGTAGGAATCAAGCGTGCACACCCGACGATTTCCTGCCTGCTGTCGCGGGCCAGGACATACACCGTGTCCGGCCGATCGAAAGCATCCACCTCGAAGCCCTCGGCGCAGGGCAATGCCCAGCCGAGGCCCTTGACGAACACATCATACCGATAGCGCGCCAGTGCCTTGAACAGGGCCGGGGACATCTCACTGCGGGTGCTGGCAATCACTTCGAGCATGGTCGAGCCTCCCCGGCACCGGAGGTTGATATGAACCCGGTGATGGCCGCAACGACCTCCGCCCCCCGCTCAAGATAGGGCACATGCCCAGAGTCCTCGATGACCTGGCCACGGGCGTCGGGCAGTTGTTGGAGCAGGTCCTCCAGGGCGGCAGGCAGGAAGACCTGGTCATGCTGCCCCCAGATCACCAGCGTCCTCGAAGCGATCTGTGGAAGCCGCACGAGAAGTACGTCCAGGCCTTCGCGGCGGAAATCCTCAATGGCCCGCTGCACCGCAGCAAACCGCGACCTGCCGCTGGCCGCCATGGCCTGCGCCAGGCGTCCTCGCACTTGGGGTGGCCGCCTGAACACCAGGCTCCAGAAGCGCCTCATCTCCTCGACCGTACGATAGCCGAAGACATTTCCCTGCCCTTGCAGGCCGGCTTGCAATGCCGGCCCCAGCACCGTCGGGCCGAGACCGGCAGGCGCCAGCAAGACCAGGTGACTGACGCGCCGGGGGTATTTCGCGGCATACAACCCGGCCACGCAACCGCCCAAAGAGCTGCCGACCAGCACGAAGGGACCCTCGCCTACCGTTTCCAACAAATTCTCCAGCGCTGCCAGCAAGGCCTGCGGTCCGAAGCCCGCAGGCGGCTCGTACAAGGATTGGCCATGTCCCGGCAAATCGACAAAGACGCAAGGGTGATGGCGTGCCAAGCCCAGGATCGCAGGCCCCCACTGGTCCTTGCTGGCCCCCAAGCCATGAAGGATGACCAATGTCGGCCCCTTCTGACGCGCAGCGCTTTGCAGATAGGCCAAGCGCCCTTGCGCACTGGTGTGCCAGCGCAGTTTCAAACCGAACCGCCAGCGCTGAACCAGGCGCAAGGTGCCGAGCAACAGGCGATCAACGCTGTTCATCCGCCACTCCTTGCCCTTTGCTGCCGCCTTTGAGAAAGAACTTTGCGGGCAGGCGCAGTTGGCAGAGCGCCACGCCGGACAGCGTCAACGCGGCGCCGATCAGCAGGCGCTGGCTGATGCCTTCGGCGAGCATGATCTGGCTGACGGCGATCGCGAACAACGGCACCAGGAGCAGGTACGGGCTCAGTTGCTGCATCGAATTGCGTCCGAGCAACCAGAACCACAGGCCGAACCCCAGCAGACCGCCGCTGAGTGCCGTGTAGAGGACCGCCCACCATGCCTGGGCGCTGGCCGTGTGGACGCTTGCCCATTGCCCGCCTTCCTGGATGAAGGACCACAACAACAGTTGCGGCGCGGCGATGACAGCCGTCCAGGCACTCAAGGCCAGCGGATCCAGCGGCCCGAGACGCTTGGTCAACACCGATCCGACCGCGAATGCCAAGGCCGCCAGCGCCACCAGCAGCATGCCGACAAAAGTCCCGCTCGCCGACGGTTTGGCCAGCAATACCAGGACCCCGGCGAACGCCAGCAGGATGCCCACCAGCACCCGCACTTTCAGGACTTCACCCAATACCGCAAACGCCAGAACGAGGGTGAGGGGTGCCGCCAGCTGATAGATGATTGCCGAGGTAGAAGCGTCTACCCGGGCGATACCGCAGTACAGCAAACCAAAATGCAAAGTGCCGGTAATCGTCGCGATCACGACCATCGGCCCGAACTGCTCGCGCTTGACCCGCTTGAGCAATGGCATGAGAAACAGCGCCATGATCGCGTAACGCATGGCGACCATGAGGATAGGTGGCAGCTCGGCGCCACCCATCTTCACGGCAGTGACCTGGGCGCCCCAGAGAAACGCGACCAGCAGCGCCAGCAATGAATCTTTCAATGGCATGACAGTTATCCCTTCTGAAATTGAATGGGCCGCAGGATTCTTTCCGGCTTGCCCGTGGCAACCCCTGTGGGATTAAGACGACGGTAGTGCTCACAGAGCCGGTCCAGCGTCTCGCACAAGGCCTGTTCCGCTTCAGGATCGTGGGCCAGCTGTGTCTGGAAGCACGGCGGGAATCCCGAGCCGACCAGAATCATCTTGTTGAGCAGTACGTTCAGCGCGACCTGGGAGAAAACAGCCGTGTGCCCATAGCGCCGACCGACCACCGCAATCGCCGCGAGCTTGTCGCGCAGGGGACGTTGGCGTGGACGCATGAAGCCATAGCCGACCCGCTCCAGGAACGCCTGGAAGCGGCTGTTGGTGCCGTAGGCATGCATGACGGGGAGATAGAGCACCGCATCGGCGCGGTCCAACCGCGCCACCAACTGCCCGACGTCGTCCTGCACGGCGCAGTCCTGATCCGAACAGGCGTTATCGGCGTCGCAATAATCGATCCGGTAATCCTTGAGCCAGATGTCATCGATCTCAATCTCCTCGCCCAAGTGGCGGCGCACCAGCGCCACCACCCGTGCACTGACACCACAAGGTCGGCTAGAGCCAACAATGATGGTCAGATTCATGATTCAGGACGCCTCTCGCAGCCCTTCTTCGCCAGCCAGATAGGCTCGCAGCGCTTCCTCCATCAACTGTCCGGTCAGCCACAACGTGACGCGTGCGACTTCCTTGATCTGGCGACGATCGTCCTCGGTCTTCACCGCACGTTGGATGGCCAGGCGCACTTCTTCGGCGTGCTTCTCATCGATGGTCGAGTGGGCGACGAAGAACGTCATCTGCTCATCCTTCAAGCCCAGGTCGGTGCGGAACCGGTCCAGGATCGGCTGGATGTGCTCGTAGACGTCCTCGGCCCAATAGCTGTAGCCCAACCTTGCGATCGGCCCCTTGCGGATAGCCACATCATTGAGGAAGGCGATCAGTGCCTGGGTTGGCGCCAGGGGTGCCGGCATGTCCTGTGGCAGCAGCCCGACCGACTCGAGGTCACGCAGTACCATGCGCTCGTGACCCAGCTCTTCCAGGGCGTGCTTGTAGACGAAGCGCAGCAGCGTCGTTTCTTCCGGGTCGGCACTGTAGGCGCAGGCGGCCTGGTTGACCGAGTTGTAGCGGGTGTAGTGGTACACCTGCAGCATGAGCTGTTGGTAGAGGGCTGGCGGTGTAGGGTTGTCCAGGCTGAATTTCCAGTAGGCGCCCTGCTTGATCTGGGCCCAACCCGCGTCGACGATAGCGTCGAGTTCCTTGAAGAATGCTTGCATTTCAATTGGCTCCTTTAACATTGTGGTAAACACTTTCGAGTTCCAGGTACACGAGGCTGTAGCGCCGCTCGACCTGTTCCCCCGTCCAGGTCACGTCTTCCTCCAGCACGCGCCCGCCCAGGCCGACATACAGCGCAGCCAGTTGGCCGCGACACAGTGCCGAGATGAATCGCAGGTGGGTGTTGGCTTTCAGCCAGATCGCCGCCTGCAGGAGAAACATGCGCAGGTGCCGCCCGCCGCGGTAACGCTCGTCCAGCACCAGCCGATTGGCATCGAAGGCATCCGTCGACTGCTGGAAATAGGCATGCACATTGACGGCCCGCTCGACGAAACTCAGGCCATGGCCCAGCGGTGTGACGCGCAGCGTCCCGACCACTTCGTCGTTGTCCAGATAGATCAGGTGGTAAGACATGGCGTCGCGCAGCTGCTCCCTTCGCTCGAAGTCATCCTCCTTCGCCGGGTTAGTCCCCAGGTAGCGACTGCGCAGTTGCCTGACGGACTCGAACAGATCACTGGCGCTGTCGATCACGCGAACAGACAAGCTCATCGGTGACCTCACTGGCCTTCGCGTTGATCGACGATGCGGGCTTCTTTCCAACTGAACCAACTGCCCAGGTTCACGTGTTCGGCAAGATCGCCCACCACCATGACCGTGGCTTCGACGCCCAGCCGTTCACGCAGGCGCTCCTTGATCAGCAGCACCAGGCGTGCACGGTCGCCATCGAAGAAGCGCGACATTTCCAGTTTGGCGATGACCGTGTCGCGATCATTGGCGCGGCTAAGGACGATCTGATAGCCCAGGCACTGTTCAACGCCTTCAAGCAGCGCCTGCTCGATCTGCGCGGCCGAGAAGGCGCGATCGTTCAACTGCACGGCATCCTTCACTCGACCGACGACCTTGACGGTCTGGCGCATCGATTGGGGATAGCCCGGACGCGACTGGATCGAGACCAGGTCACCCGTGCGGTAGCGGATCAACGGCTTGCTACCAGGGATCAGCATGGTCACGCACAACTCGCCATCGCCGGTGCCGCCCAGGCTTTCGCCAGTTTTGGGATCAAGCACTTCGATGAGGTAGTTGAGGCGATGAGGCACCAGTTGGTCGTTGGCGTTGCAAGCCGCGATGATCATCGCTTCCTGGGAGCCATACAGGCTGTTGTAGGCTTGCGCCCCCCACAGGCTGAAGAGGTTGTTCTTCAACGCAGGGGTGCACAGCTCGCCACTCATCATGAAGGCACGCAGAGCGAAGTCCTCGCGTGGGTTAAAGCCCTGGCGCTCGGCTTCCTTGGCCATGGCCAGCAAAAGCCCCGGTGCGGAAGCGAGCACCCCGATGCGCAGGTCCTTGAGCAGTTGCAGCGCCTTGGGCCAGCCGATCACCGGTGAGTGCGGCCAGATCTTGGCATTGCACACGTCGAGCTGAGTGCAGACGTCGCCCAGGGTGTCACCAAAGGAATGGACCTCGGTGGGACCCATGATGCCGACCACGGTCTTCTCACCCGGAAAGTGCTTTTCGATCACCGCCTGATAGGCCATGGCCAGTTGGCGATTGCTCGCGTAGCTTTCCTTGCGATCCCGTGGGCATGGCGTAGCAGGCCCGGTGGTGCCCGTCGTCTCGTAATAGAAGATGCTGTCTTCCAGCGGGCCGGACAGAATGTCGAAGCCTGCCTCGCGCAAATCATCCTTGGTCGTGAATGGCAAGGTGACGAGGTCATCCAAGGTCAGCGAACGCTCGTCGACCTGGGCAAGGTGCCTGGAATAGAACGGCGAAGAACGCTTCACGTGGCCGATCACTTCCCGCAACTGTTCCTGATGCCATGCCGCCAACGCGGTGTCGCTGAGGACGTCGGTCCAATAGGCATGATGAATCGGATCGTACCGCTTCTTGAATGTGTCTAAATGCTCTTTCATTTCAGCCGCTCAGGTTTGATGGGTTACTGGAACTCAACGGCCGCTACGTTAGTGACAGAAGTTACAAATACCCAGCTGCGTTATCCCGCAGTTGTGCGCGCACGAGTTTCTTGTTAAAAGCACGCGCGATTACATATGCGCAGGAATAGTTGTTGTGCCTGACGACACTAAGAAATGAATGAAATATTAATATCCGCCCAACAGTTGACAGCCCCGGGGCACACTGGTAATTTCGCCGCACTGCCGCTCGTTCCCGCAGTGCCTAGCCAAGACTGGGATGTCTAAAATGTACTATCACCTTTCTGCTATCAGCTCTTCCCACAGCTACCCCGACAGCTGTTCCCGGGCCATTCTGGCCATCTTCAAAAGCAATATCTGGCGTCGCTAATAATCTAGCGAAGACCAGCGTCTGTCTGCTGCCTGCCAGCAACGTCCTGCTCTCTCCCCAATGAAATTCTAAGGCGCTCGCGCCTTGTGCCCTGCGCATCGCTGGCTGCAATCCGTTGCAAGCCTGGTATTGCGCGCGACATGAACAGCGTCCGCCCCGAATATTCAGGATATCCGTCAACACCTATTTAAAGTGCCTGTGCACTTTATATTCCCGTGGCGCTCTCTTAATCGAGTGCCTGAATCGTTGCACCTTGAAAATGGTATTAACCGTGAACAAACATTTAATTGGCGTCAATGTTCTTCGCCGCGAAGAACGTCGACCTACAGATGCACTTGGCATATATGAAAATGCACTGGAGCAACTGGGTCGCGAGTCTGTCTTCATTCTTGAATCACTGTCCGGTCCAAGCCGTGATCGCCGGGCGACGATCATCGGGCTCGAGCCCCTTTTCGAAGTGTGTATCGATGAGGGCCAGGCACAACTGCGAGGCTGTCCTGCGCTGTGTGAACACTTGTCCGCCAGCCTGCGACAAGGGGGGGTACAGGTCGATCCCGAGCACAAGATCCATCTACCGGACAGCGAGGCAGCGTGGAACCTGCTCCGGGCCATCCAGGCTACGTTCCAGCCTGCACCCAATGCCCCTTCCAGCCTGGCGTTCTTCGGCTATTTCTCCTACGACTGCGTTCGCCTGATCGAGCGCCTTCCCGATGTCGCCGAACAGACCTACAGCTACCCGCTCATCGCCCTGTCGGTCTATCAGACACTGGTTTATTTCCACAGCAACGGCATTGTCGAAACCCTGATCAACAACCACCCTCTGTGGGCGCCCCGTACAGTGGAGGATTACCCCTTCCTGAGCGCGCCCCCGGCGTGCGAGGCAGTGGATCTGCCACCGTATCCAGAGACATTCGAGGAAAGCCGCACGGTCACCCCGGAGCAATTTTGCGAACGTGTCGAAGTCGCGATGGAGCACATCCGCGCGGGCGACGTCTACCAGATCCAGCTCGGCCATGAGATCCGCATTCGCTCGCAGGTTGCGCCGTTCGATGTGTACCAGAACCTGCGCCTGCGCAACCCCTCTCCTTACATGTACCTGGCCCATGTAGGCGGTATCGACCTGATCGGAGCCAGTCCTGAACTGTTCGTCAGGATCAAGGACGATTTGATAGAGATGCGTCCTATCGCCGGCACTGTCGGCAAGAAGCCTGGCGTCGATCCGACCCAGCTGGTGCTGGAGTTGACCCGCTCGGAGAAGGAACGCGCCGAGCACCTGATGCTCATCGATCTGTGTCGCAATGATATCGGTCGCGTTTGCCAGGCCGGCTCGCTGGAAGTCGACGAGTTCATGCTGGTGGAGGAGTACTCGCACCTCTATCACATGGTGTCGAACGTTCGCGGTCTGCTGCGCCCAGGCCTGGATGCCTACGACGTGATCAAGGCCTCGTTCCCCGCCGGAACCATGTCCGGCGCGCCCAAGGTCAGGGCGATGGAGTTGATCGAGGGAATGGAGAGCAACCGCCGCGGCATCTACGCCGGAGCCCTAGGTCTGGTAGGTTTTGATGGCAGCGTCAATACCGCCCTGTGCATTCGCTCGACCGTCTTCGACGAGGGCACCTACCACTTGCGGGCATCCGCCGGGGTGGTTGCCGACTCGGTTCCCGAGATGGAGTGGAAAGAGACGTTGTACAAAATGGGTTCTGTCTACCGGGCAGTGACCGGCAAGGAGATCGCACTGTGAAAGTATTCCTGATCGATGCCTACGACAGCTTCGTCTTTATCATCAGCCAGTACCTGGAACAACTGGGGCTGGAAACCCGCGTCGAGCGTCACGACGTGCCAGACCTCCTGCAACGCATCGAGGATTTTTCACCGGACTTCTGCGTGCTGGGCCCTGGGCCTGGGCATCCGGCCGACGTTGGCTACATCGAAGTCATCAAGCACTTTCAGGGGCGTTTGCCGCTGTTGGGCGTTTGCCTGGGTCATCAGGCCATCGGCCTGGCCTTCGGCGCCCAGGTTTGCCGCGCCCCGCACGTGATGCACGGCAAGGTGAGCAAGATCGAGAATGATGGCAAGGGCGTCTACGACCATACGCAAGCACGTGCCATACAAGCCACCCGCTACCACTCGTTGATGGTCAGCGACCAGCAATTACCCGACTGTCTGGAAGTCACCTCGCGATCCACCGACGACGGCTATGTGATGGGCGTGCGGCATCGCCACCTGCCAGTGGAGGGGGTGCAGTTTCACCCTGAGAGCATCCTGACCGAAAACGGCTTGGACCTGTTCCGCAGTTTCATCAAGTGTTACGTGCACCAGTGACCCACCAGGAGGGGCGCACGCCCCTTCTTTTCCGTGCTCCGGCTGTTTCATTCCCGCTATAACAAGAGCGACTCGTTTATGGACAAACTCAACTCTCCCGTCTGCGGCCGGACCCAGGCCGGGCGTACCGCACCGCTGACCGCCTTCATGAGTCTGGCCAAGGATGCCAACCGTTGCGATTGGGAGCGCCTGGTCAACAAAGTGCTGCGCCAACTCGGCTTTGGCAGCTACCTCATCAGTCTGGGACCGGCAGCGCCAAGGGACACCGACCCTCTCGCCGGCCTTATCACCACCTTTCCCAAACGCTGGCTGGAACACTATCGCGGTGACGGGCTGATCGAGATCGACCCGATACTCAGGCACTGTCGGCGCGAACTGCTGCCTTTTTTCTGGGACAACGAGCGCAGGCGCGCCCGTGGACGCTCCCGGCACTTCTGGCAGCAACGCGAGCAACACGGCCTGCGCAGCGGCCTGAGCATCCCGCTGCGCTACGAGATGCTCAGGGGAACACTGAGTGTGGCGTTCGATGACACCCAGATCACCGAGCGAGAAGGGCTTTCCAACCCCGCCGTCTATCAATTATTCATGCTCATCCCCTACCTGCTCGCCGGGATGCGCCATCAGTTGCAGAGTCCAGCAACCCAGCCCCGCCAGAACCTCACGCCCAAAGAATTGGACTGCCTGTATTGGGCCAGCGCCGGCAAGACCACCTGGGAGATCAGCCACATCCTGACCTGTTCCGAACGCACCATCGACTTCCACCTGCTCAATGCCCGACGCAAACTCGGTTCGGTGAGTCGCCAGCAGGCCGTCAGTGCTGCGGTGGCCTGCGGGCTCGTCACGCCGACGGTTGAACCAGCGGTCTACAGACGCCAGAAATGATAACCCTCGGCCTCGTAGGACTCCCGATCCAGAACAGCCTTGACATCAATCACACAGGCCCCGGGCAATAACTTGGTGCGCATTTGCTGCAATGAGGTGCGCCGATAGGCCTCATGCGGCACAGCCACGATCATCGCATCGCCTGCGGGCAGCTGTTCCCAACTGCTCAATGCGCAGTCGTACTCACGCATGACCGTCGCTGCGTCGGCCAGCGGGTCATGCACATGGACGTTGACGCCATAGGCTCGCAATTCGACGATGATGTCGTGAACCTTCGAATTGCGTACATCCGCGCAGTTTTCCTTGAACGTGATCCCCAGCACATTGATCGTCGAGCCCTTCACCACACGGTTGGCGGCGATCAGCAGCTTGATGGTTTTCTCGACGATCCACTTGCCCATGCCATCGTTGATCCGTCGCCCGGCAAGGATCACCTGGGGATGGTAGCCATGGGACTCGGCCTTGTAGGTGAGGTAATAGGGATCTACGCCAATGCAGTGACCGCCTACCAGCCCTGGCTTGAAATCAAGGAAGTTCCACTTGGTGTTCGCCGCTTCCAGCACCTGGCAGGTGTCGATCTTCAGTTCCGAGAAGATCAGCGATAACTCATTCATCAGGGCGATGTTCAGGTCGCGCTGGGTATTCTCGATGACCTTGGCCGCTTCGGCCACCTTGATCGAAGGAGCACGATGCACCCCCGGCCGGACAATCACCTCGTACAACGCGGCCACGGTCTGCAAGCTCTGCGGACTGTCGCCGGACACGACTTTGACAATGTCGCAAAGCGTGTGGGTACGATCGCCGGGATTGATTCGCTCAGGCGAGTAGCCGACAGTGAAGCCCTCTTTCCACACCAGCCCCGAAGCCTCCTGCAAAGCGGGAATGCACCGTTCCTCGGTCGCGCCCGGGTAAACGGTCGACTCGTAGATGACCAATGCCCCGGGCTTCATGTTCCGCCCCACCGTTTCACTGGCTCGTATCAAGGGTGACAAATCAGGTTGATTCGCCGCATCCACGGGTGTGGGGACCGCGACGATGATAATGTCCGCGCCGCGCAACGCCGCCGGATCGCTCGTATAGGTGAGCAAGTGCGCCTGCTGCATCTGCTCCTCGCCAAGCTCCCCGGAGGGATCTATTGCATCGCGTAATTGATCGATACTGTGCTGGCAGATATCGAAGCCTATGGTCGGCATGCGCTTGCCGAACTCAACTGCCAGAGGAAGCCCGACATAGCCCAGCCCCACCACCGCGACAGTCCCAAAAACCTGTTCCATCCTTCGCTCCTTGAAACCCGGCTGTGCCTTCAATTTCGCAATCCACGGGTAAATGACAACAACGATTCATAGGTTTGCATGGCCTTTCCGCTGTCCAGAATGCCGGTCGCCAGCTCCAGCCCCTGGGCGATACTCTCGACCCTGTCGCCCAGGTAGAGCGCCGCGGCACTGTTGAGCAGGACAATGTCGCGTGGAGCACCTTCCCGACCCGCGAGCACTTCCAGGCATAACGCCCGGGCCTGGTCGATGTTGCTGACCTGGAGGCTTGCCAGATCACACACCTTCATTCCGAAATCGCTGGGGTGGAGGTGGTACTGGCGTATGTCGCCATCCCAGAGTTCAGCGACCAGCGTGCTACCGGATAGGGAAATCTCGTCCAAGCCATCCTCGCCGTGGACCACCAGCGCCCGCTCGCTGCCCAGTGCCCTGAGTACCTGCGCCATGATCGGCACCAGCTCGGCGCTGAACACACCCAGCAATTGCCTGCTCGCCGCGGCGGGGTTGGTCAGCGGGCCGATGACATTGAAAATCGTGCGGATGGCCAGTTCACTGCGGACCCGCGTCAAGCCCGGCAGAGCCGGTCGATGGGCTGGCGAGAACATGAAGCCAATTCCCACCCGTTCCAGGCACGTAGCGATCTGTGCGGGCGTCAATTGCAAATCCAGGCCCAGCGCTTCCAGTACATCGGCGCTGCCACAGGTCGAGCTGACACTGCGGTTGCCATGCTTGGCCACCCGCACACCCGCCGCGGCCACCACAAAGCTGGCGGTGGTCGACACGTTGAACGTGGCCCGCGCATCCCCTCCTGTTCCGCACAGGTCCACCAGCGGCCCCGCCACCGAATGCCGGACCGGAATCAGAAATTCACGCACCACGCGGGCGACACACTCGATCGCCTGGGCCTCCAAGCCCTTCACTTGCAAAGCCACCAGCAGCGCAGCGATCAACGAGTCCGGCAGCTGTCCCTGCATCAATGCTCGAAAGGCGCTTTGCAACTGATGCGCCTCGACCGGCTCCCCCTGGCTGTACCGTGCAACCACTCCACGCACGTTCTGCGGCATTGTTTTCCCTCACTTGTTAGCTGGGCTTATCCCGCCTGTTGGCAGGCCACGGCGGCTGCCGTCATTACTGATTGCTGCTGCGTTGCGCGCGTCGCACTTGCCCGAAGGCGATCCGGGCATTTCGACAGAACTCGTCAATAGCCTGGGGCGACTTGCAACCTGGCGACGACTCCACCCCCGAGGACACATCCACGGCCGCGGGTTCGAGTGCTTCGATCAACGCGGCGACACTGTTGACCGTCAAACCGCCCGCGATCATCGCCTCCAGGTAGCGCGCGGCCGGCCAAGGATGCGCAATCCCATGGCCTGCCCCTGCATCGACCAGTGGCAGCGCCGAGGCCCTTCGATCGCGGCGGTAATCCGACGGCATCACACGACGGATCAAAGGCCGTCCCAGCTGCTCCCAACAACGCCCCTGCTCCTGGCCATGCAACTGCACCAGATCCAGGTCCAGGGCCTGGGTGGTTTCGTAGACCTGGCTGTACGGCTGATTCATGAACACGCCCACGACCCTGGCCTGGTCACCGATCAGGTCACGCAAGACCGTTGCCTGTTTGAGCGACAGTTCGCGCTTCGAACCTGGCACCAGTACCAGACCGATCAAATCGACACGGGCTTGCAGGCATGCCTGGATGTCTTCCGGTGTCCGTACCCCGCACACTTTGATCGTTCCCTGCTTCCAGCCATTCATCGCCGGCCCCCGGCCTTGAAACCAGCGAGATAGTGGTGGGCCTGCGTAGCGGCTTCGACTGGGTCGGCCAGCCGGCGTGCCAAAGCGCTGCCAATGATCACGCCCTCTGCCTGCTGCCACATGACTCGGGCCTGTTCGGGCGTGCCGATGCCGAAACCAACCGCCAAAGGCAAGTCAGTAAATCGCCGTACCCGCTCCACGAACGGACCGATGTCGGCCAATTGGTCGCGCTCACCGGTCGTGCCCAGCACCGACACCAGATAGATGAACCCCTTGGCGTGTTTGGCAATCGTGCGCAGGCGCTCATCGCTGAGGTTCGGTGTCATCAGAAAAATCTGATACAAACCTTGCGCCTCCAGGGCGGCACGCAACTCGCCACTGGCCTCGACCGGCATGTCCGGGACAATCACTGCACTGATGCCCGCCTCGGCCGCCTGCGCGGCGAACCGCTCGTATCCATGGTTAAGCAGAAGATTCGTGTAGGTCATCACCACCAGCGCGGGCGCCTGGTCGTCCTGGGGAAGTTCGGCGATCTGCTTCAATGCCAACGTCATGGTCATGCCATTGGCAATCGCTGCATGGCTGGTCTGCTGGATCACCGGACCATCGGCGACCGGATCGGAGAAAGGCACACCCAGCTCGATGACATCCGCACCAGCATTGCGTGCGGCCTGTACCAGCTCCGGCAGGCTGTCCAGTGCCGGATAGCCGACCGTCAGGTAAGGCATCAGAGCCTTCTCGCCCCGCCGTGCGAGATCGGCGAAACAGCTGTCGATACGGTTCATTGGGGGTTTTCCTCCGCACTCGTGAGCTGGGCAATGGTTTGCATGTCCTTGTCGCCACGCCCGCTGAGGTTGACGATGATTCGCGCGCCCGGGGGCAGTTGCCGCGCGACCTTGATGGCGCCGGCCAACGCATGGGCGCTTTCCAGGGCCGGGATGATGCCTTCACAGCGCGATAGCAGTTGGAGTGCTTGCAGCGCCTCGTCATCGCTGGCCCAGAGATAATTGGCGCGGCCGCTGTCACGCAACTGGGCATGCTCAGGCCCGACCATCGGGTAATCCAGCCCGGGCGCGATGCTGTGGGTTTCACCTATCTGCCCATTGGCGTCCTGCAGGACGTAGGAGCGACACCCTTGCAAGACCCCGGAACGGCTCTGTCCGCCCTGGCCGAAACGGATCGAATGATTGCCACTGCTCTCGCCCTGGCCGGCGGCCTCGACACCGAACAACTGCACGTCAGGCTCCTCGATGAAGGCCGAAAACAACCCGATGGCGTTCGATCCCCCTCCGACACATGCCACCAGCGCATCCGGGAGTGCTCCGTCCTCAAGCGCGGCGAACTGCTGCCTGGCCTCGTCGCCGATGACGCTCTGGAAATAGCGGACGATGGCCGGGTAAGGGTGCGGGCCCAACGCCGATCCCAGCAGGTAATAGGTCGTGTCGGCATTGGCCACCCAGTCGCGCAGGGCGTCGTTGATCGCGTCCTTGAGGGTCTGGGTCCCGCCGGTGGCCGCCACTACCCGCGCGCCCATCAACCGTATGCGTTGTACGTTTAGCGCCTGGCGTTGCATGTCACGCAAGCCCATGTAGATCACGCATTCGATCCCCAGCAAGGCACAGGCCGCTGCAGTCGCCACGCCATGTTGGCCTGCGCCTGTTTCTGCGATCACGCGGCGTTTACCCATCATCTGCGCCAGCAACGCCTGACCCAGGGCATTGTTGATCTTGTGGGCGCCGGTATGGGCCAGGTCTTCGCGTTTGAGGTAGGTTTTCACCCCGATTTCCCGGGAGAAGTTCTCCACCAACGTCAAGGGAGTAGCCCGCCCGACATAGTGTTTGAGCAAGCTGCGATAACGTTGCTGGAAAGCTGCACTGGCGATGATTTGCTGATAACGCTCGGTCAGTTCGCTGACCGGAGGCGAGAGTGTTTCAGCGATGAAACACCCACCATGGTCATCGAACCAAGGACCTTGCCCTGCCAGGGTTTCCAGCGCTGGCGAACGCCCACCTCCCAGGCGTTGCGCGACAAGTTGCAGGGCTGCCCTGACTGGTGTGCTGTCGAGTGGCGGCAATACGCACCCTAGCAACAGCAGGTCAGAGGTGCTGTCGCGGGTAGCGGTATGGACCGTGTCTCGAATGGAAAACAGCGACAAGACTTTCTTTGAGTCACGCAGCACCAGCAGGCCGGCCGGCAGCGGCTCGCGTCCTTGGCCGCCAACGGGCTCGTACGACTCGTCCTCGCCAGAGAGGTCCAGCAGCACCGGTCCCTCGATCCCCGCGGCATCAAATGCTCCCAGCGAAGTCATGGTGGAAACCGCCACCCAATTGACCGTATCGACCACCCCATTTATGCGCGGCAACCGTGCCTGGGCTCGGCCGAATGCACGGTGGATGAAGTTGGCGACCGAAGGCAGGTGCTTGCGCGGATTAATGCCCGCACGTTGGTAGTAGTTCGCATACGGCGCAATCGATGGGTGGGCCAGCAAGGCATCCTTGTCCACGCCAGTCCATGCCGCGCGGTTGGCCGACCAGTCAAGCCCCGCCCCATCGACGCTTCCCACGCCAGGCAAGCGCATCGCCAGGACCCTGGCGCCTGGAAACTGCACACGCGCCGCTGCCGATACATCGATCTCGAATATCTCGTTCATTGCTCTTCCTCGAAGTGCAGGTAACTGCCTAAGCCGCAATCCCGGAGGGTGCCACCGGTCAGCAGGTCGTCCGCCGCTATCAGGATGTTGTAGTGGTTGGGAAAGTGGCATTCGTCAAAGCCAATGACCTGACCAATGCAGGTGTCGCCCAGCAGCACCCGGTCACCGCGCTCGATGACCCCGGCCTGCTGGATTTCGACGAAGCCGATGAAACCGACCCGCTCAACCCGGTCGCCCGGCTCGGCCCCTGCCTGGTCGGTCGTCACCACTTCGTGCAACTCACCGCGCCGCACACATCGGGAGCGGTGCTCGATCAGCGTCATGCCACGTGCTTGCTGAGTGTGATAGAGCAGCTTCACCAGCCTCGCCTCGAGCCTGGCCTTGGACGGCCGACGGGGCTGTTCAGCGAGCATCGCGGGCCTCCATCGCATAGGTAGCGCGTACCAGCCGCACCGCATCGACACCGATCGAACCGTCTTCGACCATGCCTTGGATGCTCCGGGCGAGATGGGCGATGACGCCCTCGTATTCGTGATAGAGGGACGTCTTGAAACCCACGCTGTCCTTGAGCAGGTCGACGATGACCTGGCGTCCGTCGGCGTAGTCGATCACCAGGTCCTTCTGTTCGCCGTGGGCATAGTCCCAGCTCAGTTCAACGCTCGCCTCCAGCCCGACCGCGTTGGTCAGCGTGACCAACGCCCCCATGTCGATCCCCAACGCATTTCGACGAACCTGCGCCCCGGTGACCTCGAATCGGCCAAGCACAAAGCTCAGCGTGTCGTAGACATTCGGGCCATTGTCGGCAATGCAGCCGCCACCACAGGCGGCACTGTCCAAATACCAGGTGTCATGGCCGGCATGATCCTCGATGCGCTCGTGGTAACGCGCCCGGACATGCACCGCGTCATTGAACAGGCCTTGCTTCACGGCATTGAGCAAGTGGATGTTGTAGCGTCGGTGAAAGGCCGTGAGCAGCGTCAGGTTCAAGCGGCGGGCCATGTCGCGCAATTGCTCGGCCTGGTCCAGTTCGAGGGTCAATGGTTTCTCGCAGCACACATGCTTGCCCGCCTCCAGGGCGGCCATGCAAGCGGTGAAGTGAAGATGGTTGGGCAGGTTGATGATCACCGCGTCGAGGTCCGGGTCGGCAAGCAAGGTGGTGTAATCGGTATGGCAACGCACATCCGTCGCCGCGAATGGCGCCAGCCGTTCGGGCGCCTTGTCGCACACTGCCACCAGTTGGCACAGGGTGCTGTCTTGCAGCGCCTTGAGGTAGTAGTGGGAAATCACTCCCATGCCGATGATGCCAAGCCTTATGGTCATGCCGCTGTCCTCGTGATTCGGGAAATACCGAGTTGTCCCGCGATGCTGTCGAGCTGCTCCAACAGTGCGGCATCGACGGGAATGCCCTGTGCCAGGCGTTCGGTACGCACCCCCAGGTCAGGCGCGCCGGGATAGCTCAGTGGGTCGAACGCCGGATGCACGGGCGCCTGCGTGATGTACTGGAGCAATCGGTCCATCGACGAGCGGAAACCTTCGCCAGCACCAAAGGCTTCGGGGGACAGGGCCAGGAAGAAGTGGCCGATGCTATTGCGCCCTGGGTTGCCAAAGTCCGCACCGGTCTGGGCACCACTGAGCACCCCGCACAGGATCTCGACCATCATTCCAAGGCCCAAGCCCTTGTGTCCGCCCTGCTCCGCGTAAGCCCCGCCGAGCATCGGCAGCATCGCGCTGCCGTCCAGGTACGCGCCAGGATCGCTAACCTCGCGGCCTTCGGCATCGTGAAGCCAGCCGGTGGGAATGGTTTGCTGGCGTCGAATGGCCTGTTTGATCTTGCCGCTGGCGCAGACCGTCGTGCTCATGTCCAACAGGAATGGCGCTGGCATAGCCGCCACCGGAGCCGCCAGGCTGATCGGGTTCGTCCCCATCAAGGGCGCCATACTGCCCAGCGGATGAGCGACAGGCTCACGACCCAGGTTGGTCATGGCCATGCCGATCATGCCGTGTTCCAGTGCCATGCTGGCGTAGAAACCTGCCGCGCCAAAGTGCGAACTGTTACGCACCACCACACAGCCGATCCCAAAGTCCCGGGCCTTGTCGATGGCCCGTTCCATGGCCTGCTGTCCCGCCAACAGTCCCAGCCCGCCGTCGGCATCAAGGGTGGCGCAGGCCCCTTGGTCGCTGATCCACTGGCCGGTGGCGGCCAGGTTGATTTCACCACTCCGGGCACCGGCGATATAGACATTGACCAGGTTGGCGATGCCATGGGTATCGTGGCCGTTCAGATCGGCATGCAGTAACACGGGCGCCGCCTTCTGGGCCTGGGATGCGGTGAAGCCTGCTGCCTTAAGGGCAGCCACAGTGAACCCATGCAGCTCGTTGGCTGCAATGCAGAAGAAATCCATAGCGTTTTATCCTTGCTTGAGAGTGTTTTCGATCGGCTCGGCAAAGCGACGTAGCAGCCCCTTTACAGCGACTGCAAAGGTGTCCAGGTCATTGATCGAAACGTATTCACGGGAGGTGTGCGCTCCGTTGTCGGCCAGTGAGCCCGGCCCCCAGACGACGCTGTAGGCGCCGTTGCCCTGAGCCCACATCGCATCGCAGGTGAAGGCCTGTTCGGCATCCGGGTTCGGCACGATGCCGGCCTCGCCCAACAGGCGCTGCAAGGCCACATGGCGGTTGTTCAGGACCGGCAAGCCGCGCTTGAGCCAACGAGCGCTGCAGGTCGTGCGCAGGCGTTCGACAGTCATGAGGAATGGCGGGCTTTGGGCGAAACGTGAGCCGCACTGCTGCAACGCCTGGTCGAACGCCTGCTCGACCAACACCTCGGCATCCCTCGCCTGAGCGGCGCTGCGATAGGCAAAATTGAAGAGACAGTGCCCGCTACCGTAAACCCGGTTGTGGTGCATGCCGGTATGCAGGCCGGCCAGGGTCATTTTCACCTGCAGCGCGTGCAACGGCTCTGCCAACTGGGCAGCCATGGCCTGGGCGATGAAACCCAGAACCAGCGAAGCATTGTCGCCCTGTTGCGGAAAGTCGTCGGTCGAATCCCTGCCGTCCATCCGTACTTCGTATGTCATCGAGGTGGTAGAGGCATCGAAGTAACCGGGGCCGGTAGGCTCCACGAAGATGTTCAGACAGCCCAGGTAGCCTTGCTCGCACAGGTAGCGGGTACCATAGACGCCCATGGCGCCCCCTTCTTCACCGGCGACCACTTGGATCAGCACCCGGATATCGTCCAGCACCTGCGGCTCTTGCATCTGCAAGGCCTCCAGCGCTGCCAGCACCGCCAGGCCTGGCCCCTTATTGTCCACCGCGCCGCGGCCCTGTACGCAGCCGTCGACTACCTGCACAGGCAGATGAGGTGACACGGTGTCCATGTGGAAATTGAACATGACCGTACGTTCCCGTGGCCCGTTGCCGATCTCCAGCACGCTATGGGGCTGCCAAGCCAGGAACTGCGGCGCCTCGTTCATCCGGCGCTGTACCGACACCGGCACTCGCGCCTCATCGGGCAAGGCACCAGGACCGTTGAACACCTCGCGCATGCCCACTGCCTGCGCCCACTGGGCGAAGAGCATATTGGCCTGTGCGATGCACGAGGGCTGGCCGGTCTCCATCGGGGTCACCGTGTCGATGCACAGCAGTTGCTCAAGCCGGTCTACGTATTTATCCGTGAACAGCATGTTTCGCCTCCTGGCAGGATTGCAGCAAGTCCCGTGCATGCCCGGCATAGGCCTGATAGGTCTGCCGTTGTCGATGCGGATCCGTGGCCGACTGTTTGAGGTGCGGAATCAGGCACAGGTGCGGCTCGATCGAAAACCAGCCGTTGTAACCCTTGTCCAGCAGCAGATTGATGCAGTCTTTGGCCCGCACCTGGCCTTCCCCGGGGAAGGTGTAGTGCACTTCGTCCGCTTCCCGGCAGCCATCCTTCAGATGCACATGCGCCACGTGCGGGAGAACCTGGCGCAGGAACGCCAAGGCGTCATAGCCATAACTCAGGCCATTGCCGATATCGAACAACAGCTTCAAGTGATCCGAGCCAACGGCATCGAGCAACTGCAAGGTCTGCTCGGCGCCCTGGCCGGCCCAACCGGCACAGTTCTCGTGTATCAGCACGACATCGGCGTCTTCGGCCACCTCGACCAGACGCTTGAATCGCTCAATGACCGCATGCCGCCAGCGGGCCTCGTCCCAGCCACAATTGGGGTAGGACATGACACGGATCATCCGCGTCCCCAGACGCCCGGCCATCTGCAACAGGCATTGCAACTCGGCCCAGTCAGTCTGCCAGTCGGTATCGATCCTGCTGCCCCAATTGCCGATCTGCGAGGCCAGGACCACCACGTCCACGGACTGTGCGAGCAGCGAATCGCACATCGATACGCGTGATCGTTCCGACAGGTTGGCCAGCGGCACGCTGTCGACACTGCGCAGCTCGAGATGCCGCCAGCCCAGTTCAGCGTGGCACGCCAACTGCTCGGCCAAGGACGCGCAGCCTTCATCGGCGATCCCCGTGAGCTTAAATGACCTCGGCATGGCTGAACTCCTTCAACGCCTCGATGACGCGCGATACCTGCCCATCGCTCATGCCGGAGCACAGGGGCAATGCCAGGCATTGCTTGCCCAGCAGACGCGCATTGGGGTAGTGCGCCGGCCCTGCGGACCATTGGACAAACGCCGGCTGCTCAGGCAACGGCACAGGAAAATGCACGCGGGTCTGGATACCGCGCGCGGTGAGATGCCTGGTCAGCCGCTCACGCTCGGCACTGCGCACGACATAAGCGTGAGGGGAGAAATCCGGGGTACCGCGATGCTGGCCGAGCAACACGCCGTCGCTGGCTTCGATGGCTTCGTCGTAGGCCTTTGCAATGGCCTGCTTGCGGGCCAGGTGCAAGTCGTTTTCCCGCAACCGGGCCTGCAGCCAGGCGGCATTGGTCTCATCCATGCGGCTGTTGTATCCCAAGCGCTGGTGGTAGAAACGCCGACGGCCGTCCTGCCCATGATTGCGCAGCATCCGGACGGCTCCCGCCACCTGGTCGTCGTCAGTAATCACCGCGCCACCGTCGCCGATACCGCCCAAGGGTTTGGCCGGAAAGAAGGAATACACGCCAATGTCACCGAGTGTGCCGGCATGACGGCCGCGCAGGCGCGCACCGAATGCGGTGGCACTGTCCTCGAGAATCAGGACATCGTCGGGCAATGCCTCACGCAACGCGTCGACGTCAGCCAGGCCGCTGAACAGGTGGGCGACCAATACCGCCCGCGTCCGGGGGGTCAAGGCGCGGACGACGGCCTCGGCCTCGAGCACGCCGCTGTGGGGGGCGACGTCCACGAATATCGGTGTAGCACCCGCCTGCACAATGGATGAGGCGGCCGATACATAGCAAAAAGCAGGTGTTATGACCTCATCTCCCGGTCCAATACCGGATGCAATCAGCGACAGGGTCAGGCCAGAGGTCGCAGAACTTACACAGACAGCGTGGCGCGCACCGACCTTGGTCGCCAGGACTTGCTCGAAATTCTGAACCTGCTGCTTGAGAATGAAATCGCCTTGTTGGACCCGGGCAGCGAGAATCTCGAGTATCTGTGTCTGCGCATTGGGATAACGGCGTTGGAAATCCTGGTACTTGATCATGACTGGGCTCCGGCAGCGGCATAGAACTCGGTGATCGCCTGGCACACGCTGGCAACATCTGACGCAGTCAGATCGGCATAGAGAGGAAGGCCCAACGCCCGGGTGGCGGCCCGCTCGGCGACCGGAAAACGACCCTCGGCATGGGTTGGCCCGGCGCACACCGGCTGCAGGTGCAGCGGCAGCGGGTAGTAGGCCTCGACGCCAATCCCGCGCGCAGCGAGATGCTCGGCCAGACCGTCACGGTTCTGCGCCTCGATCAGGTAGACATAGTCGACGCATCGCTGGCGCGCTGCCCGAGGCAACGTGACCGGCACCTGCAGGTATTCACCCAAGGGCCCCAGGTGCAAGTCGTAGGCATCGCGAAGCGCGGCACGTCGTTCGATCTCCTGGTCCAGCTCGGGCAATCGTGCCCTCAGCCATAGGGCCTGCAGGTCGTCCATTCGGCTGTTGTAGCCCAGGCACTGCGCCAGGCCGCTGGCATCACGGCCATTGTCGAGGATCTGTCGCACCCGCCTGGCCAGATCCGCATCGCGGGTCAGGACCATTCCGGCATCGCCGAGCGCACCCAGGGTCTTGGTGGGAAAGAACGACAGTACGCCAAGGTCCCCGATCAGCCCGGCATGCCTGTCGTTCCAGCGCATTCCGATACCTTCGGCGCTGTCCTCGACAACCTTCAAACCATGTCGACGGGCGATGTCCATCAACGCGTCCATTTCGGCCATTTGCCTGAACAGATGGACCGGCATGATGGCTCGGGTACGCGGGGTGATGCAGGCTTCGATCAGGGAGCAGTCAATTGCGTAGCTGCCAGGTTCGATATCGACGAACACCGGCGTCGCCCCCACTTGCAGGATGCAGGAGACCGAAGCGAAGAAGCTGTAGCAAGGCACGATGACTTCATCACCCGGGCCGATGCCCAGCGCCATCAGACAGATGATCAGCGAATCGGTAGCGTTGCCGGTGGCGATAGCATGGGGCGCGCCGGTATAAGTGGCGATAGCCTGCTCAAACGCCCGCACCTGTTGGTCATTGACCCAACCGGACTGTCGATGAAACTCCGCCAGCCCCTCCTCCAGCAGCGGCAAGGCGCGGGTGAATCCTTCGGTGATCTGGAAAAACGGAACACTCATCGAACGGCCTCCTTGGCCATATGCATATTGATCGACGCCAATGCGCTGGCAGATGCAACGCCGCGGGCCTGCTCCAGCAACTCGACAACCTGCTGGTTGAACGCCACTGTGCCGCTGCGAGGCATATCGGCGCCGTGACCCTGCAGGTGGTTCCTGAAATAGCGGTAGTACTCGCCCACACATGTGGTCAGGGGCTCGTCAGCGAAGATCTGGTGAGCAGTACTGCCACTGTGCTCGGTGTCGCATCTGAGCTGTGCGTAGCTGTCGTCGGCGCCTACGGGGAAAAAGCCTTCGCAGCATTCGCCACTCTCCAGTTGCAGGCGCACACTGCGTTGGCGGATCGGGCTGGCAAGATCCGATTCGAGCAGCACCTCGATGCCTTGCTCATCGCGCCAGCCGATGCTGCCGGCCTTCATGGCCTGGCGCAGCTTGCCTTCGACGCGCAGATCTTCGGTGTGCGCGCGGAACCCGGACGCCGGAGCACCCGCGAACAGCAACGCCAGGCTGACCTGATGCGGCATTTCAATGTCGAACAGGTGTTCGCCATGGCGGGTGAAAGAGCGCGAAAAGCGAGGCTTGTCATGGACGATGTGCACACTGCGAAGCGGCTGTTCACTAGCTTCCAGCCACCGGGTGAGCCGTGGGACCAACTGACTGTGGCCCCACACCGAAACCACCAGGATCTGCGCACCATATTGTTGCTCCATGGAACGCAGCGCCTGGGCCTCGGCCAGGTTCATCACCATGGGTTTCTCAATGATGATGTATCGGAAACCGGCCATAAGCGCTTCGTGCACATGACGCAAGTGCAGGGCCGGTGGCGTACAGATATGCACGACACCTACCCTGCCCTGCAGTGCCGACGCCTCGGGTAGGCAGCGCTGCATCACCAGGCCATCGACCAACCCACTGCCCAGCTCAGGGTCCACGACCGTGATGGTGGTGTCGACGTCGGGCAGGCAGCCCTGCCGATGCAATGAGCGCAGGCTGGCCAGATGCAGGTTTCTCCCGCAGTGACCGAAGCCTAGGATGATTGAGCGCAGCATCGTCATACAGCCTCATCCGCGTCCAGCAGCCGACGGCTCTCCAGGCAAGGGTCAGCAGCTGTTAGCAGACGTTCCCCCACCAACGCGGCGGCAAAGCCGATGCGTTCTACCAATTGCATGTCCTGATGACCGGCAACACCGCTTTCCGCCACGGCGATTACCGAAGCAGGCAGACACTCGAACAATTGGGCGGAACGGTCGAAGTCGACCTTGAAGGTATCGAGGTCGCGATTGTTGATACCCACTATCGACGCGTCGACCGATAGCGCCTGGTCGATGTCCGCCTCGTCAAAAGTCTCCACCAATACATCCAGCCCCAGCTGGTTCGCCAAGGCATGCAACCTCGCAAGGCTGCCGGGCGGCAGGCAGCGGACGATCATCAATATCGCGTCGGCGCCCAGAGCCCGCGCCTCGTAGACTTGATACTCATCGACGATGAAGTCCTTGTACATCACCGGCAAGGTTATTTGAGGATGGTTGGCCAGCATGCCAACGACATGGGGCGCATTACCAAAGAACCGACTGTCGGCGATGACCGACAAGGCACTGGCGCCCCCGGCCTGGTAAGCCATCGCCAACTGGAGTGGATCATAGTCAGCACGCAGCACGCCCTTGGACGGCGAGCGGTACTTGGCTTCGGCAATGAGCGAGATTCCCTCGCCTGCCAAGGCACCGGCAAAGTGACGGGGCGCCCGTGCGTCACGAATCCGCTTGAGCAGGGCATCGATACCGTGCGCCTGCTTGCGTTGAGCCGTTTCCTGGACTTTGTATCTGACAATCTCTTCGAGCATGGAACGACCACCATCAATGAGTTTGGGATAACGCCGGTAACAAGGCTGCAGAGAAACAGCGAGCGGTTCCTCTGCCAGCCGGCGAGGAGCAAACCTAATGGCCGTGAAGGTTTAAAACCACCTACCCAATGGGGTAGGCAGGCGGCAGGATGCCATCGGCGATGGGCTGCACCAGCATGCGATGGCACTGGCCCTGCAGGCTTTCCAAGGGGATTTCGCTGGGGTATAACAAACGCTGGGAAACGGCATCCGGAAATGGAGATTCGATGCGTACTTGGCTCGCAAACCTGCTGGCATGGACAAGCTCGGTCAAAGATGAGCAGGACTTGGTGAACGGCGTTCAACGCGTTGCCTGGGAGTTGGATTTCGAATGGTTTTCGTTCGGTGTCTGCACAGCCCTGCCTTTTTCCAACCCCATCATGCAGATGCGCTGCAATTTCTCGAGCACCTGGCAGCGCCGCTACAGCGACGCCGATTTCCTGCTTGTCGACCCTTCGGTACAGCGAGCGCGCGCCTGCACCACACCCTTTTTGTGGCAGGGAGAACTCATGCGCAAGATGCCGCAATTCTGGGAAGAAGCTCGCGCCGCAGGCCTGCGATACGGCTGGGCCTGCTCGCGCACCAATGCCTCGCGCCACCAAAGCATGCTGACGCTCGCCCGCAGCGGCTCTACGCTGGATGTGACCGAACTCAATGCCAAGGAACTCAAGATGCGCTGGCTTGCCGAGACTATCGCGCCAGTGATGGAAAGGCTGCTGATCACCCCGTCACATCAGGCCCAGCATTACCGGCTGACCGCACGGGAAATCGAGGTGCTACGTTGGACGGCCGATGGCAAGACACAGGAAGAGATCGCGCAGATCCTGGCCATCTCCTTCGACACCGTCAAATTCCATGTGAAGAACGCCGTGGGCAAGCTCGGCGCCACTAACAAAACCGCAGCGGTGGTCAGGGCAGCCGTCCTGGGCATCATCAGTTGACCCCACACCTACCTCGCAGGGAGCGTCACCGTGTTTCCAATGGATATCTGGTTCACCTACACCACAGCTTGCGTGCTGCTGGTCCTCTCTCCAGGCCCTGACAATTTGCTGGCGATAGGACGCGGGCTCAGCCAGGGTCGCCTGGCAGCCCTCGTGTCGGGCCTGTCGTCTGGCCTGGGTATCCTGTTTCACGTCACCACCGCGTCGCTGGGGCTCACGTTGTTGATCCAGACCTCGACCGTCGCCTTCTGGGTGGTCAAGTTGGTGGGGGCCGCCTACCTGCTCTGGCTCGGGATCAAGGTGCTGCGTGCCAAAAGCTTGATCACCTTCGCGCCCGCCGCGCGACAGCCCCTGCGCAGCATCTTGCTGACAGGCTTCCTTTCAGCGGCGCTCAATCCCAAGCCAGGGTTGTTCGTGCTGGCGTTCATCCCTCAATTCATCAACCCCGCACTTGGCTCGGTCACTGTGCAGATGCTGGTCTACGGGTTCTGGTTCGCTCTGCTGACGGCCGTGGGATTTTCGTTGATGGGTATCTTCGCCACGCGCCTGTCGCAATACATTTACAAACGCCCGCGCCTCGCCAACGGGCTCAACCTCGGCGCGGGGTTGACCTTCATCGTGTCAGGACTTTCCATCGCCGCGCTCAGCCAGAAATAACACTCACAGGTTTGGCCGATGCAATCAAAAAAAGCCGCGATCCGCCTTCAGCGGTCGCGGCTTTTCTTCAAGAGTGTTCAGGCGACGAGGATTTCCTCGAGGAACTCAATGAACACATTGATGCGACTGGAGCCGCGGTGGTTGGGCAGATACAGCGCGTTGATGCAGGAGCTGGCGGCCCCGGGATTGACTTCGTAGTGTTCCAGGACGCGGCTAAGGCGGCCCTGGCCGACATCGTCGCGCACCAACCAGTCGGCCAGCAGCGCCACGCCGCCACCGGCCAGCGCCGCCTCTCGCAGGATGTCGGCGTTATTGCTCTGCAAGCGCCCCTGCACATTCAGGCTCAAGACAGCTTCGTCGCCCTGGAAAGTCCAGGCATGGTGCGCTGCGCCATAATCAAAACGCAGGCACTGGTGTTTGAGCAGGTCATTGGGGTGGCGTGGCAAACCGGTCCGTGCCAGGTACTCGGGGCTGGCCACGACCCAACGCTGGAAATGGCCGATCCTTTTACTGACGATGTCATCGCTGACCACCGACGAACCGAGACGCACCGACACATCGATTCGCTCGCTGATCAGGTCACTGACCCGATCGCTCAACGACAGGCTGATTTCCAGGCCGGGATGACGATCAAGCAGACGGCCCAGGTGGGGAGCGATGATGCGCCGGCCGAACTCCACCGGGACACTGACACGCAGATGCCCTTGGGGCTCAGTGCCACGGTCGGCGACAATGGCATCGGCTTCGTCGATGGACTCGATAATCGCCAGGGCCTTCTCGAAATAGGCTTGCCCGGCGACCGTGACGCTGGTGTTGCGCGTGGTGCGATTAAGCAGGCTGGCGCCCAGTTCCCCTTCCAACGCCGCCACCTGCCGGGTCACCGAAGACGTGGAAATACCCAGCTTGCGCGCCGCCGATGAATAGCCGCCACAACGCACGGTTTCAACAAACATCTTCAGCGCCAGCAACTTGTCCATAAGCCGATTCCGAGAGCGAAAAATCACCTCGACGACTATGCCTGAGCACGCAAGAGCTGTCTTGTATGACTGTGCTCAAGCCTTGCGATGGCGACGGCTTAGGAACAGCACCAACGCCAAGCCTGGAACACAGGCGATCGCAGCCGCCGACAGGTTCCACCCGACCTGCTCATACAGGGGGCTGGCGATCAACGAACCCAGGGCCCCGCCGACAAAGATGCTGGTCATGTACACGGCATTCAGACGCGCCCGGCTATGGGGATCGATGGCGTACACCTCACGCTGGCCGAGGACCATGTTGAGCTGCACGGCAAAATCCAGCAGCACCGCGCACACCACCAGCCAGAGATAACCACTGCCTGGCAGGGCCCCCAACCACAACGCAACAGGGGCCAGTATCAACGCAGCGAGGGTGCCACGCTGGCCATGCCCGGCGTCCGCCAATCGACCGGCAATCGGGGCCGCGATCGCACCAACGGCCCCTACCAAGGCAAACATCGCGACCTGCGCCTGGCTGAAACCGTGTTGGCGAATCAGTTCAATGGGCACGATGGTCCAGAACAGGCTGAAGCTGGCGAACAGCAACCCTTGATACAAGGAACGCTCTCGCAGGCTTGGGTGGCGTCGCGCAAGGGCAAATACCGAGCGGATCAACTCGCCGTAAGAGGACTGATGGGTTGGCATGCGCCGTGGCAGGGCAACGGCCATGACCAAGGCAATCAACGCCATCAGGGCTGCGGCGCTGAAGAACACACCACGCCAACCGACCGCCTGTGCCAGCAGGCTCGACAGTGGGCGTGAGAGCAGAATCCCCAGCAGCAAGCCGCTCATGATATTGCCAACGACACGGCCACGGCTTGCTTCAGGGGCCATGTGCGCCGCCAGCGGTACGAGAATCTGCACGGCCACGGAAGTGAGGCCTATCAGCAATGAGAACAACAGGAACAACGAAGGCGAGTCGGTGAAGCCTGCCGCTACCAGGCACAGGCTGGCGACGAGCGTGAAGCCCACCACCAGGCGGCGATTTTCCATCAAGTCAGCCAAAGGCACCAACAGCAGCAGGCCCACGGCATAGCCTAATTGGGTCAGCGAAACGATCAGGCTGGCGTTGGCGCTGGACAGGCCGATTTGCGGGGCGATCAGCTCGACGATCGGCTGGGCGTAGTAGAGGTTGGCGACGACGGCCCCACAACAGAAAGCCAGCAAGGCGACCAGGGTGCTGGAGATTGGAGCCGGTCGTTCGCCTGCCTGCGCCGTATTTGCCGGAGTTGCAAAGTTGCCGATGGCCATGATGGAACCTCATTCGATGGAGAGAGTGTCGCCAAGGCTAGGCGCGACGCTCGCCCAGGAGAATCCGTCGCTGGGGCAATGCAGCGATGCGCATGACGCAACGACCCCAGCGTTGCCAATGACGCAAAACGTCATTGCGCGGGTTGGCAATACCGCAACCCATACCCCTTCGCTACGCTTGGGCACGGGCTACGGAGAACCGGCGAATGAAGGGGCGAATCATGAAAACCAAGCCGCTGTGGGTGGGCGCCGTCGTACTCGCCTTGGTGGGTGGAATAGGTGCCGCGTTGTTGATGTGGCGCCCGGCGATCGCTCCCGCCGACGCGCAATCACCATTCGATTCCAGCCAAGTGCACCGCGGTGCGCGGGTAGCCGAAGCCGGCGACTGCGCGGTCTGCCATACCCGTCCCGGCGGTCAGTACCTGGCCGGAGGATTGGCGCTGGTCACACCGTTCGGCACGCTCTATAGCACCAACATCACGCCGGATATCGAGACCGGGATTGGCCAGTGGTCATTGCCAGCGTTCCAGCGGGCGATGCGCGAGGGCGTTTCCCGGGATGGGCATTTGCTGTATCCCGCTTTCCCTTACGCGTACTACCGGCGCATGACCGACGAGGATATCGCGGACGTCTACGCCTACTTGATGAGTGGCCCCGCCGTACACGCACCAGCCGTGCAAAACCGGATGAACTTCCCGATGAACATCCGGCCATTGGTGTCGTTCTGGAACCTGCTGTTTCTGCATCAGCAACCCTTGACGCCCGTGGCCCAACAATCTGCAACCTGGAATCGTGGACGTTATCTGGTCGAAGGCCCTGGCCACTGTGGCGGCTGCCATTCGCCGCTCAATCCGTTGGGCGCGGAGAAATCCAACCAGCATCTTGCTGGAGGGCATGTAGACGGATGGGAGGCCCCTTCCCTGCTGGGTATGGCCAGCCGGACATTCCCCTGGAGCAGCGCGCAACTGGCGCGCTACCTGCGGGCGGAGGTGGTCGAGGGCCATGGCACCGCCGCGGGACCGATGCGACCGGTCAGCCTCAGCCTGACCAACATGCCGGCCAGCGACGCCGACGCGATCGCCGAATATCTCCTGAGCCTCAAGGCCCCCGCGCCCAGCCCGGTCGCGCCCTCGATCAAACCTCCCAGCGAGGTGATCGGGCAAACGCCTGGCCCTCTACTGTTCCAGAGCGCCTGTGCAGGCTGCCATGGCCCGGCCGCGCCCATGCGCCAGATCGATGGGCGCCCTGCACTGGACCGCACATCGGCGCTGCATGCGACGAGCGCGCGCAACTTTCTCAAGACCGTGCTTGAAGGTGTGCCCGCCACCCCGGGGCGCCCCGGACCGAGCATGCCACCTTTCGCTGCCAGCCTCGACAACCACCAGCTCGCCGCCCTGGCCGGGTTCCTGCGCGAGCAGGCCAAGCCTGGCCAACCGTGGGCGGATCTTTCTTCCACTATTGATGAGTTACGTCAGGAGGCGCAATGACCCAAGTGACCCTCAACGTCAACGGCTCGCCCCATTCGCTGGAACTGGAGCCGGACATGCCGCTGCTGTACGCGCTGCGCAATCACCTGGGGCTCAACGGCGCCAAATACGGATGCGGCCTGGGTCAGTGCGGAGCCTGCACCGTGCTGGTCGATGACCAGCCCGTGTTCTCCTGCCTGACGCCCTGCTCCGGCCTGGAAAACAAGCACATCCGTACGGTCGAAAGCCTGGGCACGGCGGATCGTCCTGGCCCGTTGCAACGGGCCTTTATCGAGACCCAGGCCGCACAGTGCGGTTACTGCATCGCCGGCATGCTGATGCGCGCCCAGGCGTTGCTTGAGCGCGATCCCCATCCGGACGAACAGACCCTACGCGAGCACATGGCAACCAACTTGTGCCGTTGCGGAACCCATTTGCGCATCATCGACGCCATCAGCCGCGTTGCCAGGCCAGACAGGAGTGCCACATGACCCTTCGCGATGAAGTCGACCAAGGGCGCCGCGCGTTCCTGCGCGGGGGCGCGCTGGTGCTGGCGTTCACCTTGGTACCGGCGGCGCGTCATGCGCTGGCCGATAGCGAGGTCGATACCCTTGGCACGGTCGTGCTGGCGCCCGATCTTCCAGGAAGCCTGCGCACCAATCCCTACCTCGATGCGTGGATCCGCGTCAGTGCCGAAGGCATCACGGTCTACACCGGTAAAGTCGAATTGGGGACCGGGGTAAAAACAGCCCTCCTGCAGATTGCCGCGGAGCGCCTGCACGTCTCGCCAGGGGCGATCACCCTGCTCACCGCCGACACCGCCCTGACACCGAACGAAGGCTATACCGCCGGCAGCCACAGCATCTTCGACAGTGGCACCGCCTTGTTCAATGCCGCCGCTCAGGTGCGGCAATTGCTGCTGGAATCGGCAGCACGCAACTGGGGTGTGGAAGCCGCATTGCTGGTGACTGACGAGGGCGTCATCCAGGGCCCGGCTGGCCAGCGAATGTCCTACGCCGAGGCCGTCAAGGGCGTCGACTTGCACCTTTACGCGAAGGCGCAATCGCCATCGCTGCCACCGTCCGCCTTCAAGCTGATCGGCCATTCGCTTCCACGCCTGGATATCCCGGCCAAGGTCAGTGGCGGCGCCGCTTTTGTCCAGGACATGCGCCTGCCAGGCATGCTGCATGCGCGGGTCATCCGCCCGCCACGTCCTGGTTGCGCTCTTGAAGACTTCGATACCGAATCGATAAAACGCCTGCCCGGCGTCGTACAGGTGGTGCGCGACGGCAACTACCTGGCGGTGGTTGCCCGAGATGAGTGGCAGGCCATCAAGGCGATGCGCAGCGGCTATGAGCTGGCGCGCTGGAGCGGCGCAGAGCCGCTCCCCGACCCTCAGGACATCCACGGATTACTGACACGCCTGCCCGCCCGCCGCTACCCGATCAGCCATGAAGGCACACCAGCGGCCACAGCCAGCGCGAGCTATCGCGCCCGGGTCACCAAGCAGTACCTCATGCACGGTTCCATCGGCCCTTCCTGCGCCGTGGCCTGGTTCAAGGATGGCCTGCTCACCGTTTGGACTCATACCCAGGGGGTCTTCCCTCTTCGCGCGGGAATCGCCGAAATGCTGGGGCTGACAGTCGAACGAGTGCGCTGCATCCATGTCGAGGGCTCCGGCTGTTACGGCCACAATGGTGCGGACGACGCGGCAGCCGATGCCGCATTGATCGCAATGCGCGTCGCCGGCACGCCGGTGCGCGTGCAATGGATGCGCGAACAGGAAAATCTCTGGGAGCCCTACAGTTGCGCCATGCTCACCGAGGTCCGGGCCAGCCTCGATCCGCAGGGCAAATTGCAGGACTGGACCTATGAACTGTGGACGACGCCGCACAACGAACGCATCGTAAACGCCGGCAGGTTGATTCCCGCCCGGTTGTTGGCTCGCCCGTTCGTTTCCGCGCCGTCGGTGCCGATCGCCCAGCCCGAAGGGGATGGCGATCGAAATGCCGTGCCGCTGTACAGCCTGGCGTCCACCCGCATCGACATGAACTTCGTGACCCAAATGCCGTTTCGCACCTCAGCGATGCGCTCGCTGGGGGCGCACATCAATATCTTCGCCATCGAAGCCTGCATCGATGAACTGGCCGTCCAGGTCGGCGCCGATCCAGTCGCCTTTCGCCTCGCCCATCTCACAGACCCACGGGCACGTGCGGTGATCGAGCGTGTCCGGGACGCTATGGGCTGGCCGCACAAAAGCAACGAACCAGGTTCAGGCATAGGGTTCGCGTTTGCCCGCTACAAAAACATCATGGGTTACTGCGCCCTGGCTGTCCGTCTACAGGTGCATCCGCTGACAGGCGAGGTACAACTCGATCACGTGGTGACAGCGGTGGACGTGGGCCAAATCGTCAACCCCGATGGCCTGCGCAACCAGGTGGAGGGCGGCATTGTGCAGTCCGCCAGTTGGACGCTGTTTGAAAAAGTCGGTTACGACCCCGGTGGCGTACGCAGCTACGACTGGAGCGGTTATCCGATCCTGCGCTTTACACAATTGCCCAGGCAGGTCGATGTGCATTTGCTCGATCAACCGGGGCAGCCATTTCTCGGTGCCGCCGAGATCGTCCAGGGCCCCATGGCCGCCGCCCTCGGCAATGCCGTGGCGAATGCCACGGGCCGGCGTTGGCTGAACCTTCCCCTGACCCGGTCAGCGCAGCCGCAATAGCCCGGCCTCACGCCGCCCCAAAGCGTTGCGTTTGACGCAATGCAGCGTAGAGCTTCGACTGGATTATCACTCGACGCCGGGAGGATTAAGTTAGTGACCAACCGCTGCACCCTGCCATGTCGTCACGAGGAACACCCATGACTCAGCACCTGCTTGAACCCATTAAGGTTGGCCCCTACACACTTGCTCATCGCATGGCCATGGCGCCCCTGACGCGCTCCCGGGCCGGGCAGCCGGGCGACCTGCCAACCGCCATGAACGCTGAATATTATCGGCAACGCGCGAGCGCCGCGCTGATCATTACCGAAGCCACGCAGATTTCCCGCCAAGGTCAGGGCTACGCCTGGACGCCAGGCATCTACAGCGACGAGCAGGTCGACGCCTGGCGTCAGGTGAGCACACACGTGCATGAAGCCGGTGGGCGGATATTCATGCAGCTGTGGCATGTGGGGCGTGTTTCTCACCCCAGTTTCCAACCCGATAACGCCCTGCCGGTTGCCCCCAGCGCACTGCCCGTTCCAGGCAAGACGTTCATTGTCGATGATCAGGGCAACGGCGTTTGGGAGGATGTACCCACGCCCCGCGCCCTGGAAGCATTTGAGATCGCCGACATCATCAGCGACTACAGTCGCGCAGCGCGCAATGCCTTGAGAGCCGGCATGGACGGCGTCGAGATTCACGCCGGCAACGGTTATCTGCTCGACCAATTCATCAATAGCAACAGTAACCAGCGTGAGGACAATTACGGCGGTAGCGTGGCGAATCGCGCCCGGCTCTTGCTGGACGTCGTGGAAGCGGTTGCCGATGAGGTGGGGGCAGAACGCGTGGGCGTACGGCTGACGCCCATGGGACGCTTCATGGGCATGGGTGATGCGACACCCGAGGCCACATTCGGCTACATCGTCCGCTCGTTGAACCGCTGGCCCCTGGCCTACCTGCATCTCGTAGAACCGGCCGTGGTAGGCACCGTCAAGGACGAAAACTTCGATCCGCGCTGGGACGCGATCATCAGTCAGTTGCGTACGCAATGGAACGGCGTATTGATGATCGCCGGAGGCTACGACCCGCAAACAGCGGAGCAAGCCCTGGCCGCCAACCGTGCGGACATCATTGCCTTTGGCAGACCTTTCCTGGCCAACCCTGACTTGCCACGACGGATCCGCGACGGGCTAGCGCTCAACACCCCAGACCCGAGTACCTTCTTTGGCGGTGACCAGCGCGGATACATCGACTATCCCGCCCATCCATAAGGCAAACATTATCCCAGGCTCGGTCTGCCCGGTGCGCTGTCCTCAGGCGCCTGGCGACCGAGCAGCGAAGTCGCCAACAAGGCGTCCAGCCCCATCGGCTTGGCAAAATAATAACCTTGGGCCTGCCCTGCCCCCATTTCGCGCAACAAGAGCAGCGTCTCTTCATCCTCGACACCTTCGGCCACCACGCTGAGGTCCAGAGACTCGGCCATCCGCACGATCGCCCGGACGATGGCGCGGCTGCGGGGGCTGCTGGTCAGTTCGAAGATGAACGACTTGTCGATCTTCAAGCCGCTGAAACGGTATTGATGCACATAGCTCAGGGATGAAAATCCCGCGCCGAAGTCATCGAGCACCACCGACATACCGTTGTCGGCCAATTGCTGCATGGTCAAGCGGGCAATAGCAGGCTCGGCCACCAGCGCGCCTTCGGTCAATTCCAGGCAGATCCGCGACGGCTCGACCTGGTACCGCGCCAACAGGGCAAGCACATCATCGGCGAAGTCCGGGCGCGTCATGCTGTAGCTGGAGCAATTGACATGCACCGGCGGCCAATTAGCGTGCTCGGGCTGTGCGAGGATCACGGCGATGCGGGTGAGCATATACAGGTCCAATCGACCGATCAGGCGCAAACCCTCGACATCCGGCAAAAACTCGCCCGGCGCGATGATGCGACCGCCCGGCTGATGCCAGCGAATCAGCGCTTCAAGAGCCACCAGCTCGCCGTTTTCAACGCTGACAATCGGCTGGAAATACGGCAGCAGTTCGTCGGTACGCTTGAGCGCATTGCGCAACGCCCCTTCACGCTCGACCTGATCGGAGACTTGCCGACGCACTTCCTGGTTGAACACCCCGTAGCTGTCGCGCCCGGCACTTTTAACCCGATACATCGCCACATCGGCATCGCGCAGCAAGTCGGCGGGCTCGTGATGGAACTGACGGTCGGCGCTGACAATACCGATGCTGCAGGAGGAAAAAATTTCGTGGCCATTGATGAAAAATGGCAAATCGAACACCGCCAGGATCCGTTCGGCGATTTCGATCGCCACCTCCAGCGTCGCTTCCGGCGCCAGCACCGAAAACTCATCGCCCCCCAGGCGCGCCAGCATGTCGGTGTCACGCAAGCAACTGCGCAAACGGTGGGCAGCCTGCATCAACAGCAGGTCGCCAAAGTGATGGCCGAAGCTGTCGTTGACCCTCTTGAAGCGGTCGAGGTCGATGAACATCACCGTCAGTTGCCCGCCTTCGCTCTCGAACCGCGACCAGGCCAGATTGAGGCGCTGTTGCAGATAAGTACGATTCGGTAGCCCAGTCAGCGCATCGTGGGCATTTTCGTGCTGCAACTTGGCGTTGGCGTGATCGAGTTCGCGGGTGCGGTCCTGCACCCGGGCTTCCAGCTTGAGGTTGGCGGCATGGATCGCCTCGGCTGCGGTGCGGCGCGACAACGCCGTGTCAATGTGCCGGGACACGAACGTCAGCAGCTCCTGGTCGCGCAGGGTGTAGCCCACCTGCGAGGTATAGCTTTGCACCGCCAGCACGCCACGCACGACATCGCCATCGAACAACGGGATGCCCAGCCAGGAATGAAATCGGACCGACTCGTAGGTGACTTCGAGTTCACCTTGCGCAGACAACCGATCAGCATCAAAGGGATCAATCAGGCAAGGGCGACGCTGGCGGATAACGTACTCGGTCAAGCCCCGGCACCCACGTCGTGCCGCCGGGAGGGTCGTTTTCCGCTCATCGACATAGTACGGAAAGGTCACTTCACCGATCGCGTCGTCGAACAGCGCGATGTAGAAGTTCTGCGCGAACAGCAGATCACCGACGATGCCATGCAAGGTTTGAAATAGCTCAGCCATGTCCCCGGGCTGGCTCGACAGCTCTGCAATCTGGAACAGCGCGCTCTGCAAATGTTCGGCGCGCTCTCGGTCTGCCACTTCCTGGCGCAATGCGTCGTTGAGTACCGAAAGCTCCAGCGTACGACGCATCACCGTCTCCTCCATGCCCTCTCGGTTCAGAATCCGGTCCAGGGCCATGGCCACGTGACGGGCAACCACCAGAAACAGCGCGCGGTCCTCAGCGCTGTAGGTACGCGCAACGTCGTAGACCTGCATGGCAAGCATGCCAAATACCTCATCCGAGGCATTTTTCAACGGCGCCCCCATCCAGAACTCGGGACGATCACCCACGCAGTAGAAACGGCCCTCGGCCTGAGCCTCGCAAATGCCGGCAGCGTCGATCAGCAACGGCTGGCCCGTGGTCAACACCTGGCCGGTCAGCGACAGATGCGCAGGGTCAAGGTATTCGTAATGCTGGGACTCCACGGCATCAACGTCGATGATGTCGACGTAATACGGGTAGTCGATCTTGCCTGTGCGCGGGTCATACAACGCGAGATAGAAGTTCTCGGCGTCGATCAGGCTGGCGAGCAACTGGTGAACCCCAACCAGGAATACGGAGCGGTCGCGGGTCGAACTGGCCAGGTAGGTAATCTCGTACAGCACACGTTGAGTGACCTGGGCACGGGCAAGGGTATTGGTCTGAACCTCAATGCCCAAGCGCCGGGCAAACTCGGCGAGCGCCGGCTCCTCGGCATCGGTGGCTGGCGCCAGTAGCCATCCCAGCACGCTTTCGCCTCTACCGGTCGGCCAACGGTGCAACTGTCCGGTCTGGCAGAAAGCCTCAAACTCTGTATTGGCAATGCTTGATGGCCATTGCCCCCGAGGATCGCCTTGCCCGACCAGATGCATCTGCTCACCGGCGCGATATACCACCCATTGGGTGGTATGGGCCCAGTTACGCGCCGATTCCAACAATTGCTCAATCGTGTCTTCGTCGCCTGCGTATGCCATGCCGACAGGATCCGGGGGTTCTTGGCTGTGAGGTGTGACAACGTAATTGTTCGATTGCGGCGGGGAATCGCTCAATGGACGAACACTCATCAGCGCTCCCTGAGCCAATAAATGGCGTGATTTTTACTTATCGACTGCCAGAAATATGCCAGAGAGCCCTTGATGTAAAGCTTCCATGCGAATTCCTTATCGGCAATGGGACAGCGCTCACTGGCACGGCGACTTAACAAGTGAGCGCTGTATTGCCGGAAGGTTCAGATGAGGTAGGGAAGTCCTTTGCGAGAGTGGTGTTCTGGAAACGTGTGTTTGGGACAGCCGAATCGCCTCACCACACAGCAATATGCGAATCCGCCCTGGGCTCGGTCCCACCACACAGTACCCCGCTGACCGGATCGCGCAAGATGATCTGGCCCCGCCCGTAATCGGTCAGGTCGCTGGCGATCCGCACGTCATGACCTCGCCGCGCCAGGGCATTGGCCAGGTCGCGGGAGGCGCCGTGCTCGATGCCGACTTTCATTTCGCCCAGCCATTGCCAACGCGGAGCGTCCAGGGCCGCTTGCGGGTTCAGGCCGAAGTCCACCAGATTCATCACCATCTGCACATGGCCTTGGGGCTGCATGTAGCCGCCCATTACGCCGAAAGGACCAAGGGCCTGGCCATTGCGGGTGAGGAAACCGGGAATGATGGTGTGGAAAGTCTTCTTGCCCGGGGCCAGGCAATTGGCATGGCTCGAATCGAGGCTGAATTCCTGCCCGCGGTTCTGCAAGGCAATGCCGCTGTCGGGCAGTACCACGCCGGAGCCAAATCCGTGGTAGTTGCTCTGGATGAACGAGACCATGTTGCCTTCCCCGTCAGCGGTCGCCAGGTACACCGTGCCGCTGGCGTGAGGGTCGCCAGGCTTGGGTGGCAGGGCCTGTTCGCTGATCTGGCTGCGACGGCGAGCGCTGTACTCGGCGCTCAGCAGGTCAGCCACCGCCACGCGCATGTGCAGGGGGTCGGTGATGTAGTGCAGGCCATCGCTGTAGGCCAACTTCATGGCCTCCAACTGGCGATGCCAGGTCTGCGGGCTGTCGCGGTGATCGAAGCTGAAGCCTTCCAGTATTTTCAGCGCCATCAAGGCCACCAGGCCCTGCCCGCTCGGCGGGATTTCCCAGACATCGACGCCTCGGTAGTTGACGTGGATCGGCGCCACCCATTGGGCGCGATAATCCTGCAGGTCCGTGGCGCGAAGGTAACCGCCGCTGGCCCGGGAGTGGGCATCCAGGCGTGCGGCCAGGGCACCGCGATACAGGCTTTCGCAGCGGGTGGCGGCCAGTTCTTCAAGGGTGCGGGCCTGGGCCGGGTTGCAGAAAATCTCCCCGGCTTGTGGCGCGCGACCGTCAATCAGAAAGGTTTGGAACCAGGCATCCAGGACCTGATCACGATGGGGCGCGAACTCGTTCAGCGCGATCTGCCATTGATGGGCAACCACCGGCGACAGTGCAAAACCGTCCCGCGCCAAGCTGATCGCCGGCTGCAGCAACACGGCAAAGGGCAGCTTGCCAAAACGTTGCGACAACTCGGCCCAGGCCGATGGGCAACCCGGGACAGTCACCGGCGTCCAGCCATAGAGCGGCATCTGTTCATGGCCGGCCGCCTTGACCGCCTCGATACTCAGGGTCGCCGGTGCATGGCCGTTGCCGTTGAGGCCGTGCAATTGGCCTTTGCACCAGACCAAGGCAAAAGCATCGCCGCCGATGCCGCAGCCAGTGGGTTCGACTACCGTCAGCGCCGCCGCCGTGGCGATGGCGGCATCAATGGCATTGCCGCCTTTTTGCATGATCTCGATGCCCGCCTGAGCCGCCAGGGGCTGGGAAGCGGCGACCATGCCCCGGCGGGCAAAAACGCTCTGGCGTTGCGACGGATAAGGGTACTCGTGAGCAGAAAATTTCAGCATGGCAAAGGCTCTTCAGCACAAGGATTCATGGGTCGAACTTAGGGGAACACTCTTGCAAAGGTCATAACACGCGACTGAGAAAAGCCCGGGTTCGAGGGTGCGTGGGATGACTGAAAATCTGCTCCGGCGGGCCTTGCTCGATGAGTTCGCCTTGATCCAGCACCACCACACGGTCTGCCACTTCTCGGGCAAAACCCATTTCATGGGTGACCACGACCATGGTCATGCCCTCCTCTGCCAACGCTTTCATCACTTGCAGCACCTCGCCAACGGTTTCCGGGTCAAGAGCGCTGGTGGGTTCGTCGAACAACATGGCCTGGGGTTTCATCGCCAGGGCACGGGCAATCGCCACCCGTTGCTGCTGGCCGCCGGAGAGCATCGACGGGTAGTGGTTGGCCTTGTCCGCCAGACCGACCCGCTCCAGCAGGTTGCGGGCCTGTTCCAGCGCCGCGGCGCGAGGCATCCCGAGCACCTGGATCGGCGCCTCGATGATGTTCTCCAGGGCCGTCATGTGAGGAAACAGGTTGAAGCGCTGAAACACCATGCCGATGTCCCGCCGCTGGCGAGCGATGTTGCGCTCCGAATCGCGCACCAGGCTACCGTCGGCCCGCTCGCGATACCCCATGGCCCGGCCATTGACGCGGATGCGCCCGCCCTGGATGTCTTCCAGCAGATTGATGCAGCGGATAAAGGTGGTCTTGCCCGAGCCGGAAGCGCCGATCAGCACCACCACTTCGCCACGCCGTACTTGCAAGGATATGCCCTTGAGGATCTGCAACTCGCCAAAGGACTTGTGCACATCCAGGGCTTCGATGATCAGCTCTTCACTTTTGTGCGCCATGGTTAACGTGCCCTCAGCAGGTTCAGGGTGCTGCGACCGAACATCCGCGTCGACGCCGGCGGTGGTGACGAGGGCCGGTCCGATTGGCCGAAACGGGCTTCCAGCCAGCGCTGGAAAAAGCCCCACAGCGTGGTCAGCAACAGGAAATAGATCGCCACCACCAGGTACAGCTCGAACACGCGGAACGTGGCCGACGTGACCATCTGGGTGCTGAGCAGCAGTTCCTGTACGCCGATCACGCTGACCAACGTGGTGTTCTTGAGCATCACGTTGAACTCGTTACCCAGCGGCGGAACGATGACCCGGAACGCCTGGGGCAGGACCACGCGGCGCATCAGCTTGGCGAAGGTCATGCCCAGGGAGCGCCCGGCCTCGTATTGGCCTTTGTCCACCGCGCCGATACCGGCCCGGATGATCTCGGCCATATAAGCGCCTTCGTTGAGGCCCAGGGCAATGATCGCCGCCTGGATATTGCCGGGGATCACCAGGCCAAACAGGTCGATGTCTTCGAAGCGGAAAATCCCGCCGGCGGCCAGCGCGGTGTAGAGAAAGACGATTTGCACCAGCAGCGGCGTGCCACGCATCAGCCACACGTAAAAGCGCACCGGCAGGTTCAGCAACGGGTTGCGCGACAACCGCAGCAACGCCGCCGCCAGCCCCAGTGCACAGCCCAGCAACATCGCCAGCACACTGATCACGCAGGTCAGCCAGAGCCCGGTGAGGTAGACCCCGCTGGGCTGTAACAGGTACTGCCAGAACACATCCCAATTGAAATTCATCGGTGGTTCACCTCAATCGAGTGTGTCACTGGCGACATGCCATTTACCGAGAAGTTGGCTGTAGCTGCCATCGCTGCGCATGTCGCTGATCACCTGCTGCACGGCGGCGGTCAATTGCGGATCATCCTTGCGAATGCCCAGGCCGGTGAGAATCCGACTGAAGGCTGGAACCCCTTCTTCGAACAGGTCGGGAGCCATGGCGGCGTAATAACCGGCGGTTTCCACGGTGGTGCCGTAGGCGTCGACCTGGCCGATGCGCAAGGCCTGGAAAGCATCGGTGTCAGTGTTGTAGACCACCAGTTTCATCCCCGGCTTGCCGGACTTGGCCAGGGTTTCGTTCTCGGCGTCGAGCAGGGTCTTGATCGTAGAGCCGTTGAGCACCGCAACCTTGTGTCCAGACAAGTCAGGCAGCGTCTTGAGGGCCTTAGGATTGCCCTTGGGCACCACCACCGCCTGGCTGGAGTACATGTAGTTGACGATATCGATCACCTCGCGGCGCTCGGGCTTGTCAAACAACTGATCGACGATCATGTCGCACTGCTTGGCCAGCAAGGCCGGGAGCAGTCCGGAAAAGGGAATGACCCGCCACTCGACCTTCTTGTCACCCAGGCGCTTGGCGATTTCCAGGCCCAGGTCGACGGTCAGGCCCCTGGGTTTTTGTGCTTCATCGAAAGACACCAGGGGCGGCGAATCCATGCCCGAGCAATAGACGAGTTTATCGACCTTGAGCAAGCGCTCCGGAACAACGGGCGCGGCAACCGCCCACTGAGCACAGAATCCCAAGGATAGGGCGACAACCAACAGGCGAGGCTTATGCATGACCAGACACTCCAGTTCAGTAAGTAACGGGCAGTACTCAAAGTCAAAACACCGGCAGGCTCGGGGCCCGCTCTGGTTATTTTTTCGATTGCAGAAATTGGATCAACTCAGGAACGGTGCCTTCGATGTGCGCGCGCACCACTGCCTCGGCCTTATCGGCGTCGCCAGTACGAATTGCGTCGAGGATCACCGCGTGTTCCTGGCGCGCACTCAGGGGTTTTTCCACGTGCTGCAGCCATAGGCGCATGGGCGCCTCGATCAGGGAATAGAGGGCACTGATCTGCTTCAGCAACCGGGGACGACCGCTGAGGCTGCACAGGTATTCATGAAAAGCGCGATGCCGGCTGACCCACTCGGCGCTTTCCTCACGGTAATCGTCCATCTCGTCCAGCAGACGCTCCAGGGCCGCCAATTGGCGCTCGCCTATCCTGGCGACCGCGACACGGATCGCCAGGCCTTCGAGAACGCTGCGCATCTCGAAGACTTCGTGCAGTTCATCGATATCCAGGCCACTGACAATGGCCCCGCGATTGGGCCGAAGGGTCACCAGGCCTTGGGCATCCAATCGACGAAACGCCTCGCGCACCGGCATCCGGCTCATGCCGATCTCGCTGGCGATGTCCTCGGCGATCAGTCGGTCACCCTTGCGGAATCGACCGCCGCAAATGGCGTCCAGCAGGAAGTTGTAAGCCTCCTCCTCGGCCGTCATCGGCGGGCGTTCAACGTAACTCGGAGCGAATTGCATGGCTGCACCTTCTGAATTTTTGTATCCAATTATCCATAAATTCAAAAAAGCAGAATGCATGCCAACTGCATGGATTGATGTGCAAGTGATTGATTTAAAGGAAAGGGCTTACTGTGGGGCATGCAAGAGCCCCGGCGTTAATTGGGTAGACGTGCTACCAAATGGCTCAGGCGGTGACCATTACTGTGCACAGCGGTAGCCAGGTAACACCCAATCATCCAGCCCTGGGAGTGTCCGAAGGTGATTCACCAAACAGCGTTCGGTAATGAGTCGCGAAGTGACTCAGGTGGAAGAACCCCATGGCGACGGCGATCTCACTGACATTCAGCGTGCTTGCACAGGTCGTGATCAAGCGCCGCCGCACGGCATTGAGCCTCAGGTTACGCAGATACTCGACCGGACGCATTCCGGTGACCGCCTGGAAACTGTTTTGCAGGGTCCTGCGGCTCACCCGTAATTGCTCGCACAAATCAAGAATGCTCAGCGGTGTGTCACCACTGTCTACGACCAGTTCCTGGCAGCGCTTGACCAGGTAGGCACTGACGGCAACGTTTCCGCGACGGCCACGCACCTCGTCCGAGGCGTGGCTGAACAGATCGAGGAAGGCGTTGAGCAGCACCTCCTCCAGCATTTTTTCCGAGGCTGGCGTGATGGCATCCGTTTGTTCCAGAAGGTGACGGAACAACGGATGAATCCTTTGCTGGACTCTGAGCAGCACCGCTTCATCCACGCTGATCTGGGACTCGCTTTTCAAACGCTTGAGCTGTTCGTTCGACAGTTCGTAGGCCGCCAGTTTGGCGAATCGAACGGTGTCCACGTTGACCGCGAAGAAGTGCGTGCCTTCCGGGGCATGCAAGACAAAGTCCTCTCCATCGCGCAGCAACACCACGCTATGGGCGCCCACCTGATGCCCCTGGACCACCGGCGCGCTGCCGCTGCCCAGCGACATGGCAATGCACAAGCGCCCTTTTGGTGCGCAGCCGCGTTGCACTACACGTTTATCCAGCACTTCCTGGAAAATCTGGAAGCGATCAGCGCAAATCTGCCGCAGCTCACTGGAAAGGCAGCCACGACCCAGTTGGTCATAGACTTGTTGCCAACCCAGGATGGAGCCGGCGTGTTGCTGGGGATCATTGAAGGTACGGACTTCGGCGAGCATGGTCATCGTTCCTCGGTGGTCCGGTTCTTATTGTCGGCTCATGAGTTGCTCGATCCTCCCTGACGATGGCCGTGGTTCACGCCTGGAAAACCAAAGCCAGTTCCATGCCAAGCATGTGCAACCGGTACTCGCCCGCCTGGACAGCCATGGGCGGCAGCAACGCTCCAGACAGCACGACCTGGCCCGCCTCAACGCATTGCCCGTCGGCCAGCAAGCGTCGCACCAGCCAGCACAGGTTTGCCTGGGGTGTGTCCTCGCGCGCCTTGGCATTGCCTTCGCCGCAGGGCACCCCGTCGCATTCCAGGCGATAGGTCACGTGGGTCAATTGCTCAGGATGAAACCTGATTCGCGAACCAAGGCAATAAAGCCCCGCGGCGGCGTTGTCGGCCAGAAACGCCCCGACGCCGAAACGCCAGCCCTCCCAGCGGCAATCGGCAATTTCGAACGCCGGCGCGACCTCTGACACGGCGGCCAGGATATCTTCGTCGCTGTAAAAACCAGGCACCAGCGTACGTCCCAGGACAAACGCCAACTCGATTTCCAGCTTGGGCTGGATCAGCCGGGCAAACGCCAGCGTACTGCCGGGCTCCACAGTCATGGCATCGGTCAAACCGCCCAGGACCGGTTCATCAATACCAAAACGGTCCTGGGCGGCGCGGCCAGCGAAGGCCACCTTCCATCCGGTCAACCGCTCACCCGCGACCAGGCGTCGGCGCAATGCCTCGCGCTGCAAGGTGTAGCCCGCCGATAGGTCGAAGGCATGAGGCTCCAACGAAGGCAAGGCGTGTACGGCCTGCGCGGCATCGTGAAGCCGGACCAGCAGATCATCTTCGCGCCTCATGAGAGTTGCTCCGCCAGTTTGCGCAATACGCCTTCGAGCCGCTCGGGTGTGGTGATCGCGGCGACAAATCGATCCGGCCGCACCACCACGATGCAATCTCGCACCTTGGCAAACCACTCGCCCAGGCGGTTATCGATGTCCTCGACGCAGATGGCGCCATCGGCAGACAAGGGTTGGTTACGCCCCACGCCACTGCGCGAACGATTGATCTGGATGAAGCGCGTGTCCCAGCGCGCCCACCAGGCCGCGGTTTGCTCGCTGAGCTGCTCGCTCGGATTGACCCGATACCCCAGGACCGCATAGGAATGCCCCAACACCTCGTCCAGACGCCGGCGCTGGCCCTGGGCATCTTCGATAGACGGCTGGATGAACAACTGCCCGACCAGATCATCCTCATGCAGCTCGGCGCGCTCGTGATACACCAGGCCTTTGGTGATGGTCGCCTTGGGTTTGAACTTGAATTCCAGCAAGTGCGAGCGAAGGTTGTCGACGCTATTGACGGCCTGGAACAACCAGTCCCGGACACCGGCCATCAGCGGATTGGTCAGCCCCAGGACGGCGCCCATGTTGTCGGCCAACGCGATAAGATCGGTCGCATGCCCACGGCGCTCCTGATCGTAACTGGCAAGAATCGCCGGCGACGCCCGTCCTTGGAGAATCGCGGCAAGCTTCCAGGTGACGTTGGCGACATCCCGCAGGCCCGAGTTGAGCCCCTGCCCGGCCCAGGGCGGGGAAATATGCGCCGCATCCCCCACCAGTGCCACCCGGCCCTGGACAAAGCGCGCCGCGACCCGGGAGTTATGGGTGTAGGCGCGGATCCGGATGATTTCCAGTTGATCGACCGCATCGCCGATATGCCCACGGATCAAGTCCCGGATCGTCGCCTCCTCGCACATCCTGGTCTCGTCTTCACCCTCCAGGAGCATGAACTCCCAGCGCCGTTGCTGATACGGCAGGTAGATGCAGACGAAGGGGCGCTGAGGATCGGCATGCAAGGCCGTATAAGGTGCATCCAGGGTATCGTTGGCTGTGTCGATGACCACCCATTTGCGCGGATGGGTCAGCCCCAGCAGTTCGATCCCGAGCTTCTTGCGCACGCTGGAACGTCCGCCATCGGCGCCGATCACGTACTGCGCCTGCAATTGATAGAGCTCACCCCCGGCATCGCGCACCTGCAAGGTCACGCCCTCGGCATCCTGCTCCAGGTCGAGCATTTCATGGCCCTGGCGCAACTCGACGCCGGTGTGTTTGCCCAGCTGCTCGCGCAACGTCGTTTCAAGCAACTGTTGCATGAAGATGTTGCGCATCGGCCAGCCATAGTTAGCCGTGCTGGGCTTGACCTCGGCAAAACAGACACCGCGCGCATTGTAGTAACGCAACGGCACGTTGCAGATCATGTCGCGCGCGGCCAGCTCGGCGATGCCGATGCCCTGCAACACCCGCAGCGCCTCGTCATCCATGCCCACCGCGCGGGGATACGGCAGGACGCCGTCAGCCAGCTCAAGCACGACGCAGTCGATTCCGTACAGCCCCATGTAATGAGCAGCCGTGATCCCGTTCGGGCCGCCACCCACGATGACAACCTGGGTTTTCTCCTGCTTCATCGCTATTCACCGCTTTGTTGTTGTGGTTGTAGGCGTTGGTCGTATAAGTAATCCATGACGACAAGGTTGAACATTTCGCTCTGGTCATCATGGACATAATGGCTGGCGTCGGCGATTTCCTCTGTCCGCACCCATGGATTGGTCTGCTTGATCGCCTCAAGGGTCGCCAAGGGCAGGAAATCGGAACGCGCGCCACGAATGAACAGCGTCGGACAATCCAGTGCCCGCACCGCGGGCCAAAGGTCAGTCGGGGTAATACTCAGGCGTGCCTGGGCAATGCCTTGCTGGTCGTGACGCCATTCGATCCCGGCCAGCGTTTCTTTCATCGAGTGCATCAACCTGGACGCCAGCCCTTCCAGCGACAGGCCAGGTCGGGCCTGGCGCCAGAATTGAGCGGCACTCTCCCAGTCAGGAAACACCAGCGGCGTCTGGCTCATTTCGCGCCGAATGCGTTCGGCGCCATCACCACTGACCGAAGAGCCGGGACCGATGTCCTCGATCACCAAGGCTTGCAGTCGCCCCGGGTTGAGCCGCGCATACTCCAATGCATTGGTGCCGCCGAGGGAATGGCCCACCAGGACAAAACGTTGCAGTGCCAAATGCGCCACCAGATCTTCAAGGTCGCGGACATAGGCCTCGGTCCGGTAACTGGAGGGATCCGCCCAGTCGCTGTAGCCACGACCGCGCTGGTCAAGGGCATAGCAGCAGTACCGCTCGCCCAGCGCATTGGCCAGGCCATCCCAGGTCTGGGCATAGGAGCGCAGCCCGTGCAGCAACACCACCGCGATGCCCGACGGGTTGCCCCACGACAGATAGTGCAGGCGCATCTGCGAGCGATTGGTGAAGAAGTGGCTGTTTGCAGACATTCGTTTGCTCTCCACGATCAACCCACCTCAATGCAGGCCATCATTGCCCTTGATGTCTGCGGCCTGGAGACCGCCCAGGCGTGCATGCAAACGCCCGCGCGTGGCGAAGGCCCAGATGATGATCAACTCGTCCGCCGAGGGTCCATCACCGAACGACAGCGAAAGGCTGTCGTAGTGCGAGCGGACATACAGCGCGTCCTTGTGGGCCAGCGGCACATCAATGGTCACGCCAGGCCCGCCACGCTTGCCCGTGGAAGGGACCCAGGACTTGCCACCGCCCAATGCGACGCGGATCGGATCCGCCGCCGGATTGGTCAGCAATGCGTTGCCATGCTCGTACTCGCCCTGGCTGCCCACCAGGCACGCCTTGCCATAACTGACAACCTCACGCTGCCCCGCCAGTTCCTGTATGCGCCGGCCAAATTCCTGGCCCAACAAAGGAGATGGCTCGATCAGTTCGGCCAGACTTTCGCTGTAGCGCCCGGCATAGGGATTGGCGATCACGGCGGCAATGGCGTATTTGAACAATGGTTCGCCATCGGCCAACTGGCCACTTTCGTTGGCCAGGGTTTCCTCGACGAAGCTATACCATTTGCGGATGTGGTAACTGGCGAAGTTTGCGGTTTTCATAAGACAGGTCTCTTTAAAGTGGATCGAGATCAAAATTTCGGCTGGGGGCTCCGGCGGCCTTGAAACGGGCCTTGCCTCGCTCATCGTCGTGTTCGGTCTCGAGAAAGAATTCCATGCGATTGCCATCGGGGTCGTTGAAGTACACGCCATTGCCGATTTCGTGATCGGTGATCTTCACCACCTCGATTCCCTTGGCGAGCAACATGCCGTAGAGCTGGCGCAGCGTGGTCATGTCACCGGCGATTTCCAGCCCGTAGTGCTGCAGGCCCAAGCCGCCCTGATGGGCCCCCGGCTCTGCGCGGATCAAGGCAATGTCGTGATGCTTGGCACCAAACGCCATCATGACCCAGCTATCACCCCGGGCGCTTTCGTGCATGCCCAGAACATCGGCGTACCAACGTGCCGACGCTTCAGGATCGCTCACGAATAGCGACAGGTGAGTTCGAACGACCTCGACTTTCATCGTGCGATACCTCAGTTTTTCTTGACGATGGATTGATGCCCGGACTTGATCTGTGCCACGGCGGGCGTCCAGAGCACATCGGCGATTTCACTGAACTCACGCCACTGCTTCTGCCAGCCGTTACCGCCGTTCTCGGAGGTGAACAGGTGTCCGTACTTGGTCCCGGCGACGATCTGGCGAGGGTCGCCAGGGTTGAAGGCAATCGCCCAGATACAGGAATTGGGTTGTTGCGGCAGTGGCAACACTTCCCAACTGAGGGCGGCATCCCGGGAGACCAGCACCTTGCTGGTCGTGCCGGGGGTGCCGTCGGAGATGCTCAGGTAAAGGGTGTCTTCACTGCCCGGCGCCGCGTTCATAGCACGCACGTAGTACAAGCCGAAGGTTTCCCGGGCGACGATGCCGGTCCAGGTCTGCCCCTCGTCGAGACTGCGGTAAACGGCGTTGACGCACACCACCACGATGACCTTTTGCCCATGGTTGGGCAAAACCAGGATGTTGTGCACGTCCGAGTTGAAGTCCCACAGCAAGCGGTCATCGACGCGGGTCCAGCTGTCGCCACCGTCACGGCTGTGAAACAACCCGCCCTCCTCCAGGCCGAACCAGAGCTGGTTGCGGTCCGTCGGGTCGTAGGCGAAGGCCAGCAAGCGCGGACGACTGACGCCCTCGCAGAACTCCGGGATCTCCACGGGGGCACGATCCCAGCTCTGGCCGCCGTCCAGGGTCCGCCACAGCACCGCCCGCGAAGGCGCACCGGTGCCGACGAAAATGCGCTGTGCATCCTGTGGGTCCACGGCCACTTTCCAGACGGTCTGCCCGTTGAACGGTGAATCCACCCGCTGCCAATGGCCGCCGGTATCGTGGCTGATGCACAGGCCGACATCGGTGCCGGCGTAGATCACCTCCGGCGTCCCCGGATGGAAACTCAGGGATCGGGTGATCGCATCGAATTCCAGGTCCTGGCCCAGGCCGAGGCGGTGCCAGGTATGGCCATCATCGGCGCTGCGGATCACCGCTTGCCCTACGGTAGCGACCAAAAGGGTTCCATTACTCATCACTGCTGCTCCTCAAATGAAGATGCCACGGGTCAAGCCGCCGTCGATGCCAATGGATTCCCCGGTCACGGCGCCCGCCTTGGGGGAAGCCAGGAAACCGATCAGCCAGCCCATTTCGATGGGCGCCAACGTGCGCCGGATCGGCGTCGCGTCGATGTAGCCCTGTTCCACCTGCTCGGGCGTCTTGCCCTGCTTGACGCCTTCGCGCTCGTACAGTTCCTGGATATGCGGGGTATCGACCACACCGGGGTGAATCAGATTGACAGTGATGCCCGATGGACCCAGTTGATCGGAGAGGGTCTTGGTCATGTGGGCGATGGCCAGGTTGCGCATGCCCGAGAGCACCTTGCTGCCACGCCCGGTCAGGCCACCGATGTTGATGATGCGACCGAAACCGCCGGCCTTCATGTGCGGGGTCACCGCCTTGGCGCAACGGAAATAGCCGATCACCTTGGTGTTCAGGTCCGAGAGCAATTCGTCGTCACCGGCATGTTCGATGTCGTTGCGCACCACACCGGACGGTGCCGCGGCGCCGTTGACCAGGATGTCGATGCGGCCAAAGTGCTTGTGGGCAGCCTCGACCATGTCGGACACCGCCGACATCTGGTTGGTGTCACAGAACAGCGGCAGCACTTCGTTGCCGGTCTCTGCGGTGATTTCCTCGGCGGCCTGCTGGAGAAACTCCATGCGCCGCGCACAGATCACCACCTTGCAACCTTCCTGGGACAGAAAACGCGCGACTTCCTTGCCGATGCCCATACCACCGCCGGTGACGATCGCCACGCGGCCTTGCAATTCCAGATCCATAGCAGTTCCTCTTGTGATTGTTCGGCTCAGGCGAGATCGACGAAGACACTTTTGGTTTCGGTGTAGGCATCGATCACGTTCTTGCCCATTTCCCGGCCCCAGCCGGATTGTTTGTAGCCGCCAAATGGCGAGGCCGGGTCGACGACGTTCCAGCAGTTGATCCACACCGAACCGGCCTTCAACTGCGCAGCCACGCGATGGGCGGAACGCAAGTCACGGGTCCAGAGACCGGCGGCCAGGCCGTAGGGCGAGTCGTTGGCACGCAGCACCAACTCATCGATCTCGGTCCAACTCATCACGGTCAGCACCGGACCGAAGATTTCTTCCCGGGCGACACAGGCACGCTCGGCGCGGTCGAGAAACACGCTAGGCCGGATGAAGTGGCCACGTTCCAGGTGGGCCGGCCGGTCACCGCCGCAGATCAGTTCGGCGCCTTCTTCCTGGCCCCGTTGCAGGTAGCCACGCACCGTGCCCAATTGCCGCGCCGAGACCAGCGGGCCCATGCTGCTGGCCGGATCCAGGCCAGGCCCCAACACATGGGCGGCCGCGTGGCGCTGGAGTTCTTCAAGCACCTGGTCAAGGACGCTGGCGTGCACGTACAGACGCGATCCAGCGGTGCAGACTTGCCCCTGGTTGTAGAAAATGCCGTCGGCGGCGCCTTTGGCGGCCCGGACGATATCGGCGTCCGGCAGGATGATGTTGGGGGACTTGCCACCCAACTCCAGCGAAACCTTCTTCATGTTGCCGGTGGCGGCCTGGGCGATCAGTCGTCCCACCTGGGTCGAGCCGGTGAAGGCGATCTTGTCCACGTCCGGGTGCTGGGCCAGCGGTGCGCCGGTATGCACACCAAGACCGGTGAGCAGGTTGACCACCCCGGCCGGAAAACCGGCGGCCTCGATCAGTTGCACCAGGCGAATGGCAACCAGGGGGGTCTGCTCGGCGGGCTTGAGTACCGCGACACAGCCGGTCGCCAATACCGGGCCGAGCTTCCATACGCACATGGTCAACGGGAAGTTCCACGGCACGATCAACGCGCAGACACCCACCGGCTCACGCAAGGTGTAGTTGAGCATCGGTGCGCCACTGGAGGGCGATACCGGCAGCGTGCTGCCTTCGATCTTGGTCGGCCAGCCGGCGAAGTAGCGAATGATATTGGCCGCACTCGCGGCTTCCCCGCGGGCGTTGGCAATCGGCTTGCCGTTTTCCAGGGTGATCAGTTGCGCCAGCTCTTCGCGATGCTGGTCGAGCAGTTCCGCCAGGCGAAACAGCAACAACCCACGCTGGGCCGGTGACTGCTGTGCCCAGGTCCCCGTGAAGGCCGCGCGGGCGGCAGCGACGGCGGCATCCACGTCGCGTTCGCCGCCTTCGGCGACTTCAGCCAGGGTCTGTTCAGTGGCTGGGTTCTCAACGGCAAACCGGCGGCCATTGGCGGCGTCCTGCCAGGTGCCGCCGATAAACAGGCGGCCCGGTTGCGACAGGAACTTCTCGACGGCAGGTAACAATTGAATCTGGTTCATATCCGCTCCCTCACAGCGCCATTTCAATCAGGCAAGGACCGCCGTCGGCCTTGGCGTTGGCCAGGGCGCGGTGCAGCTCACCATTGGTGTGCACAGTGCTGGCCGGCAAGCCATAGCCCTTGGCCAGGGCTTTCCAATCAATGCGTGGACGGTCCAGTACGGTCAGGCTCAAGGCTTCGGGGCCCAGTTCGGTCATGCCAAAGCGGCGCAACTCGTTCTGCAAAATGGCGTAGCGATGGTTGGCCGCAATCAGGATCACCACTGGCAGTTGTTCGCGGGCGATGCTCCACAAGGTCTGGATGGTGTACTGGGCACTGCCGTCCGATTGCAGGCAGAACACCGCGTTGCCACGCTCGGCCATGGCGGCGCCAAAGCCCACCGGAATACCCTGGCCGATGGCCCCACCGGTGTTGGTCAAGACCCGATGCCGCGCGGCGTGGGCCGAGGCGGTGAAGAATGGATAGCCACATGTCCCGCCTTCCACCGAAACGATGCAGTCGTCCGGCAGCGATGCGGCCAGCACTTGCCCTACGGATTGGGGCGTCAACGTGGCATCGCCTGACGGCAGCTCAATACCGGTTGGCGTTGGCACATAAGCCGGCGCCTCAAGCGCATCGGCAAGCGCAGTGAGCGCTCCGGCAACGTCGTCCCCCACTTCCGCCAGGCAGAGCAGGCGTTCACGTTCCGCCAGGCGAGAAGCGATGCCTTCATAGCCGAAATAACTGATCGGATCCGGCACGCCGGCACAAACCACCGCGTCGTATTGATCAAGGATCTCAATGGCCACTTCGGGGAAGTAAGGCAGGCGATCCAGGTCAGGCAGGCCACCCCCGCGATAGCTCAAGCGCGGAAAGGTTTCGGCGAACAGGCGCACACCCGGCAACTGGGCCAGGCGCCCTGCCGCTTCGAGCCCGGCCACGGACAAGCCTTGGTCGCCAACGATAAAAACCAGGCGCCGGCCATCACGCAGTGCCTGTGCGACCGCTTCGATCCGGTCACCGGCAAAACGCCGAACCGGAGCCTGCAACGCGGTGAAGGCGCGCTCACTCTGTACTTCATGGGCTTGCAGGTCCATTGGCAGGATCAGGCTGGAAATCTGCCCCTTGGCTTGCCAGGCCGCGCGCACCGCTTCCTGGAAATCTTCCCCTACGCCTGAGGCGGTACGCGATGTGCGCACCCAGCCGGAAACACTCCCGGCCAGCGCCTGGATATCACTGGCCAGCGGCGGATCGTAATTGACGTGCCATGACGCGTGATCGCCGATGACGTTGACAATCGGGGTGTTGGCGCGCCGCGCGTTGTGCAGGTTGGCAATGCCATTGGCAAAGCCTGGCCCCAAGTGAGTCAGGGTCATCGCCGGCTTACCGGCAATCCGGCCATAGCCGTCCGCAGCACCGGTGCATACCCCCTCGAACAAGGACAACACTGGCTTGAGAGCTGGCGCACTGGCCATGGCTGCCACCAGGGGAATTTCAGTCGTTCCGGGATTGGCGAAGCAGTATTCGATACCGCTTGCCACCGCCGCCTTCACTATCAGTTGCGCACCATTCATTTCCAGCCCTCTTGATCGAGCGTTTGCAGTGGCTGAGATTTATCACACAGAAGAATCGACAAAACAAGCTATTTTCTTGCATTAAAATCATATCTTGAGATTAATGCATTTTTTAAGCGAGCAATTCGCTGCAATTCAGCTTGTATTTCTCAGGCATTGGGTTACCGTGACAACGCGCTCCTGAGCGAGCCTGCGGGCTTTTCTTCACCGCCGCGGCTACCTATAGTGCTCACCCAACGACCACCTACGCGCCATTCCCCCTCTAGGAGCGAAATGAGCAGTCTGAGCAAAATGCTGAGTGTGCTGGACCTCTTCGGCCCGGCAACGCTGAAGATCGACCCCGAGACCATCGCCGAGCGCATGGGCCTGTCACGGGCGACCGTGTACCGCTATGTCAAGGACTTGTGTGATGCCGGCCTGCTGGTGCGGGTGGATGCCGGCAGCTATGGCCTGGGGCCGCGCATCATCGAACTCGACTGGATGATGCGCCAGTACGACCCGATCCTCGTGGCGGGCCGCGAGTTGATGCACGAGCTGTCCGAAGCCACTGGCCTGGCAGTGTTCGCCAGCGTTTTCTATGACGGACACATCATCAACACCTACATCGCCGAACCGAATGACACCTACCAGTTCGCATTCGGGCGCGGCCAGCCGCTGCCGTTTTTTCGCGGTGCACAATCCAAGGTACTGATCGCCTTTCAAAAGGGACGGCGCCTGCAACGCTTGTTCGAAGAGCACATGGCCAATGACCCGGACAATGCCTATGACTGGGCAAGCTTTTCCAAGGCAGCGAAAAAGATCCGCAAGGATGGTTATTGCCTGACGCACGACGAACTCAACCTGGGGCTCACTGGTATTGCGGCGCCGATCGTCAACCCAAAGCTCGACGAAGTGGTGGGCAGCCTTTCGGCCGTCGGCAGCACCCACAACTTCAAGCTGCTGCGCCAGGAGACCGTGATTGAAATGGTGATGGACACCACCCGCCGCATCGCCGAACGAATGCACTGAACCCGTGTGGGCCGGGCTGGCGCTGTAGGAGCTGTCGAGCGAAGCGAGGCTGCGATCTTTCTCCCGGACACTTGAATCTCAAGCGAAAGATCAAAAGATCGCAGACTTCGGCAGCTCCTACAGTGCGCCCCAGCGCTACGGGTTTAGCCAATCAGCTCCCCGCCTCAGAACGGCACGGCCACCGTCACCTGGCTGTACACGTTGGTACCATTGCCCGCCACTTGATTGCCCCCCGTCGTGGCGTCCCGATCCGGCTTGTAGAGACCTATCAACGGCGTGACGATCAAATGCTGATTGACGGCCCACTCGGCATATAGATCCAGCTCCCGCGCGTCCAGATTGAGGGCGTTGCTTTTGCGCACGGTATTGAAATCAAAGTACAACACGCCGAGGGTCAGGTTTTCCAACGGCGTGGCCTTCAGGCCGACATGGTGGATACCCGTGTTGGTGTTGAATGGCCCAGCGTAGTTACCCGCGACCTCGCCCTGAAACCAGGTGCCATAGCCGGTACTTTGACCGGTAAACAGCGAATCCCACTTCTGCGAATAGCGGGTATAGCGATAGGTCAGCTTCGGCGCCCAGGCGACGTTTGCAAAGGTGTATCCGGCCTCGGCGTACCAGGCTTTCTCGGGACCGGCGTCCTTGTCTTGCCAGGCGTACTCAAATGCCAGGCTGGCATTCTCGATCCCCGCATCGCCTTCCCCGCGAATGCTGTAGACGTCCATGCCCTTGCGCTGTTTCTGGAAATCGCTGGCCCACCGGTCATTCACGTCGATGCCATGCACCCACGTCAGCCCCAACGTACCGGCCTTGGCGGTGTAATCCAGCGTCCCGGCGGCGAGTTCGGTTTCGGCCTGGGCGCGGTTGTCGGACTTGAGCCACACCGCACTGCCATGCAGCCCATCCTGCCCACCCAGGCGCAACACGGCGGTTTGATCGAAGGCGTGCCGGGCCGCCAGGTAATAGGCGCCCCCACGATTCAAGCGACCATCGGCCGGCCCTTTGCCCAGGTTCGGCCCGTCATCGTTGATCAAGAATCCCCGGCCCAGCTTGACCACCTGGCGGCCACCGGAGATGTCGACACCGTCCTGCCCCAGCACAGGGAACAGATCGGCGGAGCGCCAACCCAGGTAAGCGTCTTCGATCTTGGTGGTGCGCTCGGACCCAAGGGAATTACCGGCCGGATCGCCATCGCCCCAAGTGGCGGAACTGATCAGGTTGAACGCACCATAGGCAGTGCCACGGCCGACCAGGCCCTGGTCGCCGCTGACGCCATACTTGATGAAACCTTCGCGCCAGGTTGAACCGCCGGGCGTGCCGTCGTAGTTCTTGCGGCTGTTGAAATGGCCGAACACCGCCAGCATGTCGGCGTTGAGGTGAGTGTCTTCGTCGGCATACAACTCATAGGCCTGAACCTGACTCGTGGCACAAAGCGCCAGCGTACAGGCAAGACCTCTGCCGAAAAAATCCATACGCGATAGAGACCGCATGGCTGGAGCTCCTTGTGGCGCACCTTTGAAGGCCGTCTTTATATTCAGGAGCCGGCGCAGGACACTGCGCCGGCAAACAGGTTAACAGGCTAGCGGCAATCGGCGAGCGCGCTGTCCAACGCGCCGACCATCAGGGCAGCCTCGTCGCTGGTGAGGGTCAGCGGTGGCGACATCACGATTTTGTTACCTATCGGGCGCACCAGTACACCGGCCCGACGCGCTTGCTCGGCGATGCGCGAGGCCAGGCCGTTGGCCGGGTCAAGCGGCTCGCGCGTGACCTTGTCCGCCACCAGGTCCACGGCGATCATCAAGCCCTTGCCGCGCACCTCGCCCACCACCGCATAACGTTCGGTCAGCGGTTGCAGTTGCTCCAGCAACTGGGCTCCGACTGTCCCCGCGTTACCCGGCAGATCCTCGGCCTCGACAATGTCCAGCACCGCCAGGGCCGCCGCACAAGCGGTCGGATGCCCGCTGTAGGTGTAGCCGTGCATGATCACACTGCTGAAGCCCGGGCCATTCTCGATCGCATCGACGATGCGCTGGTTGAAGACGGTGGCACCCATGGGGATGTAACCGGCGGTAATGCCCTTGGCCAGGCACAGCACGTCCGGCGCGACACCCCAACCACGACTGCCCAGCATGCAACCCGTGCGACCGAAACCCGTCACGACTTCATCAGCGATCAACAAAATGCCATGGCGATCACAGACTTCGCGTAGCTTCTTCCAGTAATACTTCGGCGGCACAATCACCCCACCGGCGCCCTGCACCGGCTCGGCGATCAGCGCAGCGATGGTCTGGGCACCCAGCAGTGCGATCTGCTCTTCCAACTGGCGAATGCAGTGGGCGGTCAGCTCTTCCGGATCCCGGCAATCCCAGGGATTGCGGTACAACCAGGGCGTATCAAGCAAATGACAGCCCGCCAACAGCGGCCCGTGGTTGTAGTGGTAGACACCGTTGCCCCCCACGGAGGTACCGCCCATGTGTACGCCGTGGTAACCGTTGCGTAGCGACAAAAAGCGGATTCGCCCCGGCTCACCACTGGCAACCCAGTACTGGCGCGCCATTTTCAGCGCGGTCTCCACCGCATCGGAACCGCCGGAACTGAACAGCACCCGCGTCATGTTCTCTTGGGCAAACATTGAGGTCAGGCGCTCAGCCAGGTCGAACACCCGGGGATGGGCGATGCCGTCGAATGTCTGGTAATAGGCCAGTTCATCCAGCTGCGCGGCGATGGCCGCCTTCACCGAAGCGCGGTTGTGGCCCACGTTGACGTTCCACAAACCGCCAACGCCATCGAGCATGCGATGGCCCTCGATATCGGTGATGTAGTTACCGTCACCCCGAGCGATGACCAACGTCTTGGCGCGCTGCGCTGGCGCCGAAGAACTCATCGGGTGCCAGAACTTTTTCTGCGCTGTCTTGTATTGCTCATACATGGTTCAAGTCCTCACTCAGTTTCACGCTTGCGTACAAACAGCAGTTGCTGGCCAGTAAATTCCAGCAACCCTTCAAGGCCGAACTCGACACCGAACCCGGACATCTTGCTGCCGCCAAAGGGTGTATTCGGCTGGATTTGTGCGTGACAGTTGACCCAGGCCACGCCGCTTTCAAGGCGACCGGCCAAGGCCTGTGCCTGCTCGACATCAGCGCCCCAGACCGACCCACCCAACCCCATGTCGCCGGCATTGGCGCGGCGCAGGACATCCTCGACATTCTGATAAGCAATCAGCGGCAACACCGGGCCGAACTGCTCCTCATCCACCAGGCGCTGCCCGTCCGTCACATCGGCGACCAGGGTCGGCGGATAGAAAAATCCCGGTCGGTCCAGACGTGCACCCCCGCACAAAACGCGAGCCCCCTGGGCGCGCGCGTCAGCCACCAGCGCCTCCACCAGCTCCAACTGCTCCAGGTTCTGCACCGGACCGAAAGTGACCTCGGGCTCCAAACCGTCGCCCACGACCTGACGCGCGGCAATGCGCATCAGGGCTTGGGCAAAGGCTTCATATTGGGATTGGTGAATGTACAACCGCTTGAGGGCGGCGCAGGTCTGCCCCATGTTCAGGAAGGCCGCTTGGAAAATGTCTTCGACCACCGCCTCGACCGGCGTGCCAGGCAGCACGATGGCGGCATCATTGCCGCCCAGCTCCAGCGTCAAGCGCTTGAGATTGCCAGCGGCGCCGCGCATCACGCTTTGGCCCGTGGCGGTCGAGCCAGTGAAGACAATCTTCTGGATACCGGCGTGCGCGGTGATCGCACTGCCGAAACCTTGCTCACCGGTCACGACATTGATCACGCCCCGTGGAACATGGCGGGCGATGATCTCCACCAGGCGCAGCGTGCTCAAGGGGGTCAGGCTTGACGGTTTGCTGATCACACAGTTACCGGCACGCAGCGCCGGCATGATGTGCCAGACAGCGATCATGAACGGCCAATTCCAGGGGGTTATAGAGGCCACGACCCCCAGTGGCTTGCGGTGCAACTCGATGCGCTGGGTCGGGGTATCTTCCACCAGTTCCACTGGAATCTGCTGCTCGGCGGCATAGCGCGTCCAAGCCGCCGCGCCCATGACCTCGGAGACGGCGAGCGCCAATGGTTTGCCTTGTTCCAGGACGATGAGCCGGGCCAATGCCTGGGCTTGCTGCTCGATATCCGCGGCGATGCTCAGCAGGCGCTCGCGACGATCCTCGTGAGTGCTGTGGCGCCACTCGCCGAAGGCTGCCTGCGCCGCTGCGACCGCGAGGTCCAACTGAGCCAGGGAACCGGCGGGGCATTGGGCGAATACGCTACCGGTCGCCGGGTTGAGTACATCAAAGTGGCCGTTTTCACCCCTGACCTGAACCCCATTGATGAGCATGTGATAATCGTGCATAAGAGCCTCCCTTTCGCGCGCTGACGGGCCGTCCCGAACAACGTGGATCGGTATTTTCGTGAGAGTTGAACAGTGCCGCGTGATGCCCTAGAGCTTGTGGCTGCCCAGAGCCATGAACCGCTCGGGCGAGACCTCGCGCAGCCGGGCTGCGAGGAATACGCCGCCGATCAGTGCTGCGGGAATGACGGCGCAGAGGGCATACGACAAGAGTTTGCTGGCGCCGGTCAGCACATCGAAATGCATCACCGCAAGCAGCAGGACCACTACCAACGCCAGGCAGGAGAAGCCCGGCAAGACCTGGCCGCGCAGGACGCCCACCTTGAGTTCCGGGTGACGCCGAAAGTAGACAAACACCGCTGCCGAGGTCATTGCCATGAGCAGAATCACGCACAGCGTGGCCAGGTTGGAGAACCAGGCGAACAGTTGCAGGATCGGATCGGCATCCAACGCAGCGAAAATCAATACCACCACGGCAGCGATCAGGCTTTGCAGCGCCGAGCCCATGTGCGGGCTCTGGTGGACACGATGGGTAGTACCCAATTGGCGCGGCAACAGACCGTCACGCCCGATGGCATAGAAGTAACGTGCGGCGGCATTGTGAAACGCCAACAGCCCGGCGTAGATACTGACCATGAACAGCACCCGGATGATCTGGGTCAGTTGCGGGCCGACAAAATGATCGGACATGCCATAAATGAACGTGGTGGGATCCTGCAGGGCTTGCAGCATTGGAACGATCTTGTCCGCCCCCACGCCCACCACCATCGACCAGACCGACAAGGCGTAGAAACCGCCGATCAACAATACCGAGCTGTAGGTTGCAATCGGAATGGTACGGTGCGGATTCTTGGCTTCCTCACCATAAATGGTGGTGGCCTCAAAGCCGATAAAGGCGGCGAAACAGAACAGCAAGCCGATAGAAGGCGTCCCACTGAACACATGGCTGCGGTCGAAGGAATCGAGATTGATGCCACTGTCGCCACCGGTTCTGAGAATGGCGAAATCCAGTACCAGGATGGCCAGGTACTCGGCAATCACCATCACCGACAGCACCCGGGCAGACAGGTCGATCTTGCGATAACCGAGAATCGCCACGCTCGCCATCGCCAGGAGCGAATAGCACCACCATGGCAGTTCCACGCCGAAGACGCTGGCCATGGTGCCGCTAACGACACCGCCGAACATGCCGTACAGGCCAACCTGGAGAATGTTGTAGGCAAACATCGCCAACACCCCCGCCGCACCACCGGCCAGGCCGCCGAGGCCACGGGAAGTGAACGCATAGAAACCGCCGGCGTTGGTCAGGTGCCGAGACATGGCGGTATAGCCCACCGAGAACGCCAGCAGCACCAGTAGCGCCAGGATCAGCAAGGCCGGTGTGCCAGCGCCATTGCCCAGCATGATGCCAATGGGAAAGCCCCCGGCGATGACGCTCAGCGGGCTCGCTGCCGAAATCACAAAGAAAATAATGAAGCCAACGCCCAGGGCGCCTCGCTTCAACTCCGTCGAGCTGCTGATCGGGAAAGACACACTCATTTCTCTTGACCTTATTGTATGAGGCAGTCGCTGTAGAATCGGGCCGCGGCTAGCTTCACCGCTTTCCAGACACTTATTGTTTTGGGTTGCACGCTGGATTCGATCCTATGCCCTGGCCAAAACCCTTCGCTATCCCAAATCGGCAGCGTCCCCGACGCCGCCCCAAAGTGGACCACCGCCATGCCAGGCCATACGGCCGTCGTTGCCGATTCGGGCTAACCGGCCGGCCCTTCATCCCGCAAGATAGCCTTGCCCGCCCTTCCACCCCGATGCCGGTCGCAGAACAATAAAAATCAAGTGGCTCGCGCCTTTCCAACGCCTGAACAGGTCTTGGCCTGCGCGGCCTGAAGCCCCAGGCGCAGGAACCTCAACATGCTCTTCACTCGCCTCACTATCCAATGGCGCATCACTCTCTTGAGTGGGCTGTCCCTGCTGGCCGTCGTCGGCGCATTGACTGGCGCGACCCTCTACCAGAATCAACAGGGTGCCAAGCTGTTGAAATTGCAGAGCAGCCAATTGCTTGGGCAATCGGCCCTGGAAGGCCTACAAGCCCAGGCCTTCGCTCACGGTCAGCGGGTGGAACGTTTTTTCAGCGAAACCGCCCTATATGGGGAGGGGTTTGCCCAACAGGTCCTGCAACTGCGCGCCCAGGCCCAGAGCGGTCGGTTGACCGCCGAGCAACTGCGTCAAGACCTGATCAGCGTGACCCGCCAAACACTGCTCAGTCGCGAGAAGATCCTCGGTCTGTACGTCGTGCTGCTGCCCGACGCGCTGGCAGGTAAGGATTCGACGTTCGCAGGACAAAGTGGCCTGGCCAGTAACGAACAAGGTCGCTTTTCCCTGTATTGGTCGCAAAGCCAGCCTGGAAACCTGGTTCAGCAAGTGCTCAGCGAAGCACAGATCTTCGCCAATGACGCGCCAGAGGGCAGCGAACCGGCAAACGCCTGGTACGTCTGCCCACAGACTCAGGAGCGCACCTGCGTGACAGAGCCTTATGCGGTTGAGGTCGAAGGCCAGAAAACCCTGATGAGCAGCATTTCGGTGCCGCTGATGGACAAGGGCAAAGCCATCGGCGTCGTGGGCATGGACATCAGCCTCGATACCCTGCAGAAACTCGCCGGCAGTCTTGCCGCGGACCTGTATCCCGGCCACAGCGAAATCACCATTCTGTCCCCGTCCGGCCAAACTGCCGGCCACAGCGGCAGCGTGACGGGTGTCTCCATCGACGTGCGGCAAGCGGTGCAAACCGTCACGCAAAGCGCCCCTTGGCAGTTGCAGATACGCGTGCCCGAAGCGTTGGTCCAGGCACCGGCGCTGGCCATGCAGGCACAGTTGGATGACAAGAGTCGCCAAGCCAACTGGTTCAACCTCAGTCTGGGGTTGCTGGCCAGCAGCCTGGGATTATTGCTGATCTGGCTGACCGCTTACGGGGTGACCCGACCGCTGCTCAGCGTGGCCCATATGCTCGATGCCATTGTCGAGGGTGACGGTGACCTCACCCGGCGCCTACCCACCGATCGCCGCGATGAACTCGGTCAACTGGCCAGTGGGTTCAATCGCTTTCTCGACAAATTGCAGCCCATCATCCGGGACATCCAGCAGGCTTCCCAGGATACCCGGGACACCGCCGATACCTCTGCGCGGGTTGCCCGGGAGGTCAGTGCGGGCATGCACAAGCAGTATCAGGAAGTCGAACTGGCCGCCACCGCATTGCATGAAATGAGCACCAGCGCCCAGGAAGTCGCCCGCCACTCTCACCAAGCGGCAGACGCTGCCACCGTCGCCGAAAGTGCCAGCCGATCAGGGCGGGAATTGTTCGCCAACGCCGTCAATAGCATCGATACCCTCGACCGACGCCTGGAAACGACACTCGGCCAGGTAAAGGCGTTGGCTGACAACAGTCAACAAATCGACCAGGTACTGGACGTCATTTGCGCCATCGCCCAGCAGACCAACCTGCTGGCCTTGAATGCCGCCATCGAAGCGGCCAGGGCGGGTGAACAAGGCCGTGGCTTCGCGGTGGTGGCGGACGAAGTCAGACACTTGGCCAGCAACACCCAGAACTCGGTCGAACAGATACGCACGGTGATCGAAGCGTTGCAACAGCTGAGCCAGGACGTGGTGCACAGCACCCAATTGAGCCGCGAACTGGCCCGGGGCAGCGTCGTTCAAGTCGAACAAACCCAAGGGGCGCTGCAGCACATCACCGAGGCCGTGGAGTTGATCGAACAAATGAACCAGCAGATCGCCAGCGCGGCCCTGGAGCAAAGTTCAGTCGTGGAAGACATCAGCCGTCGCGTCAGTGACATCCGAAGCATCAGCGAAACACTGACCGGCCAGATGCAGGATGCGTCGCAGGCCAGCCACTCGCTGCATGCCATGGCCAACCATCAGCAGCGCCTGGTGGGTCATTTCAAGATTTAAAGGGCGTAACGCTGGCTGACGCGCTTTCACCTGGACGACCGCAGTGCCTGGTCTGGGGCTGCTGCGCAGCCCAGCAGGGATATCCGGCTACCACAGCGCGATATCGTACGTCAGATAGAGACGGTTACTGTCGCGTCCCCGGGCAAAGTCCGCACGGTAGACATAATTGCGCAGCTTCGCCCCCAATCCCTTGAGCGGCCCGGACTGCAGCACATAGGCCAATTCGATGTCCCGTTCCCACTCGCTCAGGCCGTCGCTGCCGGAGCGGCCATTGTCGCCGCTCAGGTAACGCGTCATGAAGGTCAATCCCGGTAGACCCGAAACAGAAAAGTCATAGGCGTAGCTGGCCATCCAAGTCTTTTCCTCTTCCTCGATGAACTTGCCGATGCCCACGTTGCTGAACGAGTACACAGTGGCGCCGCTGATATAGGGCAACCCGCCCTCCCCATCCAGCACCTGATAGCCGGCGCCGAAGGTGTGGCCACTGTGGGCGTACGCCAATTGCCCGCTGAGCATGTCGTTGTCGATACGCCCACCATAAGCCGCACCGCCGTCGCGACTGTTGAAGTAACGCAGGTCGCTGGTCAGCACCCCGCCCGCCAGGGGCAAGTCGTGCTGGATACCGGCGAAGTCCTGGCGGTAGAAACCGTCGAGTTCACCGTGAAAATAGCTCAGGCGCAGGGTCTTGCTCACCTTGTAGTCGGCGCCGGCATAGCTGAAGTCGCCCGATTTGCTGCCGCTGTAGCCGTCCATGTAGAGGCCGGTGCTGTCGGAGGAATCACGCAGCTTGAAACGATCCAGTTGGGCAGCGGTCAGGGTCAGGCCGTCGATGTCGTTGCTGACCATCTGGGTGCCCTGGTAGGTCTGCGGCAGCAGGCGCGCATCGTTGTAGACCAGGACCGGTGTCTTGGGCAGCAAGGTGCCGTACTTGACGACGGTGCTACCCAGCCTGGCCTTGGCCGTAGCGCCGGCGCTGGCGAACTCGTCTGCGGCGCGGCCGTCGTCATGCACCGGGAGCAACCCCGTCCCGCTACGCCCCCGTCCCGAGTCGAGGCGCATGCCGACCAGGCCCAACGCATCCAGGCCAAGCCCCAGGGTGCCTTGAGTGAAGCCGGACTGGTAGTCGAGCAGAAAGCCCTGGGCCCATTCCACCCGCTCACTTTTCGCGGTAGCGGCGGCGCGTGCACTCAGGCCCTGTTCGTCGCGGAAGTTTTCGTTGAAGTAGACGTTGCGCAGTTGCAGCTTGAGCTTGCTGTCATCGATAAAACCGGCAGCGCCGGCCACAGGGACGCAGGCACACAGCGTGGCGCAGGCAGCGCCGCGGAGAATGACTCGGGACATAGTCGAATACTCTTTTTGTTGTTGAGATCGCTGGCGGCAGGCGCCAATGTGGCGCCCGCAGGCCGGGTTCAGACGAAGAGGGAGATGGCGCCGGTGGCCAGGGCAAGGCCGGTGATGACCAGGGAGGTCAGCACTGCCCATTTGACGGTGGCTCTCTGGAAATCACCGATGTCCCGGTCGACCATGCCTACCAGCAGCAGCGTGGAGGCAACCAACGGGCTCATCAGATGCACCGGTTGACCGAGAACCGAAGCACGGGCGATCTCCACCGGGGAGATGCCGTAGGCCGCGGCGGCGTTGGCCAGGATAGGCACCACGCCAAAGTAGTAGGCATCGTTGGACAGTACGAACGTCAACGGCATGCTGGTCACGGCCACGACCAGCGGGAACCAATTCCCCCAGGATTGCGGGATCCAGTCGACCAGAGTCTGCGCCAGGGCATCGACCATCTTGGTGCCCGAGAAGATACCGGCGAAAATACCGGCGGCGAACACCAGCAGGACGACGGTCATGGCGTTACCGGAATGGGCCAGGATCCGTTCCTTCTGCACATCAAGTTGCGGATAGTTGATCATCAGGGCGACCACAAAGCCGATCATGAACAGGATCGCGGCGTGCATCACCCCCAGTACCAGCGCGGTCATCACCGCGATCACCAGCACCAGGTTGACGTAGGCCAGGCGCGGCCGCTTGTGCGGGGTGTCTTCCAGGATCGCCTTGATATAGCAGTTGCCGCCCCCGGACTCGAGCGTGATATTGCCAATGCGCTTACGCTCTCTGCGCCCCAGCAGAAACGCAGTGAACACCACCCACGCCGCGCCACCGATGACCGTCGGCAGCATCGGGATGAAATACTCGGTGGCGTCCAGGCCAAGGGCTGCGATAGCACGTGTGGCCGGGCCTCCCCAGGGGCTCATGCCACTCATGATGCTCAGCGACAACATCGAGATGGTCGCCAGGATCATCGGGTTCATGCCGATGCGCTTGTACAGCGGCAGCATCGCGGCGCAGGTGATCATGTAAGTGGTGGTGCCGTCTCCATCGAGTGCCACCAGCAGGGACAACAGCGAGGTCCCGATGGCAATTTTCACCGGATCGCCATTGACCCGCTTGAGGATCTTGCGGATCAGCGGATCGAACAATCCGGCATCGATCATCAACCCGAAGAACAGAATGGCAAACAGCAAGAGTGCGGCTGAGGGCGCGACCATCTTCAGGCCATCGAGCATCATCTTGCCGGTGGTCGGCGCGAAACCGCCAATGACGGCAAAGACGATGGGCACGACCGTCAGGGCGACGATGGGTGACAGGCGTTTACTCATGATCAGGTAGGTAAAGGCCACCACCATGACCAAGCCAAGGAGTGCGAGCATGGGTTGTTTCTCTTGTTTTTATTGTCTTTGTGACCACCCGACAGGCAGGCGGCCGCCTATCGCACCCGATACCTGGCGGCACTCGGAGCGATTGTATTGCAACATCAAGATTTACGGATGCGCGGGTGAACCAAACTCAGCCGGCGAGCCGACGCACCGTCGGGGCGTAGACAAAACCCGAGAACAGCCGGCGGGCGGTGCGCACGACCGAAGCCTGGATCGTCTTGCCGTCTGCACCGCTGCGTGAAAGCGCAACCTCGATGCCGCCACTGGGGTGTTCGAGACGCACCAGGCTCAGCTCCTGCGCGGTCGCGCCGAGCAGATCCATTACCACGGTGCCGGGGCTGACACAGGCCGTCGCCAGGCCGATGGCGCCAGTGATAGCCAGTGCCCGGTGGCAGCTGTGGGGCATGAAGTAGCGAACCTGCAGCGTGCCACCTTCGCGTGGGTGGGAAACAAGCACCGGTTTTGGAATCACCATGTTGCTCACGTCGCCCAGGCCCATTGCACGGCCGGCCTTGAGGCGCAACGCCTCCAGGCGCTTGCGCAGTTGCGTGTCGGCGTCGAGGTCGGCCGGACGTTCACTGCCGGTCATGCCCAAGTGGCTGGCATGGACGATCATCATGGGCATAGCCATGTCAATGCAGGTCAGCGGGATGCCATCGATGACATCGGTTGCCTGGCCGGTGGGAAACAGCTTGCCGGTCTTGCTGCCGACGGCATCGAGGAACGTCAGCTGGACCGGCGCCGCAGTACCCGGCACGCCATCGATGGCCGTGCGGCCCTCGTAGCGCACGACGCCACCGGGCGTCTCTACCAAAGCGTTGACGAAGGTCTGGGTGTTCAGGTTACGGATGCGCACCAGGGTCTTGCCGTCAGTGGCCTTGACCAACCCCTGTTCGATGGCGAACGGGCCGACCGCACAGAGCATGTTGCCGCAGTTGGGTGCAGTGTCGACACGGCGATCGGCGACCATGACCTGAACGAACAGGTAGTCGACATCGGCATCGGCATGCAATGACGGACTGATGATTGCCACTTTACTGGTCTGCGGACTTCCACCGCCGATGCCATCGATTTCCAGCTCGTGACCGGAGCCCATCAGGTTGATCAACATCTCGTCGCGCTCGACGATATTGGTAGGCAGATCCCAGGCGTGGAAGAAAGGTCCTTTGGAGGTACCGCCGCGCATGAGCACACAAGGAATTCGTTGCATAACTACTGACTCTTGTTGATCAATTGGGGACATTGATGTGTTGAAAACAAGAGTGACAGGGGTGGATAAATCAATCCAATGCAAATATCGTCGCTATTATTGCTTCACAAACATGAATAGATTCTTGCTCAAAGGAACGGTCTCCCTATGAATTATGAGCTGCAAGATATTCGATCTTTCGTGAAAATCGCCGAACTGGGCAGCTTTCATGAGGCGGCAGAAGTCCTGCACTTGTCGCAGCCTGCCCTGAGTCGTCGAATCAAGAAGCTTGAAGAGGGTCTGGGTACCCCTCTGCTCGAACGCACCACCCGCCGCGTCGGCCTGACCAGCGTGGGGCGCGATTTCCTGCCCAAGGCACGCCGCCTGCTCGATGACTTCGAGGACTCGATACTGAGCATCCGCGAATTGGCCGAACGGCAGACCGGCCAGGTCACCTTGGCCTGCATTCCGACCGCAGCGTTTTACTTCCTGCCCTCGGTCATCCGGCAATACAACGAGCAGTACCCGAAGATTCGCATTCGCTTGCTCGACCTCAGCGCCAACGACGGCCTGGAGGCCGTGCTGCGCGGCGAAGCCGATTTCGGTATCAATATGATGAGTGGGCAGCACCCGGACATCGAGTTCGTATCCCTGGTCCAGGAGCACTTCGTGCTGGCCTGCCGCCGTGATCATGAACTCGCCAGCCGAGCTTCGGTGAGCTGGACCGAGTTGGTCGAGCACCGCCTGATCGGCGTGGGCCGCCTCAGCGGCAACCGCATGCTGCTCGACCATGCGTTGTCTGGGCTTGGCCTACGGCCCAAGTGGTTCTACGAGGTGCAGCACCTGTCGACCTCGCTGGGGATGGTCGAAGCCGGCCTCGGCGTGTCGGCCATGCCGAGCCTGGCGATGCCCGCCGCCGATCATCCGACCCTGGTCAGCGTGCCACTGATCGAGCCGGAAGTGACGCGTACCTTGGGCCTGGTTTATCGCCGTGGCGCTTCCCTTTCGCCTGCCGCAGAGAAGTTTGTGGCGATTTTGCTCGGGCAGTGGCGCATCGACTGAATACAGCGTGGGTAGCCGGGCCGGCGGCGAGGACCGCTGGCTCAGTCCGCCTGCACTGTGACCTGACGCTGCTCACCCAACCCCGCAATCCCCAGGCGCAGGGTCTGGCCCGGACGCAGGAAAACCGGCTGTGGCTTGATGCCCAAGCCTACGCCGGGTGGCGTGCCGGTCGAGATCACGTCGCCAGGTTGCAGGCTCATGCAGCGGCTCAGGTAGGCAATCAGTTGCGGAACACTGAAGATCAGCGTCCGGGTATTGCCATTTTGATAGCGGTGTCCGTCGACCTCCAGCCAGAGATCCAGCGTATGCGGATCAGCGATTTCGTCCCGGGTGACCAACCACGGGCCAAGCGGACCAAAGGTGTCGAAGCCTTTGCCCTTGTCCCAAGTGCCGCCGCGTTCCAATTGCCACTCGCGCTCGGACACGTCGTTAATGACGCAATAGCCGGCGACATGCTCCATGGCGTTTACTTCATCGATGTAGCGCCCGCCTTTACCGATGACCACGCCCAACTCGACTTCCCAGTCGGTCTTGAGTGAGCCGCGCGGGATCTGGATGTCGTCGTTCGGCCCGCAGATGGCGCTGGTCCATTTGTTGAAGATGATCGGCTCTTTCGGCACCTCCATATTCGACTCGGCCGCATGGTCGGCGTAGTTCAGGCCGATGCAGATGAACTTGCCGACCTGCCCGACACAGGCGCCGATCCGAGGCTGGCCGGCAACCAGCGGCAGGCTGCGCGGGTCGAGGGCGGCAAGCGCTGCCAGGCTGTCTGGGCCCAGGACCTGTCCGGCGATGTCAGGGACATGGCCCGACAGGTCGCGGATCTGATGATCGGCATCCAACAGGCCGGGCTTCTCCGAACCTTTTTCGCCATAACGCAACAGTTTCATGGATTTCTCCTGTTCAAATTCAAAGTGAAAACCGGGCTCAGATGCTCATGCCGCCATCGATGACATGCACGCCACCAGTGGTGTAGCTCGACGCATCGCTGCCCAGATACACCGCCAACTGGGCGACTTCTTCGGTACTGCCGATACGGCCCATGGGCTGGCGCTCGAGGAATTGCCGATAGACCTGTGCCTCCTCCACGCCCTGTTGCGCGGCTTGGGCGGCGATGCGTTGACGCAGCGACGGAGAGTCCACGGTACCCGGGCATATCGCATTACAACGGATGCCCTGAGTCACGAAGTCGATGGCAACGGCCTTCGTCAGGCCCACCACGGCCGCCTTGCTGGCCGCGTAGGCAAAACGGTTCGGCACGCCTTTGAGGCTGGAGGCCACCGACGACATGTTGATGATCGAACCGCCACCCCGCGCCAGCATGCCTGGCAAGAATGCGCGGATCGTCCGGTACATGGCCGTGACATTGAGGTCCAGCGAACGCGCCCAGGCGGCTTCGTCGCATTCGAGGATGTTCCCGCTGTGCACGTAACCGGCGCAGTTGAACAGCACGTCCAACCCACCGATACGTTCGCAGGCGGCGCTGATGGCGGTGGCCGATGTGACATCCAGGGTGATGGCGGTGACCCCATCGATACCCGCCAGGGCGTGGATATCGATATCACTGGCAAACACCTCGGCACCGGCCCGGGCGAAGGCCATGGCGCTGGCCAGGCCGATGCCCTGCCCTGCGGCGGTGACCAGCACCCGTTTGTTCTGCAGGTTCATGCGGCCTCCAGGTTTGCCGGGGTGATCGCGGTTTTTGGCGTCCTGCCGAGCATCGATGCGGGAATGGCCAGGATCAGCCCGCCACTGACCAACAGACACAGGGCCAGCACATAGGTGCCGTTGTTGATGTTGCCGGTGAGGTTTTCCGCCACGGCGGTGATCATCGAGCCGGTGAAACCCGACAAGTTGCCGATGGCGTTGATCATGCCGATGCCCGCCGCGGCGGCAACGCCCGAGAGCACCGTCCCGGGCAGGGTCCAGAAAATCGGCATCAGGCTGAGGATCCCCGAGGCGGAGACACTGAGAAAGAGCACGGACAACACCAGGTTGTCGGCGAAGAAGGCACTGAGGATCAGGCCCACGCCACCGATGAAGGCAGGAATGGCCGCGTGCAGGCGCCGCTCACCGGTGCGATTGGAGTGCCGTGCATTGAGCAGCATCGCCACGATCGCCACCGAGTATGGGATGGCGGTGAGCAGACCAATGTGCAAACTGTTGGTGATGCCGGTGCTCTTGATGATCGAGGGCATCCAGAACGCCAGGCCGTAGAAGCCGGTATTGAAGGTCAGCAGAATCAGTACCAGCAACCACACCCGAGGGTTGAAAAACACTTCGCTCAAGCGTGTGGCCTTGCCCTGGTTGTCGGTGTGCAGATTGGCCTTGAGCATGGCTTTTTCTGCGACACTCAGCCATTTGGCTTTGTCGATGTTGTCGGCCAGGCAGACGATCACCACAAACGCCATGATGATTGACGGAATGCCTTCGATGAGCAGCATCCATTGCCAGCCGGACAGGCCATGCACCCCTTGCATGCTGTTCATCAGCCAACCGGAGAGTATCCCGCCCAGGGTCAGGCTGACTGGTAGGGCCAGCAGGAAACCGGACATCACCCGGCTTTGCCGATGGGTGGGAAACCAGTAGTTGAGGTACAGGATCACGCCGGGGAAAAACCCGGCTTCACAGATGCCCAACAGAAAGCGCAGCACGTAGAACATGCTGCTCGATTCGATGTGGAAGAAGCCCGCCAGCGGCACGGTGTAGGCCACGGCCATGGAAATGACCGCCCAGCTCAGCATGATCCGGGCAATCCAGAACCGCGCGCCAAAGCGATGCAGCAACAGGTTGCTGGGGACTTCGAAAAGGAAATAGCCCCAGAAAAACATACTGGCGCCCAAGGCATACACCGTGTTGCTAAATTGCAGCTCGCTGAGCATGTCGAGCTTGGCAAAGCCGATATTCACCCGGTCGAGGTACGCCGCCATGTAACACAAGAGCAGGACGGGAAGGATCCGCCAGATCACCTTGCGGTAGGTCCGGTCCTCAAAGTCGAGTTCGCAGGCAGGCGCTTGCGCTGGCAAATGCTCGGATACGGTTTGCATGAGGTCACCCCTGGGCATGTGGGCATGCCTGATTGTTTTTATGAGGGGGTCACTCTACTGTCGAGCATTGATTCTTTCCCAATGGCATTTTTGGATTAACTGATAACGGATCGTTATCGAAGTGCCAGCGGCAATCACTTAACTTGTGGCGAGGGGATTTATCTGTGGGAGCATGGCTTGCCCGCGATGAAGACGACGCGGTCAGCGGGAATACGAGGCGCCTGCATCGCGGGCAAGCCTTGCTCCCACAGATTCACCTACTTTCTCGAGTGGACGATGTTGCAGCCAGACGAGCGTTTTCCTTGAGAATGTCCGCGAACTCCAGTGCCGCCCCCACTAGTTGCTCGCCCTTGCGCGTGAGGATGCCGTAATCCTGCGGCACCAGGTGCAGTGGCGTGTCGAGGGTGATCAATTGGCCGCTTTCAAGCAACGGGTTGACCATGGCATTGGGCAGCATCCCGATCATTGGCCCGCGCTGCAGGACCTGGAGAAAGGTCTGCATGGAGATGGTGTCGATGGTGTTGCGCGGCATCCCTACTCCGGCCTCGGCGAAGGCCAGTTCCATGCGTGCGCGTATCGGCGTGCCGACCGGGTAGAGAATCCACGGCAAGTCCACCAGTTGCTGCAAGGACGTCGGCCCGGCGTTCGCCAGCGGATGCTGGCTGTTGACCACGATGCAGAACGGCTCCGGGGCCAACGGCTGGAAGTCATAATACTGCTGCTGGCTTTGATCGGTAAAACGCGCTACTGCCAGATCGAGCCTTTTCTCTTCGAGCATCTCCATCAGGTGGTTACTGGTCTGTTCCACCACTTCAATCGACAGCAACGGCCAACGCTGCTTGATCTGCAGGATCGCCTCGGGCAGGGCCACCGCCGTGGCGGCGAAGATCCCGCCGACCTTGAGATAGCCGTGACCGCCCTCGCGCAGGCTGCTGATTTGCTCGACGAACGAACGCGCGTCATTCAAGGCGATCTGCGCATAACGCAGCACATGCTCACCCAGAGCCGTGGGCGGCATGCTCCGTGACAGTCGCTCGAACAAAGCAAAGCCGAGCAGGCTTTCGATTTCCTTGAGCATCTTGCTGATGGCCGGCTGGCTGAGGTTCATCTGCTGCGCCGCCAAATGCATATTGCGCGTGCGCCCCAAGGTGTCGATCAGCAACAGATGACGGAATTTGAGCCAGCCGCAGAAGCTGGAAAAGGACAGATCTGACATGGATTTTCCTCGGACCGGCAATAACCTGGCGTTATCGAATACTGAATATATCTCATTGGAGTTTATCGACCCTGCATCCTAGCGTGAAGGCTTTACGAACCAGGAAAAACGCCATGTCGCTACTGCTTACTCCCGAGAACACCCTGCCGGTCGATGGCGTGGCTGGAACCCTGATTGGCCGCGCCTGGGTGCCTGGCCGGATCGCCGGCCCCTCACCCATTGTGCTGCGCAGCGACGGGGTGTTCGATCTGTCGGATCGTTTCGCGACCTTGAGTGACTTGCTGGAAACCGACTCGCCACTGGCCGCCGTGCGGCAGACACCGGGCACCTTCATTGCCAGCGTCGAAGCCCTGCTGGCCAACACCGGCCTCAACGCCGATCCGTCCAAACCGTCGCTGTTGCCCCCCCTGGATTTGCAAGTGATCAAGGCCGCCGGCGTGACCTTCGCCGCCAGCATGATCGAACGGGTGATCGAGGAACAGGCCGGCGGTGACGCGGCAAAAGCCGAAGCTGTGCGCGCCACGGTGCACAATGTGATCGGCGACAACTTGCGCTCGATCGTGCCGGGCTCTGAGCAGGCCATGCGCCTGAAAGCCTGGCTCATCGAACAGGGCATGTGGTCGCAGTATCTGGAAGTCGGCATCGGCCCGGATGCGGAAATCTTCACCAAGGCACCGGTCCTGGCCGCCGTCGGCAGCGGCAGCCACATTGGCATTCATCCCGGCTCCCAATGGAACAACCCGGAACCGGAAGTGGTGCTGGCGGTGAACAGCCGCGGCCAGATCCACGGCGCCAGCTTGGGCAACGACGTCAATCTGCGGGATTTCGAAGGCCGCAGTGCGCTGCTGTTGAGCAAGGCCAAGGACAACAATGCGTCCTGCGCCATCGGGCCGTTCATTCGTCTGTTTGACGAAGGCTTCAGCCTCGATGATGTGCGGACCTGCGTGGTCGATCTGGAGGTTCGAGGCGAGGACGGTTACCGCCTGCACGGCTCGAGTTCGATGAGCCAGATCAGCCGTGACCCGCAGGACCTGGCAGGCCAGACACTCAATGGCAATCACCAATATCCGGACGGCTTCCTGTTGTTTCTGGGTACTTTGTTTGCCCCCACCGCAGACCGTGATCATGCCGGCAGCGGTTTCACCCACAAACTGGGTGATCGGGTCAGTATCAGCAGCCCGTTGCTCGGCAGCCTGCATAATCAAGTGACCCACAGCTGCGACGCCACACCCTGGACCTTCGGCGTCGGCGCCTTGCTGCGCAACCTGGCCGCCCGAGGACTGCTCGCCCGCTGAACCGTTTGCCGATTCGCCTAATTACAAGAGAGAAATGAATCATGACTGACACGCCAAAACGCCGCCTGCGCAGCGAGCAATGGTTCAACGACCCTGCCCACGCGGACATGACTGCCCTGTATGTCGAACGCTACATGAACTACGGGATGACCCGCGAAGAGCTGCAATCGGGACGCCCGATCATCGGCATCGCCCAGACCGGCAGCGACCTGACACCCTGCAACCGGCATCACCTGGAGCTGGCACAACGGGTCAAGGCCGGTATCCGTGACGCCGGCGGCATTCCCATGGAATTCCCGGTGCACCCGATCGCCGAGCAGTCGCGCCGGCCCACCGCGGCACTGGACCGTAACCTGGCCTACCTGGGATTGGTGGAGATCCTTCATGGTTATCCATTGGACGGCGTGGTGCTCACCACCGGTTGCGACAAGACCACCCCGGCCTGCCTGATGGCGGCGGCCACCACCGATCTGCCGGCGATTGTCCTGTCCGGCGGGCCGATGCTCGACGGTCACCACAAGGGCGAGTTGATCGGCTCCGGTACCGTGCTCTGGCATGCGCGCAACCTGATGGCCGCCGGGGAGATCGATTACGAAGGCTTCATGGAAATGACCACCGCCGCATCGCCGTCGGTGGGTCACTGCAACACCATGGGCACCGCCCTGTCGATGAACGCCCTGGCCGAAGCCCTGGGCATGTCGCTGCCCGGTTGCGCGAGCATTCCAGCGCCCTACCGCGAACGCGGACAAATGGCCTATGCCACCGGCAAGCGCATCTGCGAACTGGTGCTGCAAGACGTCCGCCCATCACAGATCATGACCCGCGAAGCCTTCGAGAACGCCATCGCCGTGGCCTCGGCATTGGGTGCTTCGAGCAACTGCCCACCGCACCTGATCGCCATTGCCCGGCACATGGGTGTCGAACTGAGCCTGGATGACTGGCAACGAATTGGCGAGGACGTGCCGTTACTGGTCAATTGCATGCCGGCGGGCAAGTACCTGGGTGAAGGTTTCCATCGGGCCGGTGGCGTGCCCGCGGTCATGCATGAACTGCAAAAAGCCGGACGCCTGCATGAAGACTGCGCCACGGTCAGCGGCAAGACCATCGGCGAAATCGTGCGCAGCAGCCTGACCAGCAACGCCGATGTGATACACCCCTTCGACACCCCGCTCAAACACCGAGCCGGGTTCATCGTGCTCAGCGGCAATTTCTTCGACAGCGCGATCATGAAGATGTCGGTGGTGGGCGAAGCGTTCCGCAAGACCTACCTGTCCGAACCCGGTGCCGAGAATAGCTTCGAAGCCCGCGCCATCGTGTTCGAAGGACCGGAGGACTACCACGCCCGGATCGACGACCCGGCACTGGACATCGACGAGCGCTGCATCCTGGTGATCCGCGGCGTTGGCACCGTGGGCTACCCTGGCAGCGCCGAAGTGGTGAACATGGCCCCTCCGGCGGCGCTGATCAAGCAAGGCATCGACTCCCTGCCCTGCCTCGGCGACGGGCGCCAGAGCGGCACATCGGCAAGCCCGTCGATCCTCAACATGTCCCCGGAGGCAGCCGTGGGCGGCGGCCTGGCGTTGCTGAAAACCAACGACCGGCTGAAAGTGGACCTGAACACCCGAACCGTGAACTTGCTGATCGACGACGCCGAAATGAACCGCCGCCGGCTTGAGTGGACGCCGAACATTCCGCCGTCGCAAACGCCTTGGCAGGAACTGTATCGGCAATTGGTGGGACAGCTGTCCACGGGGGGCTGCCTGGAGCCTGCGACTTTGCATCTGCGAGTGATTGCTCGTAGTGGGGAGCCGCGTCATTCGCATTGACGAGGGCAAGCTCAGTATCGCTTCCGCGCACCGAGCGTGAAGCGATACACCAGTCCTGATACCTGGCAAATAGGCTTGCCTTACAGCATACGAGAAACGTAACCTTCTGGGCACGACACCCTTGCTGATCCGTCATTCAAGGCTATCGTCACCTCACGCGTGAAGGATTAACCGCAGCGATTCCCTGCTGCCCGATATCAAGGATGAAACATGATTCGACCCTCGTTTTCCAGCGCATGGGCCGCCTCTCAACGGATCTACGACACCGTCAATCCGTCTGAAAAAGTGGCGACCGTCATCGGCGGCAATGTTGCAACGAACATCAACAGCCGTGATCCGGCCCTACGGTGGGTCAACACCTGCGCAGTGCGCATGAGTTATATCCTCAACTACTCCGGCTCACTCATACCGCACATACGTGGCGAAACCGTGTCCGGCGCTGACAAGCGCTGGTACTTTTATCGCGTCAAAAGCCTGATTGCCTATCTGGAACAGCAATGGGGAAAAGCCGAGACGATCAGGTACCCGGCCGCCGATGGCGGCCCCCTGGCAGGCAAGAAGGGGCTGATTTTGTTTGAAGTTTCTGGCTGGTCGGACGCCCAGGGGCATGCCACGTTGTTTGACGGCAGAATGTGCTATGACCATTGCTATTTCAATGAGCCGGGCGTGAACTATCAGACCGACCGGGCGAACTTCTGGAGTTTGCCTTGATGAAGTATTTGACTGCGATCCTGGTACTGGCCTGGGCAGCCGCACCTTCCAACAGTTGGGCCAAGGATGATCCGATCCGCTCGCCACAGGCAGGCGAGCGCACCTACGCGCAAAACTACAAGGATATGGTGCTGGCGGACTGCATCGCTACCGCCTACAAGCGCGAACCTGAAACGGCCCAGGACGCCGGAAGCAGTGCCAGTGCGCTGATGGATTGGACCTATTTCGATCTGGAGCAAGCCCCCCAAGCCGGTAGGCCTCTGATTGACCAGTTTCTGGCCCGTGATTATCACAACCCCCTGGTCGAATCAGAGCGGCCAGGCGTGCGCTTTGAGTTGCTCAAATGCCTGGACCTGTACCACAGCAAGGAATTGGACAATCAGGTCAAGCAAGTGGTGATCAACCCCCAGCACACCTATCGCCAGGACAACCCGCCACGCCCCAAAAAGGAATGAGCCCTGCGCGCCGCCATCCGTGGTGCTGGCCGGACGGATAAGCTCTGTAAACGGCAATGCCCTTTCGCAGCGCTCCATTCCACATAACGCAGCAACAGGTGTGCCCGACCGTACACAGCCTTCGTGACGGTTGAAACCCGTGCTTGCCGGTGCTCATCACTGACGTTGTAGAGCGCACAAAAATCCGTTGCCACGGCTTTGGCTACGGATAGATCGGCAAGCTCCCTACGCAAGAAACCGAGATAAGACGCGCCCGTTCCATCGACTCATAGCCATGGGTGAGGCAAACGTGGCGCGCGACCGCAAAGTTTTGCGCGGGGCTGCATACCCCGCATCTACAAGCGGTGCTCTGCTTGCTTATGCCCGATCTATCCGCCCCGAGTAACAACCCTGCTTCGCGTTGTGAACGTGAATGTAACTGACCTCTGGATTGGCAAGCATCTGGTGGATCACAGGCTCTATCGCTTGCCCATCTACAACATCGGCATCCAACAGTATCCCGTCCTCGGAAAAAGCTCGAAGCGACAGTAGGCGCGTTCGCATCACCTCGGGCACCTGGTTGACGGCATCATAAGCTTGAGTAGCCCCTTCCCGAATGAAGATCGCATGGCAGGCGCGGTAGGGTGTGTTGGCCGGCTGGCTGACATGGTTCAGTAGCAGCATGCTTTGCCCAAGCTCTGCTTCTTTCATTTCTATACGATCAGGAAAGCCTGGTTTGCTGTCAACGAGATGACGCTCTACCCCTCTTGACGCGAGTTCTTCAGCAGACAATCCAAACAGTGTGCGAAATGACTCAGGGGCCAGGCCTGTGATGCGAAAGTCCATGATGGGCGCCTCTTGATGTGGGCGTCCATAAGGCGATAACCAGATCTGTATTCGCGATCCGATTCTTGCGGCCAAAAAATCAATGCCCCCCGGACAAGGCTTTTCGAAGGAGCCGCCATCCACGGCACTGATTGTTCTCTGTTATTGAATTCAGATGGCAATCCAGCAGGGTTTATCTCACAAACCCAAACAAGAAGAATGCGCTCCATGGGCTTGCGCCCTTCCCTCCCAGATCTGTTTCACACCCACGGAGCAAACCGATGCCATTCGCCAACTACAAATTCCCGGAAGGAATCCTGGACCACGCCCGCAAAGAAGAGATCATCCATCGCACCACGCAGATGTTCGTCGAGTATTTCGGCGAGCAGGTTCGTCCATTCACCATGGTCCTGGTCGAAGAAGTGGCAGATGGCGGCTGGGGCCGCGCCGACGAGACGCTGACGCTTGAGAAGATGGGGTTGCCAGCCAAGGGACAATAACGCCTTCGCAAGCCCGAGACGCCCATCCTGGCGGTCATCGATCACGACCGCTCGTTGACTACCAGGGACTTTCCATGACCACGGAAAACGCATCATCGTTGCGCCCCGCTTTAGCCGCTGTGAACGCACGGGCCGCCAGCTTCGAACCTTATCTGTACGCCCTGCTGCGAATCACCTTCGCCGTGATCCTTTTTACCCACGGATTGCCGAAGGTTCTGCGCACCTCCCACGGATCGATGGCCGACCCAATGGCCGGGTCGATCAACCTCATCCAGAACGTGATGGGCTTACCTTTCGCTGCGCAACTCGCCTTCCTGGTCATGCTGCTGGAGACGGCAGGTGCGCTCATGCTGGCAACCGGGCTCGGCACGAGGTTGATAGCGCTGCTCGTCACACTTGAAATGGTTGCAATCAGCTATGCGCTCGGGCCGACCTGGCCCTGGATAGATCGAGGCATCGAGTTTCCTGTGCTGATGGGAGTTCTTGCCCTGTACATCGTCGCTCGCGGAGGCGGAGCCTATTCGTTGGACTCACGCTTGCGGCCGCGCGGCCTCAACATCTGAACCTGGGATATGGCCCTCCTGGTCCAGCGGTTAGTGGATATCACGATGTCGCCGCAACCACTCATCGACAACATCTCCCAACGTCTTGGTAACGTCATTGCGCACCCAAGCCATGAAATCCCTGTCGAATTTAAAGTCCACGCCGCAGTGTTCCACCATGAACCTGCGAACGTTCTGTGTATTCCTGTAGCCTTTACAAACCAGCGTATCTCTTGTGAGCGGGTCACTGTGCCAATTGAAACTCATGGGCAAATTCCTTACGCAGCGCTGTGACTCATACATTCATGGCAGACACCCATCCTACGAATCGGCTGCCTGATTTCTTGCAATCGGTATCCACACCTCTACGTAGCCCTTCCCTTGGGACGGCTCAAAATCAGCACTGTATTGCTCGAACTCAGGAGCGTCTGCAAGCTCGTATTCAGACTCAGGCAACCAGTGGTTGAAAATGCTGAAGAACGTCTGATGGATCGTCGAGATATGGCCCAGGTGTCGAAACACGGCATAGTTTTGCCGCGGCACTCTGAAGTGTCGAAAAACGGCGGGAAGATCGTCGACGCGGGACACCTCAGTGCCGGCAATGTACTCGAAACTGCCATCCTCTGCGGGATTGCAGCACAGGCCGTAGGTCCAAGTGCTTATCTGATCGGGCATCCGCTCAATGTAAGGAGCGAAGGCTTGCCACAAACCCACGATGCCTTCGTTCTTGTCGAAGGTAAAACGCTCGCCCAGACCCGCAATGAAAAACTCGGATCGGGTTTCAAAGCGAGGCTCGGAGAGTGTTATGAGTTTGCGTTCTTTCATGCGTAAAGGCTCCACCAATGGAAGATTCTCATCCTTGTGCTCACGAACCTGCTTCGGAGTGCGCCCAAACAGATCGCAGAAAGCACGCGTAAAAGCCTCATGGGAGCCGTAGCCGGCATCCAGTGCTACCTGCAGGATATCCGGCGCCCCCCGGCGCAATGTGAGAGCTGCCTGGCTCAAACGCCGCGCGCGGATGTAACGCATCACCGACCAACCCGTCGACAGCGCAAACAAACGAGCCAGTGCAAAAGAAGACAGCTTGCAATGCTGCGCAACACGCCCCAGATCGAGGTTCGACCCCAGCTCCAGTTCGATGTACCACAGCGCTCTTTCAATGTTGCGCATGACGATGCTCCTTGAAAACTGGGGCAACGTTAGCAAATGAATAGGTTGGGTATTTGATCGTTCTTGTGATTTTTGCTTTCGACTCGAAGCGTGTAAAAAACTTCAGTGTCACACTAACGTGATTGCCGACACTCACCCGCAATAAGGGGAAGACTCACGGGAGTGCTTAAATCGCTGCCCGCAACTCACGTGGCGATAGACCGTAGTGTGAGCGAAAGCGCACCGCAAAACGTGAGGCCGAGGCGTAACCGCAGGCGCCGGCAATTTCACCAATGGGACGAGAAGTTGTCTGCAGCCATTGCAACGCTGCCGCCAGTCGAACGCCCTCCAGAATATCGCGGAAACTGTCCCCCTCATTCGCCAGTTGACGACGCAAGGTCGACTCACCCAGGTTCAGATGTTGGGCAACGCTCGCAACCGTCCAATCACTCTGTGGGCTGCCCATCACCAACTGCTGCACGCGCTCGGAAATCGGATCGTCGCGCCCCATCAGCAGCGGCCCGAGCTGGCCGCCAAGGCACAGGCTCAGAAGGACCGCTTCCCCGTAGAGGGTGCGTAATGCATCCGGGGCATTCCCGTTGATGGCGGCCAACAACTGATCCCATGCCTGTGTTGTGTGTCTGTCCAACCGCACGCACAGCTCGGTCTTCAACACGCCGCTGTGGCTCATGATCTGCTGGCTATATCGAGCGCTGAAGTTGCGCAATATCGAGACGGGGAAGGACACCGCATCGGCGATGTAGTGTCCGTGAGGGCCAGGGATATTGGAGATACCCAGTTCGCGCCCGGCCGGCATCAGAATCAGATGTTGCGGCCCTGCACGCATTTGCCGGTCATCCCATTGCAGCAGCTTTTCCCCCTGCCGCACCCGACATAAGGTGCTCACGAACACCGGCACCCTTGTCAACGTAACGGGCAGGCGCGACCGTATGACACTCGCATCGATAATATTTTGCCGGTGCTGTATGCCGTCACAAGGGTGCATCGTTCTTAACGCCCGTAAGTTGAAGTAATGGTCGCTTTGGCCAAGGCGTTGGCATTGAGCATATACCCCACCAAGGCTCCGCTGGCCTGGCTGTCGAGCGGTAGCTTATCGACTTTCAATGCCCATACGGTGAATTGATAGCGATGGGGTTTATCCCCTACTGGAGGACAAGCACCGCCAAACGCTGACTGACCATAATCTGTCCGCCCTTGTACTGCACCGGCAGGCAAACTCGACCCGGCTCCGCTTGGCAGGCTATGGAGAGAAGCTGGCAGGTTAAAGACCGTCCAATGCCACCAGCCGCTACCGGTCGGTGCATCGGGATCGTAGACCGTGATCGCGTAACTTCGGGTACCTGCGGGGGCGTTCGCCCATGAAAGTTCGGGGGAGGTGTTGCCACCTTCGCAACCGAAGCCCTGGAACACTTCGCGACGGGTCAGCGGACGATTGTCCGCAATATCCTGGCTGGTCAGTGAAAAGTCAGCAGCGTAGCCACTCAATGAAACGAGCATTGAGAGTGCAGGCAAAATTAATCTGATGTTCATCGCGACTCCATCTGGGGCTAAAAATGAAGCACGAGTCTAGGTTGAACAAAGAGTGGCTACTGTGCCGAAATGCTCGACAACTGTGCCGAAACGCTCGATTGCACCTGAGTTGACCAAGGGTCAGGCGCCGGCTGAACGCCGGCGCCTGATTGACACGCTTACTTGAGGCCGTCCTGGAAGAAGCGGGTCAGCTTGGCAAAGGGAATCAGGTTGACCCGATCATACAGGTCGACATGTCCGGCGCCGGGGACGATGTACAACTCCTTGGGCTGCCCGGCCAGGCGGTAGGCGTCTTCGCTGAACTCCCGCGAATGGGCGTTTTCTCCGGCGATGAAGAGCATCGGGCGCGGCGAGATGGTCTCGATGTCGTTGAACGGGTAGAAGTTCATGAACTTGATATTGCTGGTCAACGTCGGGTGGGTGGTCAACTGCGCCGAATAGCCTTGCGGGGTGAACTCCCCACGAGGAGTACGGTAGAAGTCGTAGAATTCACGCTGGATCGGGTGGGTATCGGCGTTGAGTTCATGCACCGTGCCGCTGGTGTACTCGGTCTGGCCGCCGGTGAATTCAACGTAGCGCTGCTGCGCGGCGGCAGCGATGGCTGCCTTGCGTTGCTCCAGGGTCTGTGAATGCTTGAGACCGTTACGATTGACCGCGCCCATGTCGTACATGCTCACGGTGGCGATGGCTTTCATGCGAGGGTCGATCTTCGCTGCGCTGATCACGAAACTGCCGCTGCCGCAAATACCCAAGGCACCGATGCGCTCCTGGTCAATGAAAGGCCGGGAGCCAAGAAAGTCCACCGCCGCGCTGAAGTCCTCTGCGTACAGGTCCGGCAGTACGGCGTTGCGTATCGCCCCCTCGCTTTCCCCCCAAAAAGACAGGTCCAGGGACAACGTGACGAAGCCCTGTTCGGCCAGTTTCTGTGCGTACAGGTTAGCGCTCTGTTCCTTCACCGCCCCCATGGGATGGCCGACGACAATTGCCGGGTGCTTGCGCTGCTTATCGAGGCCCTTGGGCAGGTAGAGGTTACCCGCCACGATCATCTGGTACTGGTTGCGAAACGTGACCTTCTGCACGGTCAGCTTGTCGCTCTGGTAGAAATTGTCAGCACCGTTGGACATATCGGCTCCTGTCGCGGCAAGCGAGCTCATCAGAAGTCCAAGCAACACGAATAATCTTTTCACTGGATCTCCCCTGGGGTTGGCGGACGGGCAGCGCCCGTTGACATGAAGCCCCGAGGCTCGGGGCCGTGAGCATCTTCGCGCACTGCGCAGACTTTGATTAGCTAATGAATACTTAAAGAGGTTATAACCCCTGCTAATCAGTCAACCGAGACCGCAGCATGCCCAAGCACAACTTCAACGACCTCATGGCGTTCGTCGTGGTCGCCCGCGAAAGCAGCTTCACCCGTGCAGCAGCGCACCTGGGGATCACCCAATCCGCCGTCAGCCAAGTGGTCTCCGGGCTCGAGACACGGCTGAAAATCCGTCTGCTTACACGAACCACTCGCAGCGTTTCGCTGACCGCGGCGGGCGAACGCCTGCTCCAGTCGATCGGCCATCGCTTCGACGAGATCGAATGTGAGCTGGACGCCCTCACCGAACTGCGCGACAAACCGGCCGGCACCGTGCGCATCACCTGTGGCGATCACGTGGTCAAGACCACACTCCTCCCCCGACTACTGCCGCTGCTGCGCGAATACCCGGACATTCGCCTGGAGCTGGACATCAACTACGGTTTTCGCGACATCGTTGCCGATCGCTTCGATGCAGGTGTGCGCTTTGGAGAAACCGTGGACCTGGACATGATCGCCGTGCCTATCGGGCCGGACGTGCGCATGGCGGTCGTGGCCACGCCCGAATACTTCACCGAGCACGGCCTTCCGAAAACCCCGCGTGATCTGGTGGCGCATCGTTGTATCAATACTCGTTTTCCCACCTACGGCGGCGTGGATGCCTGGGAGTTCGAGCAAAAGGGCAAAAAACTCAAAGTGCGCGTTGACGGTCAGTTAGTGTTCAACACCTCGACACACGTGCCTGAGGCCGTCCTCGATGGCGTGGGTATTGCCTACCTGCCGGAAGAGGAGTTCGCCCCGTACCTGAACGAGGGGCGGCTGATGCGAGTACTGGAAGACTGGTGTCCGGCGTTTTCGGGCTACCACCTCTACTACCCGAGCCGCCGACAGCCGTCGCCGGCCTTTTCTCTGGTGGTCGATGCGCTACGGGCTAAGCGCCCTGCCGCTTGATTGATAAGAGAAGCTACTAACCCTATTCAGAATTGATCAGCTAGTCAGTGGGCGCTTCATCGGCGAGCATTTGCGAATGACCATTCGACGATCAAATTTGGCGGTATTCGGACTGCTGGCGTATCTGACCTGCGCAACAGGACACTCTCAGTCGACGGATGAAAAAATGGAGGCGCCTGCAATGTGGATGACGGTTGGCAATCAGCGTTTTTCCATCACCCTTGACGATAATCCCAGCGCCCGGGCACTGGTGCGGCAACTGCCGCTGCGATTGGACATGAGAGAGCTCAACGGCAATGAGAAGTACGCCAGCCTGCCTGCCCCACTGGTGACCAATGCAACCAGGCCCGGTACGCTGCGCAATGGCGACTTGATGCTGTATGGCGACGACACATTGGTGGTCTTCTACTCAACGCTCAAGTCGTCGTATGCCTATACACGCCTTGGGCGGGTGAATACTCCTGACGATCTGCCCAAGACCCTCGGCCCTGGGGATGTCCAGGCTATTTTTTCAAGGGATTGAGCAGCCGGGTCACGAGTAAAAGCATCGATTCGATCTGCTCTCCACCCTGTGTATCGCAGATACGCCAACTTCAATTTATAGGGAAAACATCCTGCCGGGGCATAAAAAAACGAGTAAACAGTTCGGATTGTGACTTGATATTCAATTTGGTGTAGATATTGCGCCGATGAACTTTTATCGTTTCTGCCGACAGGGAAAGCTTGCCGGCGATTTCTTTATTGGAGAAGCCACTCAACAACAACTTGAGCACATCCTTTTCACGCGCTGTTATTTGTGCACCGAGCGAGACAATCGATTCTGGCCATGGCGTTGGCTCGGCAAAATCCTTTTCCACATCCACTTCAAAATACATGCGCTGCTGCATTAATGCAGTCACCCATGGCTTGATCATATCAAGCGTTGTTATCTGCTCCTGATTAAAATGGACATTGCTGCCAAAGGAAATGCATAACGTTCTTTCAGCATCAAGCCGGACATTGTACTGAGCCTCATCCACCGAAATATATTGCTCGAAATACTGATGATAATATTCAGTCTCAAGAAAGTGCTCCGGCGCGATATCCAGCATATGAAAGAAGCCGCTTTGTGGATTCTCCCGATCCGCAATATAAAACGGATCCAGCATATACAGCCCCTTCACATAACGATGAATGAATGCATCGACCTCTTCCGTATCTATCATTTCAGGAAGGCTCACGACTTGCACTTGCTGATTGCTAAAAATCAATACAACCCAGTTATCGATCTGCACATATTCATTTAACGTACGAACAAGTGAGCTCCAGAATTCTGGCCGATTCAACTGCATGATCAGCTTTCCAATCGATCGATGCCAAGCCAGGCTGTGAAGGTCGAGTGGCATTTTCTACCCCTTTAGGGTTAGGGATTCGTCGGGCGGGGATAAGTATTCGTAGGTATTTACTATTCGTCAATGCCCGGTATATTCACTGCCCGGGGTTACGATGGCCATGAGGGCGATCGTCTTGACAAGGATAGTTGTATGAGCAAATCACGTCTGCGAACCATTTTTTCAGCGTCGCTTCTTTGTGCCGGGATAAGCACATCGGCGGGGGCTGTAGAACCTGGGGTGTATCTGTACAACTGGTTTGGCTTTATCGCACCGCAGACGCCAAAGGAGTTTGAGCAGGAAACCGGCACCCGCTTCCATATGGATGCATTCGACAGTGCCGAAATCATGCAAAGTAAAGTAATGGCCGGGCGCACGGGCTATGACGTGGTTGTGGCCACCTCCAATGTGTTGCCAAGCCTGATCCAGGCCGGAGTGCTTCAGCCATTGGATCGCAATCAACTGAGCAACTTGTCACACATCGATCCCGCTATTTTGTCCCAGCTTGCGGTCAATGACCCAGGTAATCGCTACGCCGTCCCCTATCTATGGGGTACCACCGGCATTGGCTATGACGTGGATAAAGTCAAAGCGGCATTAGGCGATAATGCGCCGGTCGATAGCTGGGATTTAATCTTCAAAGAAGAGAACATCAGCAAACTCAAGTCGTGTGGCGTGGCGATGCTTGATTCTCCCAGCGAGATCATTTCAATTGCCTTGCATTACCTTGGGCTCCCTAGCAATAGCAAGAACCCGGATGATTACCAGAAGGCGCAAGCGCTGCTGTTAAAAATCCGCCCCTATGTCGTCTATTTCGACTCATCCAGAATCGACTCCGACCTGGCCGATGGCAATATTTGTGCGGTAGTCGGATGGGCGAATGGTGCGCTTGCTGCGCAGGCCATGAACGAGAAGGCCAACACTGGACGCAAAATTGCCTACAGCCTTCCTCGCGAGGGCGCACTGGTCTGGTCGGAAAATCTGGTTTTGCTAAAGAATGCTCCTCACCCGAAAGAAGGCATGGCGTTCATTAATTACATGTTGCGACCCGACGTTATTGCCAAGACTTCAAACCACACCCTCTACCCTAACGCCAATAAAGACGCCACTGAATTTGTCGAGCAAAAACTGCGCGACAATCCTTGGATTTATCCAGACAAAAAGACCATCGCCACACTTGTTCCGCTGGAGCCACTGCCATTGAAACTGGAGCGAATCCGCACCCGGGTCTGGACCAAAGTTAAGAGTGGTACATGATCTGACTGGGTTATCGCCTTTGTTTCCCTCTACCACCTCTGTTTTATCTGAGGGAGGCATTTCTGCGATAACTGCTTTGGGGCAATGAACATCACATAGGGAGCAGGGACAGCCCCGATCAGCCGACTGACTGAGGGGCGGTCATAGCGGTTCCAGGGAAGGATAGAATCATGAGCCAAGGTGATTACCAGTGGCACTTGGAGTCGGACGACTACAAAGCCTACATGGAGATTGAGGAACAAATCGGCCATTGCACACCCGACCAAGCCTGGGCCATGTATTCCATTTCAGGCGGGGCGGTGCGTGCACACATCACCCGGGCAGTGATGAAACTCATTGCCAGCGGTAACGAGGCCCTGCTGGTTGAATTCCCCGAACTCGCACCAGCTGAAAAGGGAAATCACAAATCGAGCTGACACATGCGTGTTGTCACGCTCTCGTAGTCTGGCCTCAAGCCAGCAGCTCGGTGATCCACCGTGCCTGCCGGGCAATCTCTTGCACCTTCTCCTCGGGCACGGCCTGCCGCGCTCGGGTGAAGTGGCTCAGGGTCCGCTGCTTCTCGCGCAGAATACGCTGCCATTTGGCCAGGAACACCGGGCTACGCGCCTGCATCTGCAATGGGCCGAAGTACAGTTGCTCGGCGGTATACCCCACCTGCGCGGCGCGCTCAGCGACGATGATCTCGTAGTAGAAACGATTTTCCCGCAGCACTTCTTCGCAGAGGATGCGGTAGCCATTTTCCATCAACCATTGGCGCAGTGGCTGCTCGCCGCCGTTGGGCTGCAGAATCAGGCGCTCATGGCCGCTCAGGCGCGCCTTGCCGCTATCGAGGATGTCACGGATCGTCTCGCCGCCCATGCCGCAGATGCTGATCGCCGTAATCCCATCCGCTGGCTGGATCGCCGCCAGGCCATTGGCCAGGCGCACGGTGATCCGCTGGTCGAGGCCATTCTCGCCCACGGTGCGTTCGGCCGCGCGAAACGGCGTCAACGCCACCTCACCCGCCACCGCCGCCGCAATGGCCCCCCGGCGCATCAACGCCACCGGCAGGTAGCCATGATCCGAGCCGATATCGGCCAGGCGTGCGCCTGCTGGCACATGCGCTGCCACGCGCTCCAGGCGCATGGACAATGTCTGTTCGTTCAACTGCGGTTCCTTTTCACCACGAACGTCCGCACCTTTGGCCGGATCGGGGCGCGACTCTATCGAGCAACGCCGTGGGTTTCAAATTCCCGCGATCAGTGCCCTGGTTTCTACCCCGATCACGTACATTTTCGCCCCAAAACGACAACATAATGGCGCCGGCATTGAGAGAGTAAAAAACAAACGTAAAAGTGCCATTTTTCCGACGATCGGCATCAATTTGCCATTGCTGAAGATTTGAATGAAGGCAGATCATTCGCCTAGTCACGGCTACGCGCTTAGGCCCGCCAGCCATGACTGACAACGGATGTATTGATCGCTTCACTCGATTGGAGCAACCCAGGATGATGACGGTTTATTTTGTGGTGATGGCCATCTGCAGTGGCGTCGAAGGCTGCGTGGAAGAACGGAAGCCGGGGCCAACCTTTGCTTCCAGAGCAATGTGCATGGAGACGGCCAGGGTCATGCCACCACGCAAAGGTGTGAAGTTCAAATGTCGCAGCGAGCGTTTATGGGTGCGCGATGAAGCGCCGCGTGCGAAAGGCTATGAAAGCTTTGTCTCGACGGGTGCCAAGACGCAGCCTTAGTGATATGAAATTTCGTCAGTGGCTCAGAGGGTGGCGCCGGACAGTTGAACGTTAAGCTGCGACGGATCAACCCCCGCAACGAACCGAGCAACAAAAGGCTCGGCTCGTTGCGCACACGGCACCACTCCCACGGCATCACGCGATGTGCAGCGTTCTTCCCTTGACCTCTGCCAGAGCATTCGCCAAGGCAACCTGGAAGAGTTCGACCAACAAATCGACCTCTTCAGGCTGGATGATCAATGGCGGCAGGAATCGCACAACGGCGCCATGACGTCCACCAAGCTCCAGAATGACACCCAGGCGCAGGCATTGCCGCTGAATGGCCTGGGCCAAGGCCGTATCTGCCGCAGGAACACGCTTGTCGCTCGGCGTATCGCTGACGATTTCCACCCCCACCATCAATCCTCGGCCGCGTACCTGACCCAGGCAGGTGTAATCGCTTTGCAACCCACGCAGATGCCCCATCAGTCGTTGCCCCATGACATCGGCATGCCCCGGCAAGTCTTCACTGATGATATGGCGCAGCGTTGCGGCCCCCGCCGCCATCGCCATTTGATTGCCGCGGAATGTGCCGGCGTGGGCGCCTGGTTTCCAGGTATCCAACTCTTCGCGATACACCATCACGGCCAACGGCAGGCCACCACCGATTGCCTTGGAGAGTACGAGGATGTCAGGCTCGATATCCGCGTGCTCGAAAGCAAACAATTTGCCCGTACGACCCAGGCCGGTCTGTACTTCATCAATAATCAGTGCCACGCCAAACTTGCGGGTCAATTGACGCAGGCCCTGGAGCCACCGGATCGGTGCCGGAATCACCCCACCCTCGCCTTGCACGACTTCAACCACTACAGCTGCGGGTGGCAACACTCCCGACTCCGGGTCGCTGAGTAATTGCTCGATAAAATGCAAGCCGGCATCGATACCGGCTTCGCCGCCGATGCCGAACGGACAACGGTAGTCATAGGGGTACGGCAGGAACTGCACATCAGCCATCAGCGAACCCAGTGCCTGCTTCGGCCCGAGGTTGCCCATCAGGCTCAATGTTCCCAGCGTCATGCCGTGGTAGCCACCAGAGAACGACAGAATCGGCTTGCGCCCGGTAGCCGTCCTGGCCAGCTTCAATGCCGCCTCAATGCCATCGGCACCGGTCGGACCGCAAAACTGGATGCGCGCGTGACGGGCAAAGTTTTCCGGCAGCGCATTGAACAGGTCTTCGACGAAGCGATCCTTGACCGGAGTCGTAAGATCCAGGGTGTGCAAAGGCAAGCCGGAATCGAGCGTCTGGCGCATGGCCGCGATGGCTACCGGATGGTTATGCCCCAGCGCCAGAGTCCCCGCCCCAGCCAGACAATCCATGAACAGTTGACCTTGGGTATCGCGAACATAGAGGCCATGGGCCTCTTGCAGCGCCAACGGAATACGCCGCGGATAAGACCGGGCATTCGATTCCCGGGCAGCCTGGCGCTGAAGATACGGGTTGGTATTCAGTTCACGCGGAGCTTGCTGGCGAAACTGTTCCAGCGTGAAGGTTGCGCTGGATGATAGACGGGGCTGGACGCTTTCCATATTGAATCCCTGAGGTAAAAACTCTGTCGCGGGCGATCAGCCCTGTCCTTGTGCCTGCATGGCCTGGCGCAGGCTCAGCGGGCGCATATCGGTCCAGACCTTTTCGATATAGTCCAGACACTCTTGCTTGCTGCCTTTCACCTCGAGCGTGCGCCAGCCGTTGGGCACGCTTCGATAATCCGGCCAGATTGAGTACTGCTCTTGATCATTGACTACAACCAGAAAGCGCGTATCCGGGCTGTCCAAACTCATTGCTTGCTCCTTGACTGGCATGGTGGAAAGGATCTCAGGATACAATACTAATGGTAGCGATTCTCATTAATCTTTTAAAATTTATGCAGGGTTCTCAAATTTCCCTGTCGACGATGAACAGTCGCAAGACGGCAACGCCCTGTTTATACTTTGACCCCCTCTGAACGATAACCTCTCTCAACTGCGGTCCACGGATGAGTCGATGATTCCCAGCCTTGCCCCGCTGTTCACAGGTCCCCTTGCCGACCATGGTGAAAAGCTGCAACTGCGCAGCCATCCCCGTACAGACGTGCCGGGTGACAGGTTCTTCCAGCACGAGTATTTCGGTGCATTCGTCGACGACCTGCAGGCCCGGTACAAAACCGATGAGCGCCTGGCCCTGGTATCGCTGTGGTCCAAATGGTACTTCAGCACGTTCCTGGCACCGGTGATGGCCGCCAATCTGCTCCAGCAGTGCGATCTGCCACTGGCCCTTGCCGACACCGGGATACAACTGGGCAATGACGCCAGGCCGCAGGCGTTGCACTTGTCCCATGCCGGCCACCCCTTGGGCCCCTGCACGGCCTTCGAGCGATTTCATACCCTGATCGAAGGTCATCTGGAGCCCGTCATCGAAACCCTGGTCAAGGTTTCCCGGGCGTCGCCCCGATTGTTCTGGAGCAATGCCGGCAATACGTTCGAGTTCGTCACCAGCCGTATCGAGCTGCACCCGTTGGCCAACGCGCACAGCACCGCGCCGGCCAGAGAAATCCTGACCACCCGCCTGCGGCCCAACGGTCGGCGCAATCCTTTATTCGCCCCCGTGCATTACCACGATGTCGGCGAAGAGGAGCCACAGCGCCTGAGGCGCATCTGCTGCATTCGCTACCGCCTTCCCGGCGTCGGCTATTGCAGCAGTTGCCCACTCGATGAGTGCAAACAGCAGGAGCAGGCCGTTTGACGGCAACCCTATTTCGCCAGTTGAAAAGGGTTCTCTGTCGTTCGGTCGTAGTCCACGAGATGGCCGTAGTCGAGACGATAGACTCGGTCGGCAACATCGAAATAGCGGTCGTCATGGGTGATTGCAATCACCGTCTTGCCGGCCGCCTTCAACTCGGGTAGCAGTTCGTTGTAGAACACATGGCGGAACACCGGATCCTGATCGGCCGCCCATTCGTCCAGCAGGAACACCTCCCGACCTTCCATCATCAGCAGCAACAGTGCCAGACGCTTGCGCTGGCCCTGGGACAACGCGGTGGTCGACAACCGCCCGGCCGCGAATTCGACTTTATGGGCCAGCCCCAGGCGGGCAAGATAGTGATCCACTCGAGCCTCGAGCCCTTCATGATTGCCAGCCTCGCCCAGCACATCGGCGAACAGATAGAAGTCGGCAAAAATGGCGGCGAAATGCTCTCGATGCCACTCACTGGTGCTGGCATCGAGTACCGCACCATTCAGCGAAACCTGCCCCGAAGTCGGCACGTAGAGCCCGGTCAGCAGCTTGGCCAGGGTCGATTTGCCGCTGCCATTACCGCCGACAATGAAAATCAGCTCACCGCGACGAATCGTCAGGTCGATCGGCCCCAGCTCGAACGCGAACTCATCGCTCTGCCCGGGATAGCGATAATGCACGTTTGACAGGCGCAACTCGCCGAAGGGTTGCGCCGCTTGCGCAGGTGTCTTGAACTGCACCGTCTCACCCAGCGCCAGGGCATCGATGGCCTGCAAGGCGACATGGCCGCGAATGACCGCAGGAATGGCATCCAGAATCATCGAGATCGGCGTGCGCAGAAACATGATTGCCAGCACGTAACCCACTACGACCTGCTGACTGAGCAACCCCAGCCCCTGGCCAAGAAAGAACAGCGTACCGATCAGTACGAACACCAGCAGTGTCGTCCAGTTCAGGTTCACCGCCCACAAGGTGTCGGCACGTACCGACGCATCCAGCGAGGCCCGCGCGATGGGTTCGAGCTTGTGTTCATAGAGCAGGTGCCGGCGTTCCCGGCTCAGGCCCAACTCGCAACGCCCCTGGATGGCAGCCTCGAACTGCTCGGTCAACTGGTCGTCCTGTTGCCGTACGGCCTGCATCAAGGTCTTGACCTTGCGCCCAAGCAACACATCAAGCCCCACCCCAAGGGCGATCACCCCAAGGGTCAGGAAAAAAAACGGCATGCTCAGCCAGGCCATGTAAGCAAGCCCCGCCAGCAACAGCAAACCGTTGTACAAGGAGATCGGCAACTGCTTGAACGCCGTGGCGACGGTGGTCACATCCTTGGTCAGGGCGTTGTAGATACGCGGGCTGCCCAGCCGCTCGATGCGCTCCAGTGCGGTGCCCAACACCTTGCCCACCAGCCGCAGGCGCAACTGGTAAACCAGGCGATGCCCGATCTGCACCAGCAGCCATTGCGACGTGACACCACTGATGAACAATAGGATCAGCAGGCCACCGAACAGCAACAAGCCCCGGCCGATATCATCGAGTCCGTGCTCCAGGCTGCGATTGATATACCCGATCAGGCCGATACTGGTTGCCGCACTCAAGGCGCTGCTCAGAATCGCCAGCAGAATGCGCCATCGAGCGTCGTGCAACAGTTCTTTCAATAGGATCATGAGGCAGACACCACCTTGGCAGAGGTTTGCAACAGTAAAGGCAACAGGCTTTCGACCAATCGCGGCTCTGCGAGCATCTCGTGATGCCCTACGTCCAGTGTCCACTGGCGAACAGCTTGCCGGGTATGCCCTTGCCACTGAGCACGCAAGTCGGCATGGGCATTACCGCGCCAGAGCCACAGCGGCACATCGACGATGGGCAAGGGTTGCTCATACAAGCGCATCTTGATCGAGCGATATTGAGCCAATAGCGTGAGCAAATCAGCATCGGCGGCTCGCCATTGCAGATGCGCACGCACCTGGTCATCGTTGAGCAACCGGGCAACCCCCTCGGCATAGTCCAGACCCGCCAACAGGCCCGTCAAACGCTCGCGCAGTGACTCACCGATTGGCTGGGCGTGAGTGCGGCAGTAGAAAGCAAAATCTGCAATCAACTGGCCTGCTTCATCGCCCTCGCCGGCCAGGCTGCGCTGCGCATCGTGGTCGAGTACCACAAGCCCTTCGACGTTAAAGCCGTGGGCTTGCAGATGGGGCACCAGCATCAATGCCAGCCGCGACGCCAGGCTCCAGCCCAGCAGCACAAGTGGACGCTGTTTCAAATGGACGGGAATGCTCGCCACGTATTGCTGCAATAGCCCGTCCATGGTGCCCTCATCCCAGCCCTTTTCCAGGGCGGCCAGACCAAAGACCGCGACTTTACCACTTAGATTGTCTACCAGCGGCTGATACGCCTGCAGGTGCCCTTGCGCCCCGTGCACCAGCAGCAGGGCCGGCGAATGCTCATCCGCGTCATTCAAGACTTTCCATGGGCCGCCGCTGTCGCCGTTGCCCAGGCCATGAACCAGATCACGCACGGTATGCCGCTCGAACAGCAGATTGGTCGGCAACTCCAGAGACAGCCGTTCGCGAATCAGCGACACCACTTTGATCGCCGCCAGCGAGTGCCCGCCGACATTGAAGAAGTTGTCGGTCACCCCCAGGTCGTCGACACCCAGCACCTCGCACCAGATGCCCAGAATGGCGCTTTCCAGCTCGCCGACAGGCGCCACGCGGGTGTTCTGCAAGCGCTGCCTGGCACGCTCGAGCAGGTTTTTGCGATCAAGCTTGCCATTGCTGTTCAGTGGCAGTGTCTTGAGCGCAAGGATACCGCTGGGCAGCATGTAGTCCGGTAGCTGGCGAGCCAGGGCGGCGTACAGGTGCTCAGTCGTCTGCAACCGAGCGTCGTCCTTGACCACGAAAGCCAGCAAGCGCCCATGGTCGCCTTCGCCGTCGAGCAAGACAGCGGCCTGCAATACCCCCGGCTGGGCCAACAATGCCTGTTCGACTTCCGCCAACTCGAGGCGAAACCCGCGGATTTTCACCTGCTGATCATTACGCCCCAGAATGCGAACGGCACCATCGGCCTGGCGCAAAGCGAGATCACCAGTGCGATACAGGCGGCGGCCGCTGAGCGGATCGACACCAAAGGCACTGCCACCGACACCGCCCACGTAACCGCGCCCGACACTGGCGCCACTGATGCACAACTCCCCGGCCTGACCTGACGGCACCGCTCGTTGCTGGTCGTCGAGCAAGTGGATACGGTTATCACCCAATACTTGATTCAAGGCGCTGTCACTCACGCCCTGGCTGACATCGATCGCCCGCCATAGCACGCCAACCGTGGTCTCTGTCGGACCGTAATGGTTGTAGAGGCGACAGGCCGGTTTCGCTTGGGCCAGACGGCTCAGCAAATGCTCACTGAGCGGCTCTCCGCCCAGTACCAGGACCTGGCGTGGAAGAATGCCGTTGGGAGCGTGCTCGCCCATCAGCGCTTCAAGGTGCGAAGGAACGATTTTGAGCACGTCCAATGGGTAGCGCTGAAGTTCTTCGGCGAACGCCCGGGCATCGGTCACGGTGGACTGCTCCAGCACATGCACGCAACCGCCCTGCAACCAGGCCGGAAACAGCACAGTGTTCCCCAGATCCGCGAGCAATGAGGACACCAGGCCATAATGCCCCGCCTCGGGCAACTGGAGCGCGCGGGTCACTTGCGTGACGTAATGGCGCAATTGACCTTGCTCGATTTGCACACCTTTGGGCTTGCCGCTGGTGCCCGAGGTATAGAGCACGTAGGCCAGGTCTTGCGCCGAGCCCTGCACCGGCGAATCGAACACCGGCCCGATGCAGGCCTGCGACCAGCACAGGGTGTCGACCGAAGTGTCAGGCAGCAGCCCCTCTACGTGCAGCAACAGGGCCGGCCGGGCATCCTCGATAATGTCGGCCAGCCGCAGCGGTGGTTGTTGAGGATCAAGAGGCAGATAGGCAGCACCGGCCTTGAAGCAGGCCAGCATCGCGATCAGCATCTGCGCGCCACGGGGCAAATACAGGCCGACCACGTGTTCCTGGCCGACACCGGCCTGACGCAGGCTGCCGGCCACACGATCGCTCAAGGCATCGAGTTCGGCGTAAGAGAACAGTTGCTCTGCATAGCGCAACGCCGGCCGATCCGGTTGTGTCCGGGCGTGCTCGCGCACGGTGGCGACGATATCGAGATCCGGCGCCAGGGCGGGACGCGTCGGCGACGCCAGCAGCTCCTCGGGCAAGTGCGGATCAACGCCAGCGATGAGGCCGTTGGGCGACTGCAGCAATTGCTCGAGCCAATGGGCGAAGCGCTTGAGCAAGACCTGCATCTGCTCTTCACGGTACAGACCACGGTCATAGGCCAGTGTCAGTTCCCCACTGTCCTGGGCATCGAGCGTCAGTTGCAATTGCAGTTCGACCGGGGTGTCGAAGGACAGGACTTGCAGCCCCCCCAGCAGCGGTGCATGCACGACGCGCAGCCCAGCCTGAAAACTGGCACGCCACTCGGGCAATAGCTGCGCCTGACCGACATATTCCTGCCAAGCCACCGCGTTTTCCAGTTGCCGGGCCACTGGCCGGGCCAGGTTGATCCAGGTGCTGTGTTCGGACACCCGCACCACCATCGGCAGAGTCTGCTCGAACAGCCCATAGGCCCCCGAGAGCTCTTCATAGTCATCGCGAGGATCGTGCTGCAAACCCAACTGGCCGTGCTGCTGGCCATTGAGCCTGCCCAGCAATGAGCCCCAGGCGGCCAGGGCCAGTGCTTCGACCGCCACGCCTTCGCGCTCGGCCAGCGCCGTCAACGCCGCTGGCATTGTCTGCGCAAGCTTTAGCCGAACAACGGCATGGTTGCCACTGGCGATGCCATAGCGCTCGATCAGGCGCATGCCCGGAATGTCCTGCAAGGCCAGGTTGCGCCAGAACTGCGCACCCTGCTCGGCATCCTCGTCCAGTTGCAGGCCATTGATCCATTCGACGTATTCGCCGTACTGCATGGGTTCGCTTTCAAACGACGCGGCGCGCCCCAGCAATTGCTCCTGCAACTGGATCAGGCTGCGCTGATCCAGCGAATACACCGGGACCGCCAACAGCAGACAATCGTCGAGTAACCAGGCCAACACATCGGGTTGTTCGGCAAGGCAATGCGCCTGGGCCTCACGCAGCCACTGTTGCTCATCATGCCCGTCACCTGAGCGGCCCTGGCGCCAGTTCAGGCGCAACTCAAGGGGCTCGACCACACGCTGGCGCAATCCCGTGGCGCCGACCGGGCGCTGGTAACGCAGGCGCAGTGCCTGATGCTGCCGCAAGCAGTCACGCAGTCGCTGTTCGAGAATGCCTTCGGGCACGCCCGACAGTTGCATTCGAACCCAGCGCCAGGCTTGCGGACTGGCCTGGGCCAGTTGTTTTTGTTGAGGTGAAAGCGTTAGTCCAAGGTCCATCATGGTTTCAACTCTGCGGGTGTCTCTTCGGTCTGCGCCGGCGCAGCCATGACCTGATCACGACCATAGATTTCGCCCATGGCCACCACTATTTTGCGCTCGCCTTCGAACGGATCCCGGGCGTGCGCCGCCAGCATGTTATCGAGCATGACCACATCGCCCTGCTGCCAGTCGAAGCGCACGGCACAACGGTCGTAGGCGGCGTTGATGGCCTCGATGGCACTCGGCTCGAGCTCGGAACCGTCACCGTAGAACACTTGCCTCGGCATCGCCGTTTCACCATCGCGTAAAAACTGCTCGCGCACATCGGCATCGAGGAAGGCCGGGTGATAAAGCTGGATCTGGTTGAAGAAACTCTCCTCTCCCGTCAGCGGGTGCAGGATCACCGCCGGGCAAACCTGACGGGTGTGCAGATCGTTGGCGCCGCGCCACTCAAAATCGATGTTGCTCTCACGGCAGATCCGCTCGACTTGCTCGCGCTCCTGGGTCTGGAAGAAGTGCTGCCAACTGACGTCCAGGCTGGTGCTGAAATTGCGCACATACATCAGTTGCTTGCGACGCAGATTCGCTTGCAGCCAGGCCGGCAGTTCACGGTAAACCTGACGGCTGTCGACGATCGGGGTCGCGCCACCGGAAGTGGCGGGTGTCTGGCAATAGAACCATTGGCGCCGCGGCCAGCGATGCTGATGAGCACTCTCGTTGTGGAACAGGATCATCCGATCCTTGGGATAGGGCGTGGACTTGTAGATGTTCTTGCCGCCCTCTTCCTTCGGCAGGTCACCGTACTGACCATACAACTGCGGACACAGCGCCTGGCAAAAGGCTTCGAAATCCGCCGGTGTCGGCAAATCAAAACCACGCAAGAGAATGCCACCGTGCTCGCGCAACCAGCTTTCGACCTTCTCACGGTTGGCCTCAGCCCAAATGGCCGGCGCCAGCTCGCGATCACGCAGTTGAATCAGCAGGGGGAACTTCGAACCTTCGCGCAACGGTCGGGCTTCAAAGGGCTCGCGGGTGACGGGCGATCCGCTCTGGCGCATCTTGCCCAATTTGCTCATTTTGCGTTGCAGCGGATTGTCCGTGGACATTGCAGCAGCTCCTTTTGGAGTCGGAATCAGGGTATCGATTGGGTTGTCCGGTGCGCCGAGGGCCATGTCCAGCAGCGACTCGAAGGCATCACGCAAGCGTTCGACCGTAGCCGGGCGGAACAGGCTGGTGCGGTACACCCAGCGCAGGTTGAACACATCGTCGTCTTCGCTGGCGAACAGGGCCATGTCGAACTTGGAATGGTGCTGCTCGCCCGTCAGTGGCTCGACCTGCAAACTGCCGAGTTGGCGTTGCTGGCGCGGCGTGTTGTCGAGGACAAACAACGTCTGCAACAGCGGGTGGACATTCGCCACCCGTGGCAGCTCCAGGCATTCGACGACACGTTCGAACGGCGTGTCCTGCCAGGCAAACGCTTGCAGGCAGGTCTCCCGGACCTGCTGCGCTTGCTCACGGAAACTCAGTTCCGGTTGCAGACGGATACGCAAGGCCAGCAGATTGACGAAAAAGCCGATCAGCGATTCAGTGGCCGGATGGTCGCGGTTGGCCACGTCCGTGCCGATGACCAGATCACGGCCTTGCGTTTCGCGTTGCAGCACGGCGGCATAGCACGTCAGTAGCACCATGAACGGCGACGTTGCGCTGTCCTGCGCGAAAGCCTTCAGCCGGCCAACCGTGGCCGCTGACAACTGGAAGTCCAGGGCCGCCCCGGTGCCGCTGTCGCGCTCCGGACGGGGGAAGTCGAACGGCAGTGGCACCTGCGCCGGAATGCCGGCCAGGGTCTGCCGCCAGAAGTCCAGGCCTTCACGCTGACGCAGCTGTACCGGCGCCGAACCTTGCCATACGGCATAGTCGATGTACTGAATCGCCAGTTCACTCTGTGGCGGCAGCACACCCGCGCTGTAGGCTTCGTAGCCCTGGATCAGTTCATCCACCAGCACGGCGCCGGACCAGCCATCGGAGGCGATGTGGTGCATGACCAGTTGCAGCACATGTTCCTGTTCGCCGAGGCGGTACAGAACCGCCCGCAGCGGTGCCTCGCTGGCGAGGTCGAACGGTCGCAGCGCAATATCGCGGGCATCGTCCGGCCACTGCGCGTCGCTCGACACGACCACTTGCAACGCCACCGACATTTGCCCGTGAATCCGCTGGTACAACTCGCCGTTACGCTGGTGATAGGTGGTACGCAAGATGGCATGGCGGTCTACCAGCCGGAGCAATGAACGCTCCAGGGCATGGCGGTCCAGTGGTCCGCGCAAACGTACATTGCTACTCATGTTGAAGCTGCTGTCGGCCAGATCCAGCTGCTGCATCAACCAGACGCGTTGCTGCGCCGAGGACAAGGGTTGGTCCAACTGCCGGTCGACCTGAGGGATCTGCAACGAAGCCAGATCCAGATGATGCGCAAGGCCCTCGATGCGCTGTGCAAGGTCCGCCAGCACCGGCGTTTCGAACAGCCAGCGCAACGGCACTTCAAAGCCCTGTTCACGCAAGCGCGCACGCACCTGGGCCGCCATCAGCGAATGCCCGCCCAATTGGAAGAAGTGCCCATCGGCAGGGATCTGTTGCAGGTTCAGCACCGCCGCCCAGACCTCGGCCAGCGTCGCCTCGCTGGTCGTCAGGGCGCGCTGAGCAACACCCGCGCTGGAGATTTCCAACTGCAAGCGCGGCAGCTGTTTACGATCCACCTTGCCATTGGTATTGAGGGGCAGTTGTTCCAGCGCCTGCAAATGCGTCGGCAACATGTAGGCCGGCAAACGTCCCTGTAAGTAGGTGCGGATAGAGGCTGCGTCAGGTGGATTGTCAGGATTGGCGACCCAGAAGGCGGCCAGATGCTCGCCTTGCACGGCCACGACCGCCTGCAGCAGTTCGGGGTGGCTGAGCAGCACGGCCTCGATCTCCCCCAGTTCGATGCGATAACCGCGCAATTTGATCTGGTCATCGGTGCGGCCGAGGTAATACAACTGCCCATCGGGCTGCCAACGCGCCAGATCGCCGGTGCGGTACAAACGCCCGCCGTCGCGGCTGAACGGATCGGCAATGAAACGCTCGGCGGTCAACCCCGGCTGCCCGGCATAACCGCGGGCCAGGCCGTCACCGGCAATATAAAGCTCGCCCACGCAGCCGGGAGGCACTTCGCACAAGTGCTCATCGAGGACGTGGCAACGGGTGTTGAGCAATGGCCGGCCAATGGGCGCGACGGGTAATTGCAGGGCATCGATCGGCGTCTGGGTGGACCACACCGTGGTTTCTGTCGGGCCGTAGACGTTGACGAGGTGAGCCACGCATTGCCTGAGCTCGGTCGCCATTTCCGCCGCCAGCGCCTCACCACCGGCCAGGGCCACACGCCCGGCCAGCACCTTGCGATCGCCTTGCAGCAGCATCGCCCAGGTCGCCGGGGTGGCCTGGATGAGGTCCACGGCCTGGTCCTGAATCAATCGCCCAAGCAACAGGGGATCCTGTCGTTCGTCATCATCGGCCAACACCACGGTGCCGCCGCGTACCAGCGGCAGACACAGCTCCAGGCCGCAAATGTCGAAGGTCACGGTGGTCAGGGCCAGATAACGCTGCACGTTTTCCAGTGGCAGCGCCTCTTCCATGGCCAGCAGGAAGTTGGCGAAATTCCCTCGACTGATCTGCACGCCCTTGGGTTGCCCGGTCGATCCGGAGGTGTAGAGCGTGTAAGCCAACTGCTCAAGCGTCGTCGCCAAGGCCGGGGCTTGTGCAGGGAACTGCGCCAATGGCAGGTCCGCCCATAGGCAGCAGCGCAGGTGCCCAGGAATGTCCGCGGACAGCGTATCGCAGAGCAGCAATTGCGGCCGCGCCCGGGTGAGAATCTGCGCCTGACGTGCCGGTGGATGAGCCGGGTCGAGCGGCAGGTAGCCAGCGCCGGCCTTCTGGATCCCCAACAGGCACACCAGCAATCTTTCGTCCCGAGGCAGGCAGAAGGCAATCGTCGACTCTTGCCCCACGCCCTGCGCCAGCAGCCATTGGGCCAGACGGTTTGCTTGAGCATCCAGCTCTGCGTAGCTCAAGCGGCGATCAGCGCAGCACACCGCGATACGCTCGGGATGAACGGCGGCCTGCACTTCAAAGCGCGTGACAAAATCGGCCTCGCCGTGCAAGTGCATGGACGTGCCCGCCGTGGCCAAGGTAGTGACTGAGCCGAGGGGGACTTCCAGCAAGCGCTGCTGAAGATCGAGGCTGACCAGGCTGGCGAGCAATCCCTGGTAATCCTCGACAAGTCGTTGGGTGGTGTCGGGGCGCAGCAGCGCCGTCGCGTATTCGACAATCAAGCCGGTACGCGCATCGGGCCCGCGGCCTTGGGTGAACAGATTGAACGTCAGGTCGAACTTGGCACTCACCACGCCGTCCGGCAACGCCAGTGCTTGCACGCTGACGCCCGGCAGGCTGAGGCTGCGCGAATCGCGGTGGTCGGCCTGATAGTTGAACATGGCCTGGAACACCGGCGTGCGATCCAGGCTGCGCTCGACATCCAGCATGTCCAACAGTTGCTCGAACGGCAGCGCCTGATGGGACAAATCATCGGCCAACTGCCCGTTCAGGGTCTGGATAAAGGATTGCAGGCTTTGCCGGGGATCAATCTGCACCCGATGCGCCAGTGTGTTGACGAACAAACCGACCAATGCCTGGCTCTCGGCCGATTCGCGCCCTGCCACTGGCAAGCCAATGGCGAAATCCTTGCGCCCGCCATGACGCCAGAGCAGGAGTTGGTAGGCGGCGAAATACAGCACGAAGGGCGTGACACCCAGTGCCCGGGCCCGGGTCTCGACCGCCGCGCTCAACGAAACGGGCAAGGCCAGCTCGCTGCGGGCGCCAGCGTATGCCTGCAGCGCCGGGCGCGTGCAATGGTCGGGCAGTTCCAGCGGTTCGTTGCTCAGACCTTGCAAGCGTTGTTGCCAGTAGGCCAGCAACTGGCTGCCCTGCTCCCCTTCCAGATCTCGCCGCTGCGCTTCGATCAATGGCAACAATCCGGTAGTCGCAGGCGTGGCCCGGTCCTGGTAGATCAGCGCAAAGTCCTCGACCAACAAGCCCATGGACCAGCCGTCCACGGCAATGTGGTGGACATTGAACAGCAAGCGATAATCACCCGGTGCCACACAAAATACATCGATGGCCAGCAACGGCCCCTGCACAAGATCAAAAACCCGCTGGGCGGCCCCGGCAATGGCTGCGGCCTGTTGTGATTCATCCGGGTCCTGGAGGTCATGCACATTGAAGATTGCAGCGGCCGTCTCATCCAGGCGCTGCCAGACTTGCCCTTGCTCTTCGAAAAACCTGCAGCGCAACGCGTCATGGCGCGAGACGAGGGTCTGGCAAGCGCGTTGCAGTCGAGGCACATCCAGGTCACCACGCAAGGCCAGCAACTGCGTAACGTTGTAAGCCGTTGCAGCCGGATCGAGCTGTTGCATGAACCACACCCGTTGCTGGGCGTGGGACAGTGCACGTGGCGGCGCCAAGGTTTCGCTGGCAAGCGTCGGTGCAACAGCCTGCGACGCTGAGGCCGTCAGAACCTCGGCCAGTTGCCGGGCACTGGGGTTCTCCAGCAATTGCCGGGGCATCAGGCGCAGTTCGGCCTGGCGCAGACGCGCGATCAATTGCAGGCTGAGGATCGAATCCCCGCCCTCGGCAAAGAAGTCGGCGTCCGGCCCCAGGCCAGGCTGTTCAAGCAACTCGCGAAAAGCCGCGAGGACGCTGAGCAACACCGGGTTCAACCGGCCATCGATGCACAGGGCCATGGCCGCCAGGGTGGGATGTTGCAGGACATCGCGGGGTTGCAACTTGAGTCCTTCGCGCGAAGCCAGGCCGATCAATTGCAAGCTGAGAATCGAATCACCGCCGAGGGCGAAAAAATCATCCTCGCGTCCGACGTGCGCGCAATCGAGAATCTGACACCACAGCTGCGCCAGGCGCTGTTCCGTGGCGCCGATCGGTGGCCGGGTGGATGCAGCGGCCGACTCGGTCTCGGTCGGCTCAGGCAATGCCCGCCGATCCAGCTTGCCATTGGCCGTAAGCGGCAGCGTATCCAGTACCCACCAATGACTGGGCACCATGTGTTCCGGCAATTGACGCTTGGCCTCGGCTTGCAGGGCCGCCAATGCTTCGGTTGCCAAGGCGGGACTGAGATACGCCACCAGTTGCGTGCGCCCTTTCACCTCGCAGGCCAGCACCGCCCCTTCGCGAACCTGGGGCTGAGCAGTGAGCCAGGCACTGACCTCGCCCGGTTCAACGCGAAAACCGCGGATCTTGACCTGATCATCCTGACGCCCCAGGAACACCAGTTGCCCACTGCGATCCAGGCGAACCCGGTCGCCGCTGCGATAAAAGCGTTGCCCCTGGGCAGTGGAGCCAAATACCTGGTCGGTCAACTCAGGTTGACCGAGGTAGCCCTGGGCAACCTGAGGGCCTGCGATCAGCAGCTCGCCGGCGACACCCAGCGGCACCGCCACGTCATTGCTGTCCACGATGCGCAAATGGCAGTCCGCTAACGGCTGGCCCAAGGGCAGATACAGACCCGAGTCAAGCGAGTCGAGGCCCTGGATTTCCCCGCAGATCACGCCGACCGTGGTTTCCGAAGGCCCGTAATGGTTGAAGATGCGCAGTTGCGGTGCCAGTTCACGCACCCGTGCGAACAAGGTGTGATCGAAACCCTCACCGCCCAGGATCAATACGTCCCTGGGCAAGACGCGTCGGGCATCGTCCAGCGCCAACAGCCCGCGCAAGTGCGACGGCGCAATCTTCAGGCAATCCACGGGCTGCTCGTCGAGAAAGTCAGCCCAGCCGGGCGGATCGAAGGTCAACGATGCGGGCGGCAAAATCAGCGGGTCGCCGGCATTCAGCGCGGCGAACACGCATGTCAGCCCCAGATCCGCAGCCACGGTCGCCAACGTCGCCCAGCGGCTGCCCGGCTTCGCTTGCAAGCGTTGACCGATCGCGCTCGCGTAATGCGCCAGGTTGCCATGAGTGACCGGGACACCTTTGGGCTGACCGGTCGAGCCCGAGGTATAAATGAGGTATGCAGGCAGGTGCGGCTGGCTGAGGCTCTCGCCCAGACCATCTTCTGAGGCCAGCGCGGACAAGTCGGCAGTACTGAGTACCAGGCGCGCCAGGTCGGCGTCCATTTCAGGGGCCTCGGCCAGTGTCACCCACAGGGTCGCGCCACTGTCTTGCAGCAACTGCGCAAGTCGCTGTGGCGGCTGCACCGGGTCAAGAAACAGACACACCGCACCGCGTTGCCAACAGGCCAGCATCGCCAGCAGTTGTTCCGCGCAACGCGGCATGCACAGCGCAACCACCTGGCCCGGGCCGATGCCCTGCCCGGCCAGTCGCGTGGCCAGTGCACGGGTCGCGGCACCGAGCGCGGCATAGTCGACGATTTGCCCAGCGCTGCATAAGGCTGCCGCGTTCGGCGTGTACGTTGCCCAATGAAGCACCTGCTGATCCAGCGGCATGGGGAGCGCGCCCAATGCTGGGCCGCGCACCTCACTCGGCGGCGAAACCAGTTGCAGTTCGGCCAGCCGTCGCTGGGGATTGCTTGATGCCTCTTTTAAAATCGCCAGCAAGTCATCCAGCATCTGCTCAACCGTCGCCGCGTCGAACAATTCGTCGCTGTATTCCAACTCGCAGCGCAGGCGCGCGTCAGCGGTACGTACCAGGCGCAGCGTAAGGTCGAAGCGTGCATGGCGCTGCGGCGGGTCGAGCACTTCAACCGCGACACCGGGCAATGTCAGGGTGCGGCTTTCGGGTAAATCGACCTGGACGAACATCACTTGGAACAGCGGGCTCGAACGCAAACGGTCAAGGCTTTCGAGGACATTTTCGAAAGGCAGCAACTGATGATCGAAGGCTGCCGCCACGGTGTCACGGGTGCGCAGCAGTGCGCTGGCGAAGTCCGGGTTATCGTGCAGGCGTTGACGGATCACCAGGGTATTGAGCAACGGGCCGATCAAGGGCACCAGTTCTGGACGATCACGTTGTGCCGCCGAGGTGCCCAGGCACAGGTCATGCTCGCCACTGTAGCGCGACAGCAGGCAACTGAAGGCCGTCAGGCCGTAGATGTACAGCGTCACGCCATGACCGCGAATGGCGGCCTCTACCGCCGCTGTCAGCTGCGGTGAAAGCTCCCGGGCAAGCACCGCGCCGCTATGGCGGCGTTGAGCAGGCGCAGGGCGTGGTCGATCCAGGGGCAATGCCAATGGCGCCGGCGCATCCGCCAGTTGGCTGCGCCAGAAGTCGATGTGCTGCCGGCAGCTTTCGCTGTCCAGCCACTCGCGTTCCCAGGCGGCGTAATCGGCGTACTGGATACTCAATTCGGGTTGGCGGGCCGGCTCATTCAATGCCAGCGCCCGGTAAGCCTCGGCCAGTTCAAGGGTCAGTTGCTGAGCCGACCAGGCATCGTAGGCCACATGGTGAATGGTGAAAAACAACCAGGTCGATTGCTCTTGCGCGTCGCTGAAGGCTTGCCAGCGCCAAGGCGCCGATTGAGCGAGATCGAAGGGCTCGGCGAGCTGGCGGGCGTATTCATCGGCGCACCACTGCTCGTATTCAGAAGCAGCCAGGGTCAACGGTTCGACGGTTGGCAGCGGCACTTGTTGCGACTCACAATGGGGCTGCATCTGGCCTTGGGAATCGGTGGTGTAACGGGTGCGCAGGATCTGATGACGATCAGTCAACTGCTGCATGGCCTGTTGCAAACGTTCGCCATCGAGGCGGCCGTCAAAACGCAGTACCGAGCACAGATTGTAAAGGGCACGACCACTCAGGGCTTCCGCCGACAGAAATCGCCGCTGCGCCTGCGCCAACGGCATGTGCTCACCTTCGCCGAGCACGACGGGAACGATCGGCAGGCGCCAGCTATCGATGCCCTTCTCGGCCAGGCGCTGGCGAAAGACTTTTTTCTTGTCCGCGGGCAAGGAAGCCAGCCGCTGCGCAATCTCCAGGAAAGCTTGTTGCGTCATCGCACTCATCCTTACTCTTCCATCTCTGATAACAGGCGCTGCATTTCGTCCAGGGCTTCGTCAGTCGAAGGACCTTGGGGTTTCTCGATCTGCTCGGCAAGACCGGCAATCGTCGGGTTATGGAACAGGCTGCGCAGCTCGATCCTGATGCCGAAACGGCTCTCGACCTGGGTCATCAGGCGCATCGCCAACAACGAATGCCCGCCCAGCTCGAAGAAACTGTTGAACACCCCGACTTGCGGCACCTCAAGCAGGCCCTGCCAGATTTCGGCCAGTTGCCGCTCCAGTTCGTTGCGCGGCGCCACGCCCTGTACAGCGATGGGCTGCGGTGCCGGCAAGGCCTTGCGGTCGATTTTGCCGTTGGCATTGAGGGCAAAACGCGGCTGCTCGATAAAACCGGCCGGGACCATGTAGCCCGGCAACACGCCTTCGAGATGCCGTCGCAGGGCCACTTGATCAATGGGGCTCGGCGCCTGCAGCCAAGCGAACAGGCTTTGACTGCGCGGATCAATCATCACCACGGCCTCCTCCACGCCTGGGTAACGACGTATCAGCGATTCGATCTCACCGGGCTCGATGCGGAACCCACGCACCTTGACCTGGAAGTCGCTGCGACCGACATAAGCCAGCCGACCGTCAGCGCGCCGGCGTACCAGGTCGCCGGTGCGATACATGCGGCTGCCAGGTTCGCCGGCATAGGGGTCAGGCAGATAGACCGCAGCCGTTGCGGCGGCGGCATGCTGATAGCCACGGGTAACCCCGGCGCCCGCGATATACAGCTCCCCGGTCGTGCCCAGCGGCACCGGACGCAGCATCTCATCGAGCACATAGCAGCGGGTATTGAGCAACGGCGCGCCAATATCAGCCACGCCGGACGGCACGTCCTGCAACGCCTGCGTGGTCGACCAGACGGTGGTTTCGGTCGGACCGTAGGCGTTGATCAGTACCACGCCGCGGCTACGCAGCTCGGTCACCAGTTCGCCCGGAACCGCTTCACCACCAATCAGCCCGCGCACGGGCGGCCAGTCGGCCTGCCCGGTTTCCAGCAGGATCTGCCAGCCAGCGGGAGTCGCCTGGAACACCGTGGCGCGGCGCAGCAAGGCAAACAGTTGATGGCCATCGACGACCTGCTCGCGACGGGCCAGCAATAGGGCCGCGCCATTGACCAGCGGCAAAAACAGTTCCGGCTTGCACATATCGAACGCGTAAGTGGTACTGGCCAACCAGACATCCGTGGCGCTGAGTGGCAACTGCCGATCGAGCCCGGCCAGCAGGTTGCTCAGGTTCTCGCGGGTGACCTGCACGCCTTTTGGTGTACCGGTCGAGCCCGAGGTGTAGATCACATAAGCACGTTGCTGAGGGTTGACCGCCAGCGCCAGGTTGTCGGCGCTGCATGCCTCCAGCGACAACTGATCGAGCCAGACATTGTCGACACCGCTCAAGGCATCGCCACACTGACTTTCGCTGAGCACCAGGGCCGGACGCGCGTGCTCGATGATAAAGCGCAGGCGATCTGCCGGGTGTTGCGGATCCAGGGGCAGGTACGCCGCGCCGGCTTTGTGAATGGCCAGCAGGGTTGGCAGCAACCACGGGCCTCGACTCAGGCAGACGGCAATCAGGTCATCGGTGCCGACACCCTGCGCCCGCAGCCAATGGGCCAGGCGATTGCTGAGGGCATTGAGCTGGGCATAACTCAATTGCCGATCCTGGCAATCGACCGCCAACGCCTGGGGTGTCAACGCCACTTGACGCTCGAAGCGGGCAATCAGATCCACTTCGCCGTGCAATGCCTCGGCGGGCTGGTGCCATGGCCGCTGGGCCAGGGCGTGATCGGCATTGGCCAGGTCGATGTCCCATAGGCGCGCCTGTGAGTTTTTCAGCATGCCGTCGAGCAGATGCAGATATTCGTCGGCATAACGTTGCGCCGTCCGGGCCAGGAACAGGTCGGTGTTGTACTCCAGCACACATTGCCAATCTTCACCGTGCTGCTCGATGTGCAAGCCGATATCCACCAGGGCGCTGTCACTTTCCACATCCAACCGCTGTGCCGGCAAACCGGCGAAGCTGTGCTCACCCTTTGCGGCGACATCGCGCTGGATCAGGTTGAACAACGCCTGGAACAGCGGTGTGTGGCTAAGGTCGCGGCGCACTTGCAACGCTTCCACCAGTCGCTCGAAAGGGACATCCCCATGCTGCTGAGCAGCCAGGTGAGTGGCTTGCAGTTGCTGCCAGAACTGTTCGACCGGTTGCTGGGCATCAATGTGACTGCGCATCACCTGGGTCGTCGCGAAGTAGCCAATCAGGTTGTCGGTGTGGGCCTGGTGGCGATGGGCGACCGGCAGGCCAATCCAGATTTCACGCTGGCCCGAGTGTCTGGCCAGGAGAACTTTCCAGGCTGCCAGCAACGGCGCGAACGCCGTCAGCCCATGGCGTTGCGCGGTCTCACGCAACTCCTTGACCAGGGTTGCCGGCAGGCTGAAGCGCAAGCGCTGGCCGTTGTAACCCTGCTGCGCAGGGCGTGGCAGGTCGGTCGGCAGGTTCAGCACCGGCGGCTCCCCTGCCAGGGTTCGACGCCAGTACTCCAACTGCGATTCGATACACGCTTGCCCTGCGGGACTCTGCCAACTGGCGGCGATGTCAGAAAACTGCAGCGGTAGTGGCGCCAGGCAAGCGCTGTGCCCTTCCAGCAACGCCTGGTAGATCAGTTGCAGTTCATTGAAGAAAATTTCCAGCGAACGGGCATCGGCGATGATGTGGTGCAAGGTGACCTGCAGCACACTCAGGCTTTGGCCCTGGTACACACGTACCCGCCACAGCGGGGGCGCCGAAAGATCGAAGGGACGCTGCGCCTCTTGACTCAGTTTCTGCGCAAAAACTGGCGAATGCGCGTCTATCTCCAGCGGCTCGAAGCTCAGCGGTAGCGCCGTGAGCGCCTCGACCTGCTGACGTGCGCCCTCGGACGTTTCGCTGAACACCGTGCGCAGACTGTGCTGGCGGCTGATCAGTTGCGTCAGTGCCTGCTCCAGCAACGACGGTTGCAGCGCCCCCTCCAGACGCAAGGCGAGGGACAAATGGTAGGCCTGGGTATCGCCCTGCAAACGATCGAGGAACCACAGCCGTTGCTGGGTGAAATGCAGCGGTGCCATGGGTTCTGCAAAATGACGCAGGACGCCCTCGGCCTCAACGCTCGCCGCCGCCAGCTGCGCCGCCAGATCCCGCAGGACCGGCTGCTCGAACACCGTGCGCAAAGGCAGGCGCCGGCCATGCTGCTCGGCCATTCGCGCCACCAGACGCGCCGCCAGCAGAGAATGGCCGCCCAAAGCGAAGAAATTATCGTCGACACCGATATCGGTGCATCCCAACAGTTCCTCCCAGAGCTTGGCCAGCGCCTGCTCCCATTCGCCCGAAAGCACGCCGCTCTGGCCATCGCGCGGTACCGGTGCCGGCAACGCCTTGCGGTCGACCTTGCCGCTTGGGCTCAAAGGCAGGGTGTCCAGGCGCACGAACTGGCTCGGCAACATGTAGTCCGGCAATTGCGCGCCGAGCGTCTCACGCAGCATCGCTTCATCCAGCGCGTCGCCGGCGTAGTAACCCACCAGACTCGCTGTTTCACCGCTGCCCAACAGCACGACAGCCGCTTCGCGCACCCCGGGAATACGCGCCAGCAGCGCTTCGATTTCACCCAGTTCGATTCGGAAGCCGCGCAGTTTGACCTGGAAATCCAGACGCCCCAGGTAATCCAGGCCGCCCTGGCTGTTGCGACGAACCCGGTCACCGGTGCGGTACATGCGGGCGCCAGACACGAAAGGATCGGGCAGGAAAGCCGCCGCGGTCAGTCGCGCCGCCGCGAAGTAACCACGACCGAGGTTGGCCCCGGCCAGATACAGTTCACCCGGTACACCTGCGGCCACTGGCTGCAGATCAGCATCGAGGACATACGCCGCGGTATTGGCCACCGGTTGCCCGATCGGCACTTCCACACCCGCCTCACCACCGCTGCGTACTTCAAAAGTGCTGTAGACCGTCGCTTCTGTCGGCCCGTAACCGTTGATGACCCTGGCGCCCCTGCCCTCGATGGCTTCGGCCAATGCACACGGCAAGGCCTCCCCACCGGAAACGGCACGCACGCCTTGCCAACTGCGCGAGGTATGCGCCACCAGCATCCGCCAGGTCGCCGGAGTGGCTTGCATGACCGTCGGTTGCCCTGTCATCAACAGCTGATCGATCGCTTGGGGATCGCGCGCCTGTTCGCGATCGGCCAACAGGATGCTGGCGCCATGCGCCAAAGGCAGCAGCAACTCGACAATGGCGATATCAAAGGTCGCGGTGGTCAATGCCAGCACCCGATCCCGGGCCGTCATCGGCAAGACCTGCTCCACGGCCAGCATCAGGTTCATCAGGTTGCCACGGCTGATGGCCACGCCTTTGGGCTGGCCGGTGGAGCCGGAGGTGTACAACACGTAAGCGAGCTGCTCCGCAGTCGATGCCGGCGCCTTGTAGCTGTCGACTGCGCTCATGGCATCGATGTCAAGCAACGGCACGCCGCTGTTCCACTGCGCCAACACCGCCAGGCTCGCGGCAGTGCCAAGACACAGTTTGGGTTGCGCCGCCTCAAGAATGTAACGACCGCGCTCCGGTGGCGTGTCCTCGGCCAGCGGCACATAGGCGGCGCCGGCCTTGAGGATCGCCAGCATGGCCATGGGCAGACGGGCATCACGGGGCAGGCTCAGGGCCACTCGATCTTCGATGCCAGCGCCATGGGCCTGCAAGGCCGCCGCCAGTCGCTCGGCGGCCTGATCCAGTTCGGCATAGCTCAGGCGCTCATTGCCGGCCAGTACGGCGATTGCGTCGGGTTGGCGGGCCACCTGAAGCGCAAAGGCCTGGAGGATGTCCTGCTGACCGGCCACGCCGTGCCCTTCGATCCGGGCAAGGCCGCGTTCGGCAGGTTGCCAGGCCAGCTCACCCAAGGCTTGCCCTGGCTGCTCGAGCAGCGCGTCGAGCAACGCCAGATACTGCTCGGCCATCGCCTGCACCGTCTGTTCGCGGAACAGGTCGCTGCTGTATTGAAGGCTCAGGCTGATGCCATGTTCGCTGTCACGCACATCCAGGTGCAGGTCACACAGGGCGCTGTCCGGACGGTTATCCAACGGCTCGGCGATCACATCGGTCAGTTCGAAACGCTCCAGGGCGTTACCCGGAAAGTAGTTGAACATCGCCTGGAACAAGGGGTTGTAACTCACCTGCCGAGCCACGCCGAGCTGCTCGATCAAGTAATCGAACGGTAAATCCTGATGGGACTGAACCGACATGGACAACGCTTGCAGCTCGTTCATCAGTTGCAGCAGGCTGCGTTCGCCCGAGAGTTTTTTGCGATACACCAGCGTGTTGACGAAGCAACCGACCAGGGGCTGCAGGACCCCATGGTGCCGGTTGGCGACGGGAATCCCGACCAGAATGTCGTCCACGCCGCTGCGGCTGCGCAACAGCAGCTGAAACGCGGTCAGCATCGGGATGAAATTGCTCCAGCCGTGACGGGCACTGAACGCGCGCAAGCGGGCCGTCAGGGCCTCGGACAAACGCCGTTCAACACGCCCACCCGCCTGGCTGGCCTGGGCCGGACGGGGAAAATCGGCCGCCAGCTCCAGCACCGGCAGCTCGCCGGCCAATTGCTCGCGCCAGTAGGCCAGTTCCTGCTCGCACGCCTTGCTGTTCATCCATTGGCGTTGCCAGAGTGCGTAGTCGGCGTACTGCATCGACGGCGCCGGCTGCTCTGTGGTCAGACCCTCTCGCCGGTTGCGGTACTGCTTGCATACACCGTCGATGATCAATTGCAGGGACCAGCCATCGGCAACGATGTGATGGCAGTTCAACGACAGGACACAGACATCCGGCGCCAGGCGATAGAGTCTGGCCCGCAGCAACGGCGCGGCTTCCAGGGCGAACGGGGTCATTGCATCCTGACGCAGCAGCTCGTGCAGCGCCTGTTCGCTCCGCACCTCGATCAATGGCATCTCAAGCTCGGTACGAGCCAGGATCACCTGGCTCGGCCCTTGAGCTTCGCCGATAAACCCGGTGCGCAGCACTTCGTGCTGATCGACCACGGCCTGCAGGGCAGCCTGCAGGTCGGCGATATGCAGCTCGCCGGTCAAGCGCACGGCACCGGCCAGGTTGTAGGCGGGACTTTGCGGATCCAGTTGTTGCAGGAACCACAGGCGCTGCTGGGCAAACGACAGTGGCAGTTTCTCAGGGCGCGGCAACAGCGTTGGCGATGACTTCACCGTGCTGGCCTGGCTTTCCAGCCAATCGGCCATGGCGGCGATGGTCGGGCGCTCGAACACCACGCGCAGGGGCAAGTCCTTGCCACTGAGTTTGCCGATCAGACCAATCAGTTGTGTGGCCAACAGCGAGTGACCGCCTAGCTCGAAGAAGTTGTCTTCGACACCCACCTGACCCAGTCCCAGCACACTTTGCCAGGCCTCGACCAACTGCCCTTGCAGCTCGCTGCTAGGCGCGACATAGCGGGCCTGGCTTTGCGCGGCGAAATCCGGCGCGGGCAAGGATTTACGGTCGATCTTGCCATTGCCATTGAGTGGAAAGCGCTCCAGAAACACAAAGGCGCCCGGCGTCATGTACGGCGGCAGGTTACCCAGGACATGCTCGCGCAAGGCCTCGATGCTGGCCTGGGCATCGGCCACTACATAAGCCACCAGGACCTTGGCGCGTTGCTGGTCATCACGGGCAACAACCACCGCTTCCCGGACTCCTGGGTAACGAGTCAGGCAGGCTTCGATCTCGTCCAGTTCAATACGGTGTCCGCGGATCTTGACTTGATGGTCGGTACGGCCGACGTATTCAAGATCCCCATTGGGCAGGAAGCGCGCCAAGTCGCCAGTGCGATAAAGACGGGAACCATCGTTGGCGATCGGGTCCGGCAGGAACACCGCCGCCGTGCGCGCCGGGTCGGCCATGTAACCGCGCCCGACGCCAACCCCGGCGACGAAGATTTCCCCGACAGCACCCGCCGGTACGGGCTGCAGATCAGCATTGAGCAGGTACAAGCGGTTATTCAGCGTGGCGCGACCGATCGGCACATTGATACGTTGCTCCGGCAAACGTTCGAGCAACGGATGAAAAGCCACGTCATCGGAGCATTCGGCCGGCCCATAGGCGTTCATCAACGGAATAGCGGGATAGCGTTCGAACCAGCGCCGCGCCAATGCCGGCGGCAGCGCCTCGCCAGTGGCCAACACCCAGCGCAGGGGCGAACGTTCGAGCCCTGCGTCGAGCAGGCTCTGCATCAACGAAGGCACGGCTTCGAGGATGCTGATGCCATGCCGTTCAATGGCCGAAGCCAGCGCGTCAGGATCCTGCACGACGCAATCGCCGAGGATCACCGTGCGCGCGCCGAGCACCAGGCCGGCGAGGGTTTGCCAGACGGAAATGTCGAAGCACTGCGGCGCGGTCTGGGCAATCACATCGGTCGCATCGAGCCCCAGCCCCGGCAGTTTGCCGAGAATGTTATTGAGCATGCCGGCGTGCGCCACCATGGCCCCTTTGGGCGTGCCGGTGGAGCCGGAAGTGAAGATGCAATAGGCCAGCGAACGGTCGTGAACCGGGATGTTCAGGTCGTCATCGCCGTAGCTGCCCAGTGCCGAGGGCTCGTAGAGCACGGACTTGGGGCGCTGTTCGAGAAACCCTAAAGCCTCCATCGCCAGTTCGCCCTGCCCGACGCTGTGAACCAGCAACGGCGTGCGGCTCTGGCGCAGGACCTGGGCCAACCGTTGAGGCGGGTTGCGTGGATCGAGCGGCAACCAACCGGCACCGGCCTTGAGCGTGGCGACAATCATCACCACCAGGTCCAGGCCTCGCTCATCGAACACCGCGATCAAATCGTCGGCTTTGACACCCTGTGCGCGCAAGTGCCGGGCCAGACGGTTGGCGGCGCGGTTCAACTGGTCGAACGTCAGGCTTTGCTCGCCGTGAACCATGGCAATGCGTTCGGGCGTCTGGCGAACCTGTTGCTGAAAGCGCTCGATGTACAGCGGATTCAGCAGCTGTTCGTCGGCCGCCAGACCACCTCCGGCCCAAACCTGCTGCTGGAGGGCAACTTCACGTTCATCGAGCATCGCCAAGTGATGCAAGGGGGTCTCGGCGTTCGTGCGCAGGGCATCACCGATGTTCAGCAGCAACGTGCGGAAGTGGCGCAGCATCTGCTCGACTTCTTCGCGCAGGAACCAGTCGGTCTGATAGGTCAGTTGCAAATGCAGGCGCTCTCCCGGAACGATCACCACCGTGATGGGGTAGTTCGTATGGGTGCGGTTGGCCATGTCGCTGATCAGGTAGTCCAGTTGCCCCTGACGCAAGTCGGCGGCAATGGGCGCGTTCTCGAACACGAACAGGCTCTGGAACAAATCCTGACGCTGTACTTCGCTCCAGCGCTGGATCTCGGCCAGGGACACACTCTCGTGTTCGCGCAGGCTCAAGTTCTCGGTCTGCAAGGCCTTCAACCACGGGCCCAGCGCGTCATCCGGGCGCCAACCCCAGCGCAGCGGCAAACTGTTGATGAACAGCCCGACGATGCTTTCCATGCCTTGCAGGTGGACCGGGCGACCGGCGACCGTGATACCGAACACCAGATCGCGATCACCGCTGTAACGCGCCAACAGCAAAGCCCAGGCCCCCTGCACCAGGGTGTTCAGGGTAATGCCGTGTTGGGCCGCCGCGCTTTGCAGCGCCTGGGTCTGCTCAAGCTCCAGATGTTCGACACAGTCCTCAACGGGCTCGGCGGCGCCCTGGATGCGCCCGACATGGCCAAAGCCAAATTCATTGGGCGTGTCGAAACCCGCCAGGCGCTGTTGCCAGAACGCCTGATGATCTTCCGGCTTCTGGGTTTCCAGCCAACGAATGAAATCACGGTACGGACGCGGTGCCGGCAAATTCAGCCGGCGACCTTCCTGGGCGGCGCGGTAGCCGTTGAGGAAGTCCATCATGATGATCGAGAAGCACCAGGCGTCCATCAGGATGTGGTGATAGCTGCGCACGAACTGGTAGGTGTCGGGCGCCAACTTGTAGAGCCTGACGCGCATCAGGGGCGCCTTGGTAAAGTCCAGCCCCTGGGTGCGTTCGTCGCTGAGCAATTGCTCCAGGCGATCCTGCTGCTCGCCTTCGCTCAGATGCGACCAGTCCTCGTAGGTGATCGGTAATTCGACCTGCTTGTGCACCACCTGCATCGGACGCTTTTGCTGTTTCCAGACAAAGGAGGTGCGCAGCAACTCGTGGCGCTCCACCACCTGCGCCCAGGCCTGACGGAACGCCGCCAGATCGAGATTCGGCATGACCATGACATGACGGTATTGCAGCAGATACATACCCTTGCCCGGGTGCAGCAGACTGTGGAACAACAGTCCTTGCTGCATGGGAGCCAGCGGATAAATCGCTTCGATGTTGCGCGAAAGTGCTTTGACCTTGTCGTTCATGCTGACGGTATCCGAACCTGTAATGTATGGGGACGCAGGGGTAATCACTGCTCGAGTTGTTCGAGCAGCCCCAGGAATTCATCGTCGGACAAGCCGGAGTCAGCGAAGTCCGAAGCCGTGGCGCGACCCACCGTGGGCGCCAGGCAGTGCTCCAGCAAGGCCGCAATGCGCTGCTGGAACTGCTGCGCCAACTCGCGGACCAACGCTGGCTCGTGGACCTGCGGGTCATAGCGCCATTCGATATGCAGCCGACCTTCGTTCACCAGCGCGGTGACATCCAGCAAATGCGTGCGGCGGGTGCTGTCGGCGCGCATGCCAGGACAGATCGGCCGGGCCAATCGCCAAAGGCTGGACGCCTCGAGCCATTGGTCGACCCGCCCCAGGTAGTTGAACGTCAACAGCGAGGCCGCCCCCAGGCCGTGGGCAGGATCGAGGCGCAGCAGACCGTAACCCATGCCTTGTTCAGGTACGCGACGCAGGGCTTCCTTGGCCGCGATGATCGAATGTTCGAGATCCCATGAGGTATCGACGGCCAGCGGATAACGGCTGGTGTGCCAACCGATCGAACGGGACAAATCAGGGCCCTGCTCCCAACCGCTGCGACCGTGGCTTTCCAGCTCCAGGGTGACTCGCTCCCGTCCCTGCCACTGCCCCACGGCTCCCGCCAGCGCGGCCACCAACAGATCCTGGACCTGGGTGCCGTAAGCGCCATGACAATCGCCCAACAGCAACTGCGTCTGCTCAACCGACAGTTGCGCGTCCAGCGTCCGGCTCTCACCGTACAAACTGACCTGTTCAGGCACCACGCCCTCAGCGGCCAGTTGCTCATGCCAGAAATCCACCTGAGCCAACACATCAGGCTCACCGCGGTGGCGCTGCAACGCTTCGCTCCACACATGGAAACCTGCTGTGACGGCGGGCAGAACCACGCCAGGTTGCAGGTACAGGCTTTCCAGTTCGTGCAACAGCACCTGCCACGACACCGCATCGACCAATAGGTGATGGGCCGTGCAGAGCAGCTCCCGGGTTTGGGCGAAGTACACCCAGCGGATCAGCGGAGCCTGGGCCAGGTTCCAGCCCTGCTGCGAGCGTTGCAGCAAGGCTTCGGTCAAGGGTTCTTCCACCACCTGGAACAGCGCTTCGACCTGGCCTTGGGAAAAGGCTTGATAACGTTGTTGCCAGCCGTTCGCAGAGGCTTCAAAGGTCAGGCGCAAGCTGGCATGACGTTCAAGCAAAGAGCCTAGAGCCCGGGTAAACCGGCCCTGATCCAGTGGTTCGTCCAGGGCCAGCAACAGCGACTGGTTCCAGTGTTCGGCCAGGTTCTGCTGCTGGGCAAAAAACCAATCCTGGATCGGCGTCAAGGCGAACGCCGTGGTGGGCTCAGGCCCGTCGCTGGCAGGCTGCGCATTCATCGCGCCAAGGTCCACCACCTGCTCGGCCCAGCCACGCACGGTGGGGTATTCGAAAATCTGCTTGGGCTTGAGCTGCAGGCCCTGCTGCTTGGCCCGGGCGATGATCTGCAAACTCAGAATCGAGTCGCCGCCGACCGCGAAGAAATTGTCATCGGCCCGCAGATCCGGGTTGTTGAGAATCTCCCGGGCGATTTCGAGCAGGCGCTGCTCCAGGGTGCGCTGTGGTGTCTGCACCACTCGGGCCAAGGCACGCACGGTTTGCTCGGCAAACAATTGCTTGGGCGTCATCAGAATCTGTTGCTGGCGCGCCAGGGCGATGATTTGCAGGCCGAGAATGGAATCGCCACCCAGGGCGAAGAAGTTGTCATCAGGCCCCACCTCGGGGTTGCCGAGCATCGCCCGCCAGATGTCCAGCAACGCGGCTTCCACGACGCTCAACGGCTGATCGCTCGACAGCTCCGCCCCCTGGGCGGGAGCCGGCGTTTGCTCGGCCAGGCGCAACAACGCCTGGCGATCGACCTTACCGTTGGGCAGCAAGGCGAAACCGTCGAGACAATGCCACTGGGCCGGCTGCATGTAGTCCGGCAATTGCAGCTGCAGAGCCGCCTGGATGTCGGCCAGTGCGGCCGACGGCGCGACCAGGAAGGCGACCAGTCGATTGCCCGACAGCGGCGTCGGACTGTTCAGCACCCTGACGTCGCTGACCTGCGGCATGGCGCGCAACTGCGCCGCGACTTCCGCCGGCTCAACCCGGTAGCCCCTGATCTTGACCTGCTCATCGAGGCGGCCGAGAAACTCCACCTGCCCCTGGTGATTGAGCCGCACGCGGTCGCCGGTGCGATAACCGTGCTCACCAAAGCGTGCGTGATCGGCATCCGAGGCACTGAGATAACCCTGCGCGGCGGTTGCCCCTTGAACGTACAGTTCGCCGCTGACACCGATCGGCAACAGAGCGCCGTCAGGTGAGCGCACGCTGACCTGGACATTGGCCAGTGGCCGGCCCAACGGCGCCGCGCCGCTGGCATCGACCTCGTGGGTCAACACCCCGACGGTGGTTTCGCTGGGGCCATAGTGGTTGACGATGCGCAGATCGGCTTTCAATGCGCGCAAGCGCGTCACCAGATCGTGGCCCAAGGCTTCGCCACCGGTGACCAGGCATTGACGCGGCAACAACCGCTGCGGGTCTTTGGCGATCAACAAGGCGTTGAGGTGCGACGGCACGATTTTCAACAGGTCGACGGGCTGGCGCTCAAGCACGGCCGCCAGTTCCTCGGCGTCGAAGGCCAACTCCTCGGCCAGCAGGCGCAGACAGCGGCCGCTCAACAGTGCGCCGAACAAGGCGGTATGACCCAGGTCGGTCGCACAACTGGCCAGACTCGCCAGGCTCGCATCGGCCGGCAGATTCAGGCGCTCAAGGCATCCACTCACGTAATGAATCAGATTGCCCTGGCTGACCTTCACGCCCTTTGGCCGACCACTGGAGCCTGAGGTGTACACCACGTAAGCCGCAAGATCAGCCGCCAGGGCCGCTCGCAAGGGTGACTCACTGGACAAGGGCGCAGGCGGCAACGCCAACCACCGAACCTGCTCAGGCAACCACTCGGGGCGCCCGCCCTCGCTGACCCACACCTTGGGCATCGCATCCCGGCAGATATCCTGCAAACGCGACGACGGCCACTGCGGATCGAGGGCCAGGTAGGTCGCGCCGCACTGCCACGTTGCAAGCATATGCATCACCAGCTCACGACTGCGCGGCAGGCACAAGGCGATGCGTTCACCGGCCAGGCTCGAACCCTCCTGCAAGCGTTCGCCACGGGCGACCACAGCACGCCCCAGTTCGGCATAGCTGAGCGTACCCTGCTCATCCTCAAGAGCAATCGAGCGAGGCTTGAGTTCACACTGCTCAGTGAACGACTGCCAGGCGTTGCTGACGGCGACCGGCGCATCCTCCCCTTTCAAGAATGACTGCTGCTCGGGCACCAACCAATCGAGTTCGGCAAACGGCACTTGGGGTTGTTCGAGCACCGCCAGAGCCAGGGCGACGAACTGATCCCGATAGCGCTCGATCGTTTCATGGCGGTACAACGCCTTGCTGTAACGCCAACGGCAGAGGAACCCCTCTTCTTCGTCGATGATCACCATGTTCAGCTCGTGGGCCGCGCCGCGCTGCTCCGACAGCAAGCGGTCAACGTACTGCTCGAAAGGCGCGATGCGTTCCTTGTTCAGCGTGAACATATGCTGGAACAGCGGCGCCCTGCCCACCTGGCGCGGTAAATCCAACTGTTTGACCAGGCGCGAGAATGGATAGTGGCGGTGCTGCAAGGCCTGTTTGACGGTAGCGTCTACCTGCCTTGCCCAGTCGCCACTGGACAGATCCCGACGCAGACGGCAGCGGATCGGCAGCGGATTGACCAGATAACCCGGCAGATTGACGTGCTCGCGGCGCAAGCGCCAACCGCTGGGCGTTCCGAGGACGAAATCGTCCTGGCCTGACAGTACGCCGAGAAACTGCTGGAACAGTGAGAACCACAGTACATACGGCGTCACCCCCAACTCTCGGGCGACGGCGCGAAACCGTGCCGTGGTGGCCGGATCGAAGCGGACCGACAACTCCCCGCCCTTGAATGCCTGATTGCTGCCGTGGGGAAAGTCTGTCGGCAACTCCAGCGTCGGGGCTTCGGCCAGCTGTGCCTGCCACCATGCCAGCTCTACGGGCTCGGCCGCTTCGCTGCGGATATGCAGATCACTGCAATAGTCGCGATAGGCGTCGGGATTCACGGCGGGCAGCGACTGATCGTTGATCAATGCGAACAGCTCATTGAGCACAATGTAGAACGTGGCGAGATCCGCCGCGATGTGATGAATCACCAGCAACACGGTGTGCTCGGCCTGGCCGTCGCGCGCGTTGCTCAACAGGACTACCCGACTGACGTCCCCCTCTTCCAGTCTGAAGGGAAGATCGGCCATCTCGGTGATGCGTTGCTGCAACGTCGCTGCGTCCGCGTCCTGCATGGCCACACACTGCAACGGCTGGACCCGCTCGCGGTGGCTCCACTGCAACAAATCACCGTTGCGCTCGGCATAGGGCGTGCACAGCATCGGATAGCGCTGCTGGACCGTGGCCCAGGCGTCCTGCAGACGTTGGGGCAAGTCCTGGGTAACGAACTGCGGCTTGATCCGTCCGGCGTAGGCAATGTTATAGGCGCAGCTGTCAGGCTCCAGACGTTGAAGAAACCACAACGCCTGCTCGTTATCCGTCAGGGGCCGGGCAGCGAAATAATCAGGGTGCTGCTGCAGCCATTGCCGCACTTCGGCGTCGCGTGCGTGGAGCTCGGCATTGAGCTCATCATCCAGCGCGCCTGGCGACCCGTGCGTAACGATCAATTGACCTTCGGCTATCGATAGGCGAATTCCACGCAGCCAGCAGCGATGCATCAGACGATCGAGCATTTGATGTCCTTGATTGTGCTTGTTCGAAATAGGCCGCCCATTGCGACGGCTTTCTGAAAGTGGGAGGCGATCAGCTCGCCGAGGCAGGCTCGGCCATGGCGACCACGACCTTGCGCGATCCCTGGAAGGTCGAGCGACCGTGAGCCACCAGCATGTTGTCGAGCATCAACACATCACCCGCCTGCCAGGGGAAGCTCACCTGACAGCGTTGCAGGACCTCGCGGATATGCTCCAGCGCCTCCAGCTCAATCGGCGAGCCGTCACCATAAAACACGTTACGCGGCACGCCCTGCTCCCCGACGATGGAGATCAATGTCTCACGCACCGGCGCTGCAAGGTTGGAGATATGGAACAGATGCGCCTGATTGAACCACACCCAATCACCGGTAACCGGGTGCTGGGCAACGGCCTGGCAGACCTGGCGAGTGGAAAGCTCACCGTCGTCCTTCCACTGGAATTCGATGTTGCTGGCGCGACAGAAACGCTCGACCTGCGAGCGGTCCTCGGTACTGAAAGCCTGTTGCCAGGGCAAGTCCAGGCCGTTGCCGTAATTGCGCACGTACATCAGGCGCTTCTCGGCAAAACGCTGACGGATAGCGGGGTCGAGTTGCTGGTAAACAAGGCGGCTGTCGGCAATGGGTGTTTCACCGCCGACCTGCGAGGGCTGCACACAATGGAACCAGATCTTCATCGGCCAATTCAGCGAATAGGACTGTTCATTGTGCAGCGGGATAACCTGATGGGCCGGGTACTCGGTGGAGGTGTATACCCGGTTGTTGAGCTTGGTGCGCGGGGTGGACGCGTAGTCGTAGGTCAGCAGTTCATGACCGAAGCTACGAGCAAACTCCTCGAAGTCCGCCTCTCCCTTGAACGCAAAACCGCGAAACAGAATGCCACCTGCACGCGGCAACTCAGTTTCTACGACCTGCAAGATCTGCGCTCGACTGGCTTGCCAGGCATCCCCGGCAAGCGGGGCCTGGACTATGAACGGCAGGGTCTGCTCGCTACCCGGTACAACATCCATGAATTGAACCTGTGCACGCACCAAACCGCTTTCCATTTAAGCCCCCCGCCATTGCAATCAGCGTATTTTTCGAGAGCATAAACTAATACAAACGAGTAACACCTGCAATAGAGAATCATTGTCATTAATGACGATTGTATCGCAGATGATACGTTTTACTTGGCCTGCAGCACGCTCTCCCGCTCAGCGATATGCGACATCAGCAGATAGGCAGAACCCAGCAAGCCCTGCATCGTATCGGCATAGCGGCTGCGATTGAGGTACAAAAACTGGCGATTTTTCACCGCAAACAGATTCTGCCACTGGGGGGACTGACGAAACGCCGCCGTGCTGGCTTCTGAGTCCAGAAGCTCCTCATACGTGTCGATAATGAAATCACTGTCGAAGTCGCCGATGCGCTCCAGGCTGTACGGCACGTTTTGCCGCGCCTCGCGGTACGCGGCGACACGTCCCAGGCCAAAATCGGTGATGACATCGTCCATGCCACCGCGGCCGATCAACTGGAAACCATCGCTGTAGACTTCCAGCGTCGTGACGGTGATGCGTGAAGGATCTTTCACGCGCTTCTTGAACTCGCTGACGACCCATTGATATTCGTTGAGCATTTCTTCATAGCGCTGCTGCTTGCCGACCAGCTCGGCGAGTTCCTTGGCGTAGGTCTTGATGTCGCTTTCCCGAGCGGGCAGCAGCACGACCGGCGCGATCTTGCTGAGTTTTTCCTTGATGTCGGCGTGATACGACAAGCCAACAATCAAATCCGGCTTCAAGGCTGCGATGGCCTCCAGATCGGGCGACTGGTGCGAGCCGATATACTGGATGCCCGTCACATTGAACCGCTGCTGCGTCCCGCGAAACAACACGTCCGAGAACAGTTTCTTGCGCCCCGTCGAACCACAGGGCTTGACCCCCAGCTCCAGCAACTGGGCCGTCAGGCTGAAGTCATGCAAAGACACAATGCAATGCGGCGCTACAGGCACCTCGACTCGGCCAAAACTGTTTTCGAACACTTTGGTTTCAGCGGCGCCAGCCTGTGCAGCCACCAATGCCAACGGCACACACAGCATGCCGACCACGCCTCGAAAATAACCTTTCACCCATTCCCGCACGCATTTACCTCCAGACAATTCAATAAGCACCACTGTGTTTTCAGCGACTGCGCTGACGCGCCAGCAAGACAATCAGATAAGGCGCGCCGATGATTGCGACCACCAGCCCCGCAGGCAACTGCAAAGGCGGGAAAAGCCCCCGACCCAGTGTGTCACCGGCCAACACCAACAACGCGCCCACCAATGCCGACAAGGGGATCAACGCGCCATGACGGTCACCCGCCATTTGCCGCGCCAGGTGCGGCGCCACCAGCCCGACAAACGTCATGGTGCCCACGTTTGCCACTGCCGCCGCCGTCAACATGACGCTGCACAGTAACAAGGAAATCATGACCCACGTGACATTCAGGCCTCGACTGAGCGCGACTTTTTCACCCAGTTGCAACAGATTCAGCTGACGATGACAGAACAGCAACGGCACCCCGGCCAGCATCAGCCAAATGCCCAGGCTATGGACCTGCGCCCAGCCGGCCCGGTGCAGACTGCCGCCCAGCCACATCAGGGCCGACTCCACTTGGTCGATATTGCCGTAAGTGATGAGCAGGTCGGCCACCGCGCTGAGCATGGCGGTAAGCCCCACGCCGACCAGGATCAAGCGTAACGGCGAGATACCCTGGCGCCAGGACAGCAGCGCGACGAAGAACGCCACCGCCAACCCTCCGGCCAGTGCCGCCAATGGATAAAACTCCAGGGGCAAAAGCGCCGGCCAAAGCACGATGATCAACAACATGGTGACACTGGCGCCTGACTCCACGCCCACCAGGCCCGGCGCCGCCAGAGGGTTACGCGTCAACGACTGCATCAACAGCCCGGCAAGGGACATGGCCGCGCCGGCCAGGACCGCCAGCAAGACACGCGGCAATCGCAGCTCCCAGAGCAGGTTGCGCATGGTCGAATTGACTTGCTCAGGCGCCAGCAAGGCTTGCCATACCTGGGCAACATTCAGCGAGTAGCTGCCGACGGTCAATGCATAGAGCGCCAACGCCACAACGGCAACCATCAATAACAGCACCGAAATCAAGTCGATCGGTCGGGCTACCCAGGGCAGCAACCGATAGGCTCGGGGCAAGGTCAATCCCGCTCGCATCATCGGACCTTCCTCAATACCAGCACGACAAAAATGGGGCCGCCGATAAGGGCTGTCACGATACCTGTGTTGAGTTCGAACGGACGCACCACGGTTCTTGCCGCGATATCCGCCAGGATCAGCAGCAATGCCCCCAGCAGCGGGGCAGCCAGCAACAGTCGGCGATAGTCATCGCCAAACAGCAACCGCGCCGCATGGGGCACCACCAGGCCGACAAAACCAATGGGCCCCGCCAAGGCCACTGCCCCCCCGGACAACAGCACCACCGACGCCAGGCCGAGCACACGCATTTTCAACAGATTGACGCCCATGCCGGCCGCCGCCTGCGGACCAAGACGATGGGCATTCAATGCGCGGACGTTTACCAGGCACAGGCACATGCCCAGCAAGACATAGGGCCAGACCCAAGCCTGCATCGAGCCCCCGGTCACGCCGATGGAGCCGGTCAGCCAGCGACGCAGACTGTCGAGCCCCTGCTGATCGAGCAGCAACAGGATCGAGGTAATCGCGCTGAACAACGCCGCGATCATCGCCCCGGACAATGTCAGTCGAATCGGGTTGTGCCCCCGCCCCGCCAACATCAGGACACCAATGGAGGCCACCAGTGCGCCCGCAAATGCAAATAAGGGAATCATCGACATATCGTTGCCCGGCAGCACCAGCAAACCGAACACGACGAATAACGCAGCGCCGCTGTTGATGCCGAGAATGCCCGGGTCGGCCAACGGGTTATCACCGACCGCTTGCATGATTGCACCCGCGAGCCCCAGGCTGGCCCCCACCAACATCGCGACCAGCAGACGCGGCAAGCGGCTGCCACGGATGACACTCTGGTCGGGGTTGCCTGGCGCATAGGCGACCAAAGCCTGCCAAGCCTCATGCCAGGGTATGTCCTTTGCGCCGACGGCCAGATGAACCAGCGCCGTCAGGGCAATCGCCACCAATAAACCCAGCCAGACCGGCAACCGTAAACCGTGGTTCACATCGCCTCCCGCACAGCCAACGGCTGGCTTCGGCTCGTCTGCGGTACGCATAACGGATCACCGGAATAAGGGTCGGTGATAATGTGCGCATCCAGATCAAACACCGCCTTGAGATTTTCCCGAGTGAATACCTTGGCGGGCGCACCCTGGGCGAGCAAGCGCCCTTCGCGCATCATCACCAGATGGTCGGCATAACGCGCGGCCTGGTTCAAGTCGTGCAGTACCGCCACGATGGTTTTGCCTTGCTCACGCAGATCAACCAGCAACTCAAGCAGCGTGATCTGATGCGCAATATCGAGAAAGGTCGTTGGCTCATCCAGCAGAATCACTGGCGTATCCTGGGCCAGGGTCATGGCAATCCAACAGCGTTGCAACTGTCCACCCGACAGGGTTGCCAATGAACGATCAAGCAGGGAACTGATGCCGGCCAGGTCAATGGCGCGGTCAATGGCCTGTTGATCCTGTTCGGACCATTGGCGCCACCAGCTCTGCCAGGGAAAACGCCCCTGCATCACGAGCTCACGCACGCTCATCCCGGCGGGCGATGTGGTGCGCTGAGGCAGTAGCGCCATCTGTTGCGCCAGCGCCCGCCGCGAATGCTGCCCCAACGGCTTTCCCGCCAACTGCACGCTGCCAGCGCTCGGCCGCAACATATGCGCAAGCACATTCAGCAAAGTGGTCTTGCCGCAACCATTGGCCCCTATCAACGCCGTGAAACACCCTTCAGGAATATCCAGGCTGACACCGTTGAGAATCTGCTGTTCGCCATAGCTCAGCCGCACATCGGTGGCTTTCAGCATGACCGTCCCTCCACGCCCAAAAGGCCTGATCGAATGATTCGTCGAGCAACGCCCCCGCGATATTTTTTCGTCCGGTAACACCGTAGGGAGTCGGCCGAGGGGGGCATTAAGTGGCCGACAGGATATGTCGAAAATAAAATAATTGCCTACAAGACTGACAACACTAATGCAAACCCTTATCATTTACAGCTAACATGTGGCCAGTAGACACCAACCCTGATGGTCTATTGATCGAACTGAATCAGGGCATAAGGCCCCCCAAAGCCAAAATGTAAACTCAAGGATTCCCTCGATGCTCGGAACAAAAACAACAGTTGGCACCGGAAAACGTTACGTCGCGCGTCACCCAGCGTTTCACCTGAGCACCCTTGCACTGGCTTTGGGGAGCATCTTTTCAGCCCAGGCGATCGCCGCGCAGGATGACACCCCCGACAAGGGCGCCGCCGTTCAACTCGGCGAAATCAACATCAACGCCGCCCCCCTGGAGAACCCGACTGGCCCGGTCAACGGCAAAGTCGCCTTGCGCAACACCAGCGCCACCAAAACCAACGCGGCCATTACCGAAACGCCGCAGTCGTTGTCCGTGGTGACCGCCGATGAAATGCGCGATCGCAAGTCCGACACCCTGGCCGACACCCTGAGCTACACCCCGGGTTTCACCAGCCAGCCAAGCAGCTTCAACCGGACTTCCGATCGGTTCCGCATTCGTGGCTTCGACGTAGAGTCCGCCACCGGCGGCTCGCTACGCGATGGCATGCGCCTGCAAAACAACTCCTACGATGGCGTCCAGGAACCCTTCGGCCTGGAACGCGTGGAAGTGATCCGCGGCGCGGCGTCGGTACTGTACGGGCAACTGTCCCCAGGTGGATTCGTCAACGGCGTCAGCAAGCGCCCCACCGAAACACCGCTGCATGAATTGGGCCTGCAATACGGCAATCATGATCGCAAGCAACTGACAGCCGACTTCAGCGGCCCCCTCGGCGACAGCGAGACCCTCAGCTATCGCCTGACCATGCTTCAGCGCGACAGTGATACCCAGCAGGACTACGTCAACGACGACAAGACCTACATCGCCCCGGCCCTGACCTGGCGCCCGAACGATGACACCTCGCTGACACTGTTGTCTTTCTATCAAAAAAGTGACACACGCTTCTCCGCCCCCCTGCCCTACCAACTCGTCAAGGGTGTCGGCAACGGACCGTTCACCATCGGCCGCCACGATTTCATCGGTGAGCCTGACTACGACGATATGAATGGCGAAATGTCCGCCATTGGCTACGAGTTCGAACACCGTTTCGACGAGCACACCCGTATCAGCAACAAACTGCGTTACTACGAAGCGGATGTGAAATGGAAATACCTGCAGGCCCAGACGAGTGCGGCGGCCATCAACAGCGCGGCCACTACGGGCATCCTGCGTCGTCAGTACAGCGATCGCCATGAGCGTTCCAGGGCCCTGGCCAGCGACACCAATATCGAGACACGCTGGAACATCGGCGGCATTGAAAATACCTTCTTGGTGGGCGCCGACACCTACGATGCCTCGTACGACTCGCATAACTTCCGGGCCAATGCGCCTTCTATCAATATCGGTGACTACAACTACGGGCAACCGGTAGTGGTGGATAAGAGACAAAGTCGTGATCGTGGCTCAGAGATTGATACCCTGCAGACAGGCATCTACCTGCAAGACCAGATCAAGTTCGACGACCATTGGTTGCTGTTGCTCGGCGGTCGACACGACTGGGCCGACCAGGATCAAAGAGCTTTCGCCACTGGCCAGAAGCTCGACCAGAGCAACGAAGCCACCACCTGGCGTGCCGGCCTTGTTTATCAGGCAGATAACGGCCTGGCCCCGTACATCAGCTACAGCGAATCGTTCTTCCCGGTTGCGGTGGCCGAGGCACCTGGCCAGAAATTCGATCCCACCGAAGGCAAGCAGTACGAAATCGGCATCCGCTACCAACCCCCTGGCAGCAACACGCTGTTGAGCGCAGCGGTTTATGAACTGACGCAAGAAAACGTAGTGAAGCGCGACCTGGCGGGCCTAAATCCCCAGCAGATTGGCGAACAGCGCTCCCGCGGACTGGAACTGGAAGCCAAGACAGAGGTGACGCCTCAACTGAGTGTCATTGCGACCTACGCCTACACCGATGCCCGCATTACCAAAAGCGTGATCCAGAGCGAAGTAGGCCAGCGCAGCGAAGATACCCCCTACCACCAGGCCGCCGTATGGGCTGACTACAACTTCGCCCTGCTCGGCTTGCCGCAGTTGAAGATCGGTGGCGGTGCTCGCTATAAGGGAACGACCCAGGCCTCGGGTATCGACTCGCAGATGCCGGCCTATACCCTGTTCGATGCCATGGCCAGCTACCAGATCGACAAGAACTGGGACATCGCCCTCAACGCGAACAATGTGACGAACAAAAAGTACACCTACTGTGAGTTTGCCATCTGCCGCTACGGCGACGAGCGCGAGTTGGTGACGTCCGTTAACTTCAGGTGGTAAGCATGGGCTCGGTCGGCACTCCAGGTGCCGACCGAGCCTTGCAACTGTGCTGAACATCGAAACCCTACGCCGAACTGAATATGGCGAGCCCTCAATGCCTGGGCATTGGATTATTCGGGCGCTCTACATCACGTTGCCTGACCGATTCAGGGCTCACAATGCGGCTCGGTTGAAGCAACCGAGGCGTACACAACAACAGACTGATCTCCTGCGCACTGACCGCTTTGCTGAAGAAGTAACCCTGTATTTCATCGCAGCCGTTTTCACGCAGGAAGCTCAGTTGTTCTTCGGTTTCAACACCTTCGGCAATGACCTTGAGGTTCAGTTTATGCCCCAACGAAATCACCGCGGTGGCGATGGCTTTGTCGTTCTCGTTGTCGGGCAGATCGCGCACGAAAGACTGGTCGATCTTGAGCCTGGCGATCGGGAAACTTTTCAATGCCGCAAGGCTCGAGTAGCCGGTGCCGAAGTCGTCGATCGAGAGACGGATCCCCATCGATTGCAGCTCCTTCATTTTGCTGACGGCTTGCTGAAGGTCTTGCATGATCAGGCTTTCGGTCAGCTCCAGCTCAAGGTACATCGGGTCCAGTCCGGTTTCTTGCAAGGCATGCATCACTCGGTCGACCAGGTCCCTTTCAATGAACTGGCGGGCTGAAATATTCACCGACATGGTAATCGGCGGCCAGCCTGCGTCCTGCCAGTCCTTGTTCTGTCTGCACGCGGTATGGATCACCCAGTCGCCGATGGGCACGATCAACCCGGTCTCTTCGGCCTGCGGAATGAATTTGATGGGAGACACCATGCCAAGCTCCGGGTGCTGCCAGCGGATCAGTGCCTCTACGCCAACAATCTGACCTGACTGCAAATCCACCTGTGGTTGGTACAACAGCAGGAACTCGTCATGGTTGAGTGCGTTTCGAAGCCCGTCTTGCAGGGCGAGCTTGCCCTGGACCTTGTTATTCATCTCGCTCGTGTAGAACTGGTAACTGTTGCGCCCCAACTCCTTGGCCCGGTACATGGCGGCGTCCGCGTTGCTGAGTAACGTGTCGGGATCGCTGCCATCGGCAGGATAGGCAGCCACCCCCATGCTGCAGGTGACGTGGAGTGTATGTCCGCTGAGCTGAATCGGTCGCAGGATGGCTTCCTGGATTTTGCGCAAGGCTGGCGTCACACCGTCGAGGTCCGAGGGCTGGTCGAACAGGACGATCACAAACTCGTCGCCACCCAATCGCACGACGGTGTCGGTGCGGCGTACACACTCCTGCATGCGCTGGGCGACGGTTTTCAGCAGTTCATCTCCAGCACTGTGTCCAAGGCTGTCATTCACCAGTTTGAATTTGTCCAGGTCAAGAAACACCACCGTCACCAGGCGGTTGTAGCGCTGGGCATAGAGTATTGCCTGCTTGAGACGGTCTTCGAGCAGGGTGCGATTGGGCAGACCGGTCAGTGCATCGTGGTCGCCCATATAGCGAATGCGTTTTTCAGTCAGTTGGCGTTCTATCGCGATGCCGGCAAGCGGTGTCGCCATGTCGATCAGTCGCTTCTCGATCGAGCTCGGGCTGCGTACGGTGCTGGAATACAAGGCAAACGTGCCCAATACCTTTCGCTCATGGGACAGAATCGGCGTCGACCAGCAGGAACGAAACCCATAGAGCGCAGCGAGCGAACGGTAGTCCTCCCACAGCGGATCCAGTTCGATATCGGTGACGATGACCGCTTCTCGTCGATACACCGCGGTGCCGCATGAGCCGACGTTCGGACCAATCGCAACCCCGTCAATGACCTGGTTATAGGCTTTCGGCAAACTGGGGGCAGCCCCGTGCAGCAGATGCGTGCCCTCCTCATCCAGCACCAGGATGGACACCATCATTCCTTCCAGTTGGGACTCGACCAAGTGAGCCAGGCTGTCGAGGACTTCTGCAAGCTCGGTGCTCCTGGCGATCAACTCCAGGACATGGCCTTGTCCGGCCCGGATGATTGCCTCTTGCTCCAATCGGCTGTTTTGCAGGGCGAGCCGCTCTGTGGCGATACTCAGTTGGACGGTTCTTTTTTCCAGCTGAACGCGGTCTTTGAGGAATTGATTCACCGCACGAGCCATGTTGCCGATCTCGTCCTTCCCATGTTCGGCCATCATCACATGCTTTTTGTCAGTGTGTTCCTGACGCAATTGCCGGCTTATCTCATTCAGGCGCACGAGCACATGATGGCCCATGAAGACCCGGGTCACGAACCAGGCGAACACCAGGCTGGCGCCCAACATGATCAGCACCCATTGCTGGCTACGATTTGAGGCCTCGACCAGGCGTTGCACGGCTTCGCGATAGTCTTTGGTGTAAGCATTGGATTGCGCACGGGCCACCGCGACCAGAACCCCGGCCTCATTCTGCAGTTTCTCATTGAAGCGCCGTATGACGTTGTATTGTTCGATGAGCGTCAGGCGCAGAGAGAAGAGATCGGGCATTTCCCTATCGGCGTCGGGTAACGTGCCTGCGGTGCGTGACAGACGCTCATATCGGATCCGAAGCCGTTGCACCGCATCACTGTCAACAGCCTGCGGCAGATCGAAAAGCAACACCGCCAGTTCCAGGCTGGCCCGGGTCTGGGTCGCGGTCAGGCGAGCGGTGTAATCCTTCAGGGTTTGCTCGAAGGTCACCTCGGTTTGCAGCAGACTGTCGCGCAGTTGCGCAACGATGTTAGCGGTATTGCGGAACATCTGACTCGACTGATGCATGTCGAGTATTGCGACGCCACTGTTCGCGGCGGTCAGCTGCTGCACCAGCTGATCAAGGGCCGCAAGCTGTTTGACGGTCGCCGCATAGCTTGAACGCAGCGTGTCGGGAGAGCGGGTTGTGAGCAGTTGATCGGTCTGGCGTTCGATCAGCAACGTACGCTGCAGCATGTCTTGCCCATCTTGCATGCGGACCAGTCGCTCATCCGTCAATTGGCGGGTGGCGCTGTTTGAGGTGCGCAACGCATAGACTGCAGTTGCCCCTCCCGCCAGGATTAGCAGCGCGAGCGTCAGAAACGCCAGTGTGAACTGTGCGCGTAGCGATTGCGGCAATAGCCGGCGTCCGAGCCGGGAAGTAAAGTCCAATATCAGGGATTCCATTGGTAACGATAGATTTCTCGATAACCATTGTCAGGGTCGTACAGGAGTTTTTTCCCGCCGTCGAAGGCAATATTGTCGACATTGACCAGGTGAATCGGTGCTACGAAACCGCTCACTGGCTGACCCGCCAACAGCCGGTTCAATTCATCAATCACCTGCCAGCCATGCAGGTTGAGCGGCTCGGCCACAGTGACCGTCTGGTAGGTTTTGGCCTGTATGCGCAAGAAAGCCGAAGAGCTGCCATCACCGGCAGACAACAGACTGATGCCGTCGCTGGGTATTGCGGCCTTGGTCAAGGAGGCAATCGCGTGGTCAAAATAGATATCGTTGATCGCCAGCGTGTGGGTCCAGCGCTTGCCATAGCGCTGAAGCAGCTCCGTGGTGATCGCCGGCATCTTCTGGGCACTTTCGGAAATCGCGACATCGCGCACTTCCAGCACCGTACACTCCCGACAGGCGCGAATGACGCTTTCCATGGCTTTGGCTTTCGCCATGGCGATGGCGTACTTGGAGTCGGTCAGGATGACAACGCCGGCGTGTCCGTTTGACTGTGCCACTGCCGCCATGGCCGTGAGGCGAGCCACTTCGAGTGGGTCGGTCGAGACGTTCATGGCCACCGGCGTGCCGTCAATCGGCCCGGGGCGTGCCCCGGCGTGCCAACCCACCACCGGTATCCCCTTGTCGGCGAAGAGAGCCAACTCTGCCTTGTTCTCCAGGGCGTCGGCGCCACACAGAATGAGGCCGTCGGGGTTCGCCGCCAGGGCATCGGCAAAGGCCTTTGCGCGCCCGGCCTGTGTTCCAGCGCCATCGAAGACCCTCAGCGTCCACCCCATCGCCTTGACTGCCTCGCGAGCGCCCTGGGCGACACCGACAATGCCTCCATTACGCAAATCTTCAGCGACAATGGCGATGCTCTTGCCCCGCAGGGCCTTCGGGCCGGATTCAGGGCCGCTCCAGCGAACGGCTTGGAGGGAGGCCCCGGCAACGATTTCCTGCGCTTGAGTCACCGTCACGGCGGCGTTTTCGTCAGCCGCTGCGGTTGGCAGGTTCTGCCCGTGGCCGGGAGCCGCCGTGAAAAAACAGAAAACCGTAACTGAAGCCATCCAGAGTAGCCTGGGCCTGCTCAGACAATTTCGATCACCGCATGTAATGCCGGGTCTGGAACCGATGGCGCGATCATAATCTGACATGACGTCCCTTTTTTATAAGAGTGTGTTCACTGCCCGAAAGAATAGTCGGTTCTGCTGTCCTCAGGTCTTTTTTGAATGAAGCCATTTCAAAGAGGCGTGGTGCCTGGCCGGTGATCAAGGTCACCCAGGGCAATGCGCAGCAATGGTTGCAGTTGGCGCCGTAGCAAGGAAATACCGATGCTTTTGCCCTGCGGCCGCAAGACGTCATGTGCATTCCCTGTCAATTTAGCGACAAGGCTTACGTGCGCGGTTCAGCGCGCGGCGTCAATGACCATTCCGCCGTCAGGTGTGAGGCTATAGCCCGTAATGAATATCCATCAGTTAAGAGATGCTGAAAACACGGTAGTTGCAGGTGCGTAAGGCGACTGCACTTCACGAGCAGCGTTTTGCGTTGCGAAGGAGACGACCAAAAAAATCAGGCCCAGGGCGGCAGGAAGTGCGTCTTTAGGCTTGCGAGCGCCCAAGTGAGCCATGCCAGACAAAATCAAGTGATAGAGCATACCGGCATAGGCGAGATCGCTCAGCGCCACGTTGAAGTGCCCAAGAATGGCGAGCGGGCCGAGTACCTTGACGACGATCATGAGCGGCACCAGAAATGGAGCCGAATACCCCAAGTCTGCTTGCGCCTTTCGCACGAAATCGCCTTTGGCGATATACAAGCCTGCGGAGGCGAAATAGAGCAGCGACAGCAGCGCGGTACTGATCCAGTAAATATATGCAGTGGTCATATGTTTTGATCTCTCGGTATTAAGTTCAATATGCCGAGAGGATGTCGCCTAATATAACTAGCGACAAGTAGGATGAATACATGGTGCTTAGTATGGAAAACCAGACTAATGAAGAAGTGGAAGTGAACATGCATGAGGAAATGCGTCGCGCATTTGCCCTGCTTTCAGGAAAATGGAAGTTAGAAATCATGTGGTTGCTCAACCAGCGGGTCTATCGCTTTGGCGAGCTGCGCAAAGCCATTCCAGGCATTACTCAGCACATGCTTACGGCGCAGCTACGCGAACTGGAGACTGACGGTTTGGTAACACGAACCGTATTTGCGGAGGTCCCCCCGCGCGTCGAGTATGAAATTACACACAAGGCTCGTGGCCTTGGCCCGACGATGGAAGCGCTCACTGCTTGGTGGAGCGAGTACGGCACAAGCGTGCCGGTTAAGCCTGGCGCTCGTGGGCGCAAAGCCAGTACGAAGTAGGCGATGGTCATACCAGGTTGACTGGGGCAAGGCCTCAATCTTAGGGGATCGCAGTCCGAGACGAGTCTTTGACGGTTACGCGCTTTCATTGCCCGACGGGTTGCTCATACCGAGACTGGATGCGCCGCAACTCGCCAGAGCGGCGCAACTGCTCCAGGGCACGGGCCCACGCGGTGACCACTTTGTCTTCAGAGTCGAGGCTAAAGGCGATGTACAACGATGAGTGATAGAGTTCGATGGGGATTTTGCGCAGCGTGCCGGGGGCGATGTCCAACTGGCGGCTGTAGTAAGCCACCCCCGCATCGGTGTCGCCAACGATGATGCTGGTGCGCCCGGCGAGCAGCATGCGGTAGAGCTGCTTGCTCTCGGTTGCACTTTTGTCCAGGTTGTTGAAGCCCAGCGACTGCAGCATCTGCGGCACCAGGCCGGCATGGCGCGTGGTGATCTGCGGGGCGCGCAGCAGTTGTTCCAGGGAGCTCAGCGGCGGCGCACTGGCCAACTGATAGGGGTGAATGGACTCTTCCACGATCGGGCCGACCCACTTGTACAACGACTCGCGCTCCGCCGTGCGGAACATGGAGTACATGATGGTCTTGCGCCGGGTCTTCAGTATCTGGCTGGCGCGCATACTCGGCTTGAGCAGCACTTCAAAGTCATCTCCGGTCAGCGCCATGATGGCCCGGACGACTTCCGTGGTCATGCCAGTGAGCTGATTGTTTTCCTGGTAGTTATACGGTGCCCACTCCTCAGTGACGACCTGATACTCCTCGGCCCTGGCAACCGTGCCGAGCAACAGACAGAGCAGCACTGCGGCAGGTGTCGTATGTTTCACGTGCTCTCCTGGTGGACCGTTCGGTGTTCATAGGGGCCTTCTTGAAAGGACAAGATAAGCATAGACCCAAACACGCGCCTGACGGCTGATGCAGTCCACCCGCCTTCCCTTAGCAATTTTTACACCTTGATGTACGATCAGCGCCAACCGGGCGGCGCTCAACTTATCCTGGGCGTCCATCTCCCCCTCTTCATACGATCCCACCTACATGAAGCCAATCGACCTGCTGTCGTTTCAACGTGTCACCACCACCCATGGCAAGCTTGAGGGCGCGGCGTATTTCGATGCGCAAGAAAGCATTGTTCATGATGTGTTTACTGACCGCATCGTTTTCCAGACCAACTATCTGGATTACACCAGCTATGAAGTCGGCCTCGCCGAGGATGGGATTCGTGTGCGCAAGACGCGGCTGGATAATTACCAGCGCGGCCACAAGGCTCAGGTGATCGAGGATGGCATGGATGAAGAGGACTGGGAGGAGTTGGACGGTCTGTGGCAGCGCTTGAGTCGGGATCTGGATACCCAGGTACAAGCGCCGCCGCTCGATTTGACCGATACGCTGGCCGACCTGTTTTACTGCCTGTTTGATGAGGAACAAGCGCAAGCACTCACTCGGAACATTCCGGCCCCGACAGCGCAGTGGGATTGGGCCTGGACGCAAGTCGAGTCAGCACTCACCGGGGCTGATCAGTTGGCCCGGTTCGAGTGGAAGGATTGGTCGTCCTATGGGGTCGATGCGGTAAATGCCCTGGCACCGTTACGGCAGTTGGACATTGAAGTTTCCAAGCCTGAGCGTAAAACCATCGATGCTGTTAACGGCGCCAACGATTGGGAACGGGCACTGCTCCAGTACTTCAACGCGCAGTTGGACGCTCATGATTTGAAGTTGCTGGCCATCGGCACTCATTTCGATGAATGCCAGAGCTTTGCGTGCCTGCCCATGAACGGCTTGGGCCTGGTCAATGCATTGGAGATCATGGGTAAGCTGGGCATCGTCTATAAGTATTAAGCCTCCCGCTTCAACAAGCCCACGACGGACCACAATGCTGCTCACTTGAGGCAGCACTAAGCAGGAGCTGAACACATGCACACCACTGTCGATCACCTTGTCATCGTGGCACCGGACCTCGACACCGGCTGCAGATTCGTGACAAGCGCGCTGGGCGTCGAACTTCAACCAGGCGGCGCCCATTCCCGCATGGGTACCCATAACCGGCTGCTTCACCTTGGCCCCGGTCTCTACCTGGAAGTGATCGCCGTGGACCCCAGCGCTGAACGTCCGGACCGGGCCCGCTGGTTTGGCCTTGATCAGTTGGCTCCCCATTCCCCGGCACGGCTGGCGACCTGGGTTGCCCGAACCGATGATATCCAGGCTGCCCATGACGCTTGCCACGACATTGTCGGGGCCATTGAACCAATGACGAGAGGATCATTGAACTGGCACATAACCGTACCGGCCGACGGTAACCTTCCCTTGGCCGGAGCAGCCCCCACCCTCATCCAATGGGCCGACGGACCGCACCCGGCGAGCACACTCCAGGACCAAGGCTGCTCGCTGCTGGCATTGGAGGTTTTCCACACCGATCCGGAAAAAATCAAAGAGATTCTGACGGCCATGAACTTTTCTGGACCGGTTCAGCTGCATGCACTCGCCCTGGCTTCAACCCCTTATCTGCTTGCGCATATTCAAACGCCAAGTGGTTCGAAAACACTGCCGCTTTCACGAGAGTGAAGCCTGAACCTAGAAGTGACGACATGACAAACTGTGATCAATGCGGGTCCCTCCTCCTTCACGACACTGCTGTTTGCCAGCGATGTGACGGGGGGATGACGCTCACGGTAGAGACGCTCGCGCCAAGGTCTCAGCCGTCGAAAGGGTGGAAAATCCTGAAGTGGGTGCTGATCGGCCTTGTCGTCGCGGTGCTGGCCGCCGTAGCGGCGGTCACGTGGATCTTGCACTCGTTGGGGCCGATGCCTTCTTTTGGTTGAGGGCTACAGTGGTTTAAGAGCAGCAAGTCTGTGACGAAAAGTTGAAACGCTCTCAATGGGCCAATACAGGCGCCGAAGAGGCCTGGCCTTTTCCATAGAGGCTCAATTTCGCAACGATGCTCAGAAGCGCCAGCGCGGCAAAAATGACGCTGCTCCATACCAGGTTGTGCGTACCCAGACTCGCGATGACCCAACCAGCCAACGACGCACCTAGGGTAATACCCAAGTTCGAGAATGAGATATAGAGACTATTGGCGAATTCTGGCGCTTCACTGGCGTCACGCATCAACCAACTCTGACTGATGACCAGGCCTGCGGAGTGCAGCAGCCCCCACAAAAGGGTCAACAGCACCATGGCCGAGAATGATCCGCCGAGAAGATAAACCAGTACGTAGATACCGATATAGAGCAGCGGGTAGATGATCCTGGTACGGATTGCATTTTTTTGCAGCCAGGCGCTGAACAAAAAATTCCCGAAGAACCCGAAAATACCAAACGCCATCAACATTGCACTCACCCATGTTCCATTCATGTGAGTGACGCCTTCCAGATACTCGGCAATAAAGCTATAGCCGGAGAACATCGTCGCAAATACAAATACGACGGTCGAAAGGCTGAGCCAGACAGACCCTTGCTTCAAAATCTTGAGTTGACTCTTGATCGACATTTTCTTCTGGGTGGGTATCGAGGGCATGAGCAACAAGATGCCCACAAATGCGCTTCGCGCTCCAAAAGCGTAACGCAGAGCGCGAAACGGTGAGGCACCGGCAAACCCTCGTCACGCAATTTTATTCGGCTTGATTATCGGGATAACGCAGGTATCCGTTATTCCCATAGTTGCTATCGACACCCTGCAGTTCTGGTCATCGGCCTCTCGCTTTAATCTGCCCACCAAGCGATCGATGACGATCGCAGCAGATCAAACCGACCCTTATGGAGAGAGCAACGATGAACACTTTCAACCGCACCATGGCCGTCGCGACCCTGGCCCTCGCAACCCTCAGCGCCGAGGCCGCGTCACCTGTTCAGGCCGGTGCGAGCGCGTCCGCTGTCGGCAGTGTTGTCCAGTCCGCCAGTTACATCACCACCCAGGATGGCGTGCAGCTTTACTACAAGGACTGGGGTCCGAGGAATGGCCAGGTCGTGACCTTCAGCCACGGCTGGCCACTGGACTCCGATAGCTGGGAAGCGCAGATGATGTTCCTCGCCTCGAAGGGTTATCGCGTGGTCGCCCACGATCGCCGCGGCCACGGACGCTCCAGCCAGCCTTGGGAAGGCAACGACATGGATCACTACGCCGACGACTTGGCGGCGGTCATTGAAGCGCTGGACCTGAAGGACGTGACCTTGGTCGGTTTCTCCACCGGGGGCGGTGAAGTGGCTCGCTACATCGGTCGCCACGGTACCGGTCGGGTGAAGAAAGCGGTCCTGGTTTCCTCCGTACCGCCGCTGATGCTCAAGACCGAAACCAACCCTGGCGGCCTGCCCATCGAAGTGTTCGATGGCCTGCGCAAGGCGTCCCTGGAGAACCGTTCGCAGCTTTACCTGGACATCGCCTCGGGCCCTTTCTTCGGCTACAACCGCAAGGGTGCCAAGCCGTCCCAAGGTCTGATCCAGACCTTCTGGGCGCAGGGCATGCAGGGCGGCAGCAAGAATACCTATGACTCGATCGCGGCGTTCTCGGCCAGCGATTTTCGCGGTGACCTGAAGAAGTTCGATGTGCCAACCTTGGTCATCCATGGGGACGACGATCAGATCGTACCTATCGACGCATCGGGTCGGGCCTCGGCGGCACTGATCAAGGGCGCAAAACTCATCGTCTACGCCGGTGCGCCCCATGGCTTGACCGAGACTCACAAGGATCGTCTGAATCAGGATCTGTTGAAGTTTCTTCAGGAATAAAAGCGGTACAGAGTGATCTACTGTGGGAGCGGGCTTGCTCGCGAAAGCGGTGGATCAGCTTGCATCAATCCTGGAGTGCCGCCGTCTTCGCGAGCAAGCCCGCTCCCACCTGATCTCGGGTGGTCACAGATTCAGCATCCACCTAGCAAAGCCCTTCCCACGAAGGGCTTTTGCGTTGTCGCTCATCCCTCGCCCGCCCCCTGGCAAGCACGGTCATCGATCCGTGTGAACCTAGCCGCCACCCTGCCCTCCGATACTGAGGACGTACCAAGGGTGACCCACATGGCAATCGAAGACACTTTATTACGTCAACGCAAGGTGCTCGCCGAATTCGGTGAGTTGGCCCTGGTTTCAGACGATCTGGAACACATCCTCGACGAGGCCTGTCGCCTGGTGGGAGATGCACTGCAAACCCAGCTGGCGAAGTTCATGCTGCTGGAGGACGACGGCCTCACCTTTCTCGTGCGAAACGGCGTGGGCTGGACGCCGGGGGTCGTGGGCAACGTCCGGGTGCAGGCATTGGAAGGAACCCCGGAACACTTTTCCCTCGATACCGGTAGCGCCGTCATCTCAACGGATATCTCGGCTGAAACACGCTTTCGCTACCACGATTTTCAACGGCAAAACGGGGTCCAGGCGTTCGTCAACGTATTGGTTTTTGGCGCCACCGAAACACGCCCTTTCGGAATTTTCGAGGTCGACAGTCGTCATCCGCGACAGTTTGCCGAGAGCGATATCGATTTTCTGCGCGGTTACGGCAACCTGCTCGGTGCGGCATTAAAGCGCTCCAAAGCGCTGCAGGCCATGCGCCTGACCGAAGAAAAACTGCGTGAAAGCGAAAGACACTACCGGATCGCGGCCGAGCTCAACCCTCACTGGCCGTGGACGGCCGACAGCCATGGCGCAGTGATGTCCCTGGATCAGCGTTGGTATGACTACACCGGAAGGTCACCGGCACAGACGCTGGGGCGCCAGTGGCTCAATGCAACGCACCCCGACGACAAAATCGCCATCGCCCGGTTATGGAATTTGTCGCTGTCAAACCTGCAACCCTTCGACTCGCAAATCCGCCTGCGAAAACTCACCGGGGAATACCGATGGTTCAGGATCCGGGCGTTTTGCAGCCTGAGCCCTGGTGGGCAATGCGAACAGTGGTACGGCACCGTCGAAGATATCAATGAACGGGTACAGCTGGAGGCCGCGCTGAGGGATTGGAACGATCGGCTCGAAGAACGTATCACCCAGCGTACCGAGCAGCTTGAGGCCGAACAACACGAGCGCGCCTTGGCCGAGTCCAAGTTGCGGCAAAGTCAGAAAATGGAAGCCGTCGGCCAACTGACCGGGGGTATCGCCCATGACTTCAACAACCTGCTGGCAGGCATCACCAGTAGTTTGGAACTGATGCAACGCCGCATCGACAGCCACCACTATGACCAACTGTCGCGCTACAACAGCGTCGCCCTGACCTCGGCGGCACGTGCAGCCGCCCTCACCCAGCGTTTGCTGGCGTTTTCTCGGCAGCAATCACTCCAGCCGGAAGTGCTCGAACCGCGCCGGGTGGTGGCGGGCCTTGAGGAGATGATCCGGCGCTCCGTGGGCCCCAGCATCAATGTCGAGTGTTCTTTCAGAAGCAACGACCCGATCAAGTGCAACCCCAATGAACTGGAGAACGCCCTGCTCAATCTTGCGATCAACGCTCGGGACGCGATGCCCGGGGGTGGAGCCTTGAAGCTTGATGTGTACCGCTGCGTGATCGACGAAAAGTCTTCCAGCGAAAAGATAATGCCTGCGGGCCCGTACGTGGGGATATCGGTCACGGACTCAGGCATGGGGATCAGTGCCGAGATCATGTCTCGCGTGTTCGATCCGTTCTTCACCACGAAGCGCATTGGTGAAGGTTCCGGTTTGGGTCTTTCGATGATCTACGGATTCGCCCAGCAATCCGGAGGTCAGGTGAAGATCCACAGCACCGTCGGAGTGGGCACGACGGTGACGATGTACTTTCCTGTTGTGCGCCGGTTCCCCTCCCCGCTGAAAAGCGCCAAGCCGACCGGAATTGAACCGCTGCCACCTGGGAGCAACGAAACGATTCTGCTGGTTGACGACGAAGCGGCCATTCGCCAAATGGTCGCGGAGTTCCTGAGCGAAAACGGTTACCGCGTCCTCCAGGCGCTGGACAGCGACTCGGCCTTGAAGCAAGCCGATAACGCCGAGCACATCGATGTATTGCTGACAGACATCGGCCTGCCCGGCGCCATGAACGGCATCAACCTGGCGGACGAACTGAGGGCCCGGCACCCAACGCTGAAAGTGTTGTTCATCACCGGGTTTGCCGAGGGCGAAAGCCTGGTTTCGGTCGACGCAACGACCCGGGTGATGACCAAGCCGTTCAACTTGACCGATCTGGGTCTGCGAGTCGGTGCGCTGATTCATTCGGCTGATGGCAGTGCTGGGTCACACTGAACATGACGCCTTATCAATGCCGCAGTAGCTTGCGCAACGGGATCTCGTCCTTGCGCACGGGTGACTTGATGACGATGTAGCTGAAGTACTTGGAGATGCCGATGTTCTTGTCCAGCAGGCTTTCCATCACGTCCTGGTAGTCCTGGATGCTGCGGGTCATGAAGCGCACCAGGTAATCGTAGCCGCCGCTGATCAGGTGGCATTCGAGCACTTCATCCACCAGGCGGATGTTGGATTCGAACTTGGCGAAATCCTCGCGTTTGTGGTCGCTCAGGGTAATCTCGGTGAAAACCGTCACCGAATCGGTAATCTTGGCCAGGTTCAGATGGGCCTTGTAGCTGGAGATATACCCCAGCGATTCCAACCGCTTGACCCGCTGCAAACAGGGGCTGGCGGACAAGCCCACGGCATCGGCCAGGCTGACGTTGGTCATGCGACCGTCTTTTTGAAGCTCTACCAAAATGCTGATGTCGATCCGGTCCAGTTTCGCTAAACCTTCCATCGCATACCTCTTGCCTACCGTTTGTAAGACAATCTTCTAACAAAATCAGCGTCGTAAAGACAGCTGATGCTGAGCCACCAGATCAGCCATGCTGTTGATGCAATAGTCCGCCGCGCATGGCGTGGACGGGTTTTCGCTGCTGCGACAGATCAGGCAAACCGCCCCGACCTTGTGTGGACGGGCACCAGGACGGGTTATCTGTAGGATAGCTTCAGCATCCAGATCGTTGGCCAACAACCACTCGTGATCCTGCAACGGGTCGCTCGCCAGGGAAATAAAATCCTCCGGCTCGATGCCCAGGCGCTCGCACAGGGCGCCCCGGTCCTCTGCATCGCGATCGCCGTGCACCAGCAGGCGATAGAACTTGCGCAAATAGAGCATCGCACCCGGCGCGTCCTCGAACAGCGTCCAGACGGCAGCCGACCGGGCGAAGCTCATACCCTCCTCCCAACTGATCTTGAGCTTCCAGCGCTCGGCCAATTGCCGGTGGGCGAAGCACAGCAAGCCGCTGAAACCCAGTTCGCCAAAGCGTGGATACAGCGCTTGCAGCACCTCATCGAACTCGGCCAGCACGCGGGCCTTGTCCGGTGCGTCGCCGTGCTGCTCCAACAGCGGCCGCAACGCACTCCAGACGCCGGAGTCGCGATCCACCAGAACCTCATCGCAGTCGATCAACAACGCCCGATATTCAGTCAGCCTCATCTTTAAAGTCTCCGATGATGTCCCATCGATCACGCTCCATTAACCAGCACTGACGCTTGCCTTGGCAAACGTCATGCGCGCTGGCATTCAACCCAGGACGCGCGCCAGGGCGGCGTCGAGAATCTGCAACGCTTCATCAATCTGCGTTTCAGTCGTCACCAGCGGCGCAAGGAAACGCAACACGTTGCGGTAGACCCCGCATTTGATCACCAGCAAGCCGCCCGCTCGCGCTTCGTCAATCAGGCGTTGATTCAGCTCGGCATCCGGGGTGCGGGCGTCGTCATTCTTGATCAGCTCGATGGCCAGCATAAAGCCGCTGCCGCGCACGTCGCCAATTTGCCGGTAACGCGCTTGCAACTGCAACAAGCCTTGGCGCAGACGCTCGCCCAGGGCTTCGCCACGGGCCAGCAGTTGTTCCTGCTCATAGGCGTCGATCACCGCCAGCGCCGCTGCGCAGGACAGCGCGTTACCGCCGTATGTGCCGCCCAGGCCACCAGGGAGCGGCGCGTCCATGATCTCAGCCTTGCCAACGACGCCGGACAACGGCAAGCCGCCGGCGAGGCTTTTGGCGACGGTGACCAGGTCCGGCTGGATGCCAGCATGCTGGAAACCGAACCATTTGCCGGTGCGCCCGAAACCGGTCTGGATTTCATCGAGAATCAACACAATGCCGTGCTTTTGCGTCAGCGCGCGCAAACCCTGCAGAAACTCGGCGGGTGCCGAAAGGAAACCGCCATCGCCCTGCACCGGCTCGATGATGATCGCCGCGACCCGCTCAGGGGCTACTTGCGTGGCCAACAGCTCGTCCAGCGCCTGCAGCGCCATCTCACTGGTGACGCCGCGATAAGCGTTCGGATACGGGGTGTGGAACACCTCCGGCGCGAACGGACCGAAGTTCTGCTTATACGGCTGGCTCATCCCGGTCAGCGTGGTGCCGAGCAAAGTCCGGCCATGGAACCCGCCGCGAAAAGCGATCACCGCCGAGCGGTTGGTGTGGGCACGGGCAATCTTCACCGCGTTCTCCACTGCTTCGGCGCCGGAAGTGAAGAACGCCGCTTTGTAGGCCTCGTGGCCACCGATCATTTCGCACAGGCGTTGGGCCAGGTCCAGGTAAGGCTTGTAGGCCACGACCTGGAAGCAGGCATGGGTGACTTTCTGCAACTGGGCCTGCACCGCCGCGACCACCTTGGGGTGATTGTGGCCGATGTTCAACACACCGATACCGCCGACGAAGTCCAGGTAGCGCTTGCCGTCCACGTCCCACAATTGCGAGCCTTGGGCCCTGTCGATCACCAGTGGGTGCGCGGTGACCAGGCCACGTGGCACGAATTGATCACGTTGACGGAGCAGACTTGGGGTTTCTTCGACTTTACTGTTCATTGGCATTTCCCATCGTGAGCCTCGCACCCAGGAAGCGGTTGCGCTGTGTTCACAGGTTAAGGGTTCGACGCGATTGTCTAAGCCGAACTTGGCCGCTGAGAAATCCGGATCGACTGTTTACACCCCGGCAAACAGCAGAAAACTCCAGAGACCTCCCACCCCATGGAATCTGCCGGCAAGAGCGTCTTACAACGCAGCGTAATGCGGCTACGCGGGTCCTTTCGACAGATCCTGCTCTGGCATTGAGGCATGCTGGATACTCCTTAATTTCAGGCGAGAAGTGATCCATGGCCCTGCTTTATAAAGCTGACCCGGTACGCGGCGAACACTGGCGGCGCCTGTTCGCCGAACACGCTCCGGATATCGAGTGGCGTGCCTGGCCGGACATCGGCGACGCGCGGGATATTCAGTACCTCGCGGCCTGGCAGGCACCGGATGACATCGAAACCGTGTTGCCGAACCTCAAGGTTCTGTTCGCCTTGTCAGCCGGGGTCGATCAGCTTGACCTTGGTCGCTTGCCGACGACGCTGCCGGTGGTGCGCTTGCTCGACCCGGGGATCAGTCAGGGCATGTGCGAGTACGCCAGTTTCGCGGTGCTCAGTCTGCATCGGGACATGTTGCGCTACCGCCAGCAACAGGCCGAACGGTGCTGGCAGGCGCACCGGCTGGTGCCCGCCCGGCAACGCCGGATCGGGGTCATGGGCCTGGGTTTGCAGGCGCAGCAGATACTCACCACCTTGAAGACCTTTGGCTTTGCCTTGTCGGGCTGGGCCCGCAGCGAACATCGTATTGAAGGGGTGGAGTGTTTTGCCGGCACCGAGCAACTGCCGGCCTTTCTCAGCCAGTGCGACATCGTCGTGTGTGTCCTGCCGTTGACCGAGCAGACCCGAGGAATTCTCGACCGTCAGCTGTTCCAGCATCTGCCCGAGGGTGCCGCCTTGATCAACATGGGCCGGGGTGGGCATCTGGTCGAGACGGACCTGCTTGAAGCGCTTGCCAGCGGCCAACTCAGCGCGGCGGTGCTCGATGTCCTGGAACAGGAACCGGCTGCCGCGGACCATCCGTTCTGGGACCATCCACAGATACTGCTGACGCCACACATCGCCGCGATGACTCAGCCCGAGAGTGCCTTTGGCGTGTTGCTGGAGAATATCCGCCGGCATCAACGGGGTGAATCGATGCTGGGCCTGGTTGATCGTGAGCGTAACTACTGACCCTTCCTCCGCCTTTTGTGCAGTCTCGAAGGCGGAAAAACGCTCCAGTATTTCCTGCTGGCCCGGCGTCGGATTTGAGCAAGAAATGTGGCCGGCCGCACCGTTGCTTACGGAACCTGCCGAATCAATTAGCGGCCCTTGTCAGGCCTCGTTGCAGGTGAGATACACACACTTTCAGCGGACAAAAACCGTCCGATTACAGGCCTTTTCAGTGGTGATCTGCCATGTCCATGTCGCAACGCCCCACCTACTTTTATCGCTCCATGACCACAGCCGATGTACCTTCGGCGCACACCTTGTCCGTGCAGCTGAAATGGCCCCATCGCCTGGAAGACTGGGCGATGTTGCAGCGCATCGCCGAGGGTTTTGTCGTGGAAGACCAGGGCCGCTTGATCGGTACTGCGTTCACCTGCGCCCAGGGCAGCTACGCCACCATTGGCCTGGTGATCGTCGATGATGAGTACCAGGGCCAGGGCATCGGCCGCAAACTGATGGAACTGGCAATCGAAGCTTGCGGATCGCGCACCGCGATTCTCAATGCGACACTGGCCGGTGCCCCGCTGTATGCCAGCCAGGGGTTCGTTGACTTTGGGCATATCCAGCAGCATCAGGGGCAGGCGCTGGTGCCTGCCCTGCCGGAACTGACTGTTGGCGAGCAGTGCCGTGTGCTGACCGCAGCCGATCAGGCCGAGCTGATCAAGCTGGCCAACGCCGGTAGCGGGCTGGACCGCGAGGCCGTGCTCAATGACCTGTTCGATGTCGTTGAACACGCCGTGGGCATAGAGCACGACGGTCATTTGTGCGCCTTCGCTTTGCTGCGCCCCTTCGGCCGAGGTCGCTGTATCGGCCCGGTCATCGCGCAAAACCCTGAGCAGGCCCGGCACTTGATCGCCGTGCTGCTGGCCCAGGTGCCAGACGCCTTCGTACGCATCGACATTCCTTCCAACAGCGGCCTGGCCCCCTGGCTGGAAGCCGCTGGACTCAAACAGGTCGACACCGTCGCGCAGATGGCCCGGGGCACGCCCCCAGAGGCTCGCGGCGACGTGCAACAGTTCGCGCTGGTGACCCAGGCCATTGGCTGAAAATCCTACGTCCTCTCAACGCGTCCCTGGAGAATCACCTTCATGCTCGAACCCACAGCAGTGTTGCTGGCACACGCCGATGGCCGTCTCGCCTCGACCTCATTCACCCCCGGCTCGCTGGCGGCCAACGATCCGTTCGACAGGCTCATCGCCTACACCGGGTCGGATGGCATCGCCGCCGGCGTGGTCCGGGGGAACGGGCAGTTCAGCGTCGATGAATACCCGTTCAGCGAAACGATCGTGGTGCATGCCGGCGCGGTGACGTTGCGCAGCCAGGCGCAAACGCTGCAGCTCAAGCCGGGTGAGAGCGCGGTGATCGGCCGGGGGACGGCGCTTGAGGTCGAGGCGCAGGCGGAGTCTCTCTGGGCTTTCTACGCCGACACCCAACTTGTCGAAGAACGTCATCCCGGGCTCACGGCACTCCCCGCCCACACCCTGCTCTCGCCCTCTGCGCCACCGGACGACGAGATCCTGCTGAGCCCGCCGCCACAATGTCGCTCACAGAATCTGTTTGTCGAAGAAGCAACCAACTTGCGCATCGGCATCTGGGACTCGACGCCCTATGCCCGCAAGTCACGGCCGCACAAACTGCATGAGCTGATGCACCTGCTCGAAGGCAGTGTCACCTTGCAGGTGGCCGATGGCAGCGACTTGACGGTCAATACTGGCGATACCGTATTCGTCCCGCTGAATGCACCGTGTGCCTGGAAGAGCAGCGTTTATGTGCGCAAGGTGTACGTCGTCAAGTAATCCTGCGTGGCGATAGCGCCGACGCTATCGCGAGCAAGCTCGCTCCCACAGGGGATTCGTGGTGGACACAAATCTCGCGGCCACCCAGGACCCAATGTGGGAGCGAGCTTGCTCGCGAAGACGGCGGCACACCCAACATCACAGCAACTGACCCACCGCTTTCGCGAGCAAGCTTGCTGCCACTGGGGCTTGTGGTGGATATCAGTCTTGCGGCAAAAAAAAGCCCGCAGTGTGCGCGGGCAAGAAGTGTCGCAGGTTAGTGTCAGGCCTCAAAGCGCTGCAGCGATTGCTTTGCCCACATCCTGGGTCGAGCCTTTCCCACCCAGGTCGGGGGTAATAGGCCCTTCAGCGATGACCCGCTCGATGGCCTTGAGAATCCCATCATGCGCCGCGCGATAACGCTCATCGCCGTTACCCAGAAAGTCCAGCATCAATGCACCGGACCAGATCATCGCAATCGGGTTGGCGATGTTCTGCCCGTAGATATCCGGCGCTGAGCCGTGCACCGGCTCGAACAACGACGGGAAGCGCCGCAGCGGATCGAGGTTGGCCGACGGGGCGATGCCGATAGTGCCGGCGCAGGCCGGGCCCAGGTCAGAGAGGATGTCGCCGAACAGGTTCGACGCCACCACCACATCGAAGCGATCCGGCTGCAACACGAAACGCGCGCAGAGGATGTCGATGTGTTGCTTGTCCCACTTCACCTCCGGGTACTGCTCGGCCATCAACGCCGTGCGCTCGTCCCAGTACGGCATGCTGATGGAGATGCCATTGGATTTGGTCGCCGCCGTCAGGCGTTTGCGCGGCCGGGTCTGGGCCAGGTCGAAGGCGAACTTGAGGATCCGGTCGACCCCTCGGCGGGTGAACACCGACTCCTGGAGCACGAACTCATGCTCGGTGCCTTCGAACATCTTGCCGCCGACCGAGGAATATTCGCCCTCGGTATTCTCGCGGATCACCACAAAATCGATGTCCCCCGCTTCGCGTCCAGCCAAGGGGCACGGCACGCCCGGAAACAGGCGCACCGGACGGATGTTCACGTACTGGTCGAAGTCGCGGCGGAACTTGAGCAGCGAGCCCCACAGGGAGATGTGATCCGGGACCTTGTCCGGCCAGCCCACGGCACCGAAGTAGATCGCATCGAAGCCCTTGAGTTGCTCGAACCAGTCAGCGGGCATCATCTGCCCGTGCTCCAGGTAGTAATCGCAGTGGGCCCAATCAAGCACTTCGATACTCAGCGACAGCTGCCACTTTTTCGCGGCCTGCTCCAGCACTCGCAGCCCTTCCGGCAGGACTTCCTTGCCGATACCATCGCCGGCAATGGCGGCGATTCGAAATGGTTTGCTCATCAAGCGTACCTCCCTAATGTCTGTTCAAACGCTGGCCGCATCACAGCCCACCGATGTGGAAGGCTTTGACTTCAAGGTATTCGTCCAGGCCGTATTTGCTGCCCTCGCGTCCAAGGCCCGACTGTTTGATGCCGCCGAACGGGGCGACTTCCATGGAGATCAGCCCAGTGTTGAGACCGACCATGCCGAACTCCAGCGCCTCGCCGAAGCGCCATGAACGGCGCAGGTCCTGGGTGAAGTAATAAGCGCCCAGGCCATACGGCGTGGCATTGGCCAGGGCCAGTGCCTGCTCCTCGGTAGTAAAGCGCATCAGCGGCGCAACCGGGCCGAAGGTTTCTTCGTTGGCCAGGAGCATTCCGGCGTGGGCCTCGCCCAGCACCGTTGGCTCGACAAATTGACTGTCGCCCTCGGGAACACCACCACAGAGCAGACGCGCGCCCTGACTCAACGCATCGTCGATATGCCGGGCGACTTTGTTCACAGCAGCCAGGTTGATCAGCGGACCGATCGTCACCCCTGCCTCCAGGCCATTGCCAACCTTGAGCTTGCCCACCTCCTCCACCAGGCGCTCGGCAAAGCGTTGGTAGATGCCGTCCTGCACCAGGATGCGGTTGGCGCAGACGCAGGTCTGGCCGGCGTTGCGAAACTTGCTGAGCATGATCCCGGCCACCGCCTGCTCCAGGTCAGCGTCGTCGAACACAATGAACGGCGCATTGCCGCCCAGCTCCAGGCTCAAGCGCTTGATGTGTTCGGCGCTCTGACGCATCAGCAGCCGCCCGACTGCAGTGGAGCCAGTAAAGGAAATCTTGCGCACCGTCGGGTTGCCAGTCAGTTCTTCGCCGATGCCGGCCGGTAGGCCAGTGACAACGTTGAATACCCCGGCCGGAATCCCCACCCGCTCGGCCAGCACCGCCAGCGCCAGGGCCGACAACGGCGTCAGGTCCGAGGGTTTGACGATGACCGGGCAGCCCGCCGCCAAGGCCGGGGCGCATTTGCGGGTGATCATCGCATTGGGGAAATTCCACGGGGTGATCGCCGCGCAAACACCCACCGGTTGCTTGAGCGTGAGCAGGCGACGGTCGCCGCTGGGCGCCGGTATGGTTTCGCCATAAACCCGCCGGGCTTCTTCGGCAAACCATTTGGCGAAGCCGGCTCCATAGCGGATTTCGCCTTTGGCTTCGTTCAGCGGTTTGCCTTGCTCCCGGGTCATGATCAGCGCCAGGTCGTCGAGGTTGTCGATCATGGCCTGATACCAACGCTCCAGCAGCGCCGCACGCTCAGCCGCCGGCCGCGCTCGCCAGGCCGGCCAGGCACGCTCGGCCGCCTCAATGGCGCGGCGGGTTTCCACGCCTTGCATGGCCGGCACCCGGGCCAATACTTCACCGGTCGCCGGGTCGATGACATCCAGGGTGGCCGCGCTATCGGCGCCGGTCCACTGACCATCGATGTAAGCGAGTTCTGCCAACAGGCTGGGGTCTTTCAATTGATTCTTGAGCATGGTCGCGTCCTGTTCCGAGGTGATTCCAGTCTAAGGAGATGCCACGGGGCAGGATGCTGAAAGCGGGGTTTGGGCAGTGTTGGATGCTGAAATTTGCGGGGAAGCAGCAGGCTCTACTGAGTGGCTCAGCTCGCTCCCACAGGGGGCTGTGTATGGCTTGGGGCCGGTCAGATTTTCAAAGAGCCCAGCAACCCTTCCAGAAACCGCTCCCCCGCGTCCATCTGGCTGATTTCGATGAACTCATCCGGCTTGTGCGCCTGTTCGATGGAGCCCGGGCCGCAGACCACGACCGGCACGTCCAGGCGCTGTTTGAACAAACCACCTTCGGTGCCAAAGGAGACTTTCGCGGTGCCGGTGTCCGGGTCGGCGAAGTTTTTCAGGAAGCGCACGGCTTCGATACTCGGGTGGGTATCGAGGCCCGGGTAGACGTTCAAGGTTTCGATTTCGATGTCCGCCACGCTAGAGAGCTTTTTCGCCTCGCGCACGATCACTTCGGCATGCTCGCGCAACTGTTCCAGAAACAAGTCCAGGTTATCGGCCGGCAAGTTGCGCACTTCGAAATCCAGGGTGCACAGGTTCGGTACGATGTTCAGCGCCTTGCCGCCGACAATCTGCCCGACGTGCACGGTGCTGTAGGGCACGTCGTAATCCGCATCCTGGGCGCCCTGCGCCTGCAATTGCTGCTGGCTCTGGCGCAACGCCGCGATGAAGTCGCAGGCGACGTGAATCGCATTGACCGAGCGCGGCGCCAACGACGAGTGCGCCTCCAGGCCGCGACAGTAAGTGCGATAAGAACCCTTGCCCTTGTGGCCAAGCACGAACTGCATGTTGGTCGGCTCGCCAATCACGCACAGAAACGGCCGCACCGGCGCCAGGTGCAGCACATCGAGCAAACGCCGCACCCCCACGCAACCGATCTCTTCATCATGGGAGAGCGCCAGTTGCAGTGGCCGGCTCAAGGCATGGTCGGCGGCATCGAGCATGGCGTCGATGGCCAACGCAATGAACCCTTTCATGTCACAGCTGCCACGCCCATAGACCCGCCCGTCTCGCACGGTCGCCTGGAATGCCGGGACGGTCCAGGCCTGCCCCGCCGCCGGCACCACGTCGGTGTGGCCGGACAGCAGAATCCCCGGCAGCTCCCGGGGCCCGGTGCTGGCGAACAGGTTGGCCTTCTTGCCGCTTTCATCCTTGACGATCAGCGACTCGATGCCCTTGCTCAGCAGCAATTCGCGCACGTAGTCGATCAGGGCCAGGTTCGATTCTGATGAGACCGTTTCAAACGCCAGCAGGCGTTCGAAAATGGCTAACACGCGGGGTTTCATGAGGCCTTGCTCCGTTGCTCGACTGAAAGGGCGAACCGGCGGATGGAAAACGGCTCGATCGATGTGCTGGTGCTGCCGGTGCTGATCAGCTCAGCCATGACGTCGCCGACGCCCGGGCCGAGCTGGAAGCCATGCCCGCAGAAACCGAACGCATAGTACAGCCCATCGACGTTGCCACTGGGGCCCATCACCGGCAGGGAATCGGGCAGGTAGCCTTCGATGCCGCTCCACACGCGGATGATGTTCAGGTTACCGACACCCGGCAGCAGGCGACGCATCTGGTCGAGCTGGTTGAGGATGCTGCGCGGCTCGACATAGGCCCGGCGGTTGAGCATGTCCGGTTTGCTGCGATAGCCGCCACCGATGACGATGTTGCCCCGGGGGATCTGGCGGAAATAGATCACCTCTTCGGGGATCTTGGTGTACACCCCGATCACCGTCGGCAAGGCATAGGGCACCGGCTCGGTGACGGCCATTTGCGGTCCGTTGGTCTCCAGTGGCACCGGCTCGCCGAACTGTGCCGAGAGCTTCTGGCCCCAGGCACCCGCGGTAATCAGCAACTGAGCGGCACTGAACTGGCGCCCGTCGGTGGTGCTGATGCTGAAGCCGTCACCCATTTTCTGCACTTCGGCCACTTCGGTGCGTTCCTCGATGCGTGCGCCGAGGCGCCGGGCCGCCCGGGCAAACGCCGGGGCCGCCAGGCGCGGGTTGGCGTGACCGTCGTGCGGAGCATAAGAGCCGCCCTTGACGTCCTTGCCGAGGAACGGAAAACGCGCGTGCAGTTCGCTGCCGCGATAGATCTGCAAATCCAGTTGCGCCGCTTCCGGGGCCGCCGCGTAGGCCTCGAGCTCGGGGATTTCGTCTTCGCGATAACACACGCGCATGTGCCCGCTGGCAATGAACTCCAGGTCGTCATCGATCAGCTCCGGCAGGCGTTTCCACAACGCCCAGGAGCGGTTCGCCAGTTCCAGTTGCCCGAGGAAACGCCCCTGGCGCCGCACGTTGCCGAAGTTCACACCGCTGGCATACTGACCGATCTGGTCACGCTCGAGCAGGATCACCGACTGCCCCCGTTGACGCAGGAAAAACGCCGCCGCCGAGCCCATCAGGCCACCGCCAACAATCACCACATCGGCTTTTTCCAGCGTCATGGCGCTACCTCCCGGGTGAGCATCGAAAGAGGTTTCACTGGCGCCTGACCGCGCTGGCGCCCCACCTCCTGCACCTGGACACCGGCCGCTGCGGCAATCACTTCGGCCCCGGCCTGGGAGCAGTAACGCCCCTGGCAGCGACCCATGCCGACCCGACTGAAAGCCTTGGCCCGGTTGACTTCACAGGCGCCCTTTTCGCTGACCGTGCGGCGCAGTTCGCCAGCGCTGATCATCTCGCAGCGGCAAACAATGGCCTCGTCCGGCAAGGCCTTGGCTTGCGCAGCGGGCCAGGGAAATGCCTGGGCCAAACCAAGACGAAAATCATCCATGACCTTGAGTGCCTGGCGCTGCTCGGCGACCTGTGCGGCGTTCACTGGCTGTTGCAGATCGCCCAACAGCGCCAGGGCGACCAGGCGCCCGGCGTGCTCGGCCGCATCGGCGCCACGAATTTTCGATCCATCCCCCGCGGCATACACGCCGCTGACGGAGGTCCGACCTTCTTCATCGGTGTCCAGCCACCATTGGCTGGACGCCTCGTCGAAGCGCATGCGACAGCCCGCCAGGTCGGCCAGTTGGGTTTCCGGACGCAAGTGATAACCCAGCGCCACCGCATCACAATCCACTGTCAACGTCTCCCCGCTCGCGGTGCGTACCCGTACGCCACTGACGCCGGTGATCGCCTCACCGAGCACTTGCAGGGGCGAAATACCCAAGTGCACCGGGATCTTCGCCCGATACAACTGGGCCAACAGTTTCATGCCGGTGAACAGCAATCCCGGCCGCGCCATGAGTTTGGGCAAGGCTTTGATGCGCTGGCTCAGCGGCGAAGTATCCAACACCGCGGCCACACTGGCCCCGGCTTTTACGTATTGACTGGCGACGAGGTACAACAACGGCCCGCTGCCCATGAACACCACGCGGTGGCCGATGGAGACCGCCTGGGCCTTGAGCGCAATCTGCGCCCCGCCGAGGCTGTAGGTGCCGCCCAGTTGCCAGCCTTCGATCGGCATCAGGCGGTCGGTGGCACCGGTGCAAAGAATCAGCGCGTCGTAATCCACCGTCGAATGTTGGCCCTGGCTGACGCAGCACAACTGCCCCGGCGTCAGGTTCCACACCAGGGTGTCCGGGCGGTAGTCGATCTGTGGGCGCAGGCGATCGAAGCTTTCGTGCAGGTCCCGGGCCTTGTCCGCCTCGGTGCCGTACAGCGTCGTGTAGGTGCGGGTGAACCCTTCAGGTTGACGCCGGTAGATCTGCCCGCCATCGCGTCGATTTTCGTCGATCAGGATCGGTTTGAAGCCGGCCGCCACCAAGGTCTGGGCACACCGGATGCCCGCCGGCCCGGCGCCTACGATGACGACTCGATGTGTGTTCAACCGCGCAGTGGCCATATCGCCTCCGGTTGCCTGGTGATGATGTCCAGCCCTTCGCGCACTTCATTGGAGCAGGCACGCAAGCGCTCGCCGCTGCGGGTCCAGACCCAGCAGTCCTGGCAGGCACCCATCAGGCAGAAGCCGGCACGGCTGCCCGGATCGAATTCCGACTGGCGCAACGCCGGGCCCTGGGTCAGCAGCGCTACCATCAACGTGTCGCCCTGCAACGCCTCGACCGGTACGCCATCCACTTTCAATTTGACGATGGGCCGGCCCTGTTCGGCCAGCCTCACGAAACGAGCGTTCATGCGTAGGCTCCCACGATCATGCTGTTTGAATCCTGTTGGCTTTTGAGCAGCTCAGCGCTGTCGTGATGACAGAGCACTTCACTGCCGCCGTCGATGATTCGCCGAGGCGGCGCGCTGTGGTTGCACAGCCCATCGACCCGCACCGGGCAGCGGTTGAGAAAGGTGCACAGTTGCGGCACATCGGCTTTCTCGCCCAACGCCGGCAGTGAGCCGCAAGTGGTGGCGCCGCATGTTTCCAGCCAGCCCTGGCGCAACTCCGGCACCGAATGGATCAACAGGTCGGTGTAGGGATGGAACGGCGCCTGGGCGAACGACTGCCGCGTCCCCGCCTGGACCTTGTGGCCGCTGTACATCACCACGATGTCGTCGCACAGCGCCCGCACCGTGGAGATGTCGTGGCTGATGAACAGGTAGGACACCCCCAGTTGCTGGCGCAGGTCGCGCAGCAGTTCGAGAATCGCCGCGCCGACCACGGTATCGAGGGCCGAGGTCACTTCATCGCACAAAATCAAATCCGGCTTGGCCGCCAGCGCCCGGGCCAGGTTGACCCGCTGCTTCTGCCCGCCGGAGAGTTCGCTCGGGCGGCGCTCGGCCATGTCCCGTGGCAGACGTACCAGGTCCAGCAACTCGCCAATACGCTCACGCAGCGCCGCGCCCTTGAGGCCGAAGTACATCTTCAGCGGCCGGCTCAGAATGGTGCTGATGCTGTGCATCGGGTTAAGCGCGGTGTCGGCGTTCTGGAACACCATTTGAATACGCCGGAACTGTTCATCGGTGCGCTCGGAAAGGCTGCCGCCCAGCGGCTGGCCATCGAAGGTCAGCCCGCCGACTGCCGGGGTCAGCAACCCCGCCACCACCCGCGCCAGGGTCGATTTACCCGAACCCGACTCGCCGATCACACCGATGGCCTGGCCCCGACGCACGGTCAGGTCGATGTCTTCCAGCACCCGGATCTGCGGCATGCCGTGCTGGTTCTTGTTGCCGTAGCCGGCAGTCAAACCCTGGATGGTCAGCAGCGGCGTGTCTTCGGCCACACCACAGGGCGGGCGAATCGTCGTGTCCGGTCGCGCCGCCGCCAACAGGCTGCGGGTGTAGGCGTGAGCCGGACCTTTGAGCAGCGGCGCGGTGGCGCTGTGTTCGAATATCTGCCCGCCATTGAGCACCACGATCTGGTCGGCCATCTGCGCAACCACGGCCAGGTCGTGGGAGACGTAGACCGCCGTCGCGCCTCGTTCACGGACCACGCGTTTGAAGGCGCGCAACACGTCGATCTGAGTGGTTACATCGAGGGCGGTGGTCGGCTCATCGAGCACCACCAGCAGCGGATCGCTGATCAGCGCCATGGCCGCCATCACCCGCTGCAATTGTCCGCCGGACACTTGATGGGGATAGCGCCGGCCGATGCGCTCGGGGTTTGGCAGTGCCAGGTCGCGAAACAACTCGATGGCCTTGGCTTCAAGCGTGGCCCGGCTACCCAGGCCATGGATCAATGCGCCCTCCACCACCTGGTCAATCAGTCGTTTTGCCGGGTTGAACGCTGCGGCCGCGCTTTGAGCGATGTAGGACACACGGTTGCCGCGCAGGCCTTGCAACTCGCCCTCGCTCAACGCCAGCATGTCGTGCTCGCCGATCTGCACCACGCCGCCGGCCAGGCGACAACCACGGCGGGCATAGCCGAGCAGTGCCAGGGCGATGGTGGTCTTGCCGGAGCCGGACTCGCCAATCAGCGCCAGCACCTCACCTTTTTCCAGGGAGAAGCTCACGCCCTTGACGATCTCCACTTCGCCGCGCTCGCCACCGGCGACTACGCGCAGGTTCTCGACTCGGATCAATTCGCTCATATCAATGGCCTCCCGTACGTCGATTGCGCCGCGACGACAGGCGGTCGATAAACAGATTGACGCCGATGGTCAGGGTGCCAATGGCCAGGGCTGGAATCACGATGGCCGGCGCGCCCTGGTTGAGGCCGCCGATGTTTTCGCGCACCAGGGAACCCAGGTCGGCGTCCGGCGGTTGCACACCCAGGCCGAGGAAACTCATGCCACTGAGCAGCAGTACGATGAAACCGAAGCGCAAGCCCAAGTCAGCCAGTACCGGGTTGAGCATGTTCGGCAGAATTTCCACGCAAGCGATGTACAGCCGACGTTCGCCACGGGTGCGGGCCACTTGCACGTATTCCAGGGCCTCGATGTTCACCGCCATGCTGCGAGCGATACGGAACGCACCCGGTGTGTAGCTCAACACCGCCGTACACACCAATAAAGTCACCGACGAACCAAACGCCGAGACCATGATCAGCGCCAGCATCTTGCTCGGGATCGAAATGAAAGCGTCCATCAAGCGACTGATCAATTCATCCAGCCACTTCGGTGAAACCACCGACAGCAGTGCGCAACCGGTCCCAAGCCCACTGGACAGGACCGCGGCCACCAGCGCCAGGCCCACGGTGAACTGTGCGCCGACCAGAATGCGGCTCAGCATGTCACGGCCCAGGTAATCGGTACCCAGCGGGTGAGCGGCGCTGAAGCTGCCGAAAACATTGTCGGAGACCACTTCCCCCACCGGGTGCGGCGCCAGCCATGGGCCGAAGATCGCCACCAGCAACCAGAGTGCACACATCACCGCGCCGACCAGTCCAAGCCAGGACGAGCCGTGAGCGTCTTTGCCCAACGCCAGAGCGACCGCCGCGGTCGGGGGTTTCACAATGAGTTTGTTCATTGATTTCTCAGCCTCGGGTTGGAAAGGATCGCGCACAGATCGGCAATCAGCACCAACGTCAGGTACGCCGTGCAAAACAGCATGGTGCAGGCCTGGACCAGTGCCATGTCGCGGTTCGTCACCGCATCGACCATCAGACTGGCGATGCCGGGATAGTTGAAAATCGTCTCGACAATCACCACCCCACCCAGCAGGTAGGAAAGGCTCAAGGCGATGGCGTTGGCGATCGGTCCGATGGCGTTGGGCAAGGCATGGCGCAGGACCACTCGCACCGGACTCACGCCTTTGAGACGAGCCATTTCCACGTAAGGGCTGTCCAACTGATCGATCACCGCCGCCCGGGTCATGCGCGCCATTTGCGCGACGATCACGCAGCACAGCGTCATGACCGGCAAGGCATAGGTGCGCATGAATTGCAGCGGTGAAGTGATCTCACTGGAATAGGACAACGCGGAAAGCCAGCCCAGGTTCACTGCGAAGATCAGCACCGCCAGGGTGGCGACCAGAAATTCCGGCACTGCCACCATCATCAGGGTAAAAAAACTCATGAAGCCGTCGATGCGACCACCACGCCCCATCGCCGAACCAATGCCCAGAATCAATGCCACTGGCACCGATACCAGCGCCGTGGCGGCCGCCAGCATCAGCGTGTTGGGCACCCTGCCCGCCATCAGCTCGGTGACTGGCACGGCATTGGATACCGACACGCCCATGTCGCCGCTGAGCAGACTCGTCAACCAGTGCAGGTAACGCAGCACACCAGGCTGATCGAGGCCCATTTTCGCCCGCAGGGCCGCCACCTGTTCCGGCGTGGCGAACTGTCCAAGGGACTGTTGCGCCGCGTCTCCCGGCAACACCGCCGTGATGGCGAACACCACCATCGAGACGATCAACAGCGTCACGATCGCGGCGCCTACGCGCCGGCCGATCAACCAGAGTGTGCTGCTATTCATCAATCTGCCCTCCTGCCCTGCCACCCAGCGAATACCCGACGTTCATCAGGCGTCCAGCCAGACTTGCTCGGAGAACATGTAGCCCATGAAACCGCCCAGCGGATTGGTGCCATAGCCTTTGACGCGCTGGTCGACGCCGTCGATGTTGCTGATGAACACCGGAATGCCGATACCGCTGTGGTCATGCACCAGGGTTTGCATGTCGGCGTACATCTTGCCGCGCTTGACCTCGTCGGTTTCACCTCGGGCCTGGATCAACAGCTGGTCGAACTGTTCATTTTTCCAGCCGGACTCGTTCCATGGCGCCGTGGACTGGAAGAACTGCGAAAACAGCATGTCGGCGTTGGGCCGTGGGTTGATGTTGCCAAAGCTCACTGGATGCTTGGCCCAGTGATTGGACCAGTAGCCATCGCTCGGCAAACGGTTGACGTTGAGCTTGAGCCCGGCCTCCTTGGCCGATTGCTGCAGCAATACGGCGACGTCCACCGAACCGGTGGCGGCCGGCGAGCACATCACCGGCATGGTGATGTTTTCCATACCGGCCTTCTTCAGCAGGAAGCGCGCCTTTTCCGGATCGTAGGTCCGTTGCGGCAGATCGGCATTGTAGAAACGTGCGCCGGGTGCGATCGGATGGTCGTTGCCGACCCTGGCGAAGCCACGGAAAATCGCCGACTTGACTTGCTCCCGGTCCAGCAGCAGCTTCATGGCCTCGGTGAATTCCGGGCTTTTGCCGGGCATCTGGTCCTGGCGAATGATCAGGTCGGTGTAGTTACCCGACGGTGAATCCACGACACGGTGGGTGCTGCTGTCCTTGATGCGCGTGGTCGAACGCGGGTTGACCTCGTTGATGATCTGCACATCGCCGGAGAGCAGCGCATTGACCCGTGACGGTTCGTCGGCGATGCCGATGAACTCGATCTCGTCCAGGTAAGGCAAGCCCGGTTTCCAGTAGTTGGTGTTGCGCGCGCCGATGGAACGCACCCCTGGTTTGAATTCCTTGACCTTGAACGGACCGGTACCGATGCCCTGGCTGAAATCGCTGGTGCCTTCGGGCACGATCAACAGGTGGGAAACCGCCAGAATCGATGGCAGCTCGGCGTTCGGGCCGCTCAACGTTATCTGCACTTCATGGGTGCCGTTGGCCTTGACCTCGGCAAACTGCGACGCCAGCGGCAGGACTTTGGAGCCGGTAATCGGGTCCTTGTGCCGCAGCAGGGAAAACACCACGTCAGCGGCGGTCAGTCCCTTGCCGTTGTGGAAGGTCACTTCTTTGCGCAGGGTAATCACCCAAAGCGTGGCATCGGTGGTGTCGATGCGTTCAGCCAGCTCCAGTTGCGGCACCATGTGATTGTCGAAGCGGGTCAAGCCGTTGTAGAACATGTAGTGGCGCACATAGTCCGTGGACGACGAGCCTTTGGCCGGGTCCAGGGTATCGGCGGTGGAACTGGAGATGCCCGCCACCCGAATACGCCCGCCGGGCTTGCCTTTGCCAGGGCTCGCGGTGTCATCGGCCAGCAGTTTGCCGGCGGTGCCGAACAGGCTGCCGGCACCGGCGGCGGCCACGCCTGCCAACCCGAGCATTTGCAATGCATGGCGGCGAGACATGCCGCGGTTGAGCCCTTCGAAAACACGCAGACTTTCTGTACCGGTGATCAACTGGTCTTTGATGCCGTTTTTATTGTCACTCATGTCAGTTCTACCTTTCGGAAAATGATAGGGCCCGATTGCGCACGATTAACGCAACGTGTTGAAACGCCAAACAACACCATATAAATCAGTGTAGGTAGTCCTGCAGGCGGTAATACGCGCCTACCAGCGGCAGGAACCAGGGTTTGCCGAAATGTCCGGGGATGGCCGGCCAATCGAGCTCGCGCCAAGGGTTGGCCTCGACCTTGCCGTTCATGACCTCAGCCATGACCTGCCCCATGTGCACCGACATCTGCACTCCGTGGCCGCTGTAGCCCATGGAGTGATAAACCCCTCCATGCTGGCCGGCCCGGGGTAAACGGTCGGATGTCATGTCCACCAAACCGCCCCAGCAATAGTCGATCCGGGTGTTCGCCAACTGCGGGAACATCTGCACCATCGCCGCTTGCAGCACCTTGCCGCTCTTGGCGTCGGAAACGCTGTCGGACATGGCAAACCGCGCCCGACCGCCAAACAGCAGACGGTTGTCCGGCGTCAGGCGAAAATAGTTACCGATCATGCGGCTGGTGACATAAGAGCGGCGTGCCGGCAGCAAGCTGTCGATCAGCGCCTGGGGCAGCACTTCGGTGGCGACTACAAAACTGCCCACCGGCACGATCCGCCGCCGATACCAGCCCAGGCCACCTTGCTGAGACGCGCCAGTCGCCAGCAGGATCTGCTTGGCGTGCAACGCGCCTTTGCTGGTGTTGACTTGATAGCCGCCGGCGCTGGCCTTCCAGTCCCTCACCTCGACGCCTTGAAAGATCAACGCACCGTGACGGGCCGCCGCCTCGGCCAGGCCGACACCGAAGCGCCCGACATGCATCTGCACGCCATTGCGCTGCAGCAGGCCGCCGTGGAACTGGGCCGAGTTGACTTCCGCACGCGTCTCTTGGGCAGAGAGCAGCTCGACCTCGGCATCGACCTCCTTGCGAATCAATTCACAGGTGCGCGCCAGTCCCTCGTAATGCATGGGTTTGGCGGCGAGTTTGAGTTTGCCGTTACGCTTGAGATCGCAGGCAATCCCCTCCTGCTCCACCAGCGAGACCACGCTCTGCACGGCACTTTCATAGGCCTGGTAATACGCACGCGCCTTGTCTGCGCCAAGACTGGCGGTGAGCGCCACGTAATCCTGGGCCACGCCGGTACTGCAATGCCCACCGTTGCGCCCCGACGCCTCGCCAATCACCCGACCGGCTTCCAGCACCGCCACACTCGCCCCCTTCAAGGCCAGGGCCCGGGCCGCCGCCAGGCCGGTGAAGCCGCCACCGACGATGGCGACATCGACCTGCCCGGGCAACCCGCCGAGCTGGGCACCGGTGAAGGCCGGTGCGGTATCGAGCCAATAGGACTCACTGCCCATGTCTAACCCCTTTCACCTTGAAGAGTGCGCTCAACTCAGAGCCCGACCAAACCGGCCAAACCGCCGATATCCGAGATCTGGTGGTAGCCGTACACGGCATTGGCTGGTTGTTCGTGACCACGGGCCACGAAGGCTTTGTTCTTGATTTTCATGTCGTGGGCCGGCATGAGGTCGTAGCGGAAGCTCGACGATACATGCAGCACATCCTCCGGCCCGCAGCCGAGGTTATCGAGCATGAATTCGAAGGCCGCCAGGCGCGGCTTGTAGGCCTGGGCCTGCTGGGCCGTGAAGACCTTATGGAAAGGCGCGCCGAGCTTGTCGACGTTGGACATGATCTGCTCGTCCATCGCGTTGGAAAAAATCACCAGGGGAATCTTGTCGGCAATTTTCGACAGACCCGCCGGCACATCGGCGTGGGGGCCCCAGCTTGGAACGGCGTCGTAATAGAGCTGGCCTTCGCCCCGGTATTCGACACCCCAACGCTTGCAGACCCGCATCAGGGAGGTCTTGATGATTTCATCATAGGGCCGCCAGTCACCCATCACCTGATCCAGGCGATAAGCGGAGAAATCCTTGACGAACTGGTCCATCTGCCCGGCATCGACACGGTCGGCGAACAGCTCGCGCGTCATGTTGCCCATCTGGAAATTGGTCAACGTGCCGTAGCAGTCGAAGGTGATGTACTTGGGTCGAAGAAAGCTCATGAGTGCGGTCCTGGATTGTTGTTGAAGACATGACGAGGCAAACATTGATGCCGTTCGTGAAGCATCGCTGCAACGCTGCATCACGTTTTCATTACAACACCATGAGACCGTGGATAAATCGTTAAAAATGCCGGCCGCTTGGTACAAACCACCGTTTTGCAGGGTTCGCTCAGCAGACTTTGCGGGATGCTCCAGGCGTGGGCGCTGCACCCGTGTTTCTGTGGGTTTGCGGGCAGTTATGGTGCGCAAACCGGCACCGCAAAGGGCTGTTTGCGGCAGAATCTACGCCTTGGCGTGGACCGCTTCAGCAGCTTTGTTGAATGGGCTGCCGTCATCGCGAGCAAGCTCGCTCCCACAGGGATCTTGGGCGGTCGCATGATTGGTGTTCGCCACAGACCCACTGTGGGAGCGAGCTTGCTCGCGATGGCGGTGGGTGTCGGCAAGAACAGTAGGCCCTGTGCTCAGGCTTTCAGTTCAGCCTCAAGAAAGCTCACCAACGCCTGTACCCGCGCACTGCGCAGTTTGCGCGAGGGCACCAGCAGGTTGATCGGGGCGCTATCGAATTGCCAATCGGCGAGCACCCGCACCAAGCGGCCAGCGGCGATGGCTTTGCTGACGTCCCATTGCGAACGCAGCACCAGCCCCAGGCCCTGTTCTGCCCAGCGGCGGGCCACGCTGCCGTCGTTGCTCAATAAAGCCGGTTTGATCCGCAGGGTTTTGCGCCCTTGCTCATTACGCAGATGCCACAGCGTGACATCTTCATCGTTTTCGCGAATACAAATGCAGCGGTGCTCGGCGAGTTGCTCAGGCGATGACGGCGTACCGTACTGCTCCAGGTAGGCAGGGCTCGCGCAGAGCCATCGGTGGTTCTGCGTCAGGGGCCGGGCGACCCACAGGCTGTCGCTGAGGGTGCCGATGTGAATCACCGCATCGCTGTCATGGCGATCGGGCCAGGGCGTTTCCCGCAGATCCAGATGCAGGCACAACTGCGGATGCAACCTGGCAAAACGGGCCAGCAGCGGCGCGATGTGTTGTCGCCCATAGCCAAACGGCGCCGCCAACCTGAGGGTTCCGGCCAACTGATCGTCCTGCTGCTTGAACGACTCGGGAAGCGCCTCCAGCTGTTCCAGCAACAGCGCACTCTGCCGGGAAAAACGCTCGCCGTCGGCGGTGAGGCTCAGGCGCCGGGCGTCGCGGTTGGCCAAGGTCAGGCCCAGCAGCGTCTCCAGTTTGCGCAGGCGCATGGACAGCGCCGGCGGCGAGACATTAAGTGCCCTGGCGGCGGCGCTCAACGACTCGGAGCGCGCCAGCGTCACAGCCATGCGCAGGTCTTCGATGGTAATCATTCAGTTCAACTTAATGATTGATGACAAAGCATTGAACCACGACTTCACGATGGCTGAGTAGAGTCGAGCCTGTCTCCAACCACCGAGCCCTGTTCATGCCAGCTTCAATTGCCTCCCTCGACACCCCGGTCGCGCTCATTGATGTGCCGCAAATGCAGCGCAATATCCAACGCATGCAGCAACGCATGGACAACTTGGGTGTGCGCCTGCGGCCCCACATCAAAACCAGTAAATGCCTGCCCGTGGTCCAGGCGCAGATCAAGGCAGGCGCCAGCGGCGTCACGGTTTCCACGTTGAAGGAAGCCGAGCATTGTTTCGCTGAAGGCATCCAGGACATCTTCTACGCCGTCGCCATGGCCCCCGGCAAACTGGCCCAGGCCCTGACGCTCAAGCGCAAGGGATGCCAACTGAGCATCTTGACCGACAGCCTGATCGCAGCCCAAACCATCGTCGACTTTGGCCAGCAACACGACGAGCGTTTCGACGTGTGGATCGAGATCGATTGCGACGGCCATCGTTCCGGCCTGCGGGTCGAGGACGAGTCGCTCGTCGACATCGCGCGGATACTCAGTGAAGGAGGCATGCAACTGTGCGGCGTGATGACCCACGCCGGGTCCAGCTACGAACTCGACACGCCCCAAGCGCTGCAGGCCTTGGCCGAACAGGAACGGCACGTCTGCGTCCGCGCCGCCCAGCGCATCCGTGAAGCCGGGCTGGCCTGCCCGCAGGTCAGCATCGGCTCGACGCCCACGGCATTGTCGGCACTGAGCCTGGAAGGCGTCACCGAAGTTCGCGCAGGTGTCTATGTGTTCTTCGATCTGGTGATGCACAACGTCGGCGTCTGCGTGGCAGACGAGTTGGCCCTCAGTGTATTGACCACCGTGATCGGTCACCAGAAAGACAAGGGCTGGGTCATCACCGATGCCGGCTGGATGGCCATGAGTCGTGACCGGGGTACGCAGCGCCAGCAACGGGACTTCGGCTATGGACAGGTGTGTACCGAAACCGGCGACTGGATCGACGGCGCCCTGCTCTCCAGCGCCAACCAGGAACACGGCATCATCACCCTTTCAAGTATCGGGGACATCGATATCACCGCGCGTTTTCCCATTGGCAGCCGCCTGCGCATCCTGCCCAACCACGCCTGCGCCACCGGTGCGCAATTCCCTGATTACCGCGCCTGCGATGCCTCTGGCGAGGTGCAAACCTGGAGTCGTCTGCATGGCTGGTGAGATCGAGTCGATTCATACAACCCATGCCGCCGCGCCTGGCGGGCATTACACCCAGGCCGTGGCGCACCAGGGCGTCTTGTACGTGTCCGGACAACTGCCGGTGCGCGCCGATGGCAGCCACAGTGTTGACCAACCGTTCGAGGTCCAAGCCTGCATCGCTCTGGACAACCTGATGGCGATTCTCAGCGCGGCTGGCCGTCGTCCGAGTGACCTGCTGAAGGTGACAGTCTATGTCGCCGGTATCGAACACTGGCCTGCTTTCGACCGGATCTACGCCCGCTATCTGGGCGAACACCGGCCTGCACGCGCGGTGGTGCCCGTCCCGGCGTTGCACCATGGGTACTTGATTGAAATCGAAGCGCTGGCGGGGAGTGAGAGAACATCATGAAGCCACACAAAAGCGACGTACTGATTATCGGTGGCGGGATCATGGGGTCGGCGTCGGCGTTTTTCCTGCGCCAGCGCGGACATTCGGTGACGTTGCTGGAGCGCGACCTGATCGGCCAATACGCCAGCGGGGTGAATTTTGGCAACGTGCGACGCCAAGGGCGCTTCCTCGGCCAGCTGGAACTGTCCAATCGCTCGTACGGCTTGTGGAAACGGCTGCCCGAGTTGATCGGCGACGACTTGGAGTTCATCCCCAGCGGCCATATGCGCGTCTGCTATCGCGAAGATGAAATCGCCGAACTGCAAGCCTACGCCGCCGCCCCCGAGGCCCGTGAACTGGACTTGCAGATCATCACCGGCAAAGCCTTGCACGAGCGCTTCCCGTTCCTCGGCCCGGAGGTCAAGGGTGGCTCCTACGCACCTCACGACGGCCACGCCAACCCGCGCCTGGCGGCACCGGCGTTTGCCCGCGCGGCGACACGGGCCGGGGCCAGCGTCCGCGAGCGAACGGAAGTCGCCGACGTACAAAAGGTGAATGGCGAATTCCACGTGACCACCACCGACGGCCAGCTGTTCGTCGCCGAGCAACTGCTGATCACGGCGGGCGCCTGGGGCGCGAAGCTGTCCGAACAATTCGACGAAGCCGTGCCGTTGGAAGCCAATGGCCCACAAATGTCGGTCACCGAACCGGTGCCCTATGCCTTACCGACGGTGATCGGCGTGTTCACCAAAATAAAGGAAGAGGTGATTTATTTCCGGCAGATACCCCGGGGCAACATCATCATCGGCGGCGGCAACCGCTGCAAACCGGACATGCTCAACCGGCGCGCCTACTTCAAGCCGGAAAGCCTGCTCAACCAGATGCAGCAGATGAGCCGCTTGTTACCTGGAGCCGCGAACCTCAACATCATCCGGGTCTGGAGCGGTATCGAGAGCTATACGCCGGACTCGCTGCCGATCATGGGCCCCAGCGGCAAGGTCAAGGGCTTGTTCTATGCCTTTGGATTCTGTGGGCATGGCTTCCAGCTCGGCCCGGGCGTCGGCGACGTCATGGCCGAGCTGATCAGCACCGGTAGCACCCGCACCTTGATCAGCCCTTTCGATATTCGAAGGTTCACCGACCCGACTGCCCTGGCAATGCCTCAGGCGAGCTTTCCCTGCACCGGCAGACTTGTTTGAAGCCATCCGATCAACGCATGGACGCGTTTTTTCGCCCTGAACCGATGCCGCTACTTTTTTTGCGAAGTTAGCCAGGCAGATACAGCAGATTCTTCTTTGCCAGGCTCGAGAACGGCATATCCCATCAGGGCCGCTTTGTTAGTTTATCGAGAGGAAAAACGGCATCACGATCTGCTGCCGGCAGCGCTATCAACGCTCTATGGGAGCCCGTTGGATGACAACCCAATCTTCAAATAATCCGCCGACGTCCCGGCAGTTTTATATCAATGGTGACTGGCAGCCTCCGGTGTATCCGGCAACGCTGCCCGTGGTCAATCCGGCCAGCGAGGAAGTCATTGCCGAGGTCGCCCGAGGGTCAAGCGAAGACGTTGATCGGGCGGTAGCGGCGGCGCGCGCAGCGTTTCCTGGCTGGTCGGCGACCCCGGTGGATTCACGGGTATCGATCCTTGGAAAGATCCATGAATTGATCCTTGAGCGCAAAGAGGCATTGGCCCAGGCGCTCTCGCTGGAAATGGGCGCCGCCATCGGTTTCGCCCGAGCCATGCAAGTACCGCTGGCAGCCGAACACGTCCGCGTGGCCCGCGATGTGCTGTCCAGCTATTGTTTCCAGAAAGTCGAAGGCGGCACAGCAATTACCCGCGAACCCATCGGCGTCTGCGGTCTCATCACGCCATGGAACTGGCCGTTGTATCAAATCACCGCCAAAGTCGCCCCGGCGATTGCCGCCGGCTGCACGGTGGTTTTGAAACCGAGCGAACTGTCCCCGCTGAGCGCCCTGCTCTTTGCTCAACTGGTGCACGACGCGGGCCTTCCAGCGGGGGTCTTCAACCTGGTGAATGGCAGCGGTGCCGAGGTCGGCGCGGCCATGGCGGCGCATCCCGACATCGACATGATCTCCATCACCGGCTCGAACCGCGCGGGCGCGCTGGTGGCCCAGGCCGCCGCGCCTACAGTGAAGCGTGTCACCCAGGAATTGGGCGGCAAATCGCCGAACGTGCTCCTGCCCGACGCCGACTTTGCCAAAGCCGTGCCGCCGGGGGTGATGTCGGCGTTCCGCAACGTCGGCCAGTCATGCAGCGCACCGACCCGAATGATCGTACCCAGGAATCGCCTGGCGGAAGTCGAAGCCTTGGCTGCCGCTACCGCCAACGCAATCATCGTCGGCGACCCACAGTCGCAAGCAACCGTCCTCGGCCCCATCGCCAACGAGGCCCAGTTCAATCGGGTCCAAGCCATGATCGAAGTCGGCCTGGGGGAAGGTGCGAAACTGCTGTGCGGCGGGCCAGGACGCGTGCCAGGCTTTGCAAAAGGCTTCTACGCCCGACCGACTGTGTTCTCCCAGGTGGACAGCGCCATGCGCATCGCCCAGGAAGAAATCTTCGGCCCGGTGCTGTGCATCATCCCCTATGACTCGGTGGATGAAGCGGTCGCCATCGCCAACGACACCGTCTACGGTCTGGGTGCTCATGTTCAGGGCCAGGACCTTGAACAGGCGCGCAGCGTTGCCTCGCGTATTCGCTCCGGGCAAGTGCTGTTGAACTACCCGGCGTGGAATCCGATGGCGCCGTTCGGCGGCTACAAGCGCTCAGGCAATGGGCGTGAGTACGGTGTCCATGGGTTTGAGGAATATCTGGAGATCAAGGCGATTGTCGGGTTTGAGTGATTACCCTAGCCTTCGGAGCGCCCGCTACCCTCGCGATCTTGCTCGTAGTGTCGGGTGAACGGAAACGCCGGCAGCCAGGACTCACGGCGCACGGTCCAGCTTTCGTAGGTGGGCACCAGTTGGTCAGGCGCGTCCAGCGTCCCGAGGTTCACTTCGATTTCATCGCCGGTGCGGGCGAACACCGATGAGCCACAACGTGGACAGAAAAAGCGCCCGGCGTAGTCCCGTGTTTCACCTTCGATCGTCACCGCATCCTGGGGGAACACGGCAGAAGCGTAGAAGAGCGCCCCGTGATGCTTGCGGCAGTCGAGGCAATGGCAGAGGCCGACCCGGTACGGGCGGCCCGAGGCCTGGAGGCGAACGTTGCCGCACAGGCAACCGCCGGTGAATCGGTCCATGTGAGTCTCCTCCACACACGTAATAAACCGCCCCCGTGCCCGCGCAGACGGCCATATCAGTGGTTATGAACATAGCAGCAAACGACCGCCATGAGGTCGCTTCGCCCTGTTCAAGCCCCCTCTTATTTAATAACCGAATAAACCCCCGGCCTGGATAACAAATAAGTCCACTGCGGCGAAAACTTGCCTTGCGCCACACTCATTAGCAATGCCAAATGCGCCAAATAGCCTCGAGCGATGTATGGATGAGCTGAAAAATACGCGTTGCAGGCTTCCGACCGTAATGAAAAAACCAGCCCTCCAGTACGTTTAATCTGCTCGATTCTTTCTAGAGCGACCTGCGTCGCTTGAGACGCGGGCAGCGCTAGAGCAAGGTTTACTTCTTTGACGACACTAGACAGTTCGTATTTGGCTGGACAGGCTCCTGCCTGCAATACACCTTGATACCGGTAGACCTCAACAGCATTAACTGCTGCCTGAATATCGACCGTATGGATCAACAAAAAATTGGCAACAGCCAAGCTTCGGGTTACACAACCATCATTCATTTCGATACAGAGTTGCACACCTCTGATTGTTTCGTACATTTGAGCGTCAGCAGACAGAAACAGAGACTCCATATACAGTTTATCGTCACCCTCTGGAGCGATATCTTCACGTCTTAAAACCTGCTCTCCTCCGACCAGATCGATAGCCCAGCGTACTTTTTCAGCCTGGACCGAAAGCCAGAAAAAAAACACATAAACCAATACTGCCGCGACTCCCAAAAACACCATGACGCCGACTATTCTAGCTCTTGTCATCTCACCACTTCCCTCGACACGGCCCCACTCGGATCCTGCGTTCCCACCGTTACTCAATCACTCCAGACCCAGACCATCAAGCCAAATGACTTATGAGACCTTTTAAGAGCCAGCCCCAGAAATACACATAAGCGATAGAAAAAGACCATGAAAAACAACCGAGCCAATGGATACCCACAGCCCTGCCTTCTTCAGAACATTTACCTTGATCAAAACGCCGACAAGTGCCAACGCCCCGCCCAACCAGCCAATTTGCGCAAACGCCAACAAATCAAAAAGAAAATTCACCCAACTCCAGTCTTCAGGCCCACTTGCATAAACCCACACGACATAACAAAAAAGGCTGAGAGGGAGACTAAAGCCCCCTATAAATAACGAAGCGACTTTAGAGGGTTTTATCTTCAGCGCCATTACGCTGAGCAACGGGATCGCCAACAGCAAGCCAAGGTAAATTTCACCAAGCAAGCTCACAAAAACCTTCTTGAGTTCCATCATCAGCGCCTCCATGCGTCTTCCTTTCGCCGCCCAACAAAAATCAAAAAAACGGAAATTTCCATCACAGCAAAAAATCAGCTCGGATAGCCGCCATCCAGCGTGATGAGAGGCCGTTTCGTGACAAACAAAACATGGTGAATTTTATTCATGAACAGATTTCTTTTGATGGCGCGAAAACCGCACAAAAAAATCCGCTGTCTCTCGATGACGGCGGCAAACTAAGTGAGTTGCTGAAAGAGGTCAAGCGCTCAAGCACAAACGCTAAAGCCCCACCATCGGCACCGCAATCAGCAATATCGCGGTCCCATGAGTCGCCGTCGACGCCACCACCCCGTAGCGCATACGAACCAGCCCGCACGCCAGGCCTTCAATCAAGGTGAAGAGCAGGATGGGCCAACCGAGCTGGGTGACGCTCAAGGCCAGAAAGGCATGTAGCGCGGAGAATGTCAGGGCGCTGAGCAGTGCGGCTCGTAGGGCGCTGACGTGCTGCTCAAGGAAACCTTGCAGGAACCCCCGAAACAGCACTTCTTCCAACGCATTGGCGCCGTACGCGAGCACCGCCATACCAAGCAACCAGCTCCAGTAGCCTGGAATCGCCGCGACTTCGGCGCCTTGATAAAGCCGCAGTGGCACACCGATCAAACACCCTGCGACGATGCCCACGAGCGGGCCGATCAGTCGATTACCCTTGAATAAAACCACCAGTCGCCACAAATCCGGCAACAGGCGGGCGATCAGCGCGACCAGCAGCAGCGACAAACCGCCCAACAGGGCCAGCGCGAACGGGTTGGCCAGAAAGCCGATCTGCAGCTCGCCATTGAGCGACCACATGCGCAACGGCGTCATCACGTCGCGCATCAACACGAACGCCAACACTAAGATCAGGATGCGCAATCCTGTCTGGGTCCTGGGCGTCAAAGCGAACCAGAGGCCGAAGAGCGCGAGGCCCGGCATCAGATACATTGCGTAGTCCAGCAGTACGGTGAATCCTTCGGCGATCATTCGGCTCTTCCCTTGGCCTCAACCGGCGCATGTTGCGCCATCAGTTCCACAACCCACTCGATAAACACCCGCAACTTGGCACTGATATGCCGGTTCGGGGGATAGGCTAAATAAAGCGGCATCGGCTCGAGGCGCCAGTCTTCGAACAGCGGCACCAACTCACCTTGCGCTTCATGAGCCTTGGACATGTACTTAGGCAGCCAGAGCACACCCAACCCGGCCAAGCCAGCCGCGAGGTAGGCGTTGCCATCGTCGACGGCCAGTGCATAGCGGCCTTTGATGTGCAGATGCTCGGCGTGGTTGTGCATGGCGTAAGGCACGGCTTTGCCGGTGCGCGCCCAGAGGAAACCGACGACGCGATGCGGGGAATCTTCCAGTTCCAGCGGATGCGCTGGCGTGCCCACGCGCGCCAGGTAGCTCGGTGCGGCAAACACGCCCAGGGCCAGGTCGCCGACGCGTCGGGCGATCAATGATTGATCCGTCAGCTCGCCGCCGCGTACCACGCAATCGACGTTTTCATCGATCATGTCGACGATGCGATCGCTCACGCCCAGGTCGATCTGGATGTCTGGGTAGCGGGCGTAGAATGCCGGTAACGCCGGCACCAGGATCAGGGCGGCCAGCGGGCTCGGTACGTCCACCCGCAAGCGGCCCCTGGGCGACGCTTGCGCGCTGGACAGGCTGGTCTCGGCATCGTCCATGTCGGCCAGCAGCCGGATCACCCGCTCGTAATAGACGGCGCCGTCGACGGTGACGTTGACCTTGCGTGTGGTGCGGTTGAGCAGCTTGACCCGCAGCCGTGCTTCAAGCTGCTGCACCAGTTGGGTCACGGTGGTCTTGCTCATGTGCAGGGTTTCAGCCGCCTTGGTGAAACTGCCCGCCTCCACGACTCGTGCGAACGCTTGCATCGCATCAAAACGATCCATTTCTGCCCCGGGTATCCATCGATTGTTTGGATTTAACAAACAGTGATCGCCAAGGTTGCTCGTTTATCGCCTGGGCACAAGCCCCTAGAGTGTTTTCATCGTTGGATTTGACCCTTGATGGAGGTACCTATGACGCAGCGTGATGTAGTTTTCCCAGCCGGACGCCAGGCGCTTTATGAGCGTAATCGTTATTCGCCGGCTATTCGCTCCAATGGCTTTCTGTTCGTCTCGGGGCAAGTCGGCAGTACCGAAGACGGCTCGCCGGAACCCGATCTGGAAGACCAGGTCCGGCTGGCATTCAACAACCTGAAGGCGATTCTCGCCGCTGCCGGCTGCAGCTTTGACGATGTGATCGATGTCACGGTCTTTATTGTCGATCCCGAGTCGATATTCGAGCGGATCTGGAAAGTCGTGCCTGAATTCTGGGGTGACGCACCGCATCCGACGCTGACTGGGGTGGGGGTGACGTGGTTGTATGGTTTTCAGTTTGAAATCAAGGTGATTGCCAAATTGCCTGAGTGATGGGCCCCACACGGGATCTGCGGTGATCGTTGGTTAACCCTTCAACGCCGCTTCAATCGCTGCAATATCGATCTTGGTCATTTGCATCATGGCTTCGAACACGCGCTTGGCGGCTGCTCGGTCGGGGCTGGCTATCGCAGTGGTCAGAATGCGCGGAGTGATCTGCCACGACAGGCCCCACTTGTCCTTACACCAGCCACAGGCGCTCGCCTCGCCGCCGTTGCCGATAATCGCGTCCCACAAGCGGTCCGTTTCGGCCTGGTCATCGGTCGCCACTTGGAATGAAAAGGCTTCGTTGTGCTTGAACATCGGGCCGCCGTTCAGCCCGAGACAAGGAATGCCCATCACCGTGAATTCCACCGTCAACTCATCACCCTGCTTGCCTGCGGGATAGTCGCCAGGGGCGTGATGAACGGCGTGCACCGCACTGTCCGGGAAGGTCGCCGCGTAGAACTGCGCCGCTTCCAGTGCAGTGCCGTCATACCACAGACATATCCTGTTCTTGTTGTTCATCCGGATTCTCCGAGAGAAGGACTGGACGGTGAAGTCTAGCAGCGCTCCGGACAGGTGACAGGGAACGAATCGGGCTTAGGCGCTCACCCGCTCCCCGTGTTCGACCATCCAGCGAATCATTCTCGCCAGCGGCACCCGATGTTGATGGATCGCGCACCAGCTGACGTGCTCATGGCGGTACAGTTCGACATAGCGACTGAGCAGCACATGACCGCCCTCCTCGGCCAGCCGCAGTTCAACTTCGCGGCAATGCAACGTCGTTGGGTCAAGCGCCCTCATCCGTCGATGCAAGACCAGCGTCTGGTTACTCATCGGCCATTTCTCCATTCTGGCAATCCGAGACGACGGCGCCCAACTTCCCCTGTGCGACAAAATCGGCGCGCCGCTGTGCCGTCGCATCTCGAAGCGCCGAGTAGTAGTCCGCTTGGGTCTTCAGCTCGTCCGTCAGCGGCAAGGCTTGCGCACGGCCATCGACGATGCCGCCGGCAGTATTGATCGTGCCCAGGGTCTCAACGGTGCTGCTGTTGTCGCCAAACGGATCGACGGCAAAGCTCACCACTTTGCCCGTGGCGTCCCTCAGGTTCGCGGTGCCCAGCAGCGGCAATTCCACAATCGGCCCCGGGGCGATGTTCCAGACGCCGAACGTCTGGCCGAAATCGGCCTCATGCCGCTCGATGCCCAGCTTGCCCGACACATCGATCAACCCGACGATACCGGCGGTGCTGTTGATGACGAAACGGCCCAGGGTAGTGACCGAGCGTTGTGCATTGCCTTGCAGCAGATCGTTGATGAACACCTTGGGCTCACCGAAGTTCGCCACGAAGTTGTGAACGCCGGTCTGGAACACCTCCGGCAGCTTGAGATAACCACGGGCAACGGGGGCCAGCGCGTAGTCATCCACGGTTCGGTTGAACGCGAAAATGCCGCGGTTGATGGGCTCAACAGGATCATGAACGGTGTAGGTCGCACTGTCACAACTGCCCGAAGTGGCAGCAGGCGTGGTGGTGCAACCGCTGGCGAGAGCCGCCAGTGCAATGACTAGAGAGGTACGAGCGCATAACGGCGCGGGTTTGAACGTCGGCATACAAGGTGATCTCGGCAAGGAAAAAAGTGGTGCTACCAACGCCAGTCAAAAGCCGAACCCGTGGCGAGGGAGCTTGCTCCCTCGCCACAGAGGTCGGTGTTGGCTGGCTATTTGACTGACTGACATTGGGCCATCCTGCCCTTGCTTTTTTGCCTGAAGATTTCCAGAACATTGCCCGCCGGCAACTTTATTTCCGGATTGAAATATATGACGCAGGCCATGGATTGCCCCTAGTATCCGCTCCTGTATTCCTTGCCCTGCGTGCCCACCGTGAGCCATTTATTACTGGTGGACGACGACCTCGAAGTCCTCGCCCTCTTGCGCAAATTCCTCGAAAAACATGGCTACAGCGTGGAAGTGGCCGCCGACGGCGCCGCCCTGTGGCAAGCGGTGGAACGGCGGGTGCCGGACCTGATCATCCTCGACGTCATGCTGCCGGGCGACAGCGGGCTGGTGCTCTGCCAGCGCCTGCGGGCCGAGCACACGGTCGGCATCATCATGCTCACCGCCATGGGCGAGTTGAGTGATCGCGTGGTCGGCCTGGAGCTGGGGGCGGACGATTACCTGACCAAGCCCTTCGACGCACGCGAGCTGTTGGCCCGGGTGCGTGCCGTGCTCAGGCGCACCGGTGAAGCCAAGGGCACGTTGAAGGATTCATCGCGGCCGATCCTGGAGTTCGAAAACTGGCAGTTGGACGTCACCCGCCGCGAATTGCGCTCACCGGAAAAGGTCATGATCCCGCTGTCCACCGGGGAGTTCGAACTGTTGCTGGTATTCGCCGAACACCCACGCCGGGTGCTGACCCGCCAGCAATTGCTGGATTTGGCGCGAGGGGAAACGTTCGAGGCGTTTGACCGAAGCATCGACGTCCAGGTCAGCCGACTGCGGCGCAAGCTGGAGACCGATATCACCGGCGCCTCGATGATCCGCACCGTGCGCAACAGCGGCTACCTGTTCAGCCCTCACGTGGTGAAGCGATGAAACAGCAACGCTCGAACACTCATCGACCACGGGACACGGTGGCGCGCTGGATCGCCCTGACCACCATGGTTGCGATGCTGACGTTGCTGGCCTTGAATGAACTGTTCAGCCTGCTGGCTGGAGCCTGGGCCCGCCCACCGCTGATGGAAACCGGCCTGATGGATAAGGCCGCCGCCATCACCCGCATCATCGAGTCCGTCACGCCCGCGCAACGGCCCGACATGGCCAGGGCCGCCAGTGATCAGGCGTTCAACGCGCAATGGCTACAGCGCCATGAAGAGGCGCGGTTGCCAGTGATTGACGACCCGGCGTTCAGTGAGGGATCAGGGTTCCTGCGCCAGCAACTGGGCAGGCCCGACGCCAGGATTGAAGCCTACGAGCCCAACGATTGGCCAGCCGATCAGCCCAACCCACGCTACGCCGTGGTGATCGAATTGAGCGACCATTCCTGGGTGGTTTTTTCCGTGCCCTCGCGTAGCTGGGGCTTGGAGGAATGGGCGCGCAACCTGATTATCATCGCCCTGATTCTTCTCTCGACGTGCATCGTCGCCCTGATCGCCACACGGCACTTGGCCGCCCCCCTGGAGCGCTTTGCCGAAGGCGCCAGGCGCTTTGGCGTGGATCACAGGGCCCCGCCCATTCCGGTCATCGGCCCCTACGAGATCCGCCAGGCAATCCTCGCCTTCAATGCCATGCAGGCCCAGCTCAAACACTTCCTGCAGGACCGCACGCAAATGCTCGCCGCCATCTCCCATGACCTGCGCGCGCCGTTGACCCGCATGCGCCTGCGCGGGGAATTCATCGAGGATGCCGAGCAACAATCGAAGCTGTTCAGGGACGTGGATGAAATGCAGGCGATGGTCAATTCGGCCCTGGAATTCTTCCGCGACGAAGCACGGCTCGAGCACGCCACGGCGTTCGACCTGACCGAACTGCTGCACACTGTCGTCGACGACTTCAGGGATGCGGGTATCGAGGTGTCCTTCAAGTGCGTCCAGCGGTTGGTCTTCGTAGGCCGGCCCATCGGGATCAAGCGTGCGCTGGTCAACCTGATCGACAACGCGATCAAATACGGCAACGAGCCAGGCGTTGAGCTCAGGGCGCGGATAGACCGCGTCGAGATTCGAGTCCTCGACCGCGGGCCCGGCATCGCGCCCCAACTCCATGAGCAGGTGTTCGCGCCCTTCTTTCGCATCGAAGGCTCACGTAACAAGAACACCGGCGGTGTCGGCCTCGGTCTGTCGGCGGCACGGGCGACGGTGCTGGAGCATGGAGGGACGCTGGCCCTCAGGAATCGCCAGGGAGGCGGCCTGGAGGTCAGGGTCTCGCTGCCGCTGGATTGCCCCTGACACGACACGCCGGCAAACAATGTCCTAAACAACCCATGCCTTCCTCGGTAGGATGTCCGACCTTTTGCCCTGGACCCAGCCTGCTGGAATTGCCCTGATGATTCTGATCGTTTACGCCCATCCCTACCCCGACCAATCGCGGGTCAATCAGCAAATGCTCAAGCGGGCATCCAGCCATCCGGACGTGGTAATACGGTCCCTCTACGATCTTTATCCGAACTTCGACATCGACGTCGAGGCCGAACAGCGGGCCATCGAACAGGCACAACTGGTCGTCCTCCAACACCCGATGTATTGGTACAGCATGCCGCCGCTTTTGAAATTGTGGATCGATAAAGTGTTCACCCACGGTTGGGCCTACGGAAAAGGCTCCACTGCCCTTAAAGGCAAGCACCTGCTGTGGGCCGTCACCACCGGTGGCCAGCAGAATCATTTCCAGATCGGCGACTACCCAGGTTTTTCGGTGTTGGCCCAACCCCTCCATGCCACGGCCATCTATTGCGGCATGCGCTGGCTGGACCCCGTCGTGGTGCACGGCGCGTATACCGGTGCCTGCGAAGGCCAGCAAGCACAAATCGAACACTATGGCGCCCGCCTGGCTGCCTGGAAGGAAGATTGATATGGAAACCCACAGCCTGATTGAAATGCTCATTTACCTGGGCTCGGCGGCGTTGATCGTACCGATTGCCGTCCGGTTGGGGCTGGGCCCGGTGCTCGGCTATTTGCTGGCCGGGTGTGTCATCGGCCCATGGGGGTTGAAGCTCATCACCGATGTAAAAGCCATTCTGGAATTCGCCGAAATTGGCGTCGTCCTGATGCTGTTCATCATCGGGCTTGAGCTCGATCCCAAACGGCTCTGGGCCCTGCGCAGGATGGTGTTTGGTGGCGGCGCTCTGCAGATGCTGGCTTGTGGCGCGGCCATTGCGTTGTTCTGCACGGCCCTTGGCCTGAACTGGACAGCCGCGCTGCTGGTAGGCCTGACACTGAGCCTCTCCTCCACGGCGATTGCCATGCAGGCGATGAACGAACGCAACCTGACCGCCACCGCCGTAGGGCGCAGCAGCTTTGCCGTGCTGCTGTTTCAGGACATCGCGGCCATTCCCCTGGTCGCCATGATTCCCCTGTTGTCGGCGCACGGTGATACACCTTCAGGCACAGCCTTGCTGCTGTCGATCGGCAAAATCGTTGCCGCCATCACGGTCGTCGTTTTGTTGGGCCGCTACGTGACCCGGCCACTACTGCGCTTCGCCGCACGCTCAGGCTTGCGCGAGATTTTCAGCGCCGTAGCGCTGTTTCTGGTGTTCGGTTTCGGTTTTCTCCTGGAAGAAGCCGGCCTGTCGATGGCCATGGGCGCGTTCCTCGCCGGGGTGTTGCTGGCCAGTTCCGAATACCGCCATGCCCTGGAAAGCGACATCGAACCGTTCAAAGGCCTGCTGCTGGGCCTGTTTTTCATCGGCGTGGGTATGTCGATCGATTTCGGCACCCTGATCAATGCACCGCTGAAAGTCATGACCCTGACCTTGGGTTTCATCCTGATCAAGCTGCTGGTGATCAAGGCCGTGGGCCGGTTCCTGAACGTCCCAGCCGGCCAGCGCTCCTGGCAGGCGATATTGCTGGGCCAGGGTAGCGAGTTTGCCTTTGTGGTGTTCGGCGCGGCGACGGTCGCGGGGATCTTGAGCGATCAATGGGGCAAAAGCCTGACGCTGGCGGTGGCCCTGTCCATGTGCCTGACGCCCCTGCTCATTCTGCTGCTGGATCGCGTGGAGTCCGCGACCAAAAAAGACCAGCGGGAATCGGACCTCATCGACCAGCAGAATCCACGGGTGATCATCGCCGGGTTCGGTCGTTTCGGGCAGATCGCCGGGCGTCTCCTGATGTCCTGCGGTGTCGAAGTGGTGGTACTGGATCACGACCCCGACAACATCGAGACCCTGCGCAAATTCGGCGTGAAGGTCTTTTATGGCGATGCCACGCGCCTCGATTTGCTGCATGCCGCCGGCGCAGCCCAGGCCGTTGTGCTGATCAATGCGATAGACGACCAGGAAGACAATCTGCTGCTGACCCGGCTGGCTCAAGAGCACTTCCCCACGTTGAAGCTGATCGTGCGGGCGCGGGACATGGGCCACCTCATCACCCTTCGACAGATGGGCGTGGATGCGGCCGAGCGGGAAACCTTTGAAAGCGCATTGTCATTGGGTCGCAGTGCGCTGGTGCACATGGGTGTCGGGCAGTACGAGGCGCGTGAACGAGCTGATCAGTTCCGCCGCCTGAACCTCAATATGCTGGAGGAAATCGTGGCCCAGCCGGACGCTGACCTCAAATTCAGACACGACGCTTATCGGCGCGCCAACGCCTTGTTGACGGACATGTTCAACGAAGATCGGGCGCGTCCGATCAACAGTTGGCCTGAGCATCATCGGACCGAGGTGGATGAAAACCACAGCTAAGCGGCGCGCCCTTCAGCCTGCCACCCGCTCGTCTCCTCGCCGTCAGGATTTTCGAACCAAGCGTCTCGCTACGGCTCGGAGCTACATGACACCGCTGAAAGCGCTCCGACAGTCACAGCTTGAACGGCGGGTGCATTGAGGTTGCTTGCAGTTCACTGCCGGGAGTTTCGCCATGTATGAATGCCTTGTTCAGCAGGTTTCTTCAAAGGACTCCCTGGCGTTTTTCGCCCAGCGAGGCAGCCATGGCGCAGGCTTCAATACCAACGCGGCAAGCGCAGGTTTGTGTGTAACGGCGAGCCCGAAACCCCACGCTCAGCAAAGCTTGATCAAGCCAAACATGCAGGTCAGCGCCATCCGTCGTCGCGGCGGGCATCTGGAATGTATCAAGGTGCGCTGGGGCTGGTCGCCGATCTGGTCGGTGGGGACCATGCCACCGATGACTCATCTGCCCCTGCACCTGGTGATGCGCTCCAAGCTTTTTGATCGAATCAAGCGCGAGGGACGGGCCCTGGTCGCGGTGGACGGTTGGTACGAGTCCGCGGAAACGGCCCAGCGCCTGAGCTATACGACCTCCAGGCAGCGGTCGCCGATCTTCCTCGCCGCCCTGGCCCAAGCCAGCGAGACACCCAACGGTTGCGATGGACTGACCCTGGTGACCTATGGCGACATTGCCAACAAGCAGCAACGTCTCCTGGCCTTCACTGGTGAGGAGGCACTGCAGTGGTTGAGGCCCGACCTGGATTGGGAGCAGGCGCAACAGATCGCAGCCAGCGCGGCGGTGGCTGAACCGCAACTCGAACGCGTACTGGCAACCCAACGCAGGGTCCAGGGCGGACACTGAGGTTGGGTATTGCCGAGAATTCAAGGAAATCACGAAAGGCTCGTTGATGGGCGGTAAACTGGCGAACCGGTCGCGGTGGCACGACCGCCCCCCTTATCTTTTTCGAGCAAGAGACTTCCATGGCAAACCAAGACATCACGTTCATTCCTGACCCGGACGCGGATTCCATCTCTTCCGACGTCGCCGGCTTCGGCGGCCTGCTGGTTTCCACTCAGATTCCAACCCACGCCGACGGCAGCCTGGAACTGGGCGACATCACCCTGCAAAGCGAGTGCACGTTGCAGGCGCTCAAGACCGCGCTGGAAGGCGCCGGCAGCTCCATGGACCGTGTGTTGCACTTGACCATTTACCTCACCGACATGGCTGATCGCGCTGCCTTCAACGAGGTTTACAAGCGTTTCTTCGCCAAGCCGTGGCCGGTTCGCGCCGCAGTCGGCGTGGCGACGCTGGCCGTTGAGGGGATGCGGGTGGAAGTGACTGCGATGGCGGCCAAGGGCTGAAGTCGGCGAGGTTCCCTGTTTGGACCGGGGACATGGTTACCCCTGTGGCGAGGGTAGTCAGACGCACCTCACCCTGATCAAGCGCCAGCCAGCAACCGCGCAAGACAGAGACGTCGAAGGCCTGGCAACTCTGTCTTAGCACCACCGTCCCAATTCCCTCCCCGATCCGCGCCTATACTCCTCTGCCAATCCCTACGGGGCCTGCACTTCCAACAATAAAAAGCAGAGGTGGAACATGGTCTGGCAACAAGTCTACGATCCCTTCGGTAATACGGTGCTTTCGACGCTTCTGGCGGCGGTCCCGGTGGTGGTGATGCTGGCGTCCCTGGCGTTCTTTCGTATCAAGGCGCACCTGGCGGCGCTGCTGGCCCTGGCCTCGGCCTTGCTGATCGCCATCTTCGCCTTCGGCATGCCCGCCGGCATGGCCGGTTCGGCGGCGTTGTATGGGGCGGCCAACGGCTTGCTGCCCATCGGCTGGATCGTGCTCAACATCATTTTCCTGCACCGACTGACCACCGAGAACGGTTCGTTCAAGGTGCTGCAGGACTCCCTCGCGCGCATTACCGACGACCGGCGCCTGCAATTGCTGTTGATCGCTTTCTGCTTTGGCGCGTTCTTCGAGGGCGCAGCCGGCTTCGGTACGCCAGTAGCGGTGACCGGCGCAATCCTGATCGGCCTGGGCTTCTCACCTTTGGCCGCGTCGGGCCTGGCACTGATCGCCAACACCGCACCGGTGGCTTTCGGCGCCCTGGGCACACCGATCATCACCCTGGCCAAAGTCACCGGGCTGGATGAAATGGAGCTGTCGATGATGGTCGGTCGGCAGCTGCCGTTTTTCTCGGTGATCGTACCGTTCTGGTTGATCTGGGCATTTGCCGGGTGGCGCAAAATGCTGGAGATCTGGCCGGCGATCCTGGTGGCCGGCGTGAGCTTCGCCATCCCCCAGTTCCTGGTCTCCAACTACCACGGGCCGATGCTGGTGGATGTGATAGCGGCGCTGATTTCCATGGCCTGCCTCACCGGTTTTCTCAAGCTCTGGAAACCGGCCACAATCCACACGTCTGCGGCGCTATCAGGAAGGGTCGATGATTCGAAAATCGACGTCAGCGAAGATGACACACCGATAGCCAGCAGCACATTTGCCAGCGACGCGCGACCGGCCGTGCTGCGGGCCTGGATGCCGTGGATCATCCTTACGGTGTTCGTGTTCGCCTGGGGCACCCAGGGCTTCAAGAATCTGTTCGATACTCGCCCGGCGCTGGACCCACAGACGCAATCGGCCAAGCTTGACCCACAAGGCAAGCCGATGCGCGAGGCGAACCCGATCTTCTCGCCCCTGCTGACCTTCGGCACCATCCACCAGCAGATCGAAAAAGTCCCGCCCGTGGTGCCCCAGCCTAAAACCGAGGAAGCGGTCTACAAGTTCAACTGGTTCACCGCCACCGGCAGCGGGATCTTCCTGGCCGCCATTCTCGGTGGTTTGCTGATGGGCTACTCCATCCCGCAACTGGCGCACCACTACCTGCGAACGCTATGGGTGGTGCGTTATTCGCTGATCACTATTGTGGCGATGCTGGCCCTGGGGTTTCTCACGCGCTACTCCGGGCTGGACGCGACCATGGGCCTGGCCTTCGCCGCGACAGGCATTTTCTACCCGATGTTCGGCACCCTATTGGGCTGGCTCGGCGTGGCGCTGACCGGCTCGGACACTGCGTCCAACGTGTTGTTCGGAGGCTTGCAACGGGTGACGGCGGAGCAGTTGGGGATCAGTCCGGTGTTGATGGCGGCGGCGAACAGTTCCGGCGGGGTCATGGGCAAGATGGTCGACGCCCAGTCGATTGTGGTCGCCTCCACCGCGACTCGCTGGTACGGCCATGAAGGGGAAATCCTGCGCTATGTGTTTTTCCACTCAGTGGTGCTGGCGATTCTGGTGGGCGGGCTGGTGACGTTGCAGGCGTATGTGGCGCCGTTCAGTCATATGGTGGTGGGAGGACGTTGATCGAGTGCGTCCTGTAGGAACTGCCGAAGGCTGCGATCTTTTGATCTTGATCGTTCACTTGAAACTCAAGTGAACTCGGAAAGATCGCAGCCTCGCTTCGCTCGACAGCTCCTACGAGGCACGGCTCAAGCAGGGACAGCTGGGTTTTTACTGAACGCTTTTCAGCTTGACCACATCACCAGACACCGAGGTGGTGTAACCGGTCAGGACCCAGGCCCAGAACCAGTTTTCCTGCACTTGGGTGTTGATCATGGCGTCGCCGCCCTTGGCCTTGATCGCCGCGGTCTGGGCGCGCACGAAACGGTTGTTCTGCCGGATCGGGATCACGCCGAACAGCAGCAGGCCGGTGGCCTTGGCTTCACTGTGGCCGACAACGGTGTATTGGCTGGCGTCGTACTGCTGGGTTTTCATCGGGGTGCCGGTGCAACCCGCCAGGGCCAGGCCGAACAGTGCGCAGGCAACAACTTTGCTGATGTGGTTCATTGAATACTCCATGAGAAAACGCCCGGGATCCATCTCTCGGGCGGCGCGTACTCTAACCGATCAACGTCAAATTGACATTATCCTCGCGCCATCAGAAAAACCGTCTGAGAGGCTCAACACAGAGCCACTCGTCAGTTGCCGCTGTAGCCAAACGGACCCTCGTCGATAACATGAACACTGTGCCACAGAAGGTAATCCTGCCCATTCCGGCTGATGAGTAATGGCCGGTTCTGTTGGAGCATTTGATCATGATTGACCTGACTGTCTGGAACATTACCCTGCCCGTGCAAACGCCAGCGCAAGTCGTGGCGACCAAAGCCATGCCGACCCTGAAAAACAAGTATTTCGACAGTAACGGCCAGCGGATCGTCTTCTGGGCGCCGGTCACTGGCTCCCATACCGGCAAAAGCGAATACCCGCGCTCCGAACTGCGGGAAACCAGCAAGGACGGAAAACTGCGCAATTGGCGCTACAACAGCGGCATCAATACCCTCAAGGGCACCCTGGCCGTAAACCAGGTGCCTTCCGAAGGCCGCGTAGTCGTGGCGCAGATCCACGCCAAGGACGCCCCCACGCCGTTGTTGAAGCTGGTGTACCGCTACGCCAAGGGCACCGGCAATATCGACGTGGAGTATCGGGTCAAACCCAAGGACAAGAAAAGCCCGGTGATCTACACCGTGCCAAACGTGCCGTTGAACAAAACCTTCTCCTACTCGCTGCAAATGGACAAGCAAGGCAAGCTCTCGGTGTTGATCAACAATGTGGGCAAACAGGTGAAGCTCGACCCGTCCTGGTACACCTACAACTTCTATTTCAAGGCCGGCGTCTACACCCTGGACAACGTTGGGTATGCCTCCGAAGGCGGGAAAGTGACCTACACCAAACTGGACGTCAGCCACAAATGACTGGCGCCCAGCCCTGCCTTTGCCTCAGGCCTTGGACGACGCGGCAACCACCTGTCGGCCGCTGAAGGTCAACAGGAAGCAGACGAACACCACCAGTGCGAAACCGGCGGGAAACAGCCAGATGTTTTTCCAGTCATGGCCGCCGGCCACGGCAAAATGATCGGTCACCTGCCCCGCCACCCAGAAGCCGATCAGCATCCCGACGCCATAGGTCGCCAGGGTGATCAGCCCCTGGGCCGAGCTGCGAAAACGCTCCGGCGCCTTGGCATCGGTGTAGATCTGCCCCGAGACAAAAAAGAAGTCGTAGCAGATGCCATGCAGGGCAATCCCCGTGAACAGCATGAACGCCAGGTCGCCGTTATTGCCGTAGGCGAACAACAGATAGCGCAGCGCCCACGCCAACATGCCCACCAACAGCGCCAGCTTGATGCCGAAGCGCTGGATGAACAGCGGCAACAGCAGCATGAACAACACTTCTGAGACTTGCCCGATGGCCATCTTCGCCGTCGGGTTGGTCATGCCGGTTTCAGCCAGGAACGGGTTGGCATTCTGGTAATAGAACGCCAAGGGAATGCAGATCAGGATCGAGGCGATAAAAAACACCAGGTAGCTGCGATCCTTCAACAACCCCAACGCATCCAGCCCCAGCAACTGCTTGACGCCGCCATCGCTGGCCTGCGCCTTGAGCGGTGCCGTGGCCGGCAGCGTGAAGCTGTAGAGCCCCAGGACCAGGGACGCGATGGCAGCCATCAGGAAGGTATTGCGCAAGCCGCCCGCCGAGATCGCTTCGCGCGAATCCCAGGCGAAGACAAAGCTGATCACCACCCCCGCGACGATCCAGCCAATGGTGCCCCACACCCGAATGCGCGAGAACTCCAGCGCCGGGTCGCGCATCTGCCGGAACGCCACGGAATTGACCAGGGCCAGCGTCGGCATGTAGACCACCATATACGCCAGCACATATGGGTAGAACACGCTGAAATCCGCCGCCGAATACAGCTGATACAGCAACACCGCGCCCAACAGGTGCAGCACCGCGAGGATGCGCTCGGCATTGAAATAGCGATCGGCAATCAGGCCAATCACAAACGGCGCAATGATCGCCCCCCACGACTGAGTGGAAAACGCCATGCCGATCTGCCCACCACTGGCGCCTAGCGTGCTGGACAGAAAGGTGCCGAGGGTGACGAACCAGCCACCCCAGATAAAGAACTGCAGGAACATCATCACGCTCAAGCGTGCGTTCATTGTGGTCATGACAGTCACCGTTTTATTGTTGTTCTTGTGAAAAATGAAATTTTGCAGAGCTTCTCTGTGGCGAGGGTTATGTCATTGGCATTGGGGGTAAACCCAACAGCCGCCGATTGGAATCTTCATCAGCCGTTACACCGGCGAAGTCATCAAATGCCTTGCGGGTCTTGCTGATCATGTGCCGCTGGATGAACGCTGCCCCTTCAGCAGCGCCCTGCTGCGAATCCTTCAGGCAGCACTCCCACTCCAACACCGCCCAGCCGCTGAAGTCGTATTGGGTCAGTTTGCTGAAGATCGCTTTGAAATCGATCTGGCCATCGCCCAGCGAGCGGAACCGTCCGGGGCGATCGACCCAGCCCTGGTAACCGCCGTACACCCCGGAACGGGCATCGGGGCGGAATTCGGCGTCCTTGACGTGGAACATGCGGATGCGGTCGTGGTAGCGGTCGATGAAACCCAGGTAGTCCATCTGTTGCAGCAGCAAATGGCTGGGGTCGTAGAGAATCGCCGCCCGAGGGTGATGATCGACCGCATCCAGGAAGCGCTCGAACGAGGCCCCGTCGTGCAGGTCTTCGCCGGGGTGGATCTCGTAGCACAGGTCCACACCGGCCGCCTCGAAGCAGTCGAGGATCGGCAACCAGCGCCGGGCCAGTTCGGCGAAACCTTGCTCCACCAGCCCGGCCGGACGTTGTGGCCACGGGTAGAGATACGGCCACAGCAGCGCCCCGGAAAACGTTGCGTGGGCCTTGAGGCCCAGCCGCTGGCTGGCGCGGGCGGCGAGCTTGAGTTGCTCGATCGCCCACTCGGTCCGCGCCTGGGGCTGGCCGCGCAGATGCGCTGGGGCGAAGTCGTCGAACAGCGCATCGAACGCCGGGTGCACCGCCACCAATTGACCTTGCAAATGCGTCGACAATTCGCTGATTTCGACACCGGCCTGGGCGCATGTGGCCTTGAGCTGATCACAATATTCCTGGCTCTCGGCGGCCCGGGCCAGGTCGATGTACTGCGTGCCGGACGTCGGCAGTTGAATGGCCTTGTAGCCTTGCGACGCGGCCCATTTGGCGATGTTGGCCAGGGTGTCGAACGGCGCTTCGGCAGACATGAACTGCGCGAGGAAAATACCCGGGCCACGCAGGCCCGTCGGTGTCTCAGCAATGGAAGTCACAGGATTCTCCGGGTTCATGCCGTGCAGACCAGTTCGGTCCATTTGGCGTTGCCGCGATGATTGGCGACAGCGGTCTCAATGAAGGCCATGCCGCGCAAACCGATTTGAATGCCGGGTACGCCGGGGGCTTCATTGCCTTCAACGTTGCCTCGAATGGCCCGGGCAAAATCGCCGTAGAGGTTGGCCATCGCCTCCAGATAACCTTCGGGGTGCCCGGCTGGCAGGCGCATGCGCTGGCTGGCGGCCTCGCTCAACCACGGCTGGCCGACACCGGAACGCAGGGTGCGCATGGGTTGGTCGAGCGCACGATGGATCAGGCTTGCCGGTTCTTCCTGGCGCCACTCCAGGGCGCCCTTGTCGCCATAGACGCGGATCTTCAACGGGTTCTCTTCGCCGGCGCAGACCTGGCTGGCGATCAACACGCCGCTGGCGCCGGTGCTCATCTGGAACAGCATCGACACGTCATCGTCCAACTGCCGACCCGGGATGTGGGTGCCCAACGCGGCGCATAACCGCTCAATGGGTTGGTCGGCGACAAACTCCGCCAGGGAAAACGCATGGGTGCCGATGTCGCCAATACAGCCACCCAAACCCGATTGTTGCGGATCGTCGCGCCAACCGGCCTGTTTGTTGCCCTGTCCGGCGACATCCTGGCTGAGCCAGCCTTGGGGGTATTCCACCAGCACTTTGCGCACCGCGCCGATCACACCTGTGCGCACCATGTCCCGGGCTTGCCAGACCATCGGATAGCCCAGATAGGTGTGGGCCAAACCGTAGAGCCGATCGCTGCTTTCGAGCACTTCCCTGAGGACCAGCAATTCACGCAGGTTCAGCGCGGCGGGCTTTTCGCTGAACACATGAAAACCGGCCACCAGCGCCTGGCTGGCAATCGGTGCATGCAGATGGTTGGGGGTGACGATGACCAGCAGTTCCATGCGCTGGTCCGCTGGCAGCGCCGCTTCGGTATCGAGCATCAATTGCCAGTCGCTGTAGCAGCGGGACGCGGCCAGGCCCAGGGCCGCGCCGGTTTGCCGGTTGTTCTGCGCATCACGGCTGAACGCGCCACACACCAGTTCGAAACCGCCATCCAGGCCCGCAGCCTGACGGTGGGCCTGGCCGATAAACGCGCCCTCTCCACCGCCGACGAAGCCCATTCTTATTTTGGGTACTACAGGATTCATCACGATTCTCTTTCTGTCAGGATAGCAATGTAACCGGTTACATAATGACAGGAATCTAGGCTCAGTTTTCCGGCGTGTCAAACCCGATGCGTTCATGCAGGAACATTTGTGAGGCGCTCAACCTGCGGTAAGCTCCCCCCACCGTGCCCCTATTCCCGGCGCTCAATCGAGGTGATTTTGTCCAATATCCGTGAAGTAGCCCGGCTGGCCGGTGTGTCGGTGGCCACGGTTTCCAGAACGCTGAAATCCCCCGAGCGGGTGCTTCCCCAGACGCGGGACAAGGTTAATGCGGCGGTGGAACAAGCCGGCTATCGGCCAAACCTGATGGCGGTGCAGTTTCGCTCCCGCCGGACCGGCAACCTGGTGATCCTGGTGCCGGCCATCGCCAACACGTTTTTCGCCCGGGTCATCAGCGGCGCACAGCAGGCAGCGCAGGCGTCTGGCTATCGGTTGCTGCTGTGCGACACCCAGGGCCGGGAGGCCATCGAGCGGGAATTTGCCTCCCTCGTCTATGCGCACCAGGCCGACGGCGTGATCCAGTTGCGGGCGAGCGATCCTTTTGAATCACTGCCTCAGGGCGCCGAATCCCTGCCGCTGGTCAACGCCTGCGAAGTGGTCAAAGGCGCCCCCTACCCGACCATCAGCCTCGACAACCGGGCCGCGGCCCAGGCCATGACCGAACATCTGCTCGGCCTCGGCCACCGCCGCATCGGTATCATCAAGGGCCCTCGCAGCAGCCCACTGACCCTGGACCGCGTCGCCGGTTACCAGGATGCCCTGCGCCAGGCCGGCATCGCCGCCGACCCCAGCCTGATCTGTCACGGCGACTTCACCTTGAAGGCCGGCTACGACGGCGCCGGCACCATGCTCGAACTCGCCGACCGCCCCAGTGCGCTGTTCTGTGAAAACGACGAAATGGCCATCGGTGCGCTCACGCGCATCAAGCAAATGGGCCTGCGGGTGCCCGAGGATATTTCCCTGGTGGGGTTTGACGACATCCCGTTCGCTGCGTATTGCGACCCGCCCCTGACCACCATTTCGCAACCTGCCGAAATCTTTGGCCAGAAAGCGGTAGAGATGCTGATCGCCCTGATCGAGAAGAAGCCGATTGCCGAACGCCACGTGTTGCTGCCGTTTGAGTTGACGGTGCGCGGTAGCACGGCAGCGCAGAACGATAGTCCATAACCAGGCCCGCCACAAAAGGCCTTTACCGCCGTTCGACTCGCCACCGCCCACGTTTGAACTACAGTGGAAAGACTCTGCATAAAGCCATAACAAGACGGAGAGTCCCCATGCGAGTCAACAAGCGCTTCACCCTCCTGGCCGCCGCGGCAGCTTTGGTGGTCACGACCACCGCCCAGGCAGCCCCGGTGTACATCAATATCCTGACGGGGGGCACCAGCGGGGTTTATTACCCGATAGGCGTCGGGCTGTCGCAGATCTATAGCAGTGGCATCAAGGACTCCAAGACCTCGGTGCAAGCCACCAAGGCCTCGGTGGAAAACCTGAACCTGCTGCAGGCCGGGCGCGGGGAACTGGCGCTGGCCCTGGGCGACTCGGTGGCGGATGCCAAAAATGGTGTGGAGGATGCCGGGTTCAAGGCACCATTGACCAAGCTGCGCGCCATCGCCGGCGCCTACCCCAATTACATCCAGATCGTCGCCAGCCAGGAATCCGGGATCAAGACATTGGCCGATCTCAAGGGCAAGACCGTTTCCGTCGGTGCGGCGAAATCCGGCACCGAGCTCAACGCCCGGGCGATCTTCAAGGCTGCGGGGCTGACCTATCAGGACATGAAGGTCCAGTACCTGCCGTTCGCCGAGTCGGTGGACCTGATCAAGAACCGCCAACTGGATGCCACGCTGCAGTCCTCCGGCCTGGGGATGGCGGCCATTCGTGACCTGGCCTCGACCATGGCGTTGAACTATGTGTCGGTGCCCACCGACGTCGTCGAGAAAATCGGCAACCCGGCCTACCAAAGCGCGATGATTCCGGCCAACACCTACGACGGCCAAACCGAGGCCGTACCGACCGTGGCCATTACCAACATTCTGGTGACCCGCGAGGATGTCCCGGATGAGGTGGCCTACCAGATGACCAAGCTGCTGTTCGAGAACCTCAATCGCCTGGGCACCTCCCATTCGGCGGCCAAGGACATCACCCTGAAAAACGCCGCGAAAAACCTGCCAATCGCGCTCCACCCCGGTGCCGAGCGCTACTACAAGGAAGTGGGCGCGCTGTAGCCCCAAACGCGTCAACGGCGCCCGTCGCCGTTGACGCGTCGTGTTTTCGCACCTTGAATGTGAACAGAAGGCAGGCACCTCATGAGTGAAGACCAGCACGGCATCGCCACGGACCCGCGGGACTGGCCCAAGACACTGTTCTACGTGGCCTTGCTGTTTTCCGTGTTTCAAATTGTCACCGCCGCGTTTTCCCCGGTCTCCAGCATCGTGCTGCGGGCGGTGCATGTCGGCTTCCTGCTGTGGGTGGTGTTCCTCAGCTACCCGGCCTATGGCAAGCAACGTCCCTGGCAACCCCTGGCCTGGGTCCTGAGCCTGGCGGGCGTGGCGACGGCCGTCTATCAATGGGTGTTCGAGGCCGACCTGATCCAACGTTCTGGCGACCTGACCACCGCCGACATGGTGATAGGCGTTGTGCTGATTGTGCTGGTGTTCGAAGCGGCACGGCGGGTGATGGGCATCGCGCTGCCGATCATTTGCGCCCTGTTCCTGGCGTATGGCCTGTTTGGCGAATATCTGCCGGGGGATTTAGCCCATCGCGGCTATGGCGTCGATCAAATCATCAACCAACTGTCGTTCGGTACCGAGGGTTTGTACGGCACGCCGACCTATGTGTCGGCCACTTATATCTTCCTGTTCATCCTGTTCGGCGCGTTCCTGGAAAAGGCCGGCATGATCAAGCTGTTCACCGATTTCGCCATGGGCCTGTTCGGCCACAAACTGGGCGGGCCGGCGAAAGTAGCCGTGGTCTCATCGGCGCTGATGGGCACCATCACCGGCTCGGGCATCGCCAACGTGGTCACCACCGGGCAATTCACCATCCCGCTGATGAAACGCTTCGGCTACAGGGCCGCGTTTGCCGGTGGCGTGGAAGCGACGTCCAGCATGGGCAGCCAGATCATGCCACCGGTGATGGGCGCGGTGGCCTTCATCATGGCCGAAACCATCAATGTACCGTTCGTGGAAATTGCCAAGGCGGCGTTGATACCGGCGTGCCTGTACTTCGGTTCGGTGTTCTGGATGGTTCACCTGGAAGCCAAACGTTCCGACCTCAAGGGCCTGCCCAAGGACCAGTGCCCCAGCGCCTGGGGCGCGGTCAAGGAAAGCTGGTACCTGCTGATCCCGCTTGGGGTGTTGGTCTACCTGCTGTTTTCCGGACGCACACCGCTGTTTTCCGGCATGGTGGGCCTGGCGTTGACGGCCATCGTGATTCTCGGCTCGGCGATTATTCTCAAGGTCTCGAACTACGCCTTGCGCTGTGCTTTCTGGGTCGCGCTGGGCTTGCTTTGCGTCGGTTTTTTCCGGTTGGGCATCGGTGTCGTTTTTGCGGTGATCGGCGTGCTGGTGGTGGTCTGCTGGTTCATGAAAGGCACACGCGAAACCCTCATCATCTGCCTGCACGCCCTGGTGGACGGTGCGCGTCACGCCGTTCCCGTGGGGATCGCCTGTACGCTGGTGGGCAGCATCATCGCAGTGGTCTCGCTGACCGGCGTAGCCTCCACCTTTGCCGGTTACATCCTGGCAATCGGCAGGGACAACCTGCTGCTGTCGCTGATCCTCACCATGCTCACCTGCCTGGTGTTGGGCATGGGCATCCCGACCATTCCCAACTACATCATCACCAGCTCGATTGCCGCGCCCGCCTTGCTGGAACTCGGCGTGCCATTAATCGTGTCGCACATGTTCGTGTTTTATTTCGGCATCCTCGCCGACCTGACGCCACCGGTGGCGCTGGCCTGTTTCGCCGCTGCGCCCATCGCAAGGGAGAGTGGCCTGAAGATCAGCTTCTGGGCGGTGCGCATCGCCCTCGCCGGCTTTGTCATTCCATTCATGACCGTCTATAACCCGGCATTGATGCTGCAGGGCGACAACTTGTGGATGACAGCGTACATGCTGATCAAGACGTTGCTGGCCGTCGGCCTCTGGGGCATGGCATCCACCGGCTATCTGCAACAGAAAATGCCGCTCTGGGAACGCCTGATGTGTTTTGCCGCCGGCGCCTTGTTGGTGGTGGCCCTGCCGCTGACCGATGAGATTGGCTTCGTGCTGGGCGCACTGCTGATCTTCCAGCACGTGTGGCGCGCGCGGCGCAGCGGGCGGGCCTTGGCGTGATCGGTTTGTGCCTGGGCCTGTCCGGTGTGGTCTGGGCCCAGCTTCCAATTGCCGATTTCACGCTGGCGTGGAACCACACCATCGAGAAGGTCCGCTGGGAAGAAGACTACCGCGTCACCCAACAGGGCCTGGTCCTGGGTGAGGCCAGGGTCAAAGGCAACGGCGCTGGCATGGAGATTCCCGAAGACGCCCGGCTGGAAAACGGCAGTTGGCACTATCGGCGCCAACTGCCGCCCCTGCAACCACTGAAACTGGCACGCACGCCGCAGGCCGGCGACTATCAATTGTGCTTCGATGGCAGTTGCCGGTCGATGAGCCAATGGTTGGGGCCACCTGCGGCGGGTCAACCCACCGTGGAACTGTGGAGTTGCGAATAACCCGCCAAGCGCAGAACCGACAATGAAAAGCAGTATCTGCGGATCAGTCGTTCATTCAGGCAAACGTCGCCCCTCGGGTATTCACAAACAGCGAATACAACGAGTGGCTGCCGGCCATGAATAACCGATTACCTTCCCGGCCGCCAAAGCACACATTGGGGCAGCGCTCCGGCAGGGAGATGTGCCCAATGGCCTTGCCTTCGGGGTTGAATACCCGCACGCCGTCGAGTTTTTCCAGGTCGGCCTTGGGGTCGCCGTTGCCGCCCCAACCGCACCAGAGGTTGCCGCTCTCATCACACTTGAGCCCGTCGATGGCGGCGTAATCCAAGCCTTCGATGTGCTTGCGCCGCTCACCCAGCGTGCCATCGTCCTTGACACTGATCGCCCAGATCAAGCGATTGGGCTTGGCTCGGCCTTCGACCACGTAGAGGATTTTCTCGTCTGGAGAAAAACACAGGCCATTGGGCCCCGCCAGGTCGTCGATCACCCGGCTGAGTTTGCCGGTTTCGCCGTCGATGCGGTACACCGCGTGGGGTTGGGCCGGCGTGACTTTGTGCCCTTCGTAATTGTTGCCGGTCTGGAACGGTGGGTCGGTGAACCAGACCGAACCGTCGCGTTTGCACACGATGTCGTTGGGAGAGTTAAGCGGCTTGCCTTCGAAACTGTCCGCCAGCACGGTGATAGTGCCGTTGTGCTCGGTGCGGGTGATGCGCCGGCCTTCGCTCGAGGTGGTGGAACCTTCGCACACCAGCAACCGCCCCTGGCGATCGCGGCACATGCCGTTGGAGAAGTTGGAGTTCTCCCGATAAACCGACAGGCCACCAGTGATTTCATCCCAGCGCACGATGCGGTTGTTGGGAATGTCGCTGACCAGCAGGTAACGACCGTCGCCGACCCACACCGGCCCTTCCGCCCAGCGCAGGCCAGTGGCGAGTTTTTCCACACTGGCGTTGAAGATGCGCAAGTCCATGAAACTGGGGTCAAGGATATTGATCAGCGGGTCAGGGTAACGCTGGCTCAAGGGCTCGGCCTGGGCCAGCCCTGGCAGGTTGCCAAGGGTGGCGGCGGCGGCCGAGACCACCAGGGATTTTTTCAGGAATATCCGGCGGCCCTGATCGGCGGCGGTTGCAGATTGCGAAGCATCCATCGTGCGTCTCCGTTAATTATTATTGGACGGGACGACAGTTTTACACCGTGATAAGACATCGTACAAGCAAGCTGGATGTACGCCTGAACACCCCATCAGTGGGGGTGTAACGGGATACGAACGGTGAACGTAGTGCCCGCCCGCGCCTTCGAGTGAACTTCGATGGTGCCCTTATGGGCCGAGACAATCGCCGAGGCGATATACAGGCCAAGCCCCAGCCCGGCCGTAGAACCGTACTGTACTTCACCGCTGCGCAAATGCCGGATCATCGGGTTGAAGATGCTGGCGATCGCGTCGCTTTCGATAGGCTTGCCCTGGTTGTTGATCGCGATCACCGCCATATCGTCTTCAGCGCTCAACGAAACAACAATCGGCGTGCCCTCGGTGCCATGCTGGACGGCATTCCCGATCAGGTTGGAGAACACCTGCTCCATGCGAGCCTGGTCAAACAGCCCTTCCAGGGGACCGGTTGTTTCAAAGAGGATTCTGTTTTCCGGATGATAGGCCCGCGCCTCCTCCACCATGCCTTCGCAAGCCGCCACCAGGTCACCGTTGAAACGCTGCACCGGAATGCCCGAGCCCAGTTGGGTACGGGTGAAATCCAGCAGGTCGCCGACAATTTTGTTGGCTCGCTTGACGCTGGTGTAGATGCGCGACGAAATCTTGGTGGCTTTGGCGGGCAGGTCTCCGGCTCGCAGCAGCACCTCGGAACTCAGCAGAATCGCGCCCAAGGGGCTGCGCAGGTCATGCCCCAGGATCCCGAGAAAGATGTTGCGCGATGCATCGACCGCGCCCGAGTAACTGACCACCGATTCCGCCAAGGCCTGGTCCACCGCCTCGTTGAATCGAATCAGATCGGCCATGACCTGCTTTTGATCCAGCTGGGTGTGGGGCATCCAGAGCATCAGCACACTGGTGCGCAGCGCCCGGTACTCCGAGACCATCTGCTCCACGGTAAAACCTGAAGACTGACGAATGACCGCATGGGTTTCGGCGGCGGTTTCGGCATCCGCCGTCGGGGCATCGCCGTGGGACTTGGCAATCTGCTCCTTGCGCGTCTGCTTGGTGCGCAGATCTGCGGCGATGGTGCGCAGCATCTGCTCGGCATGGTCGCGCAGGGCAACGGAGTCCATGCCAATGGACGCGGGGGTGATGGTTTTGGCGAAATCTTCCCACGCCTGAAGGATTGGCTCGATATTGTCGAGAATGAAATCAGCCAGACGCATGGAGTGCTCCGCATATGGGGCGATGCTGCAAACGACACAACGGTCAGGTTGTTGTACAGCAAAGCGCAGGACAATGTGCGCGGTCTTGCGCAGAGTCGCCGCGCCGAGGTAACAGATCGTGCCGCTTCTGGCCTTGTCTCTTACAACCCTATAGGGTAAAAATTCCATCGAAGTTGTACGACAACCCACAACTAAAAACAGCCGACCCGAAATGCTTTGCTCGGGCGGCCCTCCTTTGAGACACCCTGCCATGACTCGCCCCAGCGCTGCACCTGACACCCCCACGCCCTTCCCCCGCCACCTCGCGGTGCTCATTCTGCTGTGCATGGGGTGTGCTTTTGCTGGCAACCATGTCGCCGCGCGGGCGGCGTTCGATGACGGTGCCGGTGTGTTGCTGGCGATCCTGCTGCGTTCGGGCGGGACCCTGCTGGTGTTGGCCGCCATGGTGTTGTGGCAGCGCCAGAGCCTGCGTTTGCCGCCGGGGGCGTGGCGTTGGCAACTGACCCTGGGGCTGTTGATCGGCGCCCAAAGCCTGTGCCTGTACTCCGCCGTGGCGCGGGTGCCGGTAGCGTTGGCGCTGTTGGTGGGCAACGTCTTTCCGATTTTGCTGGCGTTGCTGACCTGGGCGCTGGGCGGGCCACGACCGACCGCACGCACCGCCGCGTTGATGGGGATGATTCTGGTGGGGCTGGTGTTCGTGTTGGAGGTGCCGGCCCGATTAGCGTCTGAACAGAGCGTCGGCCCACAATGGCTGCTCGGGGTTGGCCTGGCTTTCTGCGCCGCCTGCGTGTTCGCTGGCGCGCTGTGGATCACCGACCACAAGTTGTCCCAGGTGCGAGGTTCGGTGCGCAGCCTGCTGACCATTTTCATCGTCTTCAGCAGCGTCAACCTTGCCGGCCTGACCGGCGCCCTCCCCGGCGGCTTCGACCTGCCGGCCAGCAGCACCGGCTGGTTGGCCCTGGCGACCCTGGTGGTGCTCTACGGCACCGGGTTTATCGTGCTGTTCATTTCCGTGCCTCGCCTGGACATGCCCCGCAACGCCCCGGTGATGAACATCGAACCGCTGGCAACGTTGCTGATCGGCTGGCTGGTGCTGGACCAGATGCTCAACCCGGGCCAGGTACTTGGCGGGGTAATCGTGGTCACCGGCATTGTGCTGCTGACTTATCGCAAGGTTGAGCGGGTCAAGGTCCCCGTGGCCGAGGCAGCTGGACGCACCTGACCCCTCTGTTGACTGCCCTCGCCACAGTGTCCCAGTCCAAAACAGAGCCTGCGTAGGCCTGCGGATAAGTCTTCACCCTCCTGAAACTTGTTTTCAAACCCGCAGTCCTACCCCAGCCGTGAAAACCTCGCCAATCGACAGCGACAGGTTTTCCGGTTGATCGGCGCCAAGCCTGGCGCTAAAGCAACTCCCTCTCTCGAGCCGTTCGCCCCATGCGCCACACTGTTCGCTCTTGCCGTTTCGCTTCGCTTTGCCTCCTCACCCTACTGCCTTTATTTACCAATCCCGCCCATGCCCGAGGCGAAGGGCAACTGGTGCAAGCGATCAACGACTACCGCAGCCAATCCCACCGTTGTGACTGGCGGACATTGCGCCCTTCGCAGCCATTAGTGCTGCGTTCGAGCCTGGCCTTGCCGATTGGCTTTCGCGCAGGGTTGCGGGAAACCTTGAAGGACGCAGGCTACCAGGCCCAGACAGTGCGCAGCATCCGCCTGACTGACGCGCGGGACGCCGAAGAAGCTTTTGAGATGCTGGCGGACGAGCACTGCGCGGCGCTGCTGGACAACCAGTACGCCGACATCGGCGTCAACCGGGTCGGTGATGAATGGCGAGTGGTACTGGCCCAGCCCATGGGCGGTAGCCGGGTGGGCAACGTTGCTTCCGCGGACAAGACGCTGCTGGCCCAGGTCAACGCCGCGCGAGCCAGATCCAGGATGTGTGGTCGCCAACGTTTCGCCGCCGCCCGGCCGTTGAGCTGGAACGCCGCCCTCGGCACAGCCGCCCAGGGGCACAGCCGGGCGATGGCCCGCGGCAACTATTTCGCCCACCAGGACCCTGACGGCCGCTCCGTGGCCGACCGAGCCAAAGGCGCGGGTTTCCGTGGGCGCAAGCTCGGCGAAAACATCGCCGCCGGACAAGGCTCGCCAAGCAAGGCCATGCAAGACTGGTTGGCCAGCCCCGGACATTGCGCCAACCTGATGAACCCGATGTTCACCCAGGTAGGCGCGGCGTACGCCACCGACTCGCGCAGCGATGCAGGGGTTTATTGGACCATGGTGTTTGGGGCGCCTTGAGGGTGAGGAAGCCATTGCCCTCGCCACAGGGTGCGGTGTCACCCCATCAAGGGGTTCAGGTCAGAGACGAATCTCCTGCGCCGGCACCACATCGATCCGCGACACCGCACTGCTCAAGCGCCCCAGCCTGTTGTTGTGGTTGGCGATGATCTGTTCGGCCGCCATGCTACCGTTGGCCACTGTAGAGTGGGCGTCGGCAGCCAGGACCACCTCGTACCCCAGGGCATGGGCCTGGCGCACGGTGGCGTTGATGCAATAGTCGGTCTGTAGCCCGCAGATCACCAGGCGGTCGATGCCTCGGGCTTGCAGCAGCGAGAGCAGATCGGTCTGGTAGAAAGCGTCGGGCGTGGTCTTGCGCACCCGCAGGTCATCGGCAGCGGTCAACAGGCCATCGGCCAATTGCCAGGCGACAGAACCATACGTCAGCGAGCCTTCCAGCTCTTCGTGCTGGATCAAGATCACCGACAAACCAACAGCCCGGGCCCTGGCGCTGAGGGCGTTGATGGTCCGGATGAGGCGCTGGCTCTCAAAACATTCTTCTTCACCGCTGCACAGTGCGTTCTGGATATCGATGATCAGCAATGCAGTGTTCATGACTTTCCTCTTCGAAACGGTGCGCGATCCCAACCGCGATTGCATTAGGCAGTATGGCCCGGTTTGCGTAATGCGCCTGTTTCCCCGTCGACCGGGTGACGCCACGACAGCCTTTGGGATAGGCTCGTCCAGTTCATCACTCACCGCATAAGGACAGCGCCGATGACGCTACGAATCGAACGCACGGACACCCCTACCGACGAAGAACGCCAAGCCATCCTCGCGCCGCTACGCGCCTATAACACGGCCAAGACCGGCGGGACAGTGCCGGAACTGGTCGCCTGGCTGGTACGGGACGAACACAGCAACGAAATCGTTGGTGGGCTGTACGGACGGGTGTTTTTCCGCTGGTTCTATATCGAGCTGCTGGTCGTGCCGGAACAGGCTCGCGGCCAAGGCACGGGCTCGACCTTGATGCAGATGGCCGAAGACCTGGCCAGGGAGAAAAACTGCGTGGGCATCTGGCTCGACACCTTCGACTTCCAGGCCCCAGCGTTCTACAAAAAACACGGTTTCACGGAAATCGGCCAGATCGACGACTACCCGCCAGGGCACCAGCACTTCTTCCTCCAGAAGCGCCTGAACCCTGCTGACTGAAACACAAATCCTGTGGGAGCAAGCCCGCTCCCACATTGATCCGGGACTCCGTGCGAGTTATTTACAGACAAGTCGCCAACGCCGCCAACCGGCGCTTGGCCACGAAGTCATCCTGCTTGGCGTAGTAATTCAACACCGTGCCCGAGGCCCCGGTTTCCAAATCGACGAACGACTCAGCCGAGCGAGTGTAAACAGTCGAACCACCCTTCTTGCCCGGTTGCAGGTAAGCGCCAGCATCGACACCAAACACCGCTTCGTCCTGCCAGGAAAACTGTATGCACTGGGCCACGAGCTGCTCGGGTTTGTCCGAGCTCAGGGTCTTATAAGGGGTTTGAGTCCGGGCCTGGTTCATCGCCGAACCCGCGCAGCCGGCCAGCAAGGTTGCGGCCAGGGCCACCGTCAACATTCGCATTGCGTTCACTCATCGAGAAAAAAACGGACTGTAGCACTGCGGCCCCCGCCTTCGTGCTGCTTTACTGAAATTTACACGGGACATCGGCCAACGATTCGCGCAACCTGTCGCGCCATTCCCACCAGCCATCGCGGAACACTCCATGACCCCCAACGCCGAGTTCTACAAACCCACCGCCGAATACGCCGACAAACTGATCAGCCAGATCGGCCAGACACCTTCCTGGATCGCCAAGCGAATCGGCGTCACCGACAAGCGGATTCGCTACATCCTCGACGGTGAACGTACCGTCAAGGGCGAAACCACGCCGATCCAGATGACCTACACCGAACAATTCGCCCTCGAATGCCTGGCGGCTGCGGCCAAGGCCAGCAAGAAGCAGTCCTCAACCCCCAAGGAGTGACCATGGCGGCAACCGAACAGCAACACGAACGGGCCCTGGAAAAATTTCTCGATGAGCGCCCCGAGCTGCGCGTCGAGTTGGACCACCTCAACCCGCTGCTGGCCCAGGCCAAGGGCGAGACCGCCGCGCAGTACCGCGCTGAGCGGTTGCATGAAGCATTCGAAGCCGAGGCCGAGCGCCTGGGCCTGTTCGCCTGGGAACTGACCCTGCAACTGACCGCGGCTTCGCCCCAGGACTACCAGGCCCAACGCCTGGAGGTGCACAGGGAAGTGGCGGAGATGGCGGGGATGGAGTGGGCGGAGTATTGCGAGCTGCATGGCCTCAAGCAGTAGCCTGATCGCACGCCCATCTGTGGGAGCAAAGCTTGCTCGCGATACAGGCGCCTCGGCTTTCCGGAGACCGTGTGGCCCTCATCGCGGGCAAGGTGCTCCCACACAGGCCTCGCTGCACCAGCCTTGCTCCCGCACAGGCATACACAATCGCCCCCCCGCCCATAAAGCATTATCATGGCCGCAGTTTTGCTGATCGGGTCTGTCATGAAGTTCGCCATCGCGCTGTTTTCCGCCGCCCATGCGCCCTCCTCGCGCCGCGCCTTGCTGTTTGCCCAGGCTGCGCTCGCGGGTGGGCATGAAATCGTGCGGCTGTTTTTCTATCAGGACGGCGTTTATAACGCCGCCGGCAGTGTCGTCACGCCCCAGGATGAGCAGGACCTGCCCAAACAGTGGCGCGCGTTCGTCAGCGACAACCAGCTCGACGGCGTGGTGTGCATCGCAGCGGCATTGCGCCGTGGCGTGTTGAACGACGAAGAAGCCCAGCGCTACCAGCGTTCGGCGGTCAGTGTCGAAGCGCCCTGGGCCTTGTCCGGCCTGGGTCAGTTGCATGATGGAATCCAGGACGCCGACCGTCTGATCTGTTTTGGAGGCGCGTGAATGGCCAAATCTTTGTTGCTCATCAGCCGCCAGGCCCCATGGTCCGGCCCCGGCGCCCGGGAGGCGCTGGACATCGTGCTGGCCGGCGGCGCGTTCGACCTGCCCATCGGCCTGCTGTTTCTCGATGACGGCGTGTTCCAGCTCGCCGCCGGCCAGAACGCCAAGGCCGTCCAGCAAAAAGACCTGAGCGCGAACTTGCAGGCGCTGCCCATGTTCGGCATCGAAGCGCTTTTTGTCTGTGCCCAGAGCGCCGCTGAACGCGGCATCGCCGCCGATGCGTTGGCATTGGACGACCTGACAGTGCTGGCCGCGCCGGACATCACTGCGCTTATTGACCGTTACGACCAGGTGATCACCCTCTGATGTCGACTTTGCATGTGTTGTCTCATTCACCTTTCGGCGATAACCGCCTCGCCAGTTGCCTGCGAATCCTGGGGAGTCAAGATGCGCTGCTGCTGTGCGGCGACGCGACGTACGCGTTGCAACCGGGCACCGCGCCGTTTGAAAAACTGCAGGTCGGCGGCCGGAAATTGTTCGTGCTCGCCGAAGATGTCCAGGCTCGGGCCTTGCCGGTTCCAGACTGGGCCGAAGCCATCGACTACCCGGCCTTTGTCGAGCTGTCGATCCAGCATGACAAGGTCAACACCTGGCTATGAAGGCGCTGACCGTCGGCGAGCGCGCCATCGCACTGGACAAGGACGGCTACCTGGCCGACCTTGACGACTGGTCGGCCGATGTGGCGATTGCCCTGGCGGCCGCCGAAGACATCGAGCTGAGCCCCGAACATTGGGAGATCCTTGAGCTGCTGCGCGGTTTCTACAACGAATTCCAGCTCTCCCCCGCGACCCGGCCGCTGATCAAGTACACCGCGCTGAAACTGGGCGCGGACAAGGGTAACAGCCTGCACCTGAACCGATTGTTCAAAGGCACCCCCGCCAAACTCGCCGCCAAGCTGGCGGGCCTGCCCAAACCGACGAATTGCTTATGACCGACTTCCCATCGCTGACCCTAGAGACCCCGGCCGAACACCCGTTCGCCCAGTTCGTGCGCATCCTTGGCAAAGGCAAGCGCGGCGCCCGCAACCTGACCCGCGAAGAAGCCCGCGAAGCCATGGGCCTGGTCCTCGACGATAAAGTCGAGGACACCCAGCTCGGTGCTTTCCTGATGCTGCTGCGGCACAAGGAAGAAAGCGCCGAGGAAATGGCCGGCTTTACCGAAGCCCTGCGTGAACGCCTGGTGGTCCCCGCGTTGGCGGTGGACCTCGACTGGCCAACCTATGCCGGCAAGAAGCGTCATTTGCCGTGGTACTTGTTGGCGGCCAAGTGCCTTGGGCAGAACGGTGTGCGGATCTTCATGCACGGCGGCGGCGCGCACACGGCGGGCCGGCTCTACACCGAGCAATTGCTGGATTTGCTGCACATCCCGCTGTGCCGCGACTGGCAGCAAGTCGGCAATGCGCTGGACAACGGCGGGCTGGCCTTCATGCCGCTGGTGGACTGGGCGCCGCAAATGCAGCGGATGATCGACCTGCGTAACACCCTGGGCCTGCGTTCGCCGATTCACTCCCTGGCACGGATCCTCAACCCGCTGGGCGCCCGTTGCGGGCTGCAAAGCATCTTCCACCCGGGCTACCAGGCAGTGCATCGCGATGCCAGCGGCTTGCTGGGCGACACCACCATCGTGATCAAGGGCGACGGCGGCGAGATCGAGATCAACCCGGATGCCGACAGTCACCTGTATGGCACCACCGGCGGCGCCAGCTGGGACGAAGAATGGCCGCGACTGTCCGAGCAGCGCCACGTCAAACCGGAAAGCCTCGACCCCGAGTACCTGAAAGCCATCTGGCGCGGCGACGTGCAAGACAGCTACCCGCAACTGGCGTTGATCGCGACCATGGCGTTGGCCCTGCGCGGCCTGGGCCTGGCTCGCGAAGAGGCGTTCGACAAGGCCCGGCAGTATTGGGATGCCCGGAACCGTTCGATTTAACCGATCATTAACGCCTAACCTTTGCGCTTTTTGTTCGAACCTATCGGAATAGACTCGCCTCCAACGTGTATTGGCCGAGGAGATCAAGATGGGTTTGTTAGTCGAGGGCCGCTGGCAGGATCAGTGGTATGAAAGCAAGGACGGCACGTTCCAACGCGAACAGGCACAACGCCGTCACTGGATCACCACCGACGGCAGTGCCGGCCCCACTGGCGAGAGCGGGTTTGCCGCCGAGGCCGGGCGCTACCATTTGTATGTGTCCCTGGCCTGCCCCTGGGCCCATCGCACACTGATCTTTCGCAAGCTCAAAGGCCTGGGAGACCTGATCGACGTCTCGGTGGTCAGCTACCTGATGCTGGAAAACGGCTGGACCTTCGACAAGACCCACGGCTCCACTGGCGACAAACTGGACGACCTGAGCTTCCTCCATCAGCGCTACACCGCTGACACCACCGATTACACCGGCCGCGTCACCGTGCCGGTGCTGTGGGACAAACAGCAACAGCGCATCGTGAATAACGAATCAGCGGAAATCATCCGCATGTTCAACAGCGCCTTCGATGGCCTGACCGGCAATGGATTGGATCTGTATCCCGAGCCTTTGCGCAGGGATATCGACGCCTTGAACGAGCGTATCTATCCGGCGGTGAACAATGGCGTGTATCGCGCAGGGTTCGCCACCACCCAGGCCGCCTATGAAGAAGCGTTCGACGGACTTTTTGCCGAACTGGATTGGCTGGAGGCCCTGCTGGAAGCCCGCCGCTACCTGGTCGGCGAATACCTGACCGAGGCCGACATCCGCCTGTTCACCACGATCATCCGCTTCGACGCCGTGTATTTCGGTCACTTCAAATGCAACCTGCGGCGCATCGCCGATTACCCGAACCTGTCGAACTGGCTGCGGGAGCTGTATCAGTGGCCGGGCATTGCCGAGACCGTGGATTTCCCCCACATCCAGGGCCATTACTACGGCAGCCACAAAACCATCAACCCCAATGGGATCGTGCCCAAGGGACCGAAGCAGGATTTCAGGGTTGGCCATGATCGGGAAAGGTTGAGTGGGGAAGGGATTTGGCTTGGGACCCGGGATTGATCCGGGATCTTTGTTGCGGTTGAGGGCCTCTTCGCGAGCAAGCCCGCTCCCACATTGGATCGGGGTAAGCCTTAATTCTTCGGCTGAACGCGATCAAATGTGGGAGCGGGCTTGCTCGCGAAGGGCGCGACTCGGTGTTTAGACCTGCCCCTGAGCCCCTTCAAACCAAGCCAGTTTCTCGCGCAATTGCACCACTTCCCCAACAATCACCAACGTCGGCGCATGAACTTCATGCTCGGCCACCAGCCGTGGCAAGTCCGCCAGGGTGCCGGTGAAGACCCGCTGGTTGGACGTCGTGCCCTGCTGGATCAACGCCGCAGGCGTATCCGCTGCGCGACCGTGCTTGATCAGCTCGTCGCAGATGACCGGCAATCCCACCAACCCCATGTAGAACACCAGGGTCTGGGCTGGCGAGACCAGGTCCGCCCACGGCAAATCACTGGTGCCGTCCTTGAGATGGCCGGTGATGAACCGCACCGACTGGGCGTAGTCGCGATGGGTCAGCGGAATCCCGGCGTAGGCTGCGCAACCACTGGCCGCGGTGATGCCCGGAACGACCTGGAACGGGATGCCGTGAGCCGCCAGTTCTTCGATTTCCTCTCCGCCGCGACCAAAGATGAACGGATCCCCGCCCTTCAACCGCACCACACGCTTGCCTTGCCGGGCCAGGTCCACCAATTGCTGGTTGATCTGCTCCTGGGGCACGGCGTGTTCGGAGCGGCGCTTGCCGACGTAGATGCGCTCGGCGTCGCGCCGGCACAGCTCGAGGATCGCCGGAGCCACCAGGCGGTCGTAAAGCACCACATCCGCTTGCTGCATCAGGCGCAGGGCACGGAAGGTCAGCAGGTCCGGATCACCCGGCCCGGCGCCCACCAGATAAACTTCGCCCGGCGCGTTCGGCGCCTGGCCGGCGATTTTTTCGCGCAGCAGGCGCTCGGCCTCGGCGCCCTGCCCGGCCAGTTGGCGATCAGCGATGGGGCCCTGGAACACCTCTTCCCAGAACGCCCGGCGTTGCTGCACGTCCGGGAACAATCCTTTGACCTGGCTGCGAAAACGCGCCGCCAGCCCAGCCAGTTGCCCATAGGTCGACGGAATCCAGGTCTCCAGCTTGGCCCGGATCAGCCGCGCCAGCACCGGCGCGTCGCCGCCGCTGGACACCGCGATGACCAGGGGCGAGCGGTCGACAATCGCCGGGAAGATCACGCTGCACAGGGCCGGCGCGTCCACCACGTTGACCGGCACGCAACGCTTATGGGCGTCGGCCGAGACCTGGGCATTAAGTGGCTCATCATCGGTGGCGGCAATGATCAGGCCGCAGCCGTCCAGGTCCGTTTCGAGATAACCGCGCAGGACACATTCACCACCGCTGCCACTGACCAGTTCCCGCAATTGCGGTTCAATTTCGGGTGCGACGACCCGCAGCAGCGCGCCGGCATCGGCCAGCAGGCGAGACTTGCGCAAGGCAATCTCGCCACCGCCGACCACCAGCACGCGGCTGCCGCGCAGGTTGTGGAACAGTGGCAAATAGTCCATTTAGCCGATGACCTCGATGCCGCCCATGTACGGTTTCAGCACTTCAGGCACACGGATCGAGCCGTCGGCCTGCTGGTAGTTTTCCAGCACCGCCACCAGGGTACGACCCACCGCCAGGCCGGAACCATTGAGGGTGTGAACCAGTTCCGGCTTACCGGTATCCGGGTTGCGGAAGCGCGCCTGCATGCGACGGGCCTGGAAATCGCCACAGTTGGAGCACGAGGAAATCTCGCGGTACTTGTCCTGGCTCGGGATCCAGACTTCCAGGTCGTAGGTCTTGACCGCGCTGAAGCCCATGTCACCGGTGCACAACGCAAGGGTGCGATACGGCAGTTCCAGCAGTTGCAGGACCTTTTCAGCGTTGCTGGTCAAGCTTTCCAGCGCTTCCATGGACTTCGAAGGCTCGACGATCTGCACCATCTCGACTTTGTCGAACTGGTGCTGGCGGATCATGCCACGTGTGTCACGACCCGATGCCCCGGCTTCACTGCGGAAGCACGGCGTGTGGGCGACAAACTTGATCGGCAGTTGCTTGGCGTCGACGATCTCGCCGGCCACGATGTTGGTCAACGACACTTCGGCAGTCGGGATCAGGTACAGGTCAGCCTCGCCTTCGCGGCTGATCTTGAACAGGTCTTCCTCGAACTTCGGCAACTGGCCGGTGCCCTGCAGCGCCGGCGCCTGGACCAGGTACGGGGTGTAGGCTTCTTCGTAGCCGTGTTCGGTGACGTGCAGGTTGATCATGAATTGCGCCAGGGCGCGATGCAGACGGGCAATCGGTCCGCGCAACAGGGCGAAACGCGCGCCCGACAGCTTGGCGGCGGTTTCGAAGTCCAGCCAGCCGAATTTCTCGCCCAGGGCTACGTGGTCCTGCACCGGGAAATCGAAGGCTGTTGGCGTGCCCCAGCGGCGCACTTCGACGTTGCCCTCCTCGTCTTCACCGACCGGCACCGATTCGTGGGGCAGGTTCGGGATCCCCAGCAGGATTGAATCCAGCTCGGTCTGGATCGCGTCCAGCTCGACCTTGCCGGCACTCAATTCGCCCGCCATGCGCTCGACATCAGCCATCAGCGGCGCGATGTCTTCGCCGCGCTGCTTGGCCTGACCGATAGACTTGGAGCGCGCGTTACGTTCAGCCTGCAGGGCTTCGGTGCGGGTCTGGACGGTCTTGCGCTGTTCTTCCAGCGCTTCGATGCGCGCAACGTCCAGGGCAAAGCCACGGGATGCCAGGCGGTCCGCTACGTCCTGAAGGTTGCTACGTAACAGTTTGGAATCGAGCATGTCGGTCTCTCGTTATCAAAGTTTGGTCAGGGACAGGCCGGCCCATGTGGCGAGCAGCCCGCCGAATACACTGATGGCCGCGTAGCCCAGGGCCAGCGGCACCTGCCCGCTTTCCAGCAGGCGCACCGTATCCAGTGAAAAGGATGAAAAAGTCGTCAGGCCGCCGAGAAAGCCAACCATCAGCCCCGCACGCACCTCAATGGGCACCTCGGGGCGTATCAAAAACAGACCGTATAAAACGCCGATCAGCAGACAGCCCACGATATTAACGGCCAGCGTCGCGGTATAGAAGTGCCGGGGCCAATTTGCATTGACCCAGTTGCCGGTGGCGAAGCGCAACAACGTGCCGGCAACACCGCCGGCAGAGACTGCAAGAATCAAAGGGATCAAGGTTTTCTCCGCTGCCGTGGGCTCAGGCGATCCAGTTGCGCCAAGTGGTTGAGTTTCTCTCCGATCTTCAGCTCCAGGCCACGAGGCACCGGCTGATAGAACCGCTGGGGTTCGAGTTCATCAGGAAAATAATCTTCGCCGGCGGCATAGGCGTCCGGCTCGTCATGGGCATAGCGGTATTCTTCGCCATAACCCAGCTGCTTCATGAGTTTGGTCGGTGCGTTGCGCAGGTGCAGCGGTACCTCGAGGGAACCGTGCTCGGTGGCGCTGCGCATTGCTGCCTTGAAGCCCATGTACACCGCATTGCTTTTCGGCGCGCAGGCCAGATAGGTGATGGCCTGGGCCACGGCGAGTTCGCCTTCCGGGCTGCCGAGACGCTCTTGTACATCCCAGGCCGCCAGGCACAGGCCCAGGGCTCGCGGGTCAGCGTTGCCGATGTCTTCGCTGGCCATGCGCACCACGCGCCGCGCCAGATACAACGGATCGCAACCGCCGTCGATCATTCGCGCAAACCAGTACAAGGCTGCGTCAGGGTTGGAGCCGCGGATGGATTTATGCAGCGCCGAAATCTGGTCGTAGAACGCCTCGCCACCCTTGTCGAAGCGCCGACGGGTATCGCCCAGCAGGCTTTGCAGCAGCTCGACGTCGATCTCGCTGTTGTCTTCGGCCAGGTCCGAGGCGTTCTCCAGCAGGTTGAGCAAGCGCCGGCCATCGCCATCGGCGGCTGAAAACAGGATCTGAAACCCTTCATCGCTGAGGCTCAGCTGGCGCTTGCCCAGGCCACGCTCTTCAGTCAGCGCCCGGTGCACCAGCTTGCGCATCGCCGCCTCGTCGAGGCTCTTGAGCACATAGACCCGCGCCCGCGACAACAAAGCGTTGTTGAGCTCGAACGAAGGGTTTTCGGTGGTCGCGCCGATGAAGATCAGCGTGCCGTCTTCGACGTAGGGCAGGAAGGCATCCTGTTGGGACTTGTTGAAGCGGTGCACTTCGTCGACGAACAGGATCGTGCGCTTGCCGTACTGGCCGGCCTGCTGCTTGGCCACTTCCACCGCTTGGCGGATTTCCTTGACCCCGGCCAGCACCGCCGAAACCGTTTCGAAATGCGCGTCCGAGACTTCCGCCAACAACCGCGCCAGGGTGGTCTTGCCCACGCCTGGCGGCCCCCAGAAGATCATCGAGTGCAAGGCGCCCTGCTCCAGCGCTTCGCGCAGAGGCTTGCCACGAGCGAGCACATGCTCCTGGCCGACGTACTCATCCAGGTTGGTCGCGCGCAGGCGGGCGGCCAGTGGCTGGGCAATCGGGGCGCTTCGAAACAGGTCCATCACTACTTATGCAACCTCCACTGGGTCCTGGTGCCGATCCTCTCTGCCGGAGCAGATCTGTGGGAGCAAGGCTTGCCCGCGATACAGACACCTCGGTGCATCTGGTAGACCGAGGCGAGGCAATCGCGGGCAAGCCTTGCTCCCACAGGCCATTTCCCACAGGGGCTTTGTGTTTATTCCTGGATCACGTCCGCACCCTTGGGGATGTCGAACTTGAACTTGGACGCGGCGATCGGCTCGTTGGCCTTGACCCCGGTGAACAGGATATTGGTGCGCTGGCCGACGCTGTCGATCAATTGCATGTCATTGACCAGGCCGTTGCGGAACGACAGGCGCAGGCTGTCGAACAGGCTGTCCTTGGTCTTGGGCTTGAGGGTGAAGTCAATGACGCCACCGGCCTCCTTGGCACTGATATCGAAACTCTGGCTGATCTTGGAAATGTCGCCGGAGAGCAACAACGCCGGGGTCTGGGTCAGGCGCTGGTCGAGGGTCTTGATGGTGACCTGCTCCAGGTCCGGGTCCCACAGGGAGACTTTCTTGCCATCGGAGACCATCAGTTGCTCGGCCGGTGCATCGGTGTGCCAGTAGAACAGGCCCGGACGCTGCAAAGCCATGTCGCCAGCGGTTTCCTGCAACTGGGTGCCGCTGCCGTCGAGGGTCAGCTGGGAAAAGCGCGCGGTCAGGGTCTGGGAACGCTCCAGTAACTGGGTCAGGCGGGCCACGTCCTTTTCATCGGCGTGGGCCGACAAGGTGGTCAGGGCCAGTACGGGCAACAGCAACATGCGAATCAGGCGCATGGGAGTCCTCATGAAGTCGTGGGGGGCGAGCGGCCTGTCGCCAGGCCGCTCAAGTCGTTAGTCGCGCATAGGGCCCGGCGCCAGTACTTCGCGCGAACCGTTGGTGTTCATCGCCGTCACCACGCCGGCCATTTCCATGGCTTCGATCATGCGTGCGGCACGGTTGTAGCCGATCTTCAGCTTGCGCTGAACGGCAGAAATCGAGGCCCGGCGGCTTTCCAGGACGAACTGCACCGCTTCATCGTAGAGCGCATCGGTTTCAGCATCGTCGTCACCGCCGCCGCTGCTGCCCTCGAAGCCGCTGCCGGCTTCCTCGACACCGTTGAGGATGTCGTCGTTGTATTCAGGGGCGCCACGCAGTTTCCAGGCCTCCACCACGCGGTGCACTTCGTCGTCGGAGACAAACGCACCGTGGACACGGATCGGCAGGCTGGTGCCCGGCGGCATGTAGAGCATGTCACCGTGACCGAGCAACTGCTCGGCGCCGCCCTGGTCGATGATGGTCCGCGAGTCGATCTTGCTCGACACCTGAAACGCCATGCGGGTCGGAATGTTGGCCTTGATCAGACCGGTGATCACGTCCACCGACGGCCGCTGGGTCGCAAGAATCAAGTGGATACCTGCGGCACGGGCCTTCTGGGCGATACGAGCGATCAGTTCTTCGACCTTCTTGCCGACGATCATCATCATGTCGGCGAATTCGTCCACCACCACCACGATGGTCGGCAGCTTGTGCAACAGCGGCGCTTCGTCGTGGATGTTTTCGCGGTGATACAGCGGATCGGTCAGCGGCGTACCGGCTTCCTCGGCTTCCTTGACCTTGGCGTTGAAGCCCGACAGGTTACGCACGCCCATCTTCGCCATCAGCTTGTAGCGACGCTCCATCTCGGCGACGCTCCAGCGCAAGGCGTTGGCGGCGTCCTTCATGTCGGTGACCACCGGGCAGAGCAAGTGCGGAATGCCTTCGTAGATCGACAGTTCGAGCATTTTCGGGTCGATCATGATCAGCTTGGCGTCTTCCGGGCCGGACTTGAACAGAATCGACAGGATCATCGCGTTCACACCCACCGACTTACCGGAACCGGTGGTACCGGCCACCAGCAGGTGAGGCATTTTCGCCAGGTCAGTGATGACCGGCTTGCCGCCGATGTCGTGGCCCAGGGCCAGGGTGACCGGCGATTTGTGATTGTCATACTCAGGTGTCGACAGCACCTCGGAGAAGCGCACGATCTGCCGGTCTTCGTTGGGAATCTCGATACCCACGGTGGTCTTGCCGGGAATCACTTCCACCACCCGTACGCTGGTCACGGCGAGGGAACGCGCCAGGTCCTTGGCCAGGTTGGAGATGCGGCTGACCTTCACACCGGCGGCTGGCTGGATTTCGTAACGGGTGATGACCGGGCCCGGGTGAATCGAATCCACCGAAACCTCGACGCCGAACTCCTTGAGCTTGATCTCCAGCAAGTGGCCGACGGCCGCCAGGGATTCGGGGGAATAGTTGAGCTGTTTCTTTTCGGCCGGGTCCAGGATCGAGATCGGCGGCAAGGTGCCTTCCACCGCGCTGTCGACGAACAGCGGCGCCTGCTTCTCTTTCTGTACGCGCTTGCTCTGCTCCGGCGGCTTGGCCGGGGCCATGGTGATGACCGGCGGCACCTGTTTCTCGCGCTCGGACATGTGTTTGCTCAACGCCTGCTCACGCTCGATCAGCCGTTCCTTGACCTTGGCCTGCTCGCGCTTGTCCGGCGTCGTCGGGGCCACCACCTCATGGACCCGGTCGTCGACTTCACGCAACTGCGCCACCAGTTGCTTGCGTTCGGTACGCGCCGCCCACCAGCGGTTCATCGCGCCCTGGATCAGCTCGATCAGGTCGAGGGTGATCTTGCCGGTGACATCCATGACCTTGAACCACGACAGGTCGGTGAACACCGTCAGGCCGAACAGGAACAGGGCGATGAACAACAGCGTGCTGCCCTGGATGTTCAGGGCATTCCTGGCCAGGTCGCCGAGGCTTTCACCCAGCGCGCCGCCCGCCCCGGCCGGCAAGCCAGTGGGTGCATGAAAATGGATATGGGCCAGTGCGGCCCCCGACAGCACCAGGAACACCAGGCCGATCAGGCGCCAGGAGAACAGCCAGCCGCTCCACTGCCACGGCTCGTGGCGCTGGCGGAAGATCTGATAGGCCTTGATCGCCAGCAACAGCGGAAAGATGTAGGCGAAATAACCCAGCACCATGAACAGGATATCGGCGCTGTAGGAGCCGGCCGGACCGCCGAAATTCTGCACGTCGTCGATCTTGCTGTTATGGCTCCAGCCCGGATCGTCCTTGCCGTAGGTCAGCAAGGCCATCATCAGGAACAGGCACAAGGCACCGATGGCGATCAATGCACCTTCCTTGAGCCGGTAGTGCAACTGCTGGCGCCAGAGCGGAACGACTGTTTTGGGTGCTGCGGTGGATTTCTTCAAAACGCTTCTTTTCCTGCGCCAAGGGCGCGTCCATCTGTTGAATGACTATAAAAAACTGCCCATGACGAGCAGGTAAAAAAGTGAATGTGCACAACCGGTACTACTTTTACCACTGTGAGGTGCATCCAGAAAACCGCAGGTGTTGCCGAAGTTTTTGATCTTTAGCCCATCCTGCGTTCAAAGCTCAAGCATTGTACGGGTTTGTCGGCCCCAAGGCATTGCTCGCACGCTGGATGACAGCATAGCCAGAAACAGGGCGCACATGGGTCAATTGGAGCATGCATTCTCTTTTGTGACAAAGGCTTATGAGGTGTTTTTTATGAGCGAAGTGAAGCATTCACAATGGAACGCATGCAGCGACACGCAGATCGTCTACGACCCCGTTTACACCGCCAAGTTGCAACAGCGTCCGCTCAAGCTCGCCGCAGAGAGTATGTCGATGACAGCCCTGCCGTTTGGCAGTTAACCTCTAGGCGGGCTCGCGCTTGTGGGCGGGGCCCGCCGCCCTCCCCTTCTACAAGCCGGATAACGATGCTCACTTGGCTACAACGCAACACGTTCGATTTCCCGCCACTGGCAAAAGCCATGCGCGAACCCAACGGGCTACTGGCCGCAGGCGGCGATCTATCCGCCGACCGGCTGATCCAGGCCTATCGCCACGGCTGCTTCCCGTGGTTTTCCGAGGGCCAACCGATCTTGTGGTGGTCTCCGGACCCGCGCACGGTATTGTTTCCCGACGAACTGCATGTGTCCCGCAGCCTGGGCAAACTGCTGCGCAAGCAGCGCTATGAAGTGACCTTCGACACCGACTTTGCTGCGGTTATCAAGGCCTGCGCCGAGCCGCGGGACTATGCCGACGGCACGTGGATCACCACAGCCATGCAAACCGCGTATCTGGAACTGCACCGACGTGGCTTCGCCCATTCGGTGGAAGTCTGGGACCACGGCCAACTGGTGGGCGGCCTGTACGGCCTGGCCATGGGGCAGCTGTTTTTTGGTGAGTCCATGTTCAGTCGGGCCGACAACGCGTCGAAATTCGGCTTTGTGACCCTGGTCCAGCACCTCAAGGCCGCCGGTTTCGTGCTGATCGACTGCCAGATGCCCACCGAGCACCTGCACAGCCTGGGCGCGCGATCCATTCCACGCGCTGAATTTGCTGGCTATCTAAAGGCGCATCTGGACCTACCCAACCACGCGACATGGGTTTGCTGAGCGACATTCGCGCTCCTGGCTTACAATTAAATTCAAAGCTTATCCCGAGGGTCGATCATGACCGAGTTGGCGCGGTTGAAGTTCTATGCCACTCAGCCCCACTCTTGCAGTTACCTGCCCGAGGAGCAGGCCACGACGCTGTTCCTCGACCCTAGCCAGCCCATGGATGTGCATGTCTACGCAGACCTGTCGGAGATGGGCTTTCGTCGCAGCGGCGATCATCTCTACCGGCCCCATTGCCAGCATTGCAATGCGTGCGTTCCGGCGCGCATTCCCGTGGCTCAATTTGTGCCCAATCGCCAGCAGAAGCGCATCTTCAAGCGCAACGCCGACCTGCAAGTCCGGCCGGCCAAGCCGCAGTTCAGTGAGGAATATTTCGACCTGTACCAACGCTACATCGAGCAACGCCACGCCGACGGCGACATGTACCCGCCCAGCCGCGATCAGTTCTCGACCTTTCTGGTGCGCGACCTGCCGTTTTCGCGCTTCTATGAATTCCGCCTCGAAGGACGCCTGGTGGCCATCGCCGTCACGGACCTGCTGCCCAACGGACTTTCGGCGGTGTACACCTTCTATGAACCGGAGGAAGAGCGACGCAGCCTGGGGCGCTTTGCCATCCTTTGGCAAATCAACGAAGCCCGGCGCCTGGGGCTGGAAGCGGTGTACTTGGGCTACTGGATCAAGAACTGCAAAAAAATGAATTACAAGACCCAATATCGGCCCATCGAGCTACTGGTTAACCAGCGCTGGGTCGTCCTCAGCTAGAGCCCTTCGGCTTAAACGTTAGAACCCCTTGGCTTGCCCCCCCTTTTTCGGGCACAATGCACGCCGCTTTTGCCTGGCGCAGTTGCACCGGGCCATTCACTGGATACCGAGGGCTTTACTGCATGTCGAAAGAAGACAGCTTCGAAATGGAAGGCACTGTCGTCGACACCCTGCCCAACACCATGTTTCGTGTGGAGTTGGAAAATGGGCACGTCGTAACCGCGCATATCTCCGGCAAGATGCGCAAGAACTACATTCGTATTCTTACCGGTGACAAAGTGCGCGTCGAGCTGACGCCCTATGACTTGAGCAAAGGGCGCATCACTTACCGCGCTCGCTAACAAGTCAATACAAAACGCCCGGCTGATACCGGGCGTTTTTGTTTGTCCGCAATTTGCCCCTCTCCCCATGAACACACAACACCCTGTGGGAGCGAGCTTGCTCGCTCCCACAGGGTGTTGATGTGAGTTCGGAATAGCAAAAAGGCGCCTTTCGGCGCCTTTTGCTTTGTTGCGGGTAACGATCAGGCCATTTCGGCCGTGGTTTCGAAGTCGAAGGTCAGTTCGCCGTCCTTGATGTCGATGTGCACCACACCGCCATGCTCGGCCAGTTCGCCAAAGAGGATTTCCTCGGCCAGCGGACGCTTGATCTTGTCCTGGATCAGACGCGCCATTGGTCGAGCCCCCATCGTCACATCGTAACCACCTTCGGCCAGCCAGCTGCGAGCCGCATCGGTGACTTCCAGTAGCACACGCTTGTCTTCGAGCTGCGCCTGAAGTTCGGTAAGGAACTTGTCCACCACGCTTTTGATGACCTCATGACTGAGGCGACCAAACTGGATAATGGTGTCCAGGCGATTGCGGAATTCAGGCGTGAAACTCTTCTTGATCACTTCCATCGCATCAGACGAGTGGTCCTGATGGGTGAAACCGATCGAAGCGCGCGCCGCGGTTTCGGCACCAGCGTTCGTGGTCATGATGATGATCACGTTACGGAAGTCCGCCTTGCGCCCGTTGTTATCGGTCAGCGTACCGTGGTCCATGACCTGCAGCAGCAGGTTGAAGACTTCCGGATGCGCCTTCTCGATCTCATCGAGCAGCAGCACGCAGTGTGGCTGCTTGGTGATGGCTTCCGTCAGCAAGCCGCCCTGGTCGAAACCAACATAGCCTGGAGGCGCACCGATCAGGCGCGACACGGTGTGGCGCTCCATGTACTCGGACATATCGAAGCGCACCAGCTCGATGCCCATCGCCTTGGCCAACTGCCGTGCCGCCTCGGTCTTGCCGACCCCGGTAGGCCCCGCGAACAGGAAGGAACCCACTGGCTTGTCCGGCGACTTGAGACCGGCACGAGACAGCTTGATGGCAGTCGACAGCGAGTCGATGGCCGCATCCTGACCGAACACCGTCAGCTTCAGGTCGCGCTCCAGGTTACGCAGCAGTTCTTTGTCGGAACTGGTGACGTGCTTAGGCGGAATACGCGCGATTTTCGCCACGATGTCCTCGACCTGAGGCACCTCGATGCGTTTGACGCGCTTCTCCACCGGCTGCAGGCGCTGATAGGCACCCGCCTCGTCGATGACGTCGATAGCCTTGTCCGGCATGTGCCGGTCATTGATATAGCGCGAGGCCAGTTCCGCCGCTGCGCGCAGGGCTTCATCACTGTATTCGATGTTGTGGTGCAACTCGAACCGCCCTTTCAGGCCGCGCAGGATGCCAATGGTGTCCTCCACCGAAGGCTCAGACACATCGACCTTCTGGAAGCGCCGGGCCAAGGCACGGTCCTTCTCGAAGATCCCGCGAAATTCCTGGAACGTCGTCGAACCGATGCAACGGATATCACCCGATGACAGCAACGGCTTGAGCAGGTTGGAGGCATCCATGACCCCACCGGACGCAGCACCGGCACCGATGATGGTGTGGATTTCATCGATGAACAGGATCGCTTGCGGACGTTTTTTCAGTTCGCCGAGCAACGCCTTGAAGCGCTTCTCGAAATCACCACGGTACTTGGTGCCAGCCAGCAAGGCACCCAGGTCAAGGGAATAGACCACGCTGTTGGCCAGCAGGTCCGGCACCTGATTGTCGACGATGCGCTTGGCGAGGCCTTCGGCAATCGCCGTCTTACCCACGCCCGCCTCGCCCACCAGCAACGGATTGTTCTTGCGACGCCGGGCCAGGATCTGCGCAACGCGCTCGACCTCTGCCTCGCGTCCGACCAGCGGATCGATACGCCCCTGGCGTGCCAGCTCATTCAGATTGCTGGCATAGGCGTCCAGCGGGTTGCCTGAGGAAGAAGACTCACCGCCCTCGTCGTCCTGCATATCCTGCTCACCCTCGGAATGATCGCCATGCCCAGGCACCTTGGAGATGCCATGGGCGATGTAATTGACGACATCGATACGTGCAACGCTCTGCTGCTTGAGCAGGAAAACCGCCTGGCTTTCCTGTTCGCTGAAGATGGCAACCAGCACGTTGGCACCGGTGACTTCACGTTTGCCCGAGCTCTGTACATGAAAGACAGCACGCTGCAGGACACGCTGGAAGCCCAGGGTTGGCTGGGTTTCCCGATCCTCGTCATGCACGGGGATCAGTGGCGTGGTGGAGTCGATGAACTCCTGCAGATCATGCTTGAGTTTATCGAGGTTCGCGCCGCAGGCACGCAAAACGGTGGCGGCAGCCTCGTTATCCAATAGGGCCAGCAGCAGGTGCTCGACGGTCATGAATTCATGACGCTTCGAACGAGCCTCCTTGAAGGCAAGATTGAGGGTGACTTCGAGCTCGCGGTTTAACATAGCTTCACCTCATACCCAAGTGGTCGGCGTTAACCGTCCTTCTCGATTTCACAGAGTAGCGGATGCTGGCTTTCCCGGGCGTACTGGTTGACCTGCATGGCCTTCGTCTCGGCGATGTCGCGGGTAAACACTCCACATACTGCCCGTCCCTCTGTATGGACGGCCAGCATGACCTTGGTCGCCAGCTCGCGATTCAGGTTAAAAAACACCTCGAGCACTTCGACGACGAAATCCATCGGTGTGTAGTCATCGTTGAACAAAACCACCTTGTACATCGGTGGCGCCTGTAATGCAGGCTTTGCTTCCTGAACAGCAATGCCTGCGGAATCGTCGTCGTGTAGATCCGGGCGATCCTGATTGAATGTTAGTCGAATCTGGCTGACTGCATGCATGGAAAGAAAGGTTCGTTTAGTTGGCGAATACAGTGATGGGGGCGCTTTCGGGCGATTTCAACCACGACAACCCGGTCACCTTGACTATCGGCAAAACGGTGTTACAACCAATAGAGCCCATCGTGGGTCAAAAAGGTCCGTGGAATCTATCCTGTCAACAGATTAGCCTGCGGATGAACTGGATGATACTCCAGTGATGGAGTGTGTTGCAGAGGGATATGGTTTATGTCGGTCGTCAAGATGAGTGGCAAGGTGAAATGGTTCAACAATGCCAAGGGCTTCGGTTTCATTATCGCCGACGGCATGGAAGAAGACCTCTTCACCCATTACTCGGCAATCAACATGGAAGGCTATAAAACCCTGAAGGCCGGACAGCCTGTGACATTCGACGTCATCCAGGGACCCAAGGGCCTGCACGCGGTCAACATCAAGGTAGCCATCACCGAAGACACGACCGCGCCTGTCAATGCCAGGATCACTGAGACCCACTGACCGGCTGTCGTCGCCCGGACAAATAAAAATGCCCGACTCGATCATTCGAGTCGGGCATCGTTGCTGAGCGCCGTTGCGCTTACATGTGCGAGATCAGCGCATCGCCAAAGCCCGAAGACGATACCAGCTTGGCACCCTCCATCAGGCGTTCGAAGTCATAGGTCACGGTCTTGGCCGAAATCGCCCCGTTGGTGCCCTTGATGATCAGGTCGGCCGCTTCGGTCCACCCCATGTGGCGCAGCATCATTTCAGCCGACAGGATCAGCGACCCCGGGTTGACCTGGTCCTTGCCGGCATACTTGGGCGCGGTACCGTGGGTGGCTTCGAACATCGCCACGGTGTCGGACAGGTTGGCGCCCGGCGCAATACCAATACCGCCCACTTCCGCCGCCAGGGCGTCGGACAGGTAGTCACCATTCAGGTTCAGGGTGGCGATCACGTCATACTCGGCCGGGCGCAGCAGGATCTGCTGGAGCATCGCATCGGCGATGGCGTCCTTGACGATGACATTCTTGCCGGTCCGCGGGTTCTTGAACTGCATCCAAGGCCCACCGTCGAGCAGGGTCGCGCCGAATTCCTCGGCCGCCACTTCGTAGGCCCATTCCTTGAAGGCACCTTCGGTGAACTTCATGATGTTGCCTTTGTGCACGATAGTCAGCGAGTCACGGTCATTGTCGACAACATATTGCAAGGCCTTGCGGGCCAGGCGCTTGGTGCCCTGCTTGGAAACCGGCTTGATGCCGATGCCGCAGTCCTGGTCGAAACGGATCTTGGTCACACCCATTTCTTCTTTCAGGAACTTGATGACCTTGGTGGCTTCGGGCGAACCGGCTTTCCACTCGATACCGGCGTAGATGTCTTCGGAGTTCTCACGGAAGATCGTCATATCCACGTCGCCAGGCTTCTTGACCGGGCTCGGCACGCCTTCGAACCAGCGCACCGGACGCAGGCATACATACAGGTCAAGCTGTTGACGCAGGGCCACGTTCAACGAACGGATACCGCCACCGACCGGCGTGGTCAGCGGACCCTTGATGGAAACCACGTAGTCCTTGACCGCGTCCAGGGTTTCCTGGGGGAGCCAGGTGTCCTGGTCGTAAACCTGAGTCGCTTTCTCACCGGCATAGACTTCCATCCAGGAAATCTTGCGCTTGCCGCCATAGGCCTTCTGAACCGCAGCGTCCACAACCTTGATCATGACCGGACTGATATCGACGCCAATGCCGTCGCCTTCGATGAAGGGGATGATCGGGTTGTCGGGAACATTAAGAGAATGGTCTGCATTGACGGTGATTTTGTCACCGACGGCTGGAACCTGAATCTTTTGATACCCCATGCTGAACTCCATTGCTTGGATTGAACATCTGGCTGCGTTCGAGCGTACCCCAGTTGAATCGGCGCGCAAACCCTACGTTCGGCTCATGTGGCATAAAGCGCTGCAGTTGGCGGTGTACAAGCCTGAAAATCAAGGGAAAAGCGCCAAACATGAGCATAGTCCGCTACCGCCGTCCTGCGACGTTTAGACCAATGGACGTGTACGGAAGTCTATGAACCATCGGCAGATTGCCAGCTACCTATGTATAATGCCGCCGCTGACCACAGGGTCACGACGGCCGACGGCTCTACGACAGGACTTTCGGCCCGTTAAAAGCCGGACCGTTACCGCGGCCCGACCGCTTGACGCTCGACTGATGCACCCAACATCACCGCGAAGAAACCTCGACATTCGGTTCACGGATGACTTTGAACGAACGCGCTTACCCGGCGCCCCTCGAGTTTCTGCGCATGCTTTAGCAAAGAAGAGAGTTAATCCGAATATGCCCACCCGCTCGAAGATCATCTATACCTTCACCGACGAAGCTCCCGCCCTCGCCACCTATTCGCTGCTGCCGATCGTCGAAGCCTTTACCGCTTCGGCCGATATCGCCGTGGAAACCCGCGATATCTCCCTCGCAGGGCGCATCCTGGCCAGCTTCCCCGAGCAACTGGGTGACAAAGCCGTAGCCGACCACCTCGCCGAACTGGGCGACCTGGCCGTTACGCCTGAAGCCAACATCATCAAGCTGCCGAACATCAGCGCCTCGGTGCCGCAACTGCAGGCCGCGATCAAGGAATTGCAGGCCCAGGGCTACGCGCTGCCGGACTACCCGGAAACCGTAACCAGCGACGCTGAGAAAGACGCCCGCGCCCGCTACGACAAAATCAAGGGCAGCGCCGTGAACCCGGTCCTGCGCGAAGGCAACTCCGACCGCCGCGCCCCGCTGTCGGTCAAGAACTACGCGCGCAAGCACCCGCACAAAATGGGCGCCTGGGCAGCCGACTCCAAGTCCCATGTGGCCCACATGAGCACTGGCGATTTCTACGGCAGCGAAAAAGCTGCCCTGATCGACACTGCCGGCAGCGTGAAAATCGAGCTGATCGCCCAGGACGGCACCGCCACTGTCCTGAAGGAAAAGACCACCGTACAAGCCGGTGAGATCCTCGACTGCGCCGTGATGAGCAAAAACGCCCTGCGCGACTTCATCGCCGCTGAAATCGAAGACGCCAAGCAAAAAGGCGTCCTGCTGTCGGTTCACCTCAAGGCCACCATGATGAAGGTCTCCGACCCGATCATGTTCGGCCAGATCGTTGCCGAGTTCTATAAAGATGCCCTGGCCAAGCACGCACAAGTGCTGGAGCAGATCGGCTTCAACCTGAACAACGGCATCGGCGACCTGTACGCCCGCATCAAGGCCCTGCCGGCCGAGCAGCAGGCGCAGATCGAAGCCGACATCCAGGCGGTCTACGCGGCGCGTCCATCCCTGGCGATGGTCAACTCCGACAAAGGCATCACCAACCTGCACGTGCCGAGCGACGTCATTGTCGACGCCTCGATGCCGGCCATGATCCGTGACTCCGGCAAAATGTGGGGCACCGACGGCCAACTGCACGACACCAAGGCCGTGATCCCGGATCGCTGCTACGCCACCATCTACCAGGCGGTAATCGAAGACTGCAAGCAACACGGCGCCTTCGACCCAACCACCATGGGCAGCGTGCCGAACGTCGGCCTGATGGCCAAGAAAGCCGAAGAGTACGGCTCCCACGACAAGACCTTCCAGATCAAGGCCAATGGCGTGGTGCGTGTTTCCGACAGCACCGGTCGCACCCTGCTGGAGCAGAACGTCGAGGCTGGCGACATCTTCCGCATGTGCCAGACCAAGGACGCGCCGATCCAGGATTGGGTCAAACTGGCCGTCAACCGTGCCCGCGCCAGCAGCACCCCGGCGATTTTCTGGCTCGACCCAATGCGCGCCCATGACGGTGTGGTGATCGAAAAAGTCCAGACGTACCTGAAGGACTACGACACTGCCGGCCTGGACATCCGCATCATGTCGCCGGTCGACGCGATGAAGTTCACCCTGGCCCGCACCCGCGAAGGCAAGGACACCATTTCGGTGACCGGCAACGTACTGCGCGACTACCTGACCGACCTGTTCCCGATCATGGAACTGGGCACCAGCGCCAAGATGCTGTCCATCGTGCCGCTGATGAACGGCGGTGGCCTGTTCGAAACCGGCGCCGGCGGTTCGGCACCCAAGCACGTTCAGCAGTTGCTGGAAGAAAACTTCCTGCGCTGGGACTCCCTGGGCGAGTTCCTGGCCCTGGCCGCTTCCCTCGAACACCTGGGCGTGACCTACAACAACCCTAAAGCCCTGGTACTGGCCAAGACCCTGGACCAGGCTACCGGTGAGTTCCTGGACCGCAACAAGTCGCCTTCGCGCAAGGTCGGCGGCATCGACAACCGTGGCAGCCACTTCTACCTGACCCTGTTCTGGGCCCAGGCACTGGCCGCTCAAAATGACGATGCAGCCCTCAAGGCTCAGTTCACCGCCCTGGCCAAGACGCTGACCGACAACGAAGAAAAAATCGTTGCCGAGCTCAACGCCGTTCAAGGCAAGCCAGTGGACATCGGCGGTTACTACTTCGCCAACCCGGAGCTGACCAGCAAGGCCATGCGCCCAAGCAACACCTTCAACGCGGCGATTGCTGCGCTGGTGTAAGGTTGTAAGGGAACATCACAAACCCCGGCCTGGTGCCGGGGTTTGTGCTTCCGGACACACCATATTTCCCCTGACAACACAGTGGCCCGCATTCCAATCTGAGAAATAGAGGAAACCCCATGGACTGGAAACCCCACATCACCGTCGCCACCATCGTCGAAGACAACGGCCGTTTCCTGATGGTCGAAGAATCCAAAGGCGGACGAGCGGTGCTCAACCAGCCCGCCGGTCACCTGGACCCGGACGAAACGCTGATCGAAGCCGCGGTGCGCGAAACCCTGGAAGAAACCGGCTGGGACGTCGAACCCACCAGCGTGGTGGGCATTTACCTGTACACCGCCCCCAGCAATGGCGTGACCTACCAGCGAGTCTGTTTCGCCGCCAAGGCCTTGAACCATCGCCCCGACTATCAACTGGACGACGGCATCCTCGGCGCCAAATGGCTGACCCGCGACGAACTGCTCGAGCAGCGCGAGTACTGGCGCAGCGAGCTGATCATCCGCTGCATCGACGATTATCTGGACGGCCACCACCACAGTCTGACGCTGATCCGTCCTTCTCTTTAGCCTTGCGCGCCCGGGCCTGATAGAATCGCGTCCTTTTTCAAGACACTCATTGAACTCCTATGCGTGATCCAGCCCCTTCTGACACCACCAAGAAGCGCGTCATTGTCGGCATGTCCGGCGGCGTGGACTCTTCCGTTTCCGCCCTTCTGCTGATCGAGCAGGGTTATGAGGTGGAAGGCCTGTTCATGAAGAACTGGGAAGAAGACGACGGAACCGAATACTGCACGGCCATGGACGACCTCGCGGACGCCCAGGCCGTGTGCGACAAGATCGGCATCAAGCTGCACACCGCCAACTTCGCCGCCGAGTACTGGGACAACGTGTTCGAGCACTTCCTGGCCGAATACAAGGCCGGCCGCACGCCGAACCCGGACATCCTGTGCAACCGCGAAATCAAGTTCAAGGCGTTCCTCGACTACGCCATGATGCTCGGTGCCGACCTGATCGCCACCGGTCACTACGTGCGCCGCCGCGACATTGACGGCCGCACCGAACTGCTCAAGGGCCTGGACCCGAACAAGGACCAGAGCTACTTCCTGCACGCCGTCGGCGGCGAACAGATCGCCAAGACCCTGTTCCCGGTGGGCGAACTGGAAAAACCCGAAGTGCGCGCGATTGCTGAAAAACACCAGCTCGCCACCGCCAAGAAGAAAGACTCCACCGGCATCTGCTTCATCGGCGAACGCCGCTTCAGCGACTTCCTCAAGCAGTACCTGCCGGCCCAGCCGGGCGAAATCAAAACTACCGAAGGCGAGGTCATTGGCCGTCACCATGGCCTGATGTACCACACCATCGGCCAGCGCCAGGGCCTGGGCATCGGCGGCTTGAAAGACGCCGGTGAAGAGCCGTGGTATGTGCTGATCAAGGATCTGGAGCACAACGAGTTGATCGTCGGCCAGGGCAACGACCATCCGTGGTTGTTTTCCCGCGCCCTGCTCGCCTCCGACATCTACTGGGTCAACCCGATCGACCTGAGCGAACCGCGCCGCCTGACGGCCAAGGTTCGCTACCGCCAGAGCGACCAGCCCTGCACCCTGGAAAAAACCGCCACGGGCTACCGGGCCATTTTCGATGACCCGCAACGCGCGGTTACACCCGGTCAGTCCGTGGTGTTCTACGATGGCGAAATCTGCCTGGGCGGTGGCGTGATCGAAATCGCAGAGCCCTGGAGCAGCAAGGCATGACCCCGACCCAGGAGCAACTGACGGCATTGGGCGGCGTGTTTCTTGCCGCCGTGCTGGTGGACAGGATCGCCAAGACCGGCCAGGCCACCGAAGCAGGCCTGAGCTGCATGCTCGGCAGCCTGCTGGTTCGCGACCCCAAGGACACCCTGGAAGTCTATGGTGGTGACGACCTGAACCTGCGTGAAGGCTACCGTGCGCTGGTCGGCGCCCTGGAGCGCGACCCCAGCGCCCTGCAACGCGAGCCGCTGCGCTATGCCCTGTCGATGCTGGGCCTTGAACGTCAACTGGCCAAGCGCGACGACCTGCTGGAAACCATTGGCAAACGCCTGCCGCAGATCCAGTCCCAGGTCGAACACTTCGGCCCGTCCCACGAAAACGTCATTGCCGCCTGCGGCGCACTGTACCAGGACACCCTGAGCACCCTGCGCCAGCGCATCCAGGTGCATGGCGACATGCGCAACCTGCAGCAACCGAGCAACGCCTCGAAGATCCGCGCCCTGTTGCTGGCCGGCATCCGCTCGGCCCGCTTGTGGCGGCAGTTGGGCGGCCATCGCTGGCAGTTAGTGATCAGCCGACGCAAATTGCTTAAAGAGCTTTACCCGTTGATGCGCAACGAATAAGTCGCCTCAACCCGTTTTTTGTACATCGTTACGCGTAATACGCCGGTCAGTTGGCGACGGACCGGCGCTGGTTTTCATGTATGATACGCGCCCCATTTCGTTGCCCGACTGTCCGAGAACACCCCATGCAGCTCTCTTCGCTCACTGCGGTTTCCCCTGTAGACGGCCGCTACGCCGGCAAAACCCAGGCCCTGCGCCCGATTTTCAGCGAGTACGGCTTGATCCGTGCTCGCGTCCTGGTTGAAGTGCGCTGGCTCCAGCGCCTCGCCGCTCACCCCGCCATTGGCGAAGTCCCGGCGTTTTCCGCCGAAGCCAACGCGGTACTGAACACCCTGGCGGACAACTTTGCGCTGGAGCACGCCGAGCGCGTCAAAGAGATCGAGCGCACCACCAACCACGACGTCAAAGCCATCGAATACCTGCTCAAGGAGCAGGCGGCCAAGCTGCCGGAACTGGCCAACGTCAGCGAGTTCATCCACTTCGCCTGCACCAGCGAGGACATCAACAACCTGTCCCACGCCCTGATGCTGCGTGAAGGCCGTGATGACGTGATGCTGCCGCTGATGCGCCAGACCGCCCAGGCCATCCGTGAGCTGGCGATCCGCTTCGCCGACGTGCCGATGCTGTCGCGCACCCATGGTCAACCGGCTTCGCCGACCACCCTGGGCAAGGAACTGGCGAACGTGGTGTACCGCCTGGAACGCCAGATCGCTCAAGTCGCCGCCGTGCCGCTGCTGGGCAAAATCAACGGCGCCGTGGGCAACTACAACGCCCACCTGTCGGCCTACCCGGACATCGACTGGGAAGCCAACGCCCGCGCCTTCATCGAAGACGAGCTGGGCCTGAGCTTCAACCCGTATACCACCCAGATCGAGCCGCACGACTACATCGCCGAGCTGTTCGATGCGATCGCGCGCTTCAACACCATCCTGATCGACTTCGACCGTGACATCTGGGGCTACATCTCCCTGGGCTACTTCAAGCAGCGCACCATTGCCGGCGAAATCGGTTCCTCGACCATGCCGCACAAGGTCAACCCGATCGACTTCGAAAACTCCGAAGGCAACCTGGGCATCGCCAACGCGCTGTTCCAGCACCTGGCGAGCAAACTGCCGATCTCCCGCTGGCAGCGCGACCTGACCGACTCCACCGTGCTGCGCAACCTGGGCGTGGGTTTTGCCCACAGCGTCATTGCTTACGAAGCCAGCCTCAAGGGCATCAGCAAGCTGGAACTGAACGAGCAGAAAATCGCCGCGGACCTGGACGCCTGCTGGGAAGTCCTGGCCGAGCCGATCCAGACCGTGATGCGTCGCTACAACATCGAAAACCCGTACGAAAAGCTGAAAGAACTGACCCGTGGCAAGGGCATCAGCCCTGAAGCGTTGCAGACTTTCATCGATGGCCTGGACATGCCTGCCGACGCCCGCGCCGAGCTGAAAAAGCTCACGCCGGCCAATTACATCGGCAACGCAGCGGCACAAGCCAAGCGCATCTGACACAACGCTTTACCTTTGAGACGCCCGGCCGCGCCGGGCGTTTTTATTCGCGTCTGAAAAGTAATTTTTTTCAATAGGTTACACATGAATCCTGATATTCCTCTGCAACTCCTGGGCGGCATCACGGCACGGGAGTTCCTGCGCGACTACTGGCAGAAAAAACCGCTGCTGATTCGTCAGGCAATTCCTGACTTCCAAAGCCCGATCGATGCCGACGAACTGGCCGGCCTGGCCCTGGAAGAAGAAGTTGAATCGCGCCTGGTGATCGAGCACGGCGAACGCCCCTGGGAATTGCGTCGCGGCCCGTTCGCCGAAGACGAATTCAGCAAACTGCCGGAGCGCGAGTGGACCCTGCTGGTACAGGCCGTCGATCAGTTCGTACCAGAGGTCAGCGAACTGCTGGAGCACTTCCGCTTCCTGCCGAGCTGGCGCATCGACGATGTGATGATCAGCTTCGCCGCCCCCGGTGGCAGCGTTGGTCCGCATTTCGATAACTACGACGTGTTCCTGCTGCAGGGCCATGGCCAGCGCAACTGGAAAATCGGCCAGATGTGCGACTCCGAGAGCCCCCTGCTGCAGCACGCCGACCTGCGCATCCTCGCCGAATTCGAGGCCACCGACGAGTGGACCCTGGAACCGGGCGACATGCTTTACCTGCCGCCGCGCCTGGCCCACTGCGGCGTGGCCGTGGATGACTGCATGACCTACTCGGTGGGTTTCCGTGCGCCGAGCGCCGCCGAAGTGCTGACCCACTTCACCGACTTCCTCAGCCAGTTCCTGCCGGACGAAGAGCGCTACACCGACGCCGATGCACGGCCCGTGGCCGACCCGCACCAGATCCAGCACGACGCCCTCGATCGCCTCAAGGGCCTGCTCGCCGAGCACATGAGTGACGAGCGCTTGCTGCTGACCTGGTTCGGCCAGTTCATGACCGAGCCACGCTACCCGGAACTGGTGGTGGGTCCGGAGCTGGAAGAAGACGATCTGCTGGCCGGCCTGGAACAGGGCGCAGTGATCATCCGCAACCCAAGCGCACGCCTGGCCTGGTCGGAAGTCGATGATGACCTGCTGCTGTTTGCCAGCGGCCAGAGCCGTTATCTGCCGGGCAAGCTGCGTGACCTGCTGAAAATGATCTGCGCCGCCGACGCCCTGCACAGCGAAAACCTCGGCCCATGGCTGGCCGACGAAGACGGCCGTGGCCTGATCTGCGAGCTGGTCAAGCAAGGCAGCCTGGGGTTCGCCGATGAATAAAATTCACGTTCGTGTCGCAGACTGGCAAAAGGATAACGCCGAGATCCGGCGCATTCGTGAGACCGTGTTCATTGCCGAGCAGTCCGTCCCGCCCGAGCTGGAATGGGATGCCGATGACCAGGGCGCAGTGCATTTCCTGGCGTTCGAAGGCGATTTTCCCATCGGCACCGCGCGTCTGTTGACTGATGGCCATATCGGTCGCGTCTCGGTCCTCAAGGACTGGCGCGGCCTGAAGGTGGGCGATGCGCTGATGCACGCAGTGATCGCCGAAGCCGAGAAACGTGGGCTCAAGCAACAGATGCTCAGCGCCCAGGTACATGCCACGCCGTTCTATGAGCGCCTGGGGTTTGCGGTGGTCAGTGAGGAATTCCTGGAAGCCGGGATTCCGCATGTGGACATGGTTCGCCATTCCACCTGAACTTTGTGGCGAGGGAGCTTGCTCCCTCGCCACAAAAGCATCATCAACACCACAAAACGCCCCGCCATCCACCGATGCCGGGGCGTTTTGCCGTCTACCATTCAACTTGCCCCACCCCAGGCCGACAAACTGGCAATATCAAGCCTTTGTCTCGTGGAGAAATGGACATGTCCTTACGCACCCTGCTGACCACCCTACTGCTCGGCTGCAGCCTGTCGGTCATGGCGGACACGCAAATCGTGCCACTGAACTACCGCACCAGCGCCGACCTGCTGCCGGTGGCGCAGAACTTCATCGGCAAAGACGGTCAAGTCAGCGCCTACGGCAACCAACTGATCGTCAACGCCGAGCCCGGCAAGATCGAAGAACTCAGGCAGTTCCTAGCCCAGTTGGACACCGCTCCCAAGCGCCTGCTGATCACCGTCGATACCAACGAAAACAACCTGCAGGGCAACCAGGGTTACTCGGTCAATGGCGCGGCCCCCAGCCAGACCCGCATCATCAACCGCAGCACCGCCAGCCGTGAAGGCGGCGTGCAGCAGGTGCAAGCCAGTGAGGGCCAGCCAGCGCTGATCCAGGTGGGCCAGAGCGTGCCGTTCACCAGCAACCAGACCGACAACTACGGCCGCATGCAAAGCCAGACCGAATACCGCAACGTCACCCAGGGTTTTTATGTCACCGCCAGCGTCACCGGCGAGACCGTTCATCTGAGCATCAGCACCAATCGTGACCGCATGAGCCAGGAACGTCCCGATGTAGTGAACGTTCAGAGTACCGACACAACTGTCAGCGGACGCCTGGGCGAATGGATCACCCTGGCCGGGGTAAATCGTCAGACCCAAGTCGACAAACAGGGCCTGACCCGCAGCTACTCGACCCAGGGCCGGGACGACATGATTTTGCGGGTCAAGGTCGACACCCTGAACTGAAGCACCAAAAACTGACTGATGAGTCGTATTAGACCAAAGATGTAGTGCCATGAAAAAAGCACTACAAAACGTTTGACGAGCCAAAAAACCAAAGGCATGATGGCCTCGCTCCCGCTAATCAGGGGCCCTGGCAAGGGCCTTCGGGTCGACGCTTGCAACTACCCTGCGAGCCGATTCGTGTCTGTACCGCCCACAAGGTGTGTTTGACGAGGTTGCGACTGGAACGAAGTTGTCCCGAGGGACGGAAGCGTAACTAGGTAACCCGGCATCACTCTGAGTTCGTATAAAGGCCCACGACGCCCGAATGCGCCCGCAGTTCGCCCCTACCTGCTCACTTTCCCCTCGAGCTCATCGTTCATCCCGTCGCCTCCCCGCTTGAACCGACTTGGCTGCCCAACCCCTGGTCGGCAGGAGCAGGAATTTTCCACCCCAGACCTATGCGACGAGGTTTATCTCCATGGCACTGACACGCGAACAGCAAATTGCAGCCCTTGAAAAAGACTGGGCTGAAAACCCGCGCTGGAAAGGCGTGACGCGCAATTACTCCGCTGCTGACGTCGTCCGCCTGCGTGGCTCGGTTCAACCTGAGCACACCTTTGCGAAAATGGGCGCCGAGAAGCTGTGGAACCTGGTCACCCAGGGCGCCAAGCCAGCCTTCCGTCCCGAGAAAGATTTCGTCAACTGCATGGGCGCCCTGACCGGCGGCCAGGCTGTGCAGCAAGTCAAGGCCGGTATCCAGGCGATCTACCTGTCGGGCTGGCAAGTGGCTGCGGACAACAACTCCGCCGAGTCCATGTACCCTGACCAATCGCTGTACCCGGTGGATTCGGTTCCAACCGTGGTCAAGCGCATCAACAACTCGTTCCGTCGCGCCGACCAGATCCAGTGGAAAGCCGGCAAGAACCCGGGCGACGAAGGCTACATCGACTACTTCGCACCGATCGTGGCTGACGCCGAAGCCGGTTTCGGTGGCGTCCTGAACGCCTACGAACTGATGAAGAGCATGATCGAAGCAGGCGCCGCCGGCGTTCACTTCGAAGACCAACTGGCATCGGTAAAGAAATGCGGCCACATGGGCGGCAAAGTATTGGTGCCGACCCAGGAAGCCGTGCAGAAGCTGACCGCTGCCCGCCTGGCCGCCGACGTTGCCGGCGTACCGACCATCATCCTGGCCCGTACCGACGCCAACGCCGCTGACCTGCTGACCTCCGACTGCGACCCGTACGACCAGCCGTTCGTGACCGGTACCCGCACCCAGGAAGGTTTCTACAAGGTGCGCGCCGGCCTCGACCAGGCCATCGCTCGCGGCCTGGCCTACGCGCCGTACGCTGACCTGATCTGGTGCGAAACCGCCAAGCCGGACCTGGACGAAGCTCGTCGCTTCGCCGAAGCGATCAAAAAGGAATACCCGGACCAACTGCTGTCGTACAACTGCTCGCCTTCCTTCAACTGGAAGAAAAACCTGGACGACGCGACCATCGCCAAGTTCCAGCGCGAACTGTCCGCCATGGGCTACAAGCACCAGTTCATCACCCTGGCCGGCATTCACAACATGTGGCACAGCATGTTCAACCTGGCGCACGACTACGCCCGCAACGACATGACCGCCTACGTGAAACTGCAAGAGCAAGAGTTCGCTGACGCCGCCAAGGGCTACACCTTCGTGGCGCACCAGCAGGAAGTGGGCACTGGCTACTTCGACGACATGACCACCGTGATCCAGGGTGGCACTTCGTCGGTGACTGCACTGACCGGCTCCACCGAAGAAGAACAGTTCCACTGATTCACACGCTTGCCTCGAGTAAGCGGCCCTTGCGGACCGAGTAAAAGCTAACCGCAAAGCCGACGATCTGACGCCCCGACTGGTTCGGGGCTTTTTTTCGCCGGTTTTCCTCAGCCTTCACCCACTGTTGATCGTCAAGGCGTTGCAGGGTTTGGTGTGAGTGGAGCACGGCCGCCAGAACGCCCCACTGTTCACACCTTGAAGTGACTGACCAACTGCTGCAACTGGTTACCCAGGCGCGCCAGTTCGATGCTGGAGGCGGCGGTTTCCTCGCTGGCTGAGGCGGTCTGCTCGGATACATCGCGCACGCTCAGGATACTGCGGCTGATCTCCTCGGCCACCGAGCTCTGTTGCACCGCGGCGGCGGCAATCTGTTGGTTCATGGCCTGAATACCGGAAACCGCCTGGGTGATGTTGCCCAGGGATGTGCCGGCTTTGCCTGCCAATTCCACGCTGCTGTCGGTCAGCTCACGACTACTTTGCATGATGATCGAGACCTGGCGCGTGCCGTTCTGCAAGCCCGCCACCAGGCTTTCAATCTCTTCGGTGGATTGCTGGGTACGCTGGGCCAGCCCACGTACTTCGTCGGCGACCACAGCAAAACCGCGCCCGGCGTCACCCGCGCGAGCGGCCTCGATGGCGGCGTTAAGGGCCAGCAGGTTGGTCTGCTCGGCCACCGCCCTGATCACATCCATGATCTTGCCGATGCGCCCGCTTTCCTGTTCCAACTGGTTCATGGCTTCGGCGGAGCGCCCGACTTCGCTGGCCAAACGCTCAATCTGAACGATGGCTTGGGCGACCACTTGGTCGCCGATACGGGCTTGTGCATCGGCCTCTGATGCGGCTGCACGAGCTTGTTCGGCATTACGCGCGACTTCATGCACGGTGACCGACATTTCGTGCATGGCGGTAGCCACCTGATCGGTCTCGGTCTTCTGACTATTGACCCCGGCACTGGTCTGCTCGGTGACAGCCGATAACTCTTCGGCGGCACTGGCGATTTGGGTGACGCCATCGCGGATGCCACCGATCAGGTCGCGCAAGGTAGCGCCCATACGCTGAATCCCCTGCTGCAAGACACCCAGCTCATCACGCCGGGTTACGACCATCTGTTGCGTGAGGTCGCCTGCCGCAATGCGATCGACCACAGCCAATGTGTCCTGCAACGGCCGTGTAATCTGGCGGGTGATGATCAGGGCGGCAAAAATCCCCAACAACATCGCCAAGGCAGTACAGCTCAGTTGCAGGATGCGCGCCTGGGTGCTGTCTTCGTCACGGGAGACCAATTGGCTGGCATACATCTCGTCAGTCAGACGGGTGATGGTTTCACCCAAATCGATGGTGTCCTGCACGGCCTTGCCAATGGCCTGATTACTGGCGGTGAAATTCTGTACCGAGTGGCGGTAAGCAATCAGCGCGGTTTCCAGCTGCTTGATGGTGTCGGCATAGGTCGGGCCGAAAGCGCTGTTGAGGGTTTCAATGCCCTTGAGCGCATTTTCGAGCTGGCGGGTGGCGGCTTGTTCGGTGGCGCTGTTGGGGTTGCCGGTATAGCCACGCACTTCATAACGCACCAGCGCCACGTCCTCTTTGGCCTTGAGGATGATCCTGTACAACTCGAAACGGCGCTCATCCGAGGCAGGCATTGCCTCTACGTCATTGATGACCTTGGCAATCAGCGCGGCGCCCTTGACCGCATTGACACCCATCTCCTTGCGCATGGCTGCGTCATTGCGATAAGCCTCGCGCATCGTATTCAGTGCCACTTGATACTGCGTGCTGGCCTGCTCGATCAGCGCAAGTTTCTTCAGGTTGTCCGGTTTCCTCAGCTCTTTTGCGAGACTTTTTTGCTGGGCGACAAACTGCTCCAGCGACGCTTGGATCAATGCCCCCTTTTGCTCATCACCCTTGTCCACCTGGTATTGCAAGCGAGCCCTGCGCAGGTGATCAAGACGGTTGCCGAGTTCGGTAATGCTAGTCATTCGATCCGTACGCTCGATCATTTTCCCCAGGCTGAACCAGCCGGTCGCGGCCAGGATAGCGGTCAGAAGCAGCACAACGGCAAAGCCCAAAGCCAGCTTGAGCATGACGCTCATATTCGCGATCCAAGAGTTCATGACATTCCTTATGGTAATCAGCCGCGAGTGATGAAAACTGGCGCGGTTGTCTAAGAAGGGGGGCAATAATCTAACCATATTGATATAGATGATTAGATGAAAGAGGCACAAAGATAGCCATTTGCCATCAATCCTTCAAGGCTTTAAGTCCGGCCTCGCGCCGATTTTTGCTCGCAAAGCGGCGTCGCTTAACGCGCAAATCCCCTGGCCACAGCGCTGCATTGGCTCAACTGATCGACATTGATCTGAGGACCTCGGTTTTTTTCATCCTTTTTTTTTGAAGCGACCTACTCTGTAAGAGCAAGCCTGCATCTGTGGGAGTCAGGCTTACCCGCAATGAACGATGACGCAGTCTGCCTCGGGACCCCGTTGTCGGCATCGCGAGCAAGCCTGGCTCCCACAGGAGCAGTTCCCCCTGCAGATCCACCCCTCACCGAGACCCTCCCCCACCAAACTTCGGCGCACTGTCAGAAAAATTGATCGAACGCAGTATTGGGCAGTCCGAAAAGGAGTAAAACGTCCAGCGCTGACAATTACAGTAGCGGCGATGTAAGACAGCCTCTCAGGCACCACACTAAGAGCACCGTAGAAAGGTCGCCACAGATAATAATAATTATCATTTGGAAGTCATTATCATTGTTACATTCCGCACGAAATATTATTGATGAATAGCCGGCCAACGCCCACCGGGCCTGGGCCGCAGGGTCCTGGGGGTGCGCTATGTCCTTATTCCAATAAATAATTTCGCTATAGGAATTTTACTTGCCCGGTGTTTAGCCATAAAATCACCGCGATTGATTGCTGCGACATATCGTCACTGCGTTATTTCATTCAAGCTCAGAGACCTTTGCTCTCTGTTAAGGATTTCCAGCATGTCCGAAGCGACAGGACTCATGGCCCACAACTGGGGCTTTGCCATTTTCCTTCTGGGCGTTGTTGGCCTGTGTGCTTTCATGCTCGGTGTGTCGAGCCTGCTTGGGTCAAAAGCCTGGGGCCGCAGCAAAAATGAACCGTTCGAGTCCGGCATGCTGCCTACCGGTGGCGCCCGCTTGCGGCTCTCAGCCAAATTCTATCTGGTCGCGATGCTGTTCGTGATCTTCGATATCGAAGCCCTCTTTCTCTTTGCATGGTCTGTGTCCGTCCGCGAAAGCGGCTGGACCGGATTCGTCGAAGCTCTCGTTTTCATAGCAATTCTGTTGGCAGGTCTTGTCTACCTATACCGGGTGGGGGCGCTTGATTGGGCTCCGGAAGCTCGGCGCAAGCGGCAAGCGAAGCTGAAACAATGAGGCTTTGGCAATGCAATACAATCTCACCAGGATCGACCCCGATGCTCCTAACGAGCAGTATCCGATTGGCGAGCGGGAAACCGTCGCTGATCCGTTAGAAGATCAAGTCCACAAAAACATCTTCATGGGCAAGCTCGAAGACGTGCTGAACAGCACGGTCAACTGGGGTCGCAAGAACTCCCTGTGGCCGTACAACTTCGGCCTTTCGTGCTGCTACGTGGAAATGACCACCGCCTTCACGGCGCCCCACGACATCGCGCGCTTTGGCGCCGAGGTGATCCGGGCATCGCCGCGCCAGGCGGATTTCATGGTTATCGCCGGAACCTGCTTCATCAAGATGGCGCCGATCATCCAGCGTCTCTACGAGCAAATGCTCGAACCGAAGTGGGTTATCTCCATGGGTTCGTGCGCCAACTCCGGTGGCATGTATGACATCTACTCCGTCGTTCAAGGGGTGGACAAGTTCCTGCCCGTGGACGTCTACGTGCCTGGCTGCCCCCCTCGCCCTGAAGCTTTCCTGCAAGGCTTGATGCTGTTGCAGGAGTCGATTGGCCAGGAGCGTCGCCCACTGTCCTGGGTCGTTGGTGATCAAGGCGTCTATCGCGCCGAGATGCCATCGCAAAAGGAACAGCGCCGCGAACAGCGTATCGCAGTCACCAATCTGCGCAGCCCCGACGAAGTCTGATCCAGCTCTGCTCTGCATAAGAAACGAGAACCTGGCTTCATTCTTTACGTTGACCGAAAGCGATAAATAACCATGACTACAGGCAGTGCTCTGTACATCCCGCCTTACAAGGCAGACGACCAGGATGTGGTCGTCGAACTGAACAACCGTTTTGGCCCCGAGGCGTTCACCGCCCAGCCGACCCGTACCGGCATGCCGGTGCTGTGGGTTGCCCGGGCCAAACTCGTCGAAGTCCTGACTTTCCTGCGCAACCTGCCCAAGCCGTACGTCATGCTCTATGACCTGCACGGCGTGGACGAGCGCCTGCGCACCAAGCGTCAAGGGCTGCCCGACGGTGTCGATTTCACCGTGTTCTATCACCTGCTGTCGATCGAACGTAATAGTGACGTCATGATCAAGGTCGCCTTGTCCGAGAGCGACCTCAGCGTGCCCACCGTGACCGGTATCTGGCCGAACGCCAACTGGTACGAACGCGAAGTGTGGGACATGTTCGGGATCGATTTCCCCGGCCACCCGCACCTGACCCGCATCATGATGCCGCCGACCTGGGAAGGTCACCCGCTGCGCAAGGACTTCCCGGCCCGCGCCACCGAGTTCGACCCGTTCAGCCTGTCCCTGGCCAAGCAGCAGCTCGAAGAAGAAGCCGCGCGCTTCAAGCCCGAAGACTGGGGCATGAAGCGCTCCGGGGCGAACGAGGACTACATGTTCCTCAACCTCGGCCCGAACCACCCTTCGGCCCACGGTGCCTTCCGCATCATCCTGCAGCTGGACGGTGAAGAGATCGTCGACTGCGTGCCGGACATCGGTTACCACCACCGTGGCGCCGAGAAAATGGGCGAGCGCCAGTCCTGGCACAGCTACATTCCCTATACCGACCGCATCGATTACCTCGGTGGGGTGATGAACAACCTGCCGTACGTGCTTTCGGTCGAGAAACTGGCCGGGATCAAGGTGCCGGAAAAGGTCGACGTCATCCGCATCATGATGGCCGAATTCTTCCGGATCACCAGCCACCTGCTGTTCCTGGGCACCTACATCCAGGACGTGGGCGCCATGACGCCGGTGTTCTTCACCTTCACCGATCGCCAGAAGGCCTACACGGTGATCGAAGCCATCACCGGTTTCCGCCTGCACCCGGCCTGGTACCGCATTGGTGGGGTTGCCCACGACCTGCCGCGGGGCTGGGAAAAGCTGGTCAAGGACTTCGTCGAGTGGATGCCCAAGCGCCTGGACGAATACACCAAGGCCGCCCTGCAGAACAGCATCCTCAAGGGTCGTACCATCGGGGTCGCCGCCTACAACACCAAAGAGGCCCTGGAATGGGGCGTCACCGGTGCCGGCCTGCGTTCCACCGGTTGCGACTTCGACCTGCGCAAGGCACGCCCTTACTCCGGCTATGAAAACTTCGAATTCGAAGTCCCGCTGGCCGCCAACGGTGACGCCTACGACCGCTGCATGGTTCGCGTCGAGGAAATGCGCCAGAGCATCAAGATCATCGACCAGTGCATGCGCAACATGCCGGAAGGCCCGTACAAGGCGGATCACCCGCTGACCACGCCGCCGCCCAAAGAGCGCACGCTGCAACACATCGAGACCCTGATCACGCACTTCCTGCAGGTTTCGTGGGGCCCGGTCATGCCGGCCAACGAATCCTTCCAGATGATCGAAGCGACCAAGGGCATCAACAGTTATTACCTGACGAGCGACGGCGGCACCATGAGCTACCGCACCCGGATTCGCACCCCAAGCTTCCCACACCTGCAGCAGATCCCTTCGGTGATCAAAGGCAGCATGGTCGCGGACATGATTGCGTACCTGGGTAGTATCGATTTCGTTATGGCCGACGTGGACCGCTAAGCATGAACAGCACGCTTATCCAGACAGACCGTTTCGCCCTGAGCGAAACCGAGCGCTCGGCCATCGAGCACGAGCTGCATCACTACGAAGACCCGCGCGCGGCGTCGATCGAAGCCCTGAAGATCGTCCAGAAGGAACGTGGCTGGGTGCCCGATGGCGCGCTCTACGCCATCGGCGAAATCCTCGGCATCCCGGCCAGCGACGTCGAAGGCGTGGCCACTTTCTATAGCCAGATCTTCCGCCAGCCAGTGGGCCGTCACATCATTCGCGTCTGCGACAGCATGGTCTGCTACATCGGTGGCCACGAGTCCGTGGTCAGCGAGATCCAGGGCAAGCTGGGTATCGGCCTGGGCCAGACCACCGCCGACGGTCGCTTCACCCTGCTGCCGGTGTGCTGCCTGGGCAACTGCGACAAGGCACCGGCGCTGATGATCGACGACGACACCTTCGGTGACGTCCAGCCTGACGGCGTCGCCAAACTGCTGGAGGGCTACGTATGACCCTGACTTCCTTCGGGCCCGCCAACCGCATCCAGCGTTCGGCCGAAACCCATCCCCTGACCTGGCGTCTGCGTGACGACGGCGAAGCGGTGTGGCTGGACGAATACCAGGCCAAGAACGGCTACGCCGCTGCACGCAAGGCCTTCACCGACATGGCCCAGGACGACATCGTCCAGACCGTGAAAGACTCCGGCCTCAAGGGTCGCGGCGGTGCGGGCTTCCCCACCGGCGTGAAGTGGGGCCTGATGCCCAAGGATGAGTCCATCAACATCCGCTACTTGCTGTGCAACGCGGATGAAATGGAACCCAACACCTGGAAAGACCGCATGCTGATGGAGCAACTGCCCCATCTGCTGATCGAAGGCATGCTGATCAGCGCCCGCGCGCTGAAGACCTACCGCGGCTATATCTTCCTGCGTGGCGAATACACCACCGCCGCCAAGCACCTGAACCGTGCCGTGGAAGAAGCCAAGGCCGCCGGCCTGCTGGGCAAGAACATCCTGGGCTCAGGTTTTGATTTCGAGTTGTTCGTCCACACCGGTGCCGGGCGTTACATCTGCGGTGAAGAAACCGCGCTGATCAACTCCCTGGAAGGCCGCCGCGCCAACCCGCGCTCCAAGCCGCCCTTCCCTGCCGCCGTCGGCGTGTGGGGCAAGCCGACCTGTGTGAACAACGTCGAGACCCTGTGCAACGTGCCGGCGATCATCGCCGACGGCGTGGACTGGTACAAATCCCTGGCCCGCGACGGCAGCGAAGACATGGGCACCAAGCTCATGGGCTTCTCCGGCAAGGTCAAGAACCCTGGCCTTTGGGAACTGCCGTTTGGCGTCACTGGCCGCGAGCTGTTCGAAGACTACGCCGGCGGCATGCGCGACGGTTACAAACTCAAATGCTGGCAGCCCGGCGGCGCCGGCACCGGCTTCCTGCTGCCGGAGCACCTGGACGCACAAATGTACGCCGGCGGCATCGCCAAGGTGGGCACCCGCATGGGTACCGGCCTGGCCATGGCGGTGGACGACAGCGTCAACATGGTGTCCCTGCTGCGCAACATGGAAGAGTTCTTCTCCCGTGAGTCGTGCGGTTTCTGCACCCCTTGCCGCGATGGCCTGCCGTGGAGCGTCAAGCTGCTGCGAGCCATTGAAAACGGCGAAGGCCAGGCCGGCGACATCGAGACCCTGCTGGGTCTGGTGGGTTTCCTCGGCCCAGGCAAGACCTTCTGTGCTCACGCACCGGGTGCCGTGGAGCCGTTGGGCAGCGCGATCAAATACTTCCGCCCTGAATTCGAGGCCGGCATCGCGCCAACGCGCGCCGCAGATCTCAATCAGGTGGTCACGCCGACCATGGTCGGCGCGTAACGACGCTTAAAAAGGCGAAGGGTCCGTGCCCTTCGCCTTTCGTTCGATGACGCCTTTTCACCAAGGCTGTTTGGATTCGGACGAATAACAAGATTCCATTAGCCACGCCCGCTGACACCGGGCCAACGAAGAACTTTGAACCATGGCCACTATCCACGTAGACGGCAAAGAGCTCGAAGTCGATGGCGCAGACAACCTGTTACAGGCATGTCTGTCGCTGGGCCTCGACATTCCTTATTTCTGCTGGCACCCCGCCCTTGGCAGCGTTGGCGCCTGTCGCCAGTGCGCGGTCAAGCAGTACACCGACGAAAACGACAAGCGTGGTCGGATCGTCATGTCCTGCATGACCCCCGCCACCGACGGCAGCTGGATCTCCATCGACGACGAAGAAGCGAAAGTGTTTCGCGCCAGCGTCGTCGAATGGCTGATGACCAACCACCCTCACGACTGCCCGGTCTGTGAGGAAGGCGGTCACTGCCACCTGCAAGACATGACGGTGATGACCGGCCACAACGAGCGCCGTTATCGCTTCACCAAGCGCACCCACCAGAACCAGCAACTGGGCCCGTTCATCTCCCACGAGATGAACCGCTGCATCGCCTGCTACCGCTGCGTGCGTTTCTACAAGGACTACGCCGGCGGCACCGACCTGGGCGTGTTCGGTGCCCACGACAACGTGTACTTCGGTCGCGTTGAAGACGGCACCCTGGAAAGCGAGTTCTCCGGCAACCTCACCGAGGTCTGCCCGACCGGTGTGTTCACCGACAAGACTCACTCCGAGCGCTACAACCGCAAGTGGGACATGCAGTTCTCGCCGAGCATCTGCCATGGCTGCTCCAGCGGTTGCAACATTTCCCCGGGCGAGCGCTACGGTGAACTGCGTCGCATCGAGAACCGCTTCAACGGCTCGGTGAACCAGTACTTCCTGTGTGACCGTGGCCGTTTCGGCTATGGCTACGTCAACCGCACCGATCGTCCGCGCCAGCCACAGCTGGCGGGCGGCGCCAAGCTGAGCCTGGACGAAGCGCTGGACAAGGCCGCCGAACTGCTGCGCGGTCGCAACATCGTCGGCATCGGTTCGCCACGGGCCAGCCTGGAAAGCAACTACGCGCTGCGTGAACTGGTCGGCGCCGAGCACTTCTACAGTGGCATCGAAGCCGGCGAGCTGGAACGCATCCGCCTGGTGCTGCAAGTGCTCAAGGACAGCCCACTGCCGGTGCCGACGATGCGTGACATCGAAGACCACGACGCGGTGTTCGTGCTTGGCGAAGACCTGACCCAGACCGCCGCGCGCATGGCCCTGGCCCTGCGCCAGTCGGTCAAGGGCAAGGCCGAAGACATGGCCGACGCCATGCGCGTGCAGCCATGGCTCGACGCCGCCGTGAAGAACATCGGCCAGCACGCGCTGAACCCGTTGTTCATCGCCAGCCTCGCTGAAACCAAGCTCGACGACGTGGCCGAAGAATGCGTCCACGCCGCTCCCGACGACCTGGCGCGCATCGGTTTCGCCGTGGCCCACGCCCTGGACGCCAGCGCCCCGTCCGTCGAAGGCCTGGACAGCGAAGCGGCCGCATTGGCCCAGCGCATCGCCGACGCCCTGTTGGCAGCCAAGCGCCCATTGATCATCGCCGGCACCTCCCTGGGTTCCAAGGCATTGATCGAAGCCGCCGCCAACATCGCCAAGGCCTTGAAGCTGCGGGAGAAGAACGGTTCCATCAGCCTGATCGTGCCGGAAGCCAACAGCCTCGGCCTGGCCATGCTCGGTGGCGAGTCGCTGGACGCGGCCCTGCAAGCGGTGATCGACGGCAGCGCCGACGCCATCGTGGTGCTGGAAAACGACCTCTACACCCGCACCGACAAGGCCCGGGTGGACGCCGCCTTGAGCGCCGCGAAAGTGCTGATCGTTGCCGACCACCAGAAAACCGCCACCACCGACCGCGCCCACCTGGTGCTGCCGGCGGCGAGCTTCGCCGAAGGCGACGGTACGCTGGTCAGCCAGGAAGGCCGCGCCCAGCGCTTCTTCCAGGTGTTCGACCCGCAATACCTGGACGCTGGCATCCTGGTCCACGAAGGCTGGCGCTGGCTGCATGCCCTGCGCGCCACTCTGCTGGACCAACCGATCGACTGGACGCAACTGGACCACGTCACCGCAGCCGTCGCTTCGAGCAGCCAGCAACTGGCCGCCATCGTCGACGCCGCGCCGTCCGCCGCGTTCCGCATCAAGGGGCTGAAACTGGCCCGTGAACCGCTGCGTTATTCCGGCCGCACGGCCATGCGCGCCAACATCAGCGTTCACGAACCGCGCACCCCGCAAGACAAGGACACCGCGTTCGCCTTCTCCATGGAAGGTTACTCGGGCTCCGCCGAACCGCGCTCGCAAGTGCCGTTCGCCTGGTCGCCGGGCTGGAACTCGCCGCAGGCCTGGAACAAGTTCCAGGACGAAGTCGGCGGTCACCTGCGTGCCGGTGACCCAGGCACCCGCCTGATCGAAAGCCAGGGCGATGGCCTGAGCTGGTTCGCCAGCGTGCCACGCGCCTTCAACCCGGCACCGGGTACTTGGCAGGTCGTGCCGTTCCATCACCTGTTCGGCAGCGAAGAGAACTCTTCCAAGGCCGCGCCGGTGCAGGAACGCATCCCCGCCGCCTACGTGTCGCTGGCCAAGTCCGAAGCCGATCGCCTGGGCGTCAACGACGGTGCCCTGCTGAGCCTGAACGTGGCCGGCCAGACCCTGCGTCTGCCGCTGCGCATCAATGAAGAACTGGGCGCCGGCCTGGTGGCCCTGCCGGCTGGCCTGGCGGGCATTCCACCGGCGATATTCGGCAAAACCGTCGACGGTCTGCAGGAGGCAGCGCAATGAGCTGGTTCACCCCTGAAGTGATCGCTGTGATCCTGACGGTCCTCAAGGCCATCGTGATCCTGCTGGCCGTGGTGGTCTGCGGCGCCTTGCTGAGCTTTGTCGAACGTCGCTTGCTGGGTTGGTGGCAGGACCGCTACGGTCCGAACCGCGTTGGCCCGTTCGGCATGTTCCAGATCGCCGCCGACATGATCAAGATGTTCTTCAAGGAAGACTGGACACCACCGTTTGCCGACAAGGTGATCTTCACCCTGGCACCGGTCGTGGCCATGAGCGCCTTGCTGATCGCCTTCGCGATCATCCCGATCACCCCGACCTGGGGCGTGGCGGACCTGAACATCGGCCTGCTGTTCTTCTTCGCCATGGCCGGCCTGTCGGTGTATGCGGTGCTGTTCGCCGGTTGGTCGAGCAACAACAAGTTCGCCCTGCTGGGCAGCCTGCGGGCCTCGGCCCAGACCGTGTCCTACGAAGTGTTCATGGGCCTGGCGCTCATGGGCATCGTGATCCAGGCCGGTTCGTTCAACATGCGCGACATCGTCGAGTACCAGGCCCAGAACCTGTGGTTCATCATTCCGCAGTTCTTCGGTTTCTGTACCTTCTTCATCGCGGGCGTGGCCGTGACTCACCGTCACCCCTTCGACCAGCCGGAAGCGGAACAGGAACTGGCCGACGGTTACCACATTGAATATGCCGGCATGAAATGGGGCATGTTCTTCGTCGGTGAGTACATCGGCATCATCCTGATCTCGGCGCTGCTGGTGACGTTGTTCTTCGGTGGCTGGCACGGTCCGTTCGGCATCCTGCCGCAACTGTCCTTCGTCTGGTTCGCCCTGAAGACCGCGTTCTTCATCATGCTGTTCGTCCTGCTGCGCGCCTCGATCCCGCGCCCACGCTACGACCAGGTGATGGACTTCAGCTGGAAATTCTGCCTGCCGCTGACCCTGATCAACATGCTGGTGACCGCTGCGATCGTTTTGATGAACGCGCCTGCGGCCGCGGTTCAGTGAGGATTTGACCCATGTTCAAATATATTGGCGACATCGTTAAGGGTACCGGTACCCAACTGCGAAGCCTGGTCATGATCTTCGGCCATGGCTTTCGCAAGCGCGACACCCTGCAATACCCGGAAGAGCCGGTCTACCTGGCGCCGCGCTACCGCGGTCGCATCGTCCTGACCCGCGACCCCGACGGCGAAGAGCGCTGCGTAGCCTGCAACCTGTGCGCCGTGGCGTGCCCGGTGGGCTGCATCTCGCTGCAGAAAGCTGAAACCGAAGACGGTCGCTGGTACCCGGACTTCTTCCGCATCAACTTCTCGCGCTGCATTTTCTGCGGCCTCTGCGAAGAAGCGTGCCCGACCACCGCGATCCAGCTCACGCCGGATTTCGAAATGGCCGAGTTCAAACGTCAGGACCTGGTGTACGAGAAAGAAGATCTGCTGATTTCCGGTCCCGGTAAAAACCCTGATTACAACTTCTATCGTGTTGCAGGTATGGCCATTGCCGGTAAGCCAAAAGGCGCCGCGCAGAATGAAGCCGAACCGATCAACGTGAAGAGCTTGCTGCCTTAAGGAAGAAAGATGGAATTCGCTTTCTATTTCGCATCGGGTATCGCGGTGGTGTCCACGCTTCGAGTGGTCACCAACACCAACCCTGTGCACGCCCTGCTCTACCTGATCATTTCGCTGATTGCCGTGGCCATGACCTTCTTCAGCCTCGGCGCACCGTTCGCCGGTGCCTTGGAAGTGATCGCCTACGCCGGCGCCATCATGGTGCTGTTCGTGTTCGTGGTGATGATGCTGAACCTGGGCCCGGCCTCGGTCCAGCAGGAACGCTCCTGGCTCAAGCCCGGCATCTGGGCAGGACCGGTGATTCTCGCCGCCCTGCTGCTGGGTGAACTGCTGTATGTGCTGTTCGCTCACCAGAGCGGCCAGGCCATCGGCCACACCACCGTGGGCGCCAAGGCCGTGGGCATCAGCCTGTTCGGTCCGTACCTGCTGGTGGTCGAACTCGCCTCGATGCTGCTGCTTGCCGCAGCCATCACGGCGTTCCATTTGGGCCGTAACGAGGCGAAGGAGTAATCACATGCCTGCTATCCCTCTCGAGCATGGTCTGGCGGTTGCCGGCATCCTGTTCTGTCTCGGTCTGGTCGGCCTGATGGTCCGCCGTAACATTCTGTTCGTGCTGATGAGCCTGGAGGTCATGATGAATGCCTCCGCCCTGGCCTTCATCGTCGCGGGCGCTCGCTGGGCCCAGCCGGATGGACAGATCATGTTCATCCTGGTGATCAGCCTGGCAGCCGCCGAGGCCAGTATCGGCCTGGCGATTCTGTTGCAGCTGTACCGCCGCTTCCACACTCTCGATATTGACGCTGCCAGCGAGATGCGCGGATGAACCTGATCTTTCTGACTTTCGTATTTCCCCTCATCGGTTTTCTGCTGCTGTCGTTCTCCCGTGGACGCTGGTCGGAAAACCTTTCGGCGCTGGTCGGCGTGGGGTCCATTGGCCTGTCTGCCATCGTCGCGGCCTACGTGATCTGGCAATTCAACGTCGCTCCGCCCGAAGGTGGCGCGTACGTGCAGGTGCTGTGGCAATGGATGGCGGTGGAAGGTTTCACGCCGAACTTCGCCCTGTACCTGGACGGCCTGTCCATCACCATGCTCGGCGTGGTGGTCGGCGTGGGTTTCCTGATCCACCTGTTCGCCTCCTGGTACATGCGCGGCGAAGCCGGTTACTCGCGCTTCTTCGCCTACACCAACCTGTTCATCGCCAGCATGCTGTTCCTGGTGCTCGGCGATAACCTGTTGTTCCTGTACTTCGGCTGGGAAGGCGTGGGCCTGTGCTCGTACCTGTTGATCGGTTTCTACTACAGCAACCGCAACAACGGTAACGCCGCACTCAAGGCGTTCATCGTGACCCGGATCGGCGACGTGTTCATGGCCATCGGCCTGTTCATCCTGTTCCAGCAACTGGGTACGCTGAACATCCAGGAACTGTTGGTCAAGGCACCGGAACACTTCAAGGTCGGTGACTTCTGGATCGTCCTGGCGACCCTGATGCTGCTCGGTGGCGCTGTTGGTAAATCCGCGCAACTGCCGCTGCAAACCTGGCTGGCGGACGCGATGGCCGGTCCTACCCCGGTCTCGGCACTGATCCACGCCGCGACCATGGTGACCGCCGGTGTCTACCTGATCGCCCGTACCCACGGCCTGTTCGCCCTGGCGCCGGACATCCTGCACCTGGTCGGCATCGTCGGCGGCGTGACCCTGGTCCTGGCCGGTTTTGCCGCTCTGGTACAGACCGACATCAAGCGCATCCTCGCCTACTCGACCATGAGCCAGATCGGCTACATGTTCCTGGCCCTGGGCGTCGGTGCCTGGGAAGGCGCGATCTTCCACTTGATGACCCACGCCTTCTTCAAGGCCCTGCTGTTCCTTGCCTCCGGTGCGGTGATCGTTGCCTGCCACCACGAGCAGAACATCTTCAAGATGGGCGGCCTGTGGAAGAAACTGCCGCTGGCCTACACCAGCTTCATCGTCGGCGGCGCGGCCCTGGCGGCCCTGCCACTGGTCACTGCCGGTTTCTACTCCAAGGACGAAATCCTCTGGGAAGCGTTCGCCAGCGGTAACCAAGGCCTGCTGTATGCCGGCCTGGTGGGTGCGTTCATGACCTCGCTGTACACCTTCCGCCTGATCTTCATCGCGTTCCACGGTGAAGCCAAGACCGAAGCCCACGCAGGCCACGGCATTGCCCACTGGCTGCCACTGTCGGTGCTGATCGTGCTGTCGACCTTCGTCGGCGCCATGATCACCCCACCGCTGGCCGATGTGCTGCCGCAAAGCGTCGGCCATGCCGGCGGCGAAGCCAAGCACAGCCTGGAAATCGCCTCGGGCGCCATCGCCCTGGCGGGGATCCTGCTGGCTGCCCTGCTGTTCCTGGGCAAGCGTCGTTTCGTCACGGCGATCGCCAACAGCGGCATCGGGCGTTTCCTTTCGGCCTGGTGGTTCGCCGCCTGGGGCTTCGATTGGATCTACGACAAACTGTTCGTCAAGCCATACCTTGCGATCAGCCACATTCTGCGCAAAGACCCGCTCGACCAGACCATTGGCCTGATCCCGCGCATGGCCAAGGGCGGCCACACGGCCCTGAGCCGTACCGAGACCGGTCAACTGCGTTGGTATGCGGCTTCCATGGCGGCTGGCGCCGTGCTGGTTATCGGCGCCATCGTGCTGGTAGCGGTCTGATATGAACCTTGCGAACTTGCGAAAGGAAACGAGCCCGTCATGATTCTGCCCTGGCTAATCCTGATCCCCTTCATCGGCGGCCTGCTGTGCTGGATCGCGGAGCGCTCCAGCTCCACGCTCCCGCGCTGGATTGCGCTGCTGACCATGTCCCTGGAACTCGCGCTCGGCCTCTGGCTGTGGGCGACCGGCGACTATTCATTCGCTCCGGCCCCTGGCGCCGATCCGACCTGGGCGCTTGAATTCAAGCACGTCTGGATCGCGCGCTTCGGCATCAGCGTGCACCTGGCCCTCGACGGCCTGTCGCTGCTGATGATCCTGCTGACCGGCCTGCTGGGTATCCTCTCGGTCCTGTGCTCCTGGAAAGAGATCCAGCGTCACGTCGGCTTCTTCCACCTGAACCTGATGTGGATCCTGGGCGGTGTCATCGGCGTGTTCCTCGCGCTGGACCTGTTCATGTTCTTCTTCTTCTGGGAAATGATGCTGGTGCCGATGTACTTCCTCATCGCGCTCTGGGGTCACAGTTCTTCGGACGGCAAGAAAACCCGGATCTACGCGGCGACCAAGTTCTTCATCTTCACCCAGGCTTCCGGCCTGATCATGTTGGTGGCGATCCTGGGTCTGGTACTGGTCAACTTCAACAACACCGGCGTGATTACCTTCAACTACGCCGACCTGTTGAAAGTGCAAATGTCCAAGACCACCGAGTACGTGCTGATGCTGGGCTTCTTCATCGCCTTCGCGGTGAAGCTGCCGGTGGTGCCGTTCCACTCCTGGCTGCCAGATGCCCACGCCCAGGCGCCGACCGCAGGTTCCGTGGACCTGGCGGGTATCTTGCTGAAGACGGCGGCCTATGGCCTGCTGCGCTTTGCCCTGCCGCTGTTCCCCAATGCCTCGGCCGAGTTCGCGCCAATCGCCATGACCCTGGGCCTGATCGGGATTTTCTACGGTGCGTTCCTGGCATTCGCCCAGACCGACATCAAGCGCCTGATTGCCTTCTCCAGCGTTTCGCACATGGGCTTCGTGCTGATCGGGATCTACTCCGGCAGCCAGCTCGCCCTGCAAGGCGCGGTGATCCAGATGCTCGCTCACGGTCTGTCGGCGGCGGCGCTGTTTATTCTCAGCGGCCAGTTGTACGAACGCCTGCACACCCGGGACATGCGTGAGATGGGTGGCCTGTGGTCACGCATCGCTTACCTGCCGGCCATCAGCCTGTTCTTCGCGGCCGCCTCCCTGGGCCTGCCGGGCACCGGCAACTTTGTCGGCGAGTTCCTGATCCTGATCGGCTCGTTCGTCAGCGCACCGTGGATCACCGCCATTGCCACCTCCGGCCTGGTGTTCGGTTCGGTCTACTCGCTGATCATGATCCACCGCGCCTACTTCGGCCCGTCCAAGTCGGACGAAGCGCTGCGCGGCATGGACGGTCGCGAACTGATCATGGTGCTCGGCCTTGCGGTGCTGCTGGTTTACCTCGGCGTTTCCCCGCAACCGTTCCTCGACACCTCTGCCGCCACGATGCATGGCGTGCAGCAGTGGCTCGGCACCGCCTTCTCTCAACTCGCTTCGGCCCGGTAAGAGCGCTATGGAATTCACGATTCAACACTTTATCGCGCTTGCGCCGCTGTTGATCACCAGCGCCACGATCATCGTGGTGATGCTGGCGATCGCCTGGCGGCGCAATCACTCACAGACCTTCCTGCTGTCGGTGGCGGGGCTGAACCTGGCCCTGCTGTCGATCTTGCCGGCCCTGAAAGTCGCGCCACTGGCAGTTACGCCGCTGTTGCAGATCGACAGCTTCGCCTGCCTCTATATGGCGCTGATCCTGGTCGCCACCCTGGCCTGTGTCACCCTCGCCCACGCTTACCTCGGCGATGGTGGTTCGGGTTACCCGGGTAACCGCGAAGAACTGTACCTGCTGATCCTGATGGCCGCCGCCGGTGGCCTGGTCCTGGTCAGCGCGCAGCACCTGGCCAGCTTGTTCATTGGCCTGGAACTGCTGTCGGTACCGGTCTACGGCCTGGTGGCCTACGCCTTCTTCAACAAGCGCTCCCTGGAAGCCGGCATCAAGTACATGGTGCTGTCGGCGGCCGGTTCGGCGTTCCTGTTGTTCGGCATGGCGCTGCTGTACGCCGAAGCCGGCACCCTGAGCTTCGTCGGCATCGGCCAGGCGCTGGCGGCCACCGGCCTGCCTAGCCCGATCGCACAACTGGGCCTGGGCATGATGCTGATCGGCCTGGCGTTCAAGCTGTCGCTGGTGCCCTTCCACCTCTGGACCCCGGACGTCTACGAAGGCGCCCCGGCGCCAGTGGCGGCGTTCCTGGCCACCGCGTCGAAAGTGGCGGTGTTCGCGGTGATGGTGCGTCTGTTCCAGATCTCGCCCGTGGCCAGCAGCGGTGTGCTGAGCAACGTACTGACCATCATCGCCATCGCGTCGATCCTGTTCGGTAACCTGCTGGCGCTGACCCAAAGCAACCTCAAGCGTCTGCTGGGTTACTCGTCCATCGCCCACTTCGGTTACCTGCTGATCGCCCTGATCGCCAGCAAGGGCCTGGCCGTGGAAGCCATCGGCGTGTACCTGGTCACCTACGTGATCACCAGCCTCGGCGCGTTCGGCGTGATCACCCTGATGTCCTCGCCATACAACGGCCGCGACGCCGACGCCCTGTACGAGTACCGCGGCCTGTTCTGGCGCCGTCCGTACCTGACCGCCGTGCTGACCGTGATGATGCTGTCCCTGGCCGGCATCCCGCTGACCGCCGGCTTCATCGGCAAGTTCTACATCATCGCCACCGGCGTCGAGGCCCACCAATGGTGGCTGGTCGGCTCCCTGGTGCTGGGCAGTGCCATCGGCGTGTTCTACTACCTGCGCGTCATGGTCACCCTGTACCTGATGGAACCGAACCTGCGTCGCCACGATGCCGAGTTGCACTGGGAACAAAAGGCAGGCGGCGTGATGCTGCTGGCCATCGCCGTGTTGGCGTTCTTCCTCGGTGTGTACCCACAGCCGTTGCTGACCCTGGTTCAGCAGGCAGGCCTGACAGGCTGATCGCCTGAACGCTGTAGCCATCGAAAAAGCCCGTATCGCCAGATACGGGCTTTTTTTATACCTGCTGGTTTCTCAGGGAGTGGCGGGAACATCACACCCGCGCTACACCCACTTCCCCAGCGCGGGCTATCCTGAACCCGCCAACCTGTAGCCCTGAAGGAGGAACAACGTTGAGTGTCGATATCGAGTGCGTCGTCGTAGGCGCTGGGGTCGTCGGGCTCGCCATAGCCCGGGAAATGGCCCAGGCCGGACACGAAGTGCTGCTGATCGAAGCCGGTGAAGCCATCGGCATCGGCACCAGCTCGCGCAATTCCGAAGTCATCCATGCCGGCATTTATTACCCACCGGGCAGCCTCAAGGCGCAGCTGTGCGTCGAAGGCCGGCACCAGTTGTACGACTATTGCCAGAGCCATGGGGTCGCGACTCAACGGCTCGGCAAGTTGATCGTAGCCAAGGACCCGGCACAAATGACCGGGCTCGCGGCATTGCTCGAACGGGGTTTGATGAACGGCGTGGACGACCTGCGCCTGCTCGATCAACGACAGGCGTTGGACCTGGAGCCGGCCCTGTCCTGTGTTGGCGCGTTGTATTCGCCTTCCACCGGTATCGTCGACTCTCACGCGCTGATGCTGGCCTTGCAGGGCGATGCCGAAGCGGCCGGTGCGAGCGTCGCGTTCCACACACCGTTGCTAAAGGCTCGCGTTACCGTCGATGGCTTCGTGCTGGAGCTGGGCGGTACGGCACAGATGAGTTTGTCCTGCCAACGACTGATCAACGCCGCCGGCCTCCACGCCCCCGCCCTCGCCCGCCGCATCGAAGGCCTGGCACCGCAGTCAGTGCCCCGCGAGTATTTGTGCAAGGGCAACTACTTCAGCCTGACCGGCCGCGCGCCCTTCCGGCACTTGGTCTATCCCGCGCCGCAAGCGGCTGGCCTGGGTATCCACATGACCCTGGACCTGGGGGGCCAGGCGCGGTTCGGTCCTGACGTCGAATGGGTCGAGCACGAAGACTACCGAGTCGACCCGGCACGGGCCGAAGTCTTCTACCCGGCGATCCGCAATTACTGGCCGGGCCTGCCGGACCAGAGCCTGCAACCGGGCTACAGCGGCATCCGCCCAAAGATCTCCGCACCCGGCGAGCCCGCTTGCGACTTTCTCATCAGCAGCCAAGCCGAACATCAGGTTCCTGGGTTGATCAACCTGTTCGGGATTGAATCGCCGGGGCTGACCTCTTGCCTGGCGATTGCCTGGCGGGTCCGGCAACTGATCGAAAGCGTTTAGCCATCAGCAAAGTGCAAGGCGTTTTCCCCAGCTTCTTGCAGCTTGCACGGACATAAAACCAGCGAAAAATACAACCACCTGTTTTTAAACATCTTTTTAACAAGGCCCGACTGGCACGGTGGATGCAATTTACCTCTTACGCGGCGTCGGCGCTTGAAGCCGGCCCGCATCCGTGAATTGCCAGGAGCTACTTATGAACGCCATCGACCTGTTGAAAGCCGACCATGAACGCGTCAAAGCCATTCTCACCCAACTGAGCGAATCCACTGATCGTGCCGTCAAGAAACGCACTGATCTGTTGGCGAAATTGGAAATGGAAATTTCCATCCACACCCGTCTGGAAGAAGAGATTCTGTACCCGGCATTCAAGCAGGCAGGCAGCAAGGACGAGGCCGAGATGTATTACGAGGCCAAGGAAGAACACCGCACCGTCGATTCGCTGGTGCTGCCGGACCTGAAAGCCACCGATCCGACCCAGCCGGAATTTGCCGGTCGCGTGAAAGTGGTCAAGGAACTGCTGGAGCACCACATCGAAGAAGAAGAGAAGGAGATGTTCCCCCACGCGAAAAAACTGCTGGGCAAAGCGAAACTCGATGCCCTGGGTGAAGAGATGGAAACCATGAAGGCGCAGTACAAAAAAGAACTGAGCAGTGCCAATCTCGCCGCCTGATTCAAGGGCCGAGGATGCTTCAGCCGTCAGTTGACGGCTGAATGCTGCGGCGTTTTATTGCATCTGTTCGCGCAAGAATTCCACCAGCGCCTGCACCGGGCGTGAGCTTTGCCGGTGTTGCGGGTAAACCGCCGACAACGTCAGCGGCTCGGTCTCAAAGCCCCCCAGCACCTTGATCAATCGACCGTCCTTCAGAGCCTCGCCGACGATGAAGGTTGGCAGATAGGTGACGCCCATTGCGGCAATGGCCGCATCCCTGAGCAAATCGCCGTTATTGGCGCGCATGCGTCCACTCACCTCCAGCGCCAACGGTTTGCCCGCGCCACCGAATCGCCACTGCACCTGACGGCTGTGACCGTAGGGCAGGCAGTCATGATTGCGCAGGTCTTCAGGTCGCTCGGGCGTGCCCCGTTGCGCCAGGTAGGCCGGGCTGGCGCAGTACACCCGCTCAATGGTCGCAATGCGCCGGGCGATCAAGGTCGAATCCTCCAGCACGCCGATCCGTAGCGCCAGATCATACCCCTCCCCCAGCAGGTCCACCGAGCGGTCACTCAAGTCCACCTCTACGCTGACGTCCTGATAACGCTGCAGAAACAGCGGCAACAGACTGCCCAGGTGCGCCACGGCGAAGGACAGCGGAGCACTGAGGCGAACGGTGCCGCGGGGTTCGTCGGTCTGGCCGCTGATGCCCTGTTCCACCTGTTCAACTTCGCTGAGCAGCCGCAGCGCCGCTTCGTAATAGCGCTGGCCCAGGGGCGTGACATCTAACCGCCGCGTCGAGCGATTGAGCAGGCGCACGCCCAGGCGCTGCTCCAGCTCCATGAGCTTGCGGCTGACGAACTGCTTGGACAATCCCAGCTTGTCCGCCGCTGCAGTGAAACTGCCCGACTCCATGACCTGGGCAAAGATGCGCATTTCTTCGAAGGGGTTCATTGTCATACCAGAGTGGACAGTCAGGATGTTCTGTTGGGCATTGTGGTCGGCGTGAGACAGATTGGGAAGGTGTCGCATGTGTCGCCGTCATCGCGAGCAAGCTTTGCGCCCACCTCTGCGCAGCCGCAAGACCTGTGGGAGCAAAGCTTGTTCGCGACAGCGGTGGATCAGCCTGAAAGAAGTGGATGCCAAGCGCAAAAAAACGCCCGCACAAGGCGGGCGTCATTCAGCAGCAACCGTTCAGCTTACTTGGCCGTCAGCGCCGAATAGCTGTTCATCAGGTTGCGGTAGTTCGGAATGCGCTGGGACAGCAGGTTGCCCAGGCCTTCGATGTCGTTGCGCCAGTCTTGCTGCAGCTCACAGGCCACCGAGAACCAGTTCATCATTTGTGCGCCGGCGGCGGTCATGCGCACCCAGGCGGCCTGTTGCACGGTTTCGTTGAAAGTGCCCGAAGCGTCGGTCACCACAAACACTTCAAAACCTTCAGCCAATGCCGACAGGGTCGGGAATGCCACGCAGACGTCGGTCACCACGCCGGCAATGATCAACTGCTTGCGACCGGTGGCCTTGATCGCCTTGACGAAGTCTTCGTTGTCCCAGGCATTGATCTGGCCTGGACGTGGGATGTATGGCGCGTCCGGAAACATTTCCTTGAGTTCCGGTACGATCGGGCCGTTAGGGCCTTTTTCGAAGCTGGTGGTCAGGATGGTCGGCAGTTCGAAGAATTTCGCCAGGTCAGCCAGGGCCAGCACGTTGTTCTTGAACTCGTTCGGCGAGAAGTCCTGGACCAGGGAAATCAGGCCGGTCTGGTGGTCGACCAGCAGGACGACCGCGTCTTCCTTGTTCAGGCGTTTGATAGCGGGAACGTTGCTCATGGGATGACTCCTTTGGGATGGATGTTACGAAACCTTGTGGGAGCGGGCTTGCTCGCGAAAGCGGTGTGTCAGCTTGCGACGTTGTCGGATGTGCCGACGCATTCGCGAGCAAGCCCGCTCCCACAGGGGGATCTGTGTGTAATCAGTCAGAAGGCAAAGCAGGAGCAACCAAACGCGCCCCAGAAGCCTTGGAAATCGCTGACCGGAACGTTCGACAACCGCGCCCGTTCATGGCTGTGGGAGTGCACCGTGCACGGACCGCTGCACTGGTGAACCTGCGCCTGCAAGGGCGAGGTCGGGCGCCAGTGGCCCGGGACCTTGACCACCGGCGACCAGTCCGGCAGTACCGGTACACTGGCCGGCCCAAGCTTTTCGAAGTCGCCGGCGGCGTACACCACCTTGCCGTCGACCACCGTCAACACGGACTCGATCCACTTGATGGCTTCTTCCTCGACGCTGAAGAAATCCGCGCTCAGGGCCGCCAGGTCCGCCAGTTGACCGACCTTGATCTGGCCTTTCTTGCCCTGCTCCGAGGAGAACCAGGCGCTGCCATGGGTGAACAGCTCCAGCGCGGTCAGGCGCGGCAGGCCCTCTTCGTGCAACGAGAGGCCGCCGACCGTGCGGCCGCTGACCATCCAGTACAGCGAGGTCCAGGGGTTGTAGCTCGACACCCGAGTAGCGTCGGTGCCCGCCCCCACCGGCACACCTTCGGCCAGCATGCGCTTGATCGGTGGCGTGGCTTCGGCGGCCTTGGCGCCGTAGCGGTCGACAAAATATTCACCCTGAAAGGCCATGCGGTCCTGGATCGCGATACCACCGCCCAGCGCCCGGACCCGTTCGATGTTCTTCGGCGTGATGGTCTCGGCGTGGTCGAAAAACCATGGCAGGCCGTTGAACGGGATGTCGCGGTTGACCTTCTCGAACACATCGAGCATGCGGCTGATGGACTCGTCATAGGTGGCATGCAGGCGGAACGGCCAGCGCTGCTCCACCAGGTGCCGAACCACCGGTTCCAGATCCTGCTCCATGCCCGGCGGCAGGTCCGGACGCGGCTCCAGGAAGTCCTCGAAATCCGCCGCCGAGAACACCAGCATTTCACCGGCGCCGTTGTGCCGCAGGAAATCATCGCCCTGGTGCAATTTGACGCTGCCGGTCCAGTTCTTGAAGTCGCTGAGTTCTTCCTTGGGCTTCTGGGTGAACAGGTTGTAGGCGATGCGCACCGTCAACTGCTGTTCCCGCGCCAACTGCTCGATCACCGCGTAATCGTCCGGGTAGTTCTGGAAACCGCCGCCGGCATCGATGGCGCTGGTCAGCCCCAGGCGATTGAGTTCACGCATGAACTGGCGCGTGGAGTTGACCTGATATTCCAACGGCAACTTCGGTCCCTTGGCCAACGTCGAGTAAAGAATCATCGCGTTAGGCCGCGCCACCAGCATGCCGGTGGGCTCGCCCTTGCTGTCGCGCACGATCTCGCCACCCGGCGGGTTCGGCGTGTCACGGGTGTAACCGGCCACCCGCAGCGCGGCGCGGTTGAGCAAGGCGCGGTCATACAGGTGCAGCACGAACACCGGCGTATCGGGAGCCGCCTGGTTGAGTTCTTCCAGGGTCGGCATGCGTTTTTCGGCGAACTGGAATTCGTTCCAGCCGCCCACCACGCGCACCCATTGCGGCGTCGGCGTGCGATCTGCCTGGTCCTTGAGCATGCGCAAGGCATCGGCCAGGGACGGCACACCTTCCCAACGCAGTTCGAGGTTGTAGTTCAGGCCACCACGGATCAGGTGCAAGTGCGAGTCGTTGAGCCCAGGGATGACAGTGCGGCCCTTGAGGTCGATGACTTGGGTGCCGCTGCCGCGCAGGGCCATGGCCTCGGCGTCGGTGCCCACGGCAATGAACTTGCCCTGGCTGATGGCTACCGCGCTGGCGCGGGGTTTCTCACGGTCGACCGTGTGGAATTGACCATTGAATAGAATCAGATCGGCGTTCATCGGATTTCCTTCTGAATGGGAAGAGGCAAGGGACAGGCGGGGCCAGAAAGCCGCCGCCGCGCTGAGCAGGGATCCGGCGGCCAGTAACTGGCGGCGCAGCGGATCGCTCGGGTCATCTTTATTGGCCATGGTCGGACTCCAGGTGTTCATGGGCCTTGGAGGCTTCCAGCCACGGTGCGAACAGGCGGGTCGCCAGCGGCATGCACACGTACACCACCGAAAGCACGATCGTCACTGTGATCAAGAATGTGGCGACCACGTAGTTGGAGAGGAACGCGTGGAGCTGCAGTAACGGCCCCCAGATCAGCGGCACCAGCAAGGTGTGCGGCAGGATGACCAGCAGCGTCACCACCGCCTGCTTCCAACGCGGCGGTGGCATCGAGGCATCGGCCAACGGGGCGAACCAGAATTCCTTGTACGGCGCGACTTCGGTCTGGTCGCCGTCGGCCAGCAAGGGCGCGGCTTCTTCCACCAGGTCCCGGCGTTCGGGGGAATCCAGCCAGCGTTGCATGGCCTCGGTGGAACAGAAACGCAGCACGCAGGTGAACAGCGACAACCCGCCCAGTTTGCCGCGCACCACGTCCACACCCAGGTGGCCCGGCCATTGACCGGCCACGCGCACGATGCGGCGTAACCAGGCCTCGTACGCCGCGTCCTGGCCGGCCTTGATCCGGTGCTTGACCACCAGGGTCACGATTTCATCGAAGCCGGGTTTGGCCGGGCTCGCGGGGGATTCAATGGCTTGAGATTCAGACATGGCGAAGCACTCCAACAAAACGCGTATTGATTGCCAGGCGCCCGGGCCCGGCGATGAACACGCTGGTAAATATGATCAGCAGCAGCCAGCCGAACTGCCCCTCTTCCAGGCTCCACTGCGGGTGCACCACCAACAGCGCCACCGCCAGCAGAAACAGGATAGGCAAGCAGGCCAGGCGCACCAGGACACCGGCCATGATCAGCAGCGGGCACAGCACTTCGGCAAAAATCGCCAGGATCAGGGTCGGCGCCGCGCCGAGGTGAAACGGGTCTTCGATGCGGGTCAGCTCAACGCTGTAGTGCAGCAGCTTCGGCAAGCCATGGACCCAGAGCAAAAACAGCGCGCCACTCAGGCGCAGGAACAACAAGCCCAGGTCCTGCAACGGGCGTTCATCGGTCATGTTCATCGGTGAGCTCCGTCCGGGTCCGCCGAGGCGGCGGCCGGCAGCGGTTGGGACATGTAGGTGGCAATGCGCGAGCGCAGCCAGCGCTCGGCCGGGTCGTTGTCATGCACGCCGCTCCAGACCATCGACAACTCGGCCGCGTTGATCTCGAACGGCGGATCCTCGGCCCGCAGCGCGCAGCCTTCCACCAGCGCGCAGGCGGCGTAGTCGGGTACGGTGGCGATCAGTTCGGTGCCGGCCAGCAACGCCCGCAACCCGCTGAATTGCGGCACCGCCAGCACCACTTTGCGGGCCCGGCCGATGTGGGCCAGGTCCAGGTCGATGTTGCCGCTCAGGTCGCCCGAGAACGAGACCATGGCGTGGGGCCGCGCGCAGTATTCGTCCAGGGTCAGTGGCCCCGGGCGTTTGTCGCCGCGCAAGACCTTGCAGGGAATGTCCCGCAGTTTCTTGCGCTTGGCATTGGCCGGCAGGTCGGTGGTGTAACTGACCCCGACGCTGATTTCACCGCTGGCCAGCAGCGACGACATCAGCAGGAAATTGGCCCGGCGCACCACGACGATGATGCCCGGCGCTTCTTCACGCAGTTGGCTCAGCAGCGGTGGAAACAGGCCGAACTCGGCATCGTCGGACAAGCCGATGCGAAACACATCGCAACTGGTGGACGGATCAAACGCCTTGGCCCGGCTGACCGCGCTGGAAATCGTGTCCATGGCCGGTTGCAGTTCTTGCAGGATGGCCAGGGCCCGCGGAGTCGGCTCCATGCCGCGACCGTGACGGATCAGCAGCGGGTCATCGAACAGATCCCGCAGCCGCCCCAGCGCCGCGCTCACCGCCGGCTGGCCCATGAACAGCTTTTCGGCGACGCGGGTCAGGTTTTTCTCGAACATCAGCGCCTCGAAAATCACCAGCAGATTCATGTCGAGGCGGCGTAAGTCGTTGCGGTTCATGGGTGTGAGTCCTATCGATCCTGTGGGAGCGAGCTTGCTCGCGAAAGCGGAGTGTCAGGCGGCGATGTTGACTGTTGCGCCGCCATCGTCGGAACGCCGCCCGGAGCAAGCTCGCTCCCACAGGTTAGTGCGTGGTCAACCCTGGATGAACGCCAGCAGGTCGGTGTTCAACCGATCCTTGTGGGTATCGGTCAAGCCATGAGGTGCGCCTGGGTAAACCAGCAACTGCGCGTTCTTGAGCAACTTGGCGGCTGCGATGCCAGCGGTTTCGATGGGGACCACCTGGTCGTCATCGCCATGGACCACCAGGGTCGGCACGTCGATGTTGCGCAGGTCTTCGGAAAGATCAGTCTCCGAGAACGCCTTGATGCAGTCGTAGGTGTTCTTGTGGCCGGCGAGCATGCCTTGCATCCAGAACCAGTCGATCATGCCTTGGGAGACTTTGGCACCCGGACGGTTGGCACCGAAAAACGCGCTGGCCACATCTTTGTATAGCTGAGAACGGTCGGCCAGGGAGGCCTGGCGGAAACCGTCGAACACCTCGATGGGCAAGCCGCCGGGGTTGGTCGCGGTCCTGACCATCAGCGGCGTCACCGCCGAAATCAGCCCGAGTTTGGCAACGCGCGCGGAGCCATGGCGACCGATGTAGCGCGCCACTTCACCGCCGCCGGTGGAGAAGCCCAGCAGCACTGCATTCTTCAAATCCAGGCGCTCGATCAGCTCGGCCAGGTCATCGGCGTAGGTGTCCATGTCATTGCCGTCCCACGGCTGGCTGGAGCGCCCGTGGCCACGACGATCATGAGCGATCACCCGGTAGCCGTGGGACGCCAGGAACATCATTTGCGCCTCCCAACTGTCCGAGTTCAACGGCCAGCCGTGGCTGAAAACCACCGGTTGACCACTGCCCCAGTCCTTGTAGTAAATCTCGGTGCCGTCGCGGGTAATGAAGGTGCTCATGACATGACTCCTTGAGGTGGGTGGATGGCTTTATGGTCCGGCCATGGGGGGCACCTGCGTGAGTTAAACGTTGTTAATTTTTTCGGGACGGGCGTGTTAATCCCCCCGCTTTCGTGGCGAGGGAGCTGGCTCCCTCGCCACGGGGTTCTATGTTTGGCCAAAAATATGCAAAAGCTCTTCACCGTTGCGCGTGACGCAAAACCTGAGGAATATGCTCGGGGATAGCCCCTGCACCGGGACCAGAACATTGAGAGCGACATGAGCCATTACCTCAACCTGCCCGTCGAACAGACCGTGCATTTCGGCCCTTACCGGGTCCATCCTCGCCAGCGCCTGGTGCTGGAGGGTGGGCAACCGTTGCGCCTGGGGCGGCGGGCAGTAGAGATTCTGCTGGTGCTGCTCGAACACGCCGGGCAGGTGGTGAGCAAACAGCAACTGATCGCCCGCGTCTGGCCCAAGAGCATCGTTGAAGACACCAACCTGCGGGTGCACGTCGCGGCATTGCGCAAAGCCCTGGGGGATGGTCAGGCGGGCCAGCGTTACATCGTCACCGTCGCCCAGCGCGGCTACAGTTTTGTCGCACCGGTGTCGCTCGAGCCCTTCGAGCAACTGGCGCGCATCCCGCATCCGTCACTGGCCCGCAACCTGCCGCTGCGCCGTACACGAATGATCGGACGCCAGGCCTTGGTAGACGCCTTGGTGGCCCAGCTGCCGCGAAAACGCTTTATCACGCTGGTGGGCACCGGCGGTATCGGCAAGACCACCGTCGCCCTGCGGGTCGCCGAACAGTTGATCGGCCACTACCGCGACGGTACTTGTCTGCTGGACCTGGCAGCGCTCAACGACCCGGCCATGATCGCTCCCAACCTGTGCGCGCTGCTGGATTTGCCGCTGCATGACGGCGACCCGCTGGACACCATCGCCCGCCAGCTCAAGGAGCGGCATCTGTTGCTGGTGATCGACAACTGCGAGCACCTGATCGACGCCATCGCTCTACTCTGCGAAACCCTGCTGCGCGGCGCCCCTCACCTGCATGTCCTGGCCACCAGCCGCGAAGGCCTGCGTGCCGAAGGTGAGCACGTGCAGCGCCTGGACTCCCTGGCGTTCCCGCCGCGAGAGACGCCTATCGAGGGTTATCCCGCCGTGGAGTACCCGGCACTGCAACTGTTCGCCGAGCGGGCCATGGCCAGCCAGGACGACTTCGAACTGACCGACCACGAAGTACCGTTGGTGATCGACATCTGCCAGCGGCTGGACGGCATTCCCCTGGCCATTGAACTGGCCGCCGCGCAAATCGGCCGTTTCGGGCTGGAGGAACTTCACCGACAACTGCAAGACAGCGTCGCCCTGCTGCACAACGAAATCGACGCCGCACCGCGCCAGCAAACCCTGCGTGCCACGCTGGATTGGAGCTTCGCGCTGCTTATCCCGTGCGAGCAGATCTGCCTGCGGCGGCTGGCGGTGTTCATGGGCAGTTTCAACCTGACATCGGCCGCCGCAGTGATCATCGGCCAGCATGTGGCGCCCGATCAGGTGCTGGTGTCAGTCAGCCAGTTGGTCGCCAAATCGTTGCTCAATGTAGAGATTGGCGATGAAGAGGTGCGCTATCGGCTGCTCGATACCACCCGCAGCTATGCCTTGGAGAAACTGGCCGAAGCCGGGGAACTGGCGGCCAGCCAGGAACGTCACGCCGAGCGTTGCCTGACGCTGATGGAGCAAGCCGAAAGCGACTGGGAAAACACCCCCACGCGGCTGTGGATCGCCCGCTACGCCGCCTATCGCGACGACATCCGTGCGGCGCTCGACCGGGGCTTGGGTCCACAGGGCTCGCACACCGTGGCAATCCGCCTGACCGCTCGCACCCTGCCCCTCTGGCAGGAACTGTCGCTGCTCAAGGAGCACGGCCTTTACGTCAGCAAAGCGTTGAAATTATTACAAGCCAGCCCCTCGCCGTGCCCAAGGCTGACCCTCGCCCTGGAACTGGCCCACGCCAGTTTCAACTACCACACCGAGGGTGGCACGCCGGCCACCGTCCGCGCTTTCGTCACGGCCCGGCAACTGGCGCAGCACTGCCAGGACCTGGCGAGCGAACTGCGGGCGGTATCGGGGCACATGACCGTCAACCTCAGTCGTGGCAACTATCGGGAGGCGCTGGAACAAAGCCAGGACTTCGACCGGCTGGGGCCCCACGGCGACCCGAACCTCTCCCTGAGCACCCAACGCCTGCGTGTGCTGGCGCTGCATTTTACCGGTGACCAGGGCGCGGCTCGACGCGATGCCGAGCAGGTGATCCAGCGCCTGGCCCAGAGCGGCCATCTCAGCCGGTTCAGCCACGGTTTTGGCGTGCAATACGACCAGAGCGTGGCTGCGCTGACGATTCTGGCGCGCATCCTCTGGCTGCAGGGCTTTGCCGAGAAAGCCCGACGCACCGCCAACCTGGCGTTGCAGATCGCCTTGCAGATCAACCACGGCATCTCGATCTGCTACACCCTGGCGATGAGCGGTTGCGTGATCGCCCATTACAACGGTGATCACGCAACCGCCCGAGAAAGGCTCGATCTGTTGAAGCTACAGGCGAAAAAACATTCGGTGATGCTGTTCCATGACTGGGCCCGCCACTACGACTGCGCATTCACCGGTGAAACCCTGGAGGCGAGTCCGACGGCTGCCGGGCTGATCCGCGACATCGTGGTCACGCTACGGGCCGACTTCGTTAGCCAGGCGCAAATCGAACGCGCCCACGACGGTGCGGCGGGCTGGTGCTCGGCGGAGATCCTGCGGGCCGGCGCCGAAAACTGGCTGACACACAATGACCCATCCCTTGAAGGGCACGCCGAAGAACAATTGCTGGCAGCCCTGACCGTAGCCCGGCGGCACAACGCCCTGGCCTGGGAACTGCGCAGCGCCATGTCCCTGGCCCGGTTATGGCAACGCCAGGGGCAGGAACACGCCGCACGCGATCTGCTCGGGCCGGTCTATCGACGCTTCACCGAAGGGTTCGATACCCCCGACCTACAGGAAGCCGGCGCGCTGCTCCAAAGGTTGAGTCAACGACTGGAGCCCTGAGCGGCAGGGTTGCCAAGCCTCCTGCAACACGTAATGCCGCTGGAACACCTGCCACTGGCCGCTGCGCCGCAGCTTTTCCAAGGCATAGGCGCGGGTGGTGTGGAGCAAGTGAAAGCGCCCCCCTTCGGCGTGCTGCTCAAGCATCACCAACGACTGACTTACCAATCGTGACAGCAGCCAGGGCAGTTGCCCGACACCCAGCTCGGCGCAACTGATCACCGCCATCGCCGCCCTCAGGCTGAAGGGTGCCTCGAACACCGCCAGACGCTGGAGCACCGCTTGTTCATCAGTGCTCAAGCGCTCGAAACTCCAATCCAGCAAGGCCTCCAGGCTCCGGTGGCGGGCCACCGCCGTGCGTCGTCCATGGCTCAAGAATGACAGGCCAAAATCCAACTGCTCCAGCACTCCTGCCACCCCTAACGCATCGACCTGGACTGCCGCCAACTCCAACGCCAGCGGCAAACCGTCCAGGCGGTGGCAGATTTGCGCAATGGTCAGCAAGTCGCGCTCACCCGGTGTGAAGCCTTGCTGCCGGGCGCCGACCCGATCGATCAACAGCTGCACGGCCGGGCACGCCAATATTTGATGCTCCGGCTCAAGGGGCGACGCCACCGCCAGGCCCTGCAACGGCACAACATTTTCATCCGTGATACCCAAGGGTTCGCGACTGCTCAACAACAGCGCCACCCCAGGTGCCGAGCGCAGTGCCTGGGCCAGCTCCTGGCAGGCGTCGAGCACATGTTCGCAGCCATCGAGCACCAACAACATTCGACAGGAGGCCAGTTGCGCGCTCCAGTGCGCGCCTGCCAAACCGAGCGTGCGAGCGACCTGCACCGACACCTGCGAAGAGTCGCTGGTGGCGGACAGGTCAACGAACCAGGCACCGTCGTCAAAATACTCCAGCAACAGTTCCGCTACCCGCGACACCACCGTGGTCTTGCCAACACCGCCCGGACCGGTCACGGTGGTCAAGGGCCGACGGGGCACATCGGCCAGTAACTGCCCCAGCACTTTGTCGCGGCCGATCAGCGGGTTCAGCCGGGCCGGCAGGTTGTGTCGCGTGGACCATCGGTTGGCACACCGTTCGACACTCGCCTCCAAGGCCACGGAAGCGGCAAAACAATAGCCTTGCCGGGGATGATTGAGGATATAGCGACAGCCGTCCCGCCCATCGCCGAAGGCCCGCCGCAGCGCCGCGATGTGCACCCGCAGGTTGATTTCTTCCACGACGCTGTCAGGCCATACATGCGCGATAAGTGCTTGCTTGCTGACGAAGCTGCCGGCGTGCTCGACCAGCACTTGAAGAATGTCCAGGGCACGTCCGCCCAGCGCCAACGGCTTGCCGTCACGGGTGACCAGCCGCTGCTGTCGGTAAAAGGCAAACGGACCGAAGCCCAGCGCCGGCTCGGTATCGGGTTTGACGAAACTGTTCATGGGCGATCCAGCGCCGGGTAACCGGGGCGGGCATGACGTTGCAGGTCAGCGAACGCGTCTGCCCTGGCTCCTGCGCATCCTTTCCAGAGGGTTCGCCGTTATCTTGGCAGTCGCAGCCCACAGGACAATGCTGGCACAGGGAGCGTCACGGACATCACGGTGCCCTGGACGGACACCGATGGCTCAACTGAACTGCTGGCGATACTGCACCGGGGTCAGTCCGAGCTTTTCACTGAACAGGAAGCGCATGTGCCGCACACTGCCAAAGCCACTGCGAAACGCCACGGTCTTGAGGGGCAAATCCGTGCTTTCCAGCAACTGACGGGCCCGGTCGATACGCGCACCTTGCAGGAACTCCATGGGCGTCATCTTCACTTCACGGGCAAAGACCCGGGCGAAATGCCGCGAGCTCATGGCGGCCAGCGCGGCCATGCGTTCAATGGTGAAGGGTTCTTCCAGATGCTCCATCACATGATTCTGCACCCGGGTAATGGCTGACTCCTGGGACGCCACCGCAGCTACCAGAGGACTGAACTGCGCCTGCCCGCCCTGGCGTTTCATCACCACCAGCAACACCTTGGCCACATCCAGCGCGACCTTGCGGCCGTGGTCTTGCGCGACGATGGACAGCGCCAGGTCGATACCGGCGGTGACACCGCCAGAGGTGATCAGGCGGCGGTCCTGCAGGAAGATCTTGTCGGTTTCCACCAGTGCCTTGGGGAAACGGCGGATCAGGCGCTCGGTGTAATGCCAGTGGGTGGTAACGCGATAACCATCGAGCAACCCCGCCTCACCGAGCACAAAGGCCCCCGTACAAATGGAGCCATAGCGCGTGGCCCGTTGCGCCGCGGCCCGCAGCCAGGTGTGCAAGCCCGGATGCTGGTCGTTATAGGCCCCCGGCCCGCCCGGGACCAGCAACACGTCATAGGCCGCCCAAGCCTGGTCGATATGAATATCGGCCTGCACCGCCACACCGTTAGACGCCCGTAACGCACCGCGCTCGGTGCCCAGGGTCAATAATTGATAACGCTGATCCGGCTCGAGATAACGATTGGCGATGGAAAACACTTCAAGAGGCCCGGCCATGTCGAGCAGCAGGAAATCCGGGAACAGCACCATTGCAACGGTTTTCATTGGGGATACGCCAAAAATCGGGGAAAACGACACACCGCAGATGATCCCCTGTGGGAGCGGGCTTGCTCGCGAAGAGGGCATCACATTCAACATGTGTGCTGACTGCCGCATCGCCTTCGCGAGCAAGCCCGCTCCCACAGGGTTTATCATATGGCTGACAGGTATCGACATTATGTCGAAGCAAAGCGCCCGCTGGTAGGAGTCATCAATTGTCCACCCAAAACGGACAGTCTTTCGTTTTCCACCTGCTTATTGAATGGTTCGATAACCATTAATCTTCTTCTGAACCCGGTGAACGGTCACAGCCGTCGCCCACTGAACCAGGAGAACTACCATGCTGACCCTTCGCAAAGCTTCGGACCGCGGCATCGCCCGCCACGGCTGGCTGACCTCGTTCCATACCTTTTCGTTCGCCAACTACCGCAACATCAATGAACAAGGCTTCTCCGACCTGCTGGTCATCAATGACGACCGGGTCGCCGCCGCCAAGGGCTTCGGCCAGCATCCCCATCGGGACATGGAGATTTTCTCCTATGTGCTTGAAGGTGCGCTGGAGCACAAGGACACCCTGGGCACGGGCTCGGTCATTCGCCCCGGCGACGTGCAGTTGATGAGCGCTGGCAGTGGCGTAGCCCACAGTGAGTTCAACCACAGTGCCGACGAGTTGGTGCACTTCCTGCAAATCTGGATCGTGCCCAACGTCAGCGGCGCCACACCGCGCTATCAACAGGAACACTTCAGCGCCGAACAAAAACGCGGTCGCCTGCAGTTGATCATCTCCCCGGACGGCGCCAACGGCTCGCTCCAGGTGCGCCAGGACGCCCGAGTCTACGCTGGGCTGTTCAATGGCCAGGAAAGCGCCACCCTGACCCTGGCCCCAGATCGCTATGCCTACGTGCATGTGGCCCGGGGCAGTGTCGAGCTTAACGGTGTGCCGCTACAGGAAGGTGACGGAGTGCGGGTACGCCAGGAACAGGCACTGACACTGAGCAACGGCCAGGATGCCGAGGTGCTGGTGTTTGACCTGCGCCCGCAAGAGCTGCCGCAGATGCCATGACAGCAGTGTCTGTGACCTCCAATGAAACTGTGGGAGCGGGCTTGCTCGCGAAAGCGGTGTATCAATCAACAACGATGTTGGATATGCCGGCCCTTTCGCGAGCAAGCCCGCTCTCACAAGGTCTCATTCGTTTTCCAACGCAAATACCTCGACAATCTCATCGATCACCGCCCGCGCTCGCGCGGTATGGCGCAGGTCCGCGTGGGTGACCAGCCATACCTCGTACGGCAACGCACGCGTGCGCTCCGGCCACAGTCTCACCAAGCCATCCGCTCCCCCATCAATGCCAGCGGCAATCGAGCGGCGCACCAACAGGCTCGAACTCAGGCTTGCGACAATAGCCTTCGAATGCGCTGCCAGGCGATGGTACGCCATGGACATCGACATAAGCCTGGGAGGCGAATAACCCCACCGGCCAACGCGCAATTCGCCGGGCGATCAGGTCAGGATTGTCCGGCCGGTGGTTGCGCACGGCGATGTCCGCTTCGCGCTTGACCAGGCTGAGGATCTGCGTGGAGGCGTCCAGTTGCACCCGAAGGGCTGCACAGCAGCCCGAAACGTTACTTGCGCGCAAACGTCGAACGATAACTGCCCGGTGGAACGCCGAAAAAATCCCGGAAACGCCGCTGAAAGTGCGGCGAGCTGACGAAGCCCGTCGCTACGGCGATTTCGGTCACGGACCGATTGGTCTGCTGGATGAGTTGGCGCGCGCGTGTCAGACGTAGCTCCAGGTAATACCGCGTTGGGGTCGCCCCGAGAAAACTGCAGAAGCGTCGTTCCAACTGCCGCTTGGAAATCTTCACGCACGCTGCCAGCTCATCGATGGTCAAGGGTTCCTCTACGTTTTGCCACATCAGCTCCAAAGCCAGCTTGAGACTTTCCGGCAGCGTCGGGTCCGTCTCGACGAAGACCGGCGGCAAATCCGAAGCATCATCGCCTGATTCATCACAGCGAAGAATTTCCTCGATGGCACCCACCAGCGCCTGCCCTCCCGTCTTGCTGATCAACTGGAGCATCATGCGCAGCGAACTGTTCGCACCGGCGCAACTGACCCGCTCCCGGTCAACGACATAGGCCCGACTGGAAACCTTCACGTGGGGAAACATCTCCGTCATCATCGCCCGGCTTTCCGGATGAACAGCGCATTCGAAACCATCGAGCAGGTGGGCATCGGCGACAAAAAACACGCCGTTCCACAGCCCGCCCAGTATCGCCCCGGACGTCGCATTGGCGCGCAGCTTGCGGCGCAACAATGGATGGCCTTGCAACTTCACACGAAAGCCGCCGGCGACGATCAGCACGTCCTGGTTTTCCGGCATCTGCGCCAGCTCGATGTCGGTCGAGATGACGATCCCCAGGTCACTCGTCACCTGTGCCCCTGAAACCCCGACCGTCAATACCTCGTAAAGGGGCATGTCGCTCATCAGGTTGGCGGTCACCAGCGCGTCCACCGCACCGGTGAAGGACATCATCGAGAAGTTGTCCATCAATACAAACGCGACGCGGATCGGTGCCTGGCTGGCAGGTGCCGATCCGAGTGGTCGATAAGCCATGTTCTTGTTTTTAAGTACGCTTTCGAATGCGCTTGGCATAGGGCCTCGTTAACACATGAAGACGATCAGGGCTTGCCTGACTCTGGTGCCTTGAGAAAAGGCCAGGAAATGCAGAGCCGTCGGCACTATCTTCCAGATTAGCGACGCTGTCTGCAATCGCCTCGCTGCAGCTTGATCGACGTCCGGTGGCAACCCATCGGCCTAAAGTACATGGGACTTTGGTCGATATGCTGTGGGTAGGCATGGGCGCTTCCCCTCCAGAATTCGTAACGCTCACCGCTAATGTTTCCGCCGTTCCAACACCTAAAATATTCCGCGGGAGAAGTCATGAATATCAAACAGAAGCTGACATGGGCGTTCGCGGCCATTGCCTGCCTCCCGGTTGTCCTGGTGGCAGTGCTCGTCGTGTTGAACTTGCGCGACGCCGCAAAAGCCAACTTCCTGGACAGCAGTGGCCGTGAAATCCGCCAGATCGACAATGGCATGAAACAGTTTTTCGACGGTATCAGCCAGAACGTCGAATTCTTCGCCAAGGATCCCCGGATCGTCGCGGCCAAGGATCTCAAAAACTATTCCGGTGCCGACGCCGCACAAATCCCTCTTCCTGAGAACAACAAACAGCTTTTGGAGATCTTCGACAGATTTGCCAAGAGTCATCCGACCACCGCCTATCTTTCCGTAGGCCTGGCCGACGGCGGCTATGCCAGCTGGCCTGACGATCCTAAAATCTCCAACTACGACCCTCGGGTACGTCCATGGTACAAGGCAGCCATCGCCGCACCGGGCACCACCGTCCGCACAGACGCCTATTACTGGGCGCCGGATGATGTGTCACTGATCGGCATCGTGCATACGGTCTCAGACGCCGCCGGCAAGCTGGTGGGGGTCGTTGGCCTGGACGTGTCGCTCAAGCAACTGACCGAGCTGGTCAAGAACATCAAGCTGGGCGACAGCGGTTACCTGATGCTGGTGGAAGCCAACGGCAACGTTCTGGTGGACGCCGCCGATGCCAAACACAACTTCAAGCCGCTGGCCGACCTTGGCGCCAACTATGCCGAACTGGCCAAGAGCAGCGATGGCGTGACCCAGATCGAGATTGACGGCGTGCCCTATATGGCCAACGTGGTCAGTTCCAAAGGCTTGGGCTGGCGCTTCATTGGCCTGATCAAGCGCGATGAAGTGATGGCCGAGGCTTCGAGCCTGACCTGGTTGATCGCCATCATCGCCGCTGCGCTGGCCGTGGTCTTCGCCATCGTCGGTGCCAGTTTCGCCAGTGTCATCGTGCGGCCGATCCGCGGCGTCGCCAATGGCCTGCAGGAAATCGCCGAAGGTGAAGGTGACCTCACCCGTAAGCTTACCGTGCAAGGCAAGGACGAAACCGCCACCCTGGCCAGCTGGTTCAACCAGTTCCTGGGCATGATCGCGCAGCTGGTACAGCGCATCGGCAGTGCCTCTTCCGACCTGCAAAGCGCCGCCGCCGACACCCGCGAAGTGGCGCAAAACATGAACGAAGCCGCCGGGCGCCAGCGTCAGGCCGTGGAGCTGGTGAGCACCGCGTTCAACGAGATGGTCGCCACCGCCAACGAAGTGGCCCGCTCGTGCAGCCAGGCCGCCTCCAGCGCGGACGAGGGTTACCGCGACGTACACGATGGCCAGCATCACATCGGCGAAGCCACCGGCAGCGTGCTGAAGTTGAGCGACGACCTGCAAAAGTCGACCCAGACCATGCAGGCGTTGGAGCAGGACAGCAAGAACATCAACACCATCCTCGACACCATTCGCTCGATCGCCGAACAGACCAACCTGCTGGCCCTCAACGCCGCCATCGAGGCCGCGCGCGCCGGTGATCAGGGTCGCGGCTTTGCCGTGGTGGCCGACGAAGTCCGCGCCCTGGCCCGGCGCACCGCCGACTCCACCGGCGAGATCGACAGCCTGCTGGGCAACCTCGCGCGGCGTACCCAGGAAGTCACCCTGCAGATGCAAGGCAGCCTGCAGGTGTCGCAAACCAGCGTGGAACGCATCCAACAGGCCCGCGACAGTTTCGACAAAATCCGCATCTCGGTGGACTCGATCCGCGACCAGAACACCCAGATCGCCACGGCCGCAGAGGAACAGCATCAGGTGGCCGAAGACATCAACCGACACATCGCGCAGATCCATACCGACGCACAATTGGTCGAGGAATTTGCTCACTCGGCGCAGACCGGCTCGGGGCGCTTGACCGATATTTCCGGGCAGCTCAAGGGGTTGGTGGGGCGGTTCAAGTTCTAGCATGTACCGCCTGATAGCCAGGGATGGCTTCAGGCAAATGGTATCCCTCTGGTTACGTGGTTAATCAGCGTCGAGCGATCAACCACGCCTCCCCGCTTCGTGGCGCTCCCAGTCAACTCTGGCCGTTGCACTCAAGCATCACCCACAACCGGGACTTAAAGTCGAAGTGCCAGGGGAAGTTCCCCCGCTCACAATTCCAAGAATAGAGCCACTTCAATGAGCCTGACCAAATCCCTGCCAGCGTGCCTGGCACTCAGCTTCGCCTCATTTGCCGCCCATGCCGCCGATGGCCCGCCTCCACCTTCGGTGAGTCAGCCCAGCGGTATCAACCTGGGCGGTACCAGCTTCTACGACGGCTTTGCCGGGCCGCCCGGGCTGACTCACCAGACCTACCTGAAGTTCAGCACCGCCAGCAGCATCAGGACCAACGAGGGCAAGAAAAACAGCGCCTTCGATGATCCGAAGATCAACGTCATCACGATGGTCAATCAGTTGAGCTACTACTCACCCGACACCTTCGCGGGCGGGGCGCACCTGGGCTGGAGTCTATTGGTGCCCGTCGTTTCCCTGGACGGTGACTTCGGCGATAACGGCGCCAAGCTCAAGGATAACGCCGCAGGCCTTGGCGATGTCACGCTTGGACCGCAGGTCCAGTTCGACCCGATCGTCGACGCGACCGGCAGGCCGGTTTTCGTGCAGCGCATGGCCTTCGACACCATCCTGCCAACGGGCAAATACGACAAACACAAAGACCTGAACCCAGGCTCCAACTACTTCTCCCTGAACCCCTACTGGGCAGCGACCTGGATGCCGGCGCCTCGCTGGGAGGTGAGCTGGAGGCTGAACTACCTGTACAACTTCAAGAACGACGATCCGGCGAGCAGTTCGGCGCAGTTCTTCGAAGGGCAATCCGTACGCGACACCCAGTCGGGACAGTCGGCGTGGGCCAACTTCACCGTCTCGTACGAAGTGCTCCCGAAGGTTTCGGTCGGCATCAACGGCTACTACTTCCGGCAGATTTCCGATGACAAGGTCAACGGCAACACCCTGACCGACTCCCGGGAAAAGGTACTGGGCTTTGGCCCGGGGCTGTTCTGGAAAATCACCGAAGACAAAGCCTTCTGGCTCAACACCTATAAAGAAACCGGCGTCGAGAATCGCTCCCGAGCGGATTACCAGGTGCAGGTTCGTTACGTCCACAAGTTCTGATTGACGTATACGCCTGCTCACCCATGAGCGGGCCCATTACCCGAGGTGATGCTTCATGAACGCACTCGACTCCATCGACAGTAAAAAATCACTGGGCGCCATCTGCCTGATGATGGTCATTTCCCTGGGGACACTGCAGATCCAGCCGATCCTTGGCGGTGCCTTGATCGACCAACTCGGCCTGCCGCTCAATGCGATAGGCGCCATTTTCGCCGCCGAACTCATGGCGATGGCCGTCGCTTGCGGCGTCTGTGCCCTGTTCATGGCCAGCGTCGACCGACGCCGCTTCGCCCTGGTGGCCTTGTTGATCCTGGCAGTGGGTAACCTGGTCAGCACACAACTGCACAGTCAGGCCGGGCTGGTCCTTTCCAGGATGGTCTGTGGTGCGAGCGGCGGCGCGGTCATGGCGGTGGTCTATGCCACCGCGGCACTGCGCACGTCCAAGGACGCGACCTTCGCCGTCATCAACATCGGCAATCTGCTGTGGGGCATGCTGCTGGTGACCTCCATGCCGCTGATCCTTAAATCGTTCGGTGTGAACGGGGCGTTTTTTCTATTGGCGATCACCAGCGTGCTTGCGGCGTTGGGGTGCTGGAGAGTGCCCAAGCGCTACCCCGAAGCTCATCGCTTGGCCAGTGGCTCGATCCAGCCATTCGGTCTCACCGCCGTGCTGTTGATCCTGCTGTTTGCCCTGTTGTTTTTCGGGCACTCGGCCCTATGGGTCTACCAGGAGCGCATCGGCAAGAGCATTGGCCTGGAGCCGCAGCAGATTGGTGGGATTCTCGGCGGCAGCATTCTGGCCGGCGCCCTGGGCGCAGGCCTGGCCGGGCTGATTGGCCGACGCCTTGGCCTGCTGTTTCCGCAACTGTTGAGCTTCGGCACGGCATTACTGGCGACGCTGATCATGGTCTACGGCACCAGCCCCATTGCCTTTGTCACCACGGCCTGCCTGATCCATATGGTCTGGTTTTTCAGCCTGCCGTACCTGCTTTCCATGGCCGCCGAACTGGACCCTTCCGGCCGATTGGCGGGCCTGGGGAACGCGGCGATTTTCGTCGGCCAGGGGCTGGGGCCGTTTGGCGCCGCACTGGTCGTCGGTGAGGGCCACTTCCGGGCGGTCGGATGGCTGGCCGCATCAGCCTATTTGCTAGCCTTGGTGATCTCGTGCCTGATGGTTACACGCTTTCGCCGCGGCATTAAGTCTTCCAGCCCGGCCCTGTCTCCACAATCGGTCTGAACCTGAATGAAACTGTACATTGATGAGATTGCCCGATGACTATTCCATTCCCGCAAACCCCTGAATTTTCCGGTGCGCTTTACACGCCCAGCCGTGTGGAAGCAGAGGTGTTCGACCTCGAGATCGAAGGCGTCCTGCCCGCTTCGATCGGCGGGACTTTTTATCAGGTGGCACCAGACCCGCAGTACCCACCCATGCTGGGCAACGATATCTTTTTCAACGGCGACGGCGTGGTCAGCCGCTTCAACTTTGCCAATGGCAAGGTCTCGATGCGCCGCCGCTATGTGAAGACCGATCGCCTACTGGCCCAGCGCCGTGAAGGTCGTTCGCTCAATGGTGTCTACCGCAACGTCTACACCAACGACCGCCTCGCGGCGAAAAACAACACCACTGCCAACACCACCGTCATCCCGCACAACGGCGTCCTGCTGGCACTCAAGGAAGATGCCCTGCCCTGGGCGATGGATCTCGACACCCTGGAGACCCTCGGCGAATGGACATTTGACGGGCAGATCAAATCCGCGACGTTCACCGCCCACCCCAAGCTCGACCCGGTAACAGGCAACCTGCTGGCCTGCAGCTATGAAGCCAAAGGCGACGGCACGCCCGATCTGGCGTACTTCGAGATCTCGCCGGACGGCAAACTGCTGCATGAAATCTGGTTCCAGGCGCCTTATGCGGCCATGGTGCATGATTTTGCGGTGACCGAACGCTACGTCGTGTTCCCACTGATTCCATTGACGGTTGACGTCGAACGCATGAAAAACGGCGGGCCGCATTTCCAATGGCAACCCGACCTGCCCCAGCTGTTTGCCGTCGTGCCGCGCAACGGTAATGCGCAGGATGTGCGTTGGTTCAAGGGCCCCAAGGACGGGTTCCAGGGGCATACGCTCAATGCGTTCGATGAGGACGGCAAGGTCTACGTCGACATGCCGGTCACCGGCGGGAACATCTTCTACTTCTTTCCCCAGGCGGACGGTTATGTCCCGCCGCCCGAAACCCTGGCGGCCAGCCTGATGCGCTGGACCTTTGACCTGAACAGCGCCCTGGACGAGGTCGAACCGCAACCACTGACCGACTACCCCTGCGAATTCCCCAGGTGTGATGACCGCTACATCGGCCGAAAGTACCAGCATGGTTTCCTGCTCGCCTTCGATCCCGAGCGCCCCTACAACCCGGCGAATGGACCGATACCTTTTCAGTTCTTCAACCTGCTGGTCCATTTGAACCTGAAGACAGGCATCACCGACGCCTGGTTTCCCGGTGACAGCGGCTGCTTCCAGGAGCCCATCTTCATTCCGCGCTCTGCCGATGCAGAGGAAGCCGATGGCTACGTCGTTGCCCTTCTCAATCTCATCGCCGAGGGGCGCAGTGAGCTGGTCGTGCTGGACTCCCGTGACATGGCCAGCGGGCCCATTGCCCGCATCCGGATTCCCTTCCGGATGCGCATGTCGCTGCATGGGTGCTGGGCTGCTGACCCGAATTAGGCCAGTCAATTAAGCGAAGTACATGTGGGAGCGGGTTTGCTCGCGAAGACGGCGCTACAGTCGACATTGATGTCGCTTGTGACGCCGTCTTCGCGAGCAAGCCCGCTCCCACAGGTTCAGATTCTTTTCACCCTGCCATCCCCGTCCTATGTGGTTGGCTGTCTGCCTCCTCTCCCTTTGCTCCCCAAGGTTCGCTAAAGGTACTGCCTCGCCAAAATAAACATAAATTCCATATTTTAGGATTTTTGTATAAATCCTACTTTACAGGATTTTCCCGCAGGACTAGATTAACCCTCATTGCATCCGGTGCCATGCACCCTCTCTCTCCCAAGGAGACTCCATGAAACTTGCAAGTTTTATTGTTCAAGGTCGTAGCAGCTACGGCGTCGTCGAAGGCGACCAGGTGATTGACCTGGAAACAGTCAAGCCCACCTTTGGCAGTGATCTCAAGCAAGCCATCGCCCACAACCGCCTGGGCGAGTTGACCCGCGAGACCCTGGCAGGCCTGCCGCGCATCCCATTGGCTGAAGTGACGTTCCTGCCGGTGATCCCGAACCCGGGCAAAGTGCTGTGCATCGGCATCAACTACGCCACTCACGTGCGCGAAACCGGTCGTGAGATGCCGATCTACCCGATGATTTTTACCCGCTTCGCCGACAGCCAGACCGCCCACCTGCAACCCATCGTGCGCCCCAAGGCTTCCCACAAGCTGGATTTCGAGGGCGAACTGGCGGTGGTGATCGGTAAAGCGGCGCGTCACGTCAAGGCTGCCGACGCGCTGGACCATGTCGCCGGCTACGCCTGCTACAACGACGGCAGCGTCCGCGATTGGCAGAAGCACACCATTCAGTTCGTACCCGGCAAGAACTTCCCGAATACCGGTGGCTTCGGCCCTTGGCTGGTGACCGGCGATGAGATCGGCGACCCACAGGACCTGGAGCTGACCACCCGCCTCAATGGCGAAGTGATGCAGCACACCCGCACCAGCGACATGATTTTCGATGTGCGCCGGCTGATCGAGTATTGCTCCACCTTCACCGAACTGGCCCCCGGGGACGTCATCGTCACCGGCACCACCGGCGGTGTTGGCGCATTCCGTGAGCCGCCGGTGTGGATGAAGCCAGGCGATGAAGTCGAGGTCGAGATTGCGCGCATCGGCACCTTGCGCAACAGCATCGTGGACGAGCAATAAGCCATGGACCACCTACACACCACTGAACAACCGCCAGAACAGGATGCCGACAGCAAAGGCTCGAGCCTGGAGCGCATGTTGCGGGTGCTCGACCTGTTCACCGAAGAAAACCCGATCTGGGCGGTCGACGACATGGGCACTGCCCTGGGTTTCACCCGCTCGACGATCTACCGCTATGTGCGTGAGCTGGCCGAGGCCAACCTGCTGTTCCAGGTCGAAGCCGGGCGTTATGCACTGGGCGCGCGGATCATCACCTGGGATCGTCAATTACGCCTGAGCGACCCGCTCGTGCGCGCTGCGCAATCACTGGAACCCAGCTTTCCGCAGTGGAACGAGCAGCAAGTCTGGCTGATCTGCCGGCTGTTCAAGGACCAGGTCGTGTGCATTCATCAGCACGGCAATCTGTTCAGTGAAGTCAGCTATTCCCGTGGTTCGCCCAGGCCGTTGTTCCTCGGGGCGACGTCCAAGGCGATCCTCGCCAACATGACCTCGCGGCAACACAACCAGCTGTTTCTGGACAATCCCGATGAGGTGCGCGCCAGCAGCCTTGGCCAGACCTGGGACCAGTTCCGCCGCACCCTGCAGCAGTTGCGGCGCCAGGGCTATGTGGCCAGCGCAGGCGAAGTCGACCCTGGCGTCTATGGCCTCGCCGCGCCGATCTTCGACGGCGATGGCAAGGTCATCGGCAGCATCAGTTGCGTGCGCCCGATCCAAGCACGTGACGACGCCCAGGAAGCGGCACAAGGGCAACAGATCCTGGCCTTGGCCCAAGACTTGTCGCAGCGCATGGCGGCGCTCGCCAACCGCCCCAAGCCACTGGGCTGAGCCATCCGCAAAGGGAATAACAATGACAACCCTCAAACGTCTCAATACCCAGGTACTGGTCATCGGTGCCGGCCCTACCGGGCTGACCCTGGCCAACCTGCTCGGCCAGGCCAATGTCGACACTTTGATCATCGATCGCAAGCCCGGCACTGTGACCGAGCCACGGGCGGTTTCGATCGACGATGAATCCCTGCGCACCATGCAGGCCATCGGTCTGGACCAAGCTGTGCTCAAGGACGTGGTTCCCGGCTACGGCGTGCACTATTTCACCCGGCCCGGCGGCCGTTGCTTTGGCAAGGTCGAGCCGACCGGCAAGCTGTACGGTTTCCCCAAGCGCAATGCCTTTCGCCAACCGCTGTTCGAGGCCACGCTCAAGGCAGGCCTCGAACGCTTTGCCAGTCTCAAGGCACGCTTCAGCCACGAGCTGCTGGAGTTTCATCAAGACCAGCATGGCGTGCGTGCGCTGATTCGTGACGCTGATGGCGAACTGTTGGAAGTCCAAGCAGCCTATCTGGTGGCCTGCGACGGTGGCCGCAGCCCGGTACGCAAACAACTCGGGATCGAGATGGTCGGTTCGAGCTTCTCCTCGCGCTGGCTGGTGGTCGATACCGACCAGGATGACGACCCGTTCTGGCAAACCCGCGTGTATTGCGATGCCCGGCGCCCAGTGGTTGACGTGCCCGGTCCTCACCGTACGCGCCGCTTCGAGTTTCTGCTGAAGGCGGACGAAACCGATGAGCAGGTGCTCGGCGAAACCCGCCTGCAGGCGCTGCTGCGTCCGTTCAAGGGTGAAGCGCCGGTTTCCATCGTGCGCAAGACGGTCTACACCTTCCACGCCCGGGTCGCCGAGCGCTGGCAGGTGGAGCGCGTGTTCCTCGCCGGTGACGCCGCGCACCTGACCCCGCCCTATGCCGGCCAAGGCATGAACAGCGGTGTGCGCGATGCCCACAACCTGGGCTGGAAGCTGATCGGCGTGCTGAAAGGAAAAATGGCGGAAACCGCCCTGCTGTCTTACGAAAGCGAGCGACGCGATCATGCCTGGGCATTGATCAAGCTGGCCTTGAACCTCGGCGTGGTCATGGCGCCGGCCACTGTCCTTCGCGCTCGCCTGATCAGTTCTGCGTTCGCCTTGATCGGCCTGTTGCCACCGTTGCGGGACTATTTCCTGCAAATGCGTTTCAAGCCCAAGCCCCGGTTCACCAAAGGCCTGGTACTGACCGAGGGGGAAGCCGGGAAACTGTCCTGCGGGCAGATGTTCCCGCAACCGATGCTCACCGATGCCCATGGCCACGAATGCCTGCTCGATGAGGCCATCGGCGCCGGCTTCGCCTTGATTCAATACGGCGCACCTACCCGGCAACGGCTCGATGAACTCAAGCATGGCTTCTGGAACCATCTGGAAGCCAAACGGATCCTGATCCTCCCCGAGCCCATCGAAGCCATGCCGACGATTCCTGGCTGCACAGTGCTCCAGGACCGGGACGGTTTGCTCAAGGCCATACTGGGCGAATCAAACCGGTTTCTGCTGCTGCGCCCGGATCGCTATATCGCCGCCATTTTCGACAAGGCCACCGAAACAGAAGCTGCCGAAGCGTTGCAGTCGCTGTTGGGCATCGCCGCGACGAGAAGCAGCGAAATCGAGTCGGGCATCGCCCCCGCCTTTCACTGAACCTTTCAAGCCCCCGAGGTGTTTATGCAAACACTCCAGACTTCCACACCGGCACGCTTGTGCTACCTGCACCTGGCGAGCAAAGAACCGCAACGGCAGATCGATTTCTATCGCCGACTGCTGGACATGGACAGCTCGGCGCAGGCCGACGGCAGCTGGCTACTCAGCGGCCCGCAACGGGCCATGCTCGTGTCGCCGGCTGACCACAGTGGCCTGCTCGCGGCGGCGTTTGACCTGGGCGATCAGGCTCGACTGACAGCGCTGCGGCTTCGCCTGGTCGAGAGCGGCTGTGCTGTCGAAGCGCTCGACTCGCCGTTACTCGAACCCGGTGCCTTCCTGATCCATGATCCCCAGGGTCGGCAAACGATCTTCGGGGTGTCGCGCAGCCACGCCGCTGCTGATCGACATGGCATGCCTGGCCGCCTGCAGCACGTGGTGTTCCAGACCACTGAACTGGAAGCGATGATCGATTTCTACGTCAACACGGTGGGGTTTACCGTCTCGGACAATGTCGTGGATGAGCAGACCGGCCAGCTCATGACGTGTTTCCTGCGCTCGGACGATGAGCATCACACACTGGCGTTTTTCCGTGGTTCGAAAAACGAGTGGGATCACCACTGCTACGAAACCAACGAATGGAACGACATTCGCGACTGGGGTGATCGCTTCGCCAAGGAGCGCATCACCCTCTTCTTCGGCCCTGGCCGGCATGGGCCAGGCAACAACCTGTTCTTCATGGTGGTCGATGCCGACCGCAACCGCCTGGAGTTCTCCGCCGAGCTGGAAGTCACCGAGGCCTCGCGCCAACCCGGCGTCTGGCCCCAGGAGGAATACACGCTCAATTCCTGGGGACGTGCCTGGATCCGAAGCTGAGCCCTTTTCATCGACAGCGTTGGCACCCTCAACTGCTTGAACGATGCGATCACCTGCCGCCAAAGGTAAGATTATGACCACTCAACCGCTCGCCCCTTACGCCATCACTGGCGACCAATACATCAACGGCACCTGGCGTGCCGGTCGCTCCGCGCGCCGCCTGGACGACCGCAACCCGTTCAACGGCGAACAACTGCTGGAAATGCCGTTGGCCTCGATCGGCGATCTCGATGACGCCTATCAGGCCGCCCATCAAGCGCAAGCAGCCTGGGCCCAACTGCACCCGACACAGCGCAGCGCATACCTTGAAAAACTCGCCCTGGTTATCCAGGACCGTCGTGACGAAATCGTTGACTGGCTGATTCGTGAGTCGGGCAGCACCCGGATCAAGGCGAGCATGGAATGGCAGTTCACACTCAACCTTGTGCGCGAGTGCACAAGCATGCCGATGCAGGTCGAGGGACGCATCCTCACCAGCTACAAGCCCGGCGAACAGAGCTTCGTGTTTCGCGAGCCGCTCGGCGTGGTGGGTGTGATCAGCCCGTGGAACTTCCCGTTGTACCTGAGCATGCGTTCGGTGGTGCCGGCGCTGGCGCTGGGTAACACCATCGTGCTCAAGCCCGCCAGCGACACGGCAGTGACCGGCGGCCTGCTGATTGCCCACCTGTTCGAAGAAGCCGGCTTCCCGCAAGGCTCGCTCAACGTCGTGGTCGGTGCCGGTTCGGAGATTGGCGACGCCTTCGTCGCGCATCCCGTACCGAGCCTGATTTCCTTCACCGGCTCGACGGATGTGGGCCGTAATGTCGGGCGCATTGCTACCGGCGGCAAACACATCAAGCGTGTCGCCCTGGAGCTGGGTGGCAATGCTCCACTGGTGGTGCTCGATGACGCGGATGTTGAAATAGCCGCCCACGCTGCGGTAGTCGGACGCTTCCTGCACCAAGGGCAGATCTGCATGAGCGTCAACCGGGTGATCGTCGACCGTTCGCTGTATGCCGACTTCGCCGCGCTGGTGGTGGAACGCGTGCGCAACCTCAAGACCGGCGACCCGGCCAAGGCAGACACGGTGATCGGGCCGGTGGTCAATCAGAGCCAGCTCGATGGCCTGCTGCGTAAAATCGACGGGGCCCAGAGCGCCGGCCTCAAGCCGCTGTGTGGCGGCCCGGCCTGCGGGCTGGTACTGCCTGCCCATGTATTCGGTGAGGTGGGGGCCGATCAGGAACTGGCCCGCGATGAAACGTTCGGGCCTTTGCTGCCGCTGCTGATCGCCGAGAACGAAGGTCACGCCTTGGCGTTGGCGAACGCCAGTGAATATGGCCTGTCCAGCGCGGTGTTCACCCGAGACATGGCCCGTGGCTTGAACTTCGCCCGGGGCATTGTCGCGGGCATGACCCATATCAACGACATCACGGTCGATGACCAACCCAACGCGCCCTTCGGCGGTGAAAAGAACTCCGGGCTCGGCCGCTTCAATGGTCACTATGCCTTGGACGAATTCACCCGTGCCCATTGGGTCACCTGGCAGCCCGGAAGCCATCACTACCCTTTTTGATCACTAACCCGCAGGGACGCAGCCAGGATTGGGCAAGTTGACCTCTTTGCCCAATCAACAAAAAACAATAAAAAATAGAGGCGACAAATGACCCATTTAGCCTGTGTGTCCACTGATCAGGTTGTGCGTTCCGATCGGCTGATGAAGTGGAAAGAATTCATGAGTGACCACCTGGGTCGCACGCCGGACTATGTCAAACGTCTGGAGTCGACCTTCATCGATCCGTTGCATGACAGCAACTTCCAGGGCCGGCTGGAGTACGGAGACCTGGGCCAGCTGCGGTTCTGTCGAATGACCGCCAGTGCCCATCGCTACTCCCGTCATCTGAGCAAGGCCATCGACTCCCTCGAGACGCCGCGCATGTTGATCCTGCAGATTGCGGGGGTCAGCCATTTCGAGCAGGGGCAACAACGCAGCGTACTGGCGCCTGACGAAATGCTCCTGGTCGACTGCGGAAAACCTTTCGACGTCACCAGCACCCAAGGCTGCGAACACTTCATCCTGCTGTTCCAGGGCGCCCCTGGACAACTCGCGCCAACCGGCGACATGCACCTTAATGGTCGCAACGGCCTGGGCCGGATGCTGATGCACCTGGTCAGCGATGCCTACAACCAATACCCCTTGCTCAACAACCATTCGGCCGGGCTGATCGGCGACAGCATCACCGGTCTGCTGGATAACGCACTGAAGAACAAGCAGGAAGAAAAGCAACTCGAACACGACTTCCGCTTCTTCAAGCAGAACCGCCTCAAGGCGTATATCGAACGCCATCTGGCCGACCGCGACCTGACCATCGACCGCATCGCCAACGCCGAGCAGTGCTCGGTACGCAGCCTGCACCGGGCGTTTCAGGATGAACTGGGGTGCAGCGTCAGCGAGTACATCTGGCAGCGGCGCCTGGCCCGCTGCGCCGAAGACCTGCGCAGCCGGGAACATGCCCATCGCTCACTCACCGAGATCGCCTACGCCTGGGGCTATGGCAGCAGCTCCCACTTCAGCCGACACTTCAAATCGACCTTCGGCATGTCGCCCCGGCTGTTCCGGGAAACCGCGAGCGACAGCCGGGTCAAATCGACGGCGGCGTGAGCCAATTTTCAATCCGTATGGGATTTGTTCGCGATGGCGGTGGGTCAGTTTGCGGTGATGTTGAATGTGCCGCCTTCGCGAGCAAGCCCTCTCCCACAGATTCAGGTCATTGGCATTGCGCCCTCGCCCTGCCCTTAATTCCAGCCGCCCCCCATCACCTTGTACAACGTCACCCGGTTGCTCTGTTCGGTCAGACGCAGGCTGATCAGGTCCTGTTGGGCGCTGTAGAGGGAACGCTGGGCATCCAGGGCTTCGAGATAGCTTTGCGAACCGCCGCGGTACAGGGCATCGGAGAGTTCGAAGCTCTTGCGGCTGGCGTCAGTCAACGCCTGCTGGGCCTCGATGCGGCGATCCAGGGTGCTGCGCACCGCCAGGGCATCGGCCACTTCCTTGAAGGCGCTTTGCAGTGTCTGCTGATAGGTCTGCACCTGAATCTCGCGCTCGGTCTTGGCCGCGTCCAGCGTTGCGCGGTTGCTGCCACCGTCGAAGATCGGCAGGCTGACGCTCGGGGCGAACGACCAGGCGCCACTGCCGGACTTGAACAGGCTGGACAAGGCCGAACTGGAAGAACCGGCACTGGCCGTCAGGCTGATGCTCGGGAAGAACGCCGCACGGGCCGCGCCGATGTCGATATTGGCCGACTTGAGTGTGTGTTCGGCGGCCAATACATCCGGACGCCGTTGCAGCAGGCTGGAAGGCAGCTCGGCCGGTACCTGGACCAGCGCCGCAGCCGATTCCAGGGTCGAGCCTGGCAGCAGCTCCTCGGGAACATCACTGCCCACCAGCAGGCGCAGGGCATTGCGATCCTGGAGAATCTGGCTTTCATACGCCGCCGCGTCGGCCCGGGCTGACTCCACGGTGGTTTGCGCCTGGGCCACCGACAATCCGGAGGAACCACCCAGTGCGTGGCTGCGCTGGGTCAATTCGTAGGTCGCCAGCTGACTGCGCAAGGTCTCCTGGGCCAGGTGCAGCCGCTCGTTGTCCGCCGCCAGGGTCAACCAGGCCGTGGCCACTTCGGCCACCAGGCTGATCTGCGTGCTGCGCCGGGTTTCGGTCAGGGCCAGATAGTCTTCCAGCGCTTCGTCCTGCAGGTTCTGCACCCGCCCGAACAGGTCCACTTCATAACTGCTCAGCCCCAGTTGCGCGCTGTAGTCATGGGTGGTGGTCGCCGAGCCGCTGTTGGACAACGAGCCGGGTGTACGACTGTGGGTGCCACTGACGCTGGCATCGATCGACGGTAAAGACTCCGCGCGCTGGATGCGGTATTGCGCCTGGGCCTTTTCGACGTTCAGGGCGGCCAGGCGCAGGTCGCGATTGTTGCTCAGCGCCAGAGTCTGCAAGCGTGCCAGACGGCTGTCAGTGAAAAACTGTTGCCACTCGATGTCGGCGGCCACCTGCCCCTTGGGTGTGCTGGCGGGCGCCAGCCATTGCTCGGCGACCGGCGCCTCGGGGCGCTCGTACTGCGGCGCCAGATTGATGCAGCCACCGAGCAGCGCGAGGACGCCCAGCAAGGGCCAACGGAACTTGATCATGCGTCACCTGACTGGGTGGTTGGAACGGAAGTCGACGCCGTGGAAACCCGGGAAAAACGCCGGCGAATCTGCACGAAGAACAACGGTACGAAAAAGATCCCCAGCACCGTGGCGGACAACATCCCGCCCAGCACCCCGGTACCAATGGCCTGGCGCCCGGCGGAACCTGCGCCGCTGCTCAGGGCCAGGGGCAACACACCGAACATGAAGGCCAGGGACGTCATCAGAATCGGCCGCAAGCGTTGGCGCACGGCAATCAGCGTCGCTTCCCGCAAGCTGTTGCCCCGCTCTTGCAGGTGTTTGGCGAACTCGACGATCAGAATCGCGTTCTTGGCCGCCAACCCCACGGTGGTCAATAGCCCGACCTGGAAATAGACATCGTTGCTCAAGCCACTGAAACGGGTGGCCAGCACCGCGCCCACCACCCCCAGCGGCACCACCAGCATCACCGAAAAAGGCACCGACCAACTCTCATAGAGCGCGGCCAGGCACAGGAATACAAACAGCACCGATATCCCGTACAGCAACGGTGCCTGCGAACCGGAAAGGCGCAGTTGATAGGACTGCCCGGTCCACTCGTAACCGATGCCCTCCGGCAATTGCTTGATAATCGCTTCCACCGCGTCCATGGCGTCCCCGGAACTGACCCCGGGCGCCGGGTCGCCGACCACCTCCAGCGACGCGTTGCCGTTGTAGCGTTCCAGCAACGGCGAGCCGTAGCTCCAGGCACTGCTGGCGAACGAGGAAAAAGGCACCATCTCGTTGTTGCTGTTGCGCACGAACCAATGCTCCAGGTCGGCCGCCTGCATGCGCGACGCAGCCTCGCCCTGGACATAGACCTTCTTCACCCGGCCCTGGTTGAGGAAGTCATTGACGTAAGTGCCGCCCAACGCCGTGGACAGCGTGGTGTTGATGTCGCTGGTGCTCAGGCTCAAGGCCCCGGCCTTGCGATCATCGATGCTGACCTTGAGCTGCGGTGCGTCATCCAGGCCATTGCTGCGCACCCCGAGCAAACGAGGATCCTGGTTGGCCAGTGCGATGAATTTTTCCCGCGCCGCCACCAGCGCCTCATGCCCCAGGCCGGCGAGATCCTTGAGTTGCAGGTCGAAGCCGGACGTCTGCCCCAGGCCGCGCACGGCCGGTGGCTGCATGACGAACACATTGGCATCGCCGATGCTCGACAGCGCCATGGTCGCGCGCTGGGCAATGGACGCCGCATCCTGCCCGGCCCCGGTACGCTCGCTCCAGTCCTTGAGGCGGATAAAGGCACGGGCGCTGTTCTGGCTGTTGCCGTTCATGCCCAGGCCGGAAATGCTGATCAGCGCTTCGACTTCCGGTTGCTCGAGGAGGTAGCTTTCGAACTGTTTGACCACCGCTTGAGTACGGCTGTCTGTAGCCCCTACCGGCAACTGCACCTGAGCCATGAGAATGCCCTGGTCTTCATCGGGCAGGAACGACGTTGGCAGGCTCAGATAACCGGCAGCCATCACCAGCACCACCAGCCCGTACACCAGCCAACTGACGCGCCCGCGCTGCAAAATGCCCCCCACCCGACGTTTATAGGCCTCGGCAGCCCGCTCGAATGTGCGGTTGAACCAGCCGAAGAAACCCCGTTGCGCGCCATGCCCCTCAGCGTCGGAAGGCTTGAGCAGGGTCGCGCACAATGCCGGCGTCAGCGTCATCGCTACCAGCACCGAGAGCACCATGGCCGAAACAATGGTGACCGAAAACTGCCGATAGATAACCCCCGTGGAGCCGCCAAAAAAAGCCATGGGAATGAACACCGCGCTGAGCACCAAGGCGATGCCGACCAGGGCGCTGGTGATTTCATCCATCGACTGGCGCGTGGCGTCCAGGGCCGACAACCCCTGCTCGCCCATCACCCGTTCGACGTTCTCCACCACCACAATCGCATCGTCCACCAACAGGCCGATGGCCAGGACCATGGCGAACATGGTCAAGGTATTGATCGAATAACCGAACAGCGCCAGCACGCCAAACGTACCGAGCAGCACCACCGGCACGGTGATCGCCGGGATCAGCGTCGCCCGCAGGTTCTGCAGGAACAGGAACATGATCAGTACCACCAGGACGATGGCCTCGCCCAAGGACTTGACCACCTCTTCGATGGACAGGCTGACAAACGGTGTGGTGTCGTAGGCGATCACGTTCTTGAGCTGCATTTCAGCCGGATAGAACGGCTCGAGCTCCTTGAGCTTGGCCTTCACCGCTTCACCCACGTTCAGGGCATTGGCCCCGGCGGCGAGCTGTACGCCCATGGCGGCCGCGGGTTTACCGTTAAGGGCGGAACTCACGTCGTAGCTTTCACTGCCCAATTCAACCCGCGCCACATCCCCGAGCAGCACCACGGCACCGTTGCTGGTGGACTTGACCACCACATTGCGAAACTCTTCGACGGTTTGCAGCTTGCTGCGGGCGCTGATGGTGGCGTTCAACTGCTGGCCCTTCACCGCCGGCATGGCACCGAGCTGACCGGCGGAGACCTCAGTGTTCTGCGCCTCCAGGGCACTGCTGATGTCCGAGGGCATCAGCGCATATTTCTCCATCAGCGCCGGATCCAGCCAGATGCGCATGGCGTAGCCTGAACCCAAGGTCTGCACATCACCAACGCCGTCGATGCGGCTGATGGAATCGAGCAAGGTGCTGGAAATGTAGTCGCCGATCTGGGTGCCGGTGACGCTCGGGTTGTCGGACGCCAGGGCGGCAATCATCAGGAAGTCCGAACCGCCCTTGGTCACGGTCAAGCCCTCGCTTTGCACCGACTGCGGCAGCCTCGATTCAGCCTGTTGCAGCTTGTTCTGCACCTGCATCTGGGCCACGTCCGGGTTCGTGCCGGCGGTGAAGGTCAGGCTGATGCTGGCACTGCCGTCCGAACTGCTGGAGGCCGACATGTAGGTCAGGTTATCCAGGCCTTTCATCTGCTGCTCGATGACTTGGGTCACCGAGTCTTCCACGGTCTTGGCCGAGGCGCCGGTGTAGGTCGCGGAAATACGCACCGTCGGCGGCGCGATGTCCGGGTACTGCTCCAGGGGCAACTGGCTGATGGACAAGGCGCCGGCGAGCATGATGACGATGGCGATGACCCAGGCAAAAATCGGCCGGTCGATAAAGAAACGCGCCATGTTCAACCCTCCTGCGCAATGGCAACAGGCGTCGCTTTCTGCGTACGGCTGCGGGTGCCGGTGTTCTGTGCCACGACGCTGTCACCGACCCGGACTTTCTGCCCGCCCTCGACAATCACCTGGTCTCCCGCGTTCAGCCCAGCCGTGACCCACCACTGGTTGTCCACGGCGCGGTCGATGGTCAGCAGCCGCTGCTCGACCTTGCCGTTGACCACCAGCAGCACCGAGGTCGCGCCGCTGGCGCTGCGGGTCACGGCCTTCTGTGGAATCAGGATCGCCTTATCGTCCCGCGCCTGTTCCAGGACTGCCCGCACGTACATGCCCGGCAGCAACAACCGCTCCGGGTTGGCGATTTGCGCCCGCAAGGTCACGGTGCCGGTGCCTTCATTGACGCTGACCCCGCTGAACTTCAAGCGCCCCTCATGGGCGTAGGTACTGCCGTCATCGAGCTTGAGACTGATCCGCGCTTCGCCTTCACCATTGCTCTGGAGCACACCGCTGGCCAGGTCACGCTTGAGGCGCAGCAGCTCGGTGGTCGACTGGGTGACGTCGACATACATCGGGTCCAACTGCTGCACCGTGGTCAGTGCGCTGTCTTGGTTGGCAACCACCAGCGCGCCAGGGGTGACCGTCGAGGTTTCGATGCGGCCGCTGACGGGAGAACTGATGCGGGTATACGCCAGGTTGATGCGTGCGGTGTCGACATCGGCCTGGGCCACTTGCAATTCCGCTTCGGCGGTCAGCAGGCTGGCCTGGGCATCCTCGTTGTCCTGCTGGCTGATGGCATCGATTTTCACCAACTGTGCATCACGCTTGGCCTTGGCCTGGGCTGACTTCAAGGTGGCGCGTGCCTTGGCGAGGTTGGCCTGGGCTTCAGCCAGCGCGGCCTTGTAGGAGGAAGCATCCAGTTGATACAACGCCTGCCCGGCCTTGACCTCGGCGCCTTCGACAAACAGTCGCTGCTGGACGATACCGCCCACCTGCGGGCGAATCTCGGCGACCATGAATGCCTGGGTGCGCCCGGCCAGCTCCGTGGTCAGCGCCTGGCTTTGCGGCTGCACGGTAATCACTGAAACCTTCGGCGGTTCGAGCACCGGGGCGGATTCGCCGGAGCAACCGCCCAACAGGAACAGAATGATCAAGCACACCAGGACGGCGGCGGTCACCAGGGATTTGGCGAATAATTTGGTCGACATAAATGCCTCTGCAAGACGGATGGTTCAAGCCAGGCGCCATACTGCGAGGCAAATGTGCAGGAAAATTGAAGATTGCCCGCCGCCCTTGAATCTTCATCGCACCAGGGCCTAAATGGATGGGCATTCATCGATCTGCCCGAGCCCATGAAACTGAGCATCTCCACCAAGCTGTTTATTGCCGTACTGGCCAGCGTGCTATTCGTCATCCTGAGCATGGGGGTGGCCAACGGCTGGAGCTTTGGCAAAGGTTTCCTCGACTACCTCAACGAACAGGCGCTGTTGCGCATGACGCCGGTGCTACCGCGCCTGGCCAACGCCTACGCGCGCGAGGGCGACTGGGAATTCCTGCGCAACCAGCCGGATCGCTGGTTCGAACTGCTGCGCCCGGAACCGGGGGAAAACGACAGCAACCCGCAGCGGCCGTCCATGCCGATGTCCGACCTGACCGGCGCGGTATTTCGCATCGCCCTGCTGGACCAGCAAAAACAGTTGGTCATGGGTTACTCGGCGATTGCCAACGACGCCCTCATGCGCCCGGTGGAGGTTGGCGGCAAAACCGTCGGCTGGCTGGCGGTGACGCCGTTCCAGAACGTGACCGAAGCCGGCGGCGAACGCTTTCGGCAGTACCTGGTGCGCACCAGCCTGGCCATGGGCGTGTTCTCGTTGCTATTGGCGATGCTGATCGCCTGGTGGATCGCCCGCACCCTGCTCGACCCGGTCAAGCGAGTGGCCGCTGCCACGCACCGGCTGGCCGCCGGCGAATACAGCAACCGGGTGACGGTGTCCTCCAATGACGAAGTCGGTCAGTTGGCGCGGGACTTCAATCAACTGGCGTATACCCTGGAGCGCAACGAGAAAATGCGCCGGGAGTTCATGGCCGATGTGTCCCATGAACTGCGCACCCCGCTGTCGGTATTGCGCGGAGAGCTGGAGGCCATCGAAGACGGCGTGCGCACCCTCGATCAAGCCTCGATGAAATCGCTGCAAGGCGAAGTCGGCATGCTCAGCAAACTGGTGGACGATCTGTATGAACTGTCCCTGGCCGATGTCGGCGCGCTGACTTACCGCAAGAGCGAATGCGATCTCAACGACCTGCTGGACGGCTGCGTGGCGATGTTCCAGGAACGCTGCAACACCCGGCATCTGCGTTTGGAGCTGGAGCTGCCGACAACGCCGCTGGAGGTCGAAGCCGACCCCAAACGCCTGCAGCAACTGTTCGGCAATCTGCTGGAAAATGCGGTGCGCTATACCGATGAAGGCGGTGTGCTGCGCATTCGTGCCGCCAGCGAGGGTGACGTGGTGCGCATCGATTTTCTCGACTCCGGCCCCGGGGTCGATGCGGATCAATTGCCACGGCTGTTCGAGCGCTTTTACCGCGGCGAAACCTCACGCAATCGCGCCAGCGGTGGCGCCGGCCTGGGGCTCGCCATCTGCCACAGCATCGCCCTGGCCCACGGCGGCAGCCTCAGCGCCGATCACTCGCCGCTGGGTGGTCTTTGGCTGACCCTGCGCCTGCCACGGAACGCCTGAACCATGACCGATGACAGCCCGATCCTTATCGTCGAAGACGAACCCAAACTGGCCGCATTGATGCGCGACTACCTGATCGCCGCCGGCTACGCGACCCAATGCCTGGACAATGGCCTTCAAGTGGTGCCAGCGGTACGGGTCAGCGAGCCGCGGCTGATCCTGCTCGACCTGATGCTGCCGGGGCGTGACGGCCTGCAAGTGTGCCAGGAGCTACGCAGTTTCAGCGCTGTGCCGATCATCATGATCACCGCCCGCGTCGAGGAAGTGGACCGCCTGCTCGGGCTGGACCTGGGGGCCGACGACTACATCTGCAAGCCCTTCAGCCCTCGCGAAGTGGTGGCCCGGGTCAAGGCGATCCTGCGGCGCAGCCCGCAACTTCTGAACTCTGCGCCAAAGCGTCTGCTGATTGACGAAGAACAGTACCTGGCGTCTTTCGACGGCATCGCCCTGGACCTCACACCGCTGGAGCTACGCCTGCTCAGCACCCTCGCCCGCTCCCCGGGGCGGGTGTTTTCCCGGGACCAGTTGCTGGACCGGATCTATTCCGATCACCGGGTGGTCACCGATCGCACCGTCGACAGTCATATCCGTAACCTGCGGCGCAAGCTCGAACAGGCCTGCCCGGGTGAACAGCCGATTGAGTCGTTGTATGGGGTGGGTTATCGGTTTCAGCTTGCCGATGGCTGAGGCGTTGCAGCAAAACGAGGCAGCCTCATAGCCGGCCTGATTTGGGCGAGCCCGCTCCCACAGGTTTGTGTGTCGTTTGCGGATACAGTGAACACCCGCAGCCCCATGTGGGAGCGAGATTGCTCGCGACAGCGGTCGTTCAGCTACATAGATGCTGGGGGTCTCCTGCTCTGCTTTGGCTGTTGATCTTGGCGCCCCATTAAACAGACATTGCGCAGTGAGCACCCCGGCACCTCGAAGTCGAGCCTACTGATCCGCCGAATAGATAATAGTTTGCGCGCTGTCGCCCATAGCAGGCCGACGAGTGAAGTAGGTATCGCCTTCATCCGTCTGGATCTCGTAGTCAACCTTGCTGGCAACACAACTCGATGCATCGGTGTGCTTGATGATTTTCAGCACCCGCTGGAACTTCACGCTTTGCGTACCATTCTGGGCGGGGCCGGTGAGCACATTGACCTTCTGGAACCAGCCTTCCTGCTTTTTGTTCGACACCAGCGTGCCGGTCAGGGCTTCAAAGCGCTCCAGACGGGTAAAGCCCCAGAGCGTCTGCTCCTCAACCACTTTGCCCGGGGTGGCGGAACCCGTGAAGACAAACAGGTTGAGGCCCGGATTGTCCTCGCAGAAGAAGTCGTAGGGCACCAGGCCGTCAACCATTCTCTTGCCGGGGACGAAGCCCTTCTTATGAACCAGAAACATGAGCACCTCCACGCTGAGACATCAGCAAACGCTGAGTAAGTTAGAGCGCAAAGTCTACTGAGACGGGGCGTACAGAGCCGTCAAGCCAATGTAATATCGTGTAAAGATCATGCCTGATGGGGCAAGCTGATTTCCACGGTCAGCCCACCGGCTGGCTCGTTGCGCGCCATGATCGTGCCGCCGTGTATTTCCACGGCCCTAGAAGCGATTGCCAAGCCCAGGCCGAAACCGGCACTGCTGTCGTTCAGGCCCCGCTCGAACGGATGGAAAATATCCTGCAAGCGGTCGTTTTCAACACCCGGGCCCTGATCGCTAATCCGCACCGTCAGGCAGCCTGCCTCGGGGTTGGTCTCAGCCACGACCACCACCGTGCTCCCCGGCCGGGTATAACGCACCGCATTTCGAATGACGTTCTCGAAACAGCGATACAACAGTTCGCCGCTGACTCGACTGATAAAGGCCGAGCCCGCCTGCAAACTGACCTGGCAACCTTTCATTTGCGCCTCGAATCGAGCGTCCTCGACGATCACCGACAGCAATTCAACCATATCGATTGGCTCACGCTCGATACTCTCAGGCCGCCCCTGCATGCGCGCCAGGGTCAACAACGCCTCGATCAGCGTGTCCATGCGCACCGACTCACGGTCGATGCGTTCGACCATTTCCAGGCGAGCCGGATCTTGCTGCAGCAGCCCGATGGCCGCTTGCATGCGGGTCAACGGTGAGCGCAATTCGTGGGAGATGTCGTGCAGCAAGTGTTGCTGGGCCTCTACCAGCAGTTTCAACTGGTTGGCCATTCGGTCGCAGTCCTCGGCCAGATCGACGACTTCATCCCGGCGCGCGCCCATCATCGGCTTGACCCGTGTTTCGAAGCGCCCCTGGGCCACGTCGCTCATGGCCCGCCGAAGATAGGCCAGCGGCCATGCCAGGTAGAACGCCATATAACCACTGAACAACGCACTCATGACCGTGCCGATGATCAACGGTGTCCAGGGGCTTGGCCCTTTGTCACGCTCTTTACCCAAGGGATGAGTAGACCTGAGCGACAGCGCAGCACCGTCCTTGCTGACGACCGAGCGCTCATAGGCCGGTTGCGTAACCGGTGCCCCGGCCAGCAGTTGACCGGCACTGTCATACACGCCAACGGCCTGGTCCGCCGGGTGCTCCCACACCGCCAGCAGTTGCCGGCCCGACTCCACGCCAAACTGGCGCAACAGCTGTTCTTCGGTGGCCAGAATGGTTTCCAGATGAGGATCCCCGGGCCTGGAACTGCCCATCACCAGGATGCCCAACCCGACCAGAAACGTCAGGCTGGTGGAGAGCCAGAACGCCAGGAACAGTTTCCAGAACAGCCGGCTGGGTTTCATTGTTCGGCGATCATCAGGTAACCGAGGCCACGCACGCTCTGGATCCAGGCCTTGGTGTCGGGGCGAGGTCCGAGCTTGTGGCGAATGCTGCTGATGTGCACGTCGATACGCCGGTCGTAGCGGGTCAAAGGGCAGCCCAAGGCGTTGAGGGACAGGTCCTGTTTGCTTACCACCTGCCCGGCACAACGGGCCAGCTCTTCGAGCAGGCTGAACTCGGTGCTGGTTACCGCCAGCTCGCGTCCATGCCACTGGGCCTGGCGCTTGCCGGGCCACAAGACCAGCGGGCCGGTCCTGATCACTTCGCTGGTGGGCTGGTCCGCCGGCTGCACCCGGCGCATGATCGCCCGTAGACGCGCCACCAACTCCCCCGGTGAGCTGGGCTTGGGCACATAGTCATCGGCCCCCAGTTCCAGGCCGGTGATTTTGTCGATGTTGTCGCCACGGGCCGTGAGCAACACCACCGGCACCTGATTCACCGCCCGAATGCGCCTGAGCACCTCAATACCCGACAGCCCCGGCAGCATCACGTCCAGCACCACGATGCTATAGCGACCGGAGAGCGCCTGCACCTCGCCCTCCTCGCCGGTGTGCACGGCCGTCGCCTCAAAGCCTTCACGCTCCAGGTATTGGCTGAGCATTCCCGTCAGTTCCTGGTCATCGTCGACAAGCAATACGCGGATCATGGGACGCTCTTGAGTGGAGGGCGGTGCATTATCGCCCTTGCATGGCACAGCGTCATCGCCGCGAGCCAACCTTTACCTAACTTGACATTGGGTTAACCGCACCAAACGCACCGAGCTTTTATGCTGCACTTCCACCAACCTGCTCGCTGCGCGGTGACTTGTCTTGCTGTGAGATATCCGCGCCCGCCTACGCTGCTTGTCGATGTGTCCTGGATAAGATCTTGATGAATTTTTCGCGCCTGCTCTGCTCGGCTGCACTGCTGCTCAATGCCACATTTGCACACGCTCAAGGCTTCAAAATTTCCGACATCCGTATCAACGGCCTTCAGCGCGTTTCCGCCGGCAGCGTGTTCGGCGCCTTGCCATTGAACGTGGGTGATCAAGCGGATGAGCGGCGCCTGGTGGAGTCCACCCGCGCGTTGTTCAAGACCGGTTTCTTCCAGGACATCCAACTGGGACACGACGCCGATGTCCTGGTCATCACGGTAGTGGAGCGCCCGTCGGTCGCCAGTATCGAGATCGAAGGCAACAAGGCGATCTCCACTGAAGACCTGATGAAAGGCCTCAAGCAATCCGGCCTGGCCGAAGGCGAGATCTTCCAGCGCGCCACCCTCGAAGGCGTGCGTAACGAGCTGCAGCGCCAATACGTCGCCCAGGGTCGCTACTCGGCCACCGTCGATGCCGAAGTGATCGCGCAACCGCGTAACCGTGTGGGCCTGAAAATCAAGATAGACGAAGGCGCCGTCGCAGCGATCCAGCACATCAACGTGGTGGGCAATACCGTCTTCACCACGCAAGAATTGACCGATCAATTCACCCTCAAGACCAGCAACTGGCTGTCGTTCTTCAAGAACGACGACAAGTACGCCCGTGAAAAACTCTCCGGTGACCTCGAGCGCCTGCGTTCCTACTACCTGGACCGTGGCTACATCAACATGGACATCGCTTCGACCCAGGTGTCCATCACCCCGGACAAGAAGCACGTCTACATCACCGTCAACGTCACCGAAGGCCAGAAGTACACCGTCCGTGACGTCAAGCTCAGCGGTGACCTGAAAGTGCCTGAGGACCAGCTCAAGTCGCTGCTGCTGGTGCAGAAAAACCAGGTGTTCTCGCGCAAGATCATGACTACGACCTCGGACTTGATCACCCGTCGCCTGGGCAACGAGGGCTACACCTTTGCCAACGTCAACGCGGTGCCGACTCCGCACAATGAAGACCATAGCGTCGACATCACTTTCGCTGTCGACCCGGGTAAGCGCGCCTACGTCAACCGCATCAACTTCCGGGGCAACACCAAGACCGCCGACGAAGTGCTGCGCCGAGAAATGCGCCAGATGGAAGGGGGGTGGGCGTCGACCTACCTGATCGACCAGTCCAAGACCCGCCTGGAGCGCCTGGGCTTTTTCAAGGAGGTCAACGTCGAGACCCCGGCCGTACCGGGCATCGATGACCAGGTCGACGTGAATTACAGCGTCGAGGAACAGGCCTCCGGTTCGATCACCGCCAGCGTCGGTTTCTCCCAGAGCGCCGGCCTGATCCTCGGTGGTTCGATCACCCAGAACAACTTCCTCGGCAGCGGCAACTACGCCAGCCTCGGCCTGACCCGTTCGTCTTACCAAAGCAAGTACAACATCGGCTTCACCGACCCTTATTTCACGCCGGACGGCGTGAGCCTGGGCTATAACGCGTTCTACAGCGCCACCGACTATAACGAGTATTACGATGACGACAATTCGTACTACTCCATCAATAGCTTTGGTGCCGGGACCACGGTGGGCTACCCGATCAATGAAACCTCACGGCTGAGCTTCGGCGTGACGGTGCAACATGACAGCATCGAAGCCGGCACCTACAGTTCTGATGAGATCTACGACTTTATCCAACGCGAAGGCAGCGAGTTCACCAACCTCAAGGCCAACCTCGGCTGGTCGGAATCGACCCTCAACCGCGCCGTGCTGGCGACCCGTGGCCATTCGCAAAACCTCAACCTGATGATGACCGTGCCGGGCAGCGACTTGAATTTCTACAAGCTCGACTACACCGGGCAAACCTTTGTGCCGGTCACCGACGCCACCTCCCTGCGGTTCCATACCAAACTCGGCTACGGCAACAGCTACGGCTCGACCGACGGCCTGCCGTTCTACGAGAACTACACCGCCGGTGGCGAGGGCTCGGTGCGCGGCTTCGAAAGCGGCACCCTCGGCCCCCACAGCACACCGGCCACCGGCACCTATGCCAGTGAAGGACAGAAGTATTATTCCGACCGCGACACCGAATCACTGGGCGGCAACATCCTCATCACCGGCGGCGTGGAATACCTGTTCCCGATGCCCTTTATCAAAGACAACAAATCCGTGCGCACGTCGGTGTTCTGGGACGTTGGCAGCGTGTACTCCAACAAGTGCTACCTGAGCACCACCCAGGGCTGCGACGGGGTCGACCTCGACCAGATGGCCAGTTCCGTCGGCGTTGGAGTGACCTGGTACAGTCCGTTGGGGCCGTTGAGTGTCAACCTGGCCTTCCCGGTACGCACGCCTGAAAACGCGGATACGCAGGTGTTCCAGTTCTCCATGGGGCAGACTTTTTAAGCCTGGCGACTCGTCCAGATCCGCGAGACGCGCCGCTCATCAATAAATCTCAAAAACCCCAAACAGCTGCCGATACCCAGATAAGACCCCAGTGGCTGGGTTTCAGGATTGAACGGCGGACCAGGTAATGACAGAGATTTATCTGCTGATAGCACACGGCACGGATCAGGGCGAAGCGTACGTTCTGGGTTGGTTCGATGACAGGGCCAAAGCCAGGGAAGTGGCCGAGCAGAAAGAGTGGGAGGCTTACCGCGCCAGCTTGAAGGCGGAGCATCCATGGTCAACCCACAAACCCTTGGCGCCGGACCAGACCGACTATCGGCGCTACTGGATCAAGACCATTTCCAAGTTTGACCAGGTGCCTGTTCCAAGATCCTTCGCGGTTCATTGATCAGCCGTGAGTGAACATTCAACGAAACGAGCGGTGTCGAGGGTGGTCTAGAAGATTAAGCCCATCCGATGAGAGCATTGTCATGTTGAAATTTCTTGGCGGCACCGTAGGTATCATCTTCATCATCGGCCTGATCGTGGTCATTGGCCTGCTCAGTTTGATCTTCTGATCGCGACAGCGCGCCCCCTGGCCTGGGGTTCCATTTCTCTGGCCTGAACAAGCCCAATCTTTTCAGATTGGGCTAAATGATTGCGGCCAGCCGGCTCCGGGATTCATGATGGCATGAATCCCGGAGCCTTTAGCGGTTAGCCAAGCAATAACATGACAGACATAGAAACGGATATCGCTGACTGGGAGCCGCTGAATCTTGAGTGGCATCAGACCTTCGCATTTCTGGACGGTGCGCTACTGGGCGACGGGCAAGTACCGGATGTGTACATCATGCTCAACGCTGAAGGCCAGCAGCCCCACGAGATAGCACAACGCGCCAGCACTGGGCATTATCCGCCCTCCCCCTTGCTGGCCGGTCAATCGGTTTGGCGGCATCGACGCAATCCTCGGCTCTTGCGCGATGCCCTGCGCGATTACTACCTGCTCCCCGGCTACCTCGAGCGCCTTGGTTACCACGCCCTGCACGCGCTAGCGTTTCGGTTCGACAAGGGCCTGGAAAACCTGGGTTACCAATACTGGCGTGACGAAACCGGCGCCTATTGGTTCGGCGAGTACTCGATCACCCAAATCCCGGAGGCAAGACCCGCCAGTCTTGCCCTGCTGGAGTCGTCGCCAGCGTCGGTGACTTCAGCGTCTGCGCTGTTCAGTGACGGCGTGAATATCTTTCTGCATGGGCAATTCATCGCCAGCGCCACGGCCCGGGTTCGTTATTGCAATCATCCGTCCTATCGCGTGATCGACGATCAGGTCTACAAGGGCTTCAAGCCGCTGCACCAAAAGGACGGCTCGCCGCTGCCAGTCGCCAACCCGCACGACTTCCAGATGCTCGCGCCCCGTTGGGGCACGGATGGACAGTCGATCATCGTGCAGGCGCAGCAAGGCTCAAGCATTTCATACGAGTACTTCTACCGCATCGACAATGCCGACCTGGCAACCTTCACCGTGCTTAACGAACGCTACGCCAAAGACCGGCAACGCGCCTATTACCTGACCGGCAAGACCATTCGCTACGTTGGCGATTTCCGCCTGCTCAAGTGCTGGCAGCCGGCGTTCGATGAGTGCGGTCGCGTGGTCAGCGCCAGCGAACGCGAAGATGGCTATTTTGCCGTGGACGACAAGTTCGTCTACGCAGCCGGGACTCGCCTGCGTGACGCCCATGGCCCGAGTTTTCGTCACCTGGGGTTCGATTATTACCGTGATCACCAGCACGCCTACAGGCGCCAGAAACGCCTTGATGTCGACGTAGAGAGCTTCGTGGTGACGCAGCTCTATCAGAATGAACAGGATTATTCGCCCGTACTGGCAGGTGACAAGAACGGCCCACTGGGCTCCGGCGGCGTCATCGATGCGGCCATGCAACGGGCATGGGCACCGTACTTCGAGGCGCATCCGCAACGGCAGGACTATTGGTGGCATCGCCTGCAAGCACTGCCTGACGCCGCGCAAACCCACACCGAAACGGAGCCCTTACGGGCCATCGGTCTCGGTTTCGAGCTGGGGCGTCAGGTGTATTTCCATGGTCGCGTGATCAACGGGCTGGACGCGGCAAGTTTCAAATTGCTCGACACTCATCTGTGCGGCGATGCCAAGGGCTTGTATCTGATCCCGTTTCATAACGCCGAAACCGACGTCCCCGAACGGTTTTCCGAGGAGCCAGCGGAGCATTTCCGCTCACTGGGTGCGCCCTACCTGACTGACGGTAAGACCGTGTTCTGTCACCGGATTTTTTACCATCCCCCGGAACCGATTCGTAAGGCGCAAGCAGCCACGTTCGAATCCTGCGGCCATGGTTGGGCCAAGGACCGAGAGGCGGTGTATTACTATGGCGAGACGAAAAAACGTCTGCATCCCTCCAATACCCGCATTCTCGGTACTTATGCCGTCAGCCCCACGCTGATCCTTTCGGAAGGCAAGCAGCTGGACGTGGCGTTCGATCCCGATGAGGTCCGCGTGCCGCATCCCGATTTTTTGCAATTGGGCACGCGTAAGTTGTTCTGTCGCCGGCGTCCGCTGAGCGCCAAGCGCATCGACCTGGCCACCCTCGAGTTTCTGACTGAGCGCTATGCCCGGGACCGACATCGAATCTACCATTACGACGGTTATGCAACCCTGACCGAAGTTGACGAGGCGCAGTATCGGGAATCGCTCGGTCATCGCTGATGACCAACTCCCGGTGCTCCGCCGATACCGAGCGTCTCCACCAGCGGCCAAGGCAAACGACGTTAAAGAATTCCCAAGGGATAACTGATAATCATGCGATTTTCATCATAATCCGCACTGTTGAATCCACGGCGCACACTTGCATTGCGCCAACGCACGGCCAGGTTCTTCAGCCTTCCGCTCTGAACCACATAGCCAAGCTCACTCTCACGCACCCACTCCGACCCATCTTCGACGCGTTGTAACCTTACATCGTCGCCATGAACATAACGGGTCATCAACGACAATCCCGGCACACCATAACCGGCAAAATCCAAGTCGTAGCGCAACTGCCAGGATCGCTCTCCTGGGTTATCGAAGGCATGGTTGAACGTATTGTTTGCCAGGTAGATACCTCCAGTACCGGAGACTCTCATCCAGCCAGTCTCACCGCTGACCTGTTGCCAACCAAGGCTGAACGTATGCTGATCAACGCCCAGGCCTACCATCAATGACGCCGTGCGATTATCCAAACGCCCAGCTTTGGCGGCGCCGTCGTCCTTACCCCAGAAATACCCCAGGTTAGTATTCAATGCGACGCTCGGGGATAACGACCAGCGCTGGTTCAGACCGACATAGTGTTGCTGGTAGATATCCTTCAACTGCCCACTCCACAGACGAAATGTGCTGTTTTTAGACGCTGAACGGTAGTCGGCCCCCAGATAGTTGAACGCATCGCTACGAGCGCTACCGAAAGCCAGGTCCTCCATGGATGAATCGTTACGCAGGCTGGTTTTATTGAATTGCCCGGCGAAAAGCGTCCAGTACTTCACATCCTGCGAAGACAACTGTGTCCCTTCGAACGTTTGTGGCAACGCGCGGAAATCGTCGGCGGTGATAATCGGCAGATTGGGCATCCATTCGCCTACCTTCAATTCGGTGGCGGAAATTTTCGCTTTAAGGGCGACGCCAAGTCGGCCAAAGCTACCCGCCGGGTCCCCGTCACCATCCTTGGGCAATAACAATGCACCGTAACGTCCCGCCCCACCGTCCAGCTTGACGGCATACTTGCCTAATACGTCAGCGCCGATGCCAACGGTACCGGAAGTAAAGCCGGATCGAAGATCGAAAATGAAGCTCTGGGTCCACTCCCGGGCCTGCCCCTGCGGGGCATCAGGTGCAGTGAAATGACGTTCGAAGAAGAAGTTTCTGAGGGTCAGAGTTGCCTTGCTGTCGTCAACCAAACCTTGGGCGAATACCCGGGGTGACAGCAATCCAATGCACAGTAAAGTGCCAGCAAGACGCAGCGTTATTGTTTTCACGACCATGATTCCCCTGTTGTTGTTATTGAAGGGCACAAACGGTCCGCTATCCCTCAGGAACGATTGATCGAATCGCTGGGGGATGGAGCTGATCGATGATTGGATCGGATGTTTCAGTGGGTGCGAATGGACCAGAAGGGTCCCGAGATCACGGAACCCTGTTCGGCCAGGCACAACAGCAAGGGCGCATCGTTAGCGCCCCTCCTGAGGTCAGATCAGACCGGCGGAGCGCAAGGCGTCAGCGATTTCGCGATCAGCGCCTGGTGCCAGTGGCAGCAACGGCGAACGCACCGTGGCGTGGTCCAGAATGCCGCGAGCCACCAGGCCATGCTTGAGCGCCACCGTGCCTTCCATGTGGGAGCCGCGGTGGTAGACGTTGCGTGTAACCGGCAGCAATTTGTCGTGGATGGCGCGAGCGGCCGGATAGTCCCTGCGCTTACCGGCGGCGATCAGTTCGATCAACGGCTCAGGCGTCAGACTGCCATAGCCCACCAACGCCCCGTCCACGTCGAACATAGTGTGCAACAGGTATTCGTCATGGCAGGTGAGGATCTGCAGGTCCGGGACCTCACGACGTACCACCGGGATCTCGGTATCCCAACGACGCATGTTACGCACGCCGTTCTTCATGGCGAAAACCCCTGGCTGCTTGGCGATTTCCAACTGGGTTTCCAGGTCGTAGGTTGCCTTGGTCACGTCCGGGTATTGGAACAAGATCAGAGGCAGGCCGCTGTGCTCGTAAATCGCCCGGTAGCGATCTTGTGCGGCCCCCTTCTGGTAACCGAAACGCAGCCAGCCATGAGAAGGATAAACCAAGCCCGCACTGGCACCTGCATCAACGGCGCGCTGGGCTTCCTCGGCGGCCACTTGGGTGCCTTCCCCGGTGATACCGGCAATGATCGGTAGCCGCCCGTCTACCGATTCCTTGAAGCTCTGAATCACCAGGGCCTGCTCGGCCTGGGTCAGGAATGTGCCCTCGCCGGCATGGCCCAACACCACCAAGCCCTTCACGCCGTCGAAACTACCCAACCAGGAGCCCAACTTCTGGATCGCGTCATAGTCGACCTTGCCATCGCGAGTAAACGGAGTGACGGGAGCCGGTACCAGGCCTTTGAGATCAATCGTGTTCTTAGTACTCATTTTATTTCCTCAGGTTTACTAAGTGTCCGCAACTGACGCGTGCAGGGACGCAAGCAATACAATCAAATATCACTTGAGGTTTATCGAGATTTAAGTTCCAGCCAGTTAATCAATGCTTACGCGTGTTTCTTATCAAGGCGAAAGTTCCTCCAGTATTCGCCCCTTGGTTTCAATGGCAAACAATGCCGTGATGCAACCGGTAATAACTAATATTCCGGCAAATATGCCAAACACATAATGCACACCGACACTGGACACCGTCAGGCCTACCACCAACGGTCCAGTGGCGGACCCCAAGCGCAACCAGGCACTGCCCAGTCCGGTCCCCAATGCACGCAGGCGTGTGGGATAGAGCTCTGCCGAATACAGATAAAGTGAGAAAGTAACGGTTTGCACCAGCGCGTATCCGAGACCGGCCAAAAGCAGAATCTGCATCGGCGAGGTCGCTCCAGTCAGCGCCAGGATCGACAACGGAAGTGCAGCCAGAAACAATGCCCCCATATACCAGCGGCGGCGACCGAACTTGTCGATCAACAAGGCACAGATGACGGCTGCAACGACGCCGGCCCCCGAAGTGATGAAGCCGTAAGCCAAACTGGTGTCCAGAGGCAGATTGAAATGCTGGCGATAAAGCGTGGGCAACCAGGTGATCAATCCATTGGCAACCATGTAGGCACCGAACCACATTGCCCAGATGACCATGGACCGTTTGAAATACATGCCATGGAACAGCTCACGCCAACCTTGAGCGCCTTTGGGTTGTTCTATCTGTGGCACTTCTACAGCGGGTGCAAGTTGCTTGCCTGCTTTCAAGACGCTGTTTTCCAGGCGCGTCACAATGCGATCAGCCTCTTGCAATCGACCTTTGGAGGCCAACCAACGTGGCGACTCAAAGAGAAAGAAGCGCAGGGGGATCAAAATCGTCGCAGGGACAAGGCCCACCACGAACATGGCCTTCCAGCCGTAGATCGGTACCAGCAGGTATCCAATGATTCCCGCACCTACCAGTCCGAGGAGGAACATGACTTCATAGAGCAGAAAAAACTTGCCGCGCTTTTTCGAGCCGATCAATTCGTTGACATAGGCGCTGGCGACCGGCACCTCGCCTCCCGTGCCAATGCCTTGCAGGAAACGAAACAGAATCATGGACCCGGCGCTCCAGGCGAACAGACAGGCCACATCCATGGCAACGAATAGAAGAATGGTGAACGTCAGTACTTTCATCCGACCAATGCGTTCCGCCAACCAGCCGAAAAACACTGCGCCCAATAACTGGCCGAGGTAACCGAACGAAAGAATCATGCCGATCTGGGTCGCGGTCAGATTCCACTCTTTGGCCAGCACCGGCATTGCATAGGCAATCGCGATGACTGTATAGCCGTCAAAGAACGTGGCGGCACCAATAATGTTCCTGGCCCAGAAGACTTGCCGGGTAATAGGCAAGCGCTCAAGTCTCGCACTTATATTCGCTTGGCTTTTCAGCCCATCAATCACGGGCTCTGTTTCTAAGTTTTGCATCAACATGGCACTTCCTTTCTTATTTTCAATATTGTCGGGGCGTGCAGGTGCTAGCGTTGTGATATTCACAATGCTTGAAACTCATTGAGGCAATAGACGGGCTTTAACGTGAGCCCGTGCGTGAACGACTAACGTTTAGAAGTTCGAACCGATACTTCCATTGGCCTCCAATGCCTTGCCAATGTCCTTGGCAGCTTCCAGGGTAGAACTCAGTGCACGGTTTTTAAGCTCCTGCGCAGTACACCGGACCGAAGGGGCGGCAATACTGATCGCCCCTACGGGGTATCCATCGATATCCAGTACGGGGACCGCAAGAATTCTCAGGCCATCGGTGAACAGGGATTCGGTCAAGACGAAGCCATCGTCGCGAATTTGCCCGAGCAGTTCGGCCAGCGGACGCTCAAGGACATGTGGCTTCATGATGAATGGCGTTGTCGGTGTGAGTTCCTGGACTTTCTGCACCTGTTGCTCCGGCAGGAAGGCAAGGATCGACTGGCCGATAGCCGTCTGAGTTGCAGGCACCGTGGTGCCGATACGGATATCCACACCCAGCCGGGTGATGCCCGCCCGCACCCGCTCCAGGTAGAGCACATCGGCGCCCTGCAGGACGGCAAAGCTGGCAGCTTCACTGGTTTCACTGACCAGGCTTCGAAGGATAGGCCGCACGATGCTGCGCAAATCAGTCCGGGCAATGGCGTGGAAGCCTAGATCCAGCACCTTGAGCGTCAACGCAAAACGGCGGCTTTCCGGAATTCTTGAGACATACCCCAAATCGACCAAGGTATTGAGCATGCGGAAGGTCGTACCAGGATCGAGATCAGCCGTCGCGGCGATCTGACTCAAGGTCAATTCATCGTTTTCGGCAGTGAACGACTCCAGTACGCGAAAACCCTTGGCCAAGGATTGAACGGTGCTTCGAGCCTTCTTTTCATCCCAGCCCTGGATCGAATCGGCGCTGCCTTCTGAACGCTTTGGAATCTTGATCATTTTTTTCGCTCTTTTTAGTTTTTTCGGATTGCGAAATTATTTTCTTTCAATTAGGATATTATTTTGGCAGGACCTTGTCCTATATCTATTAAGACAAGTTCTTATTATTTATATATCTTTTGGCTATAAAAGATGATCAACCCCGCGCCGCTCAGCCCTCAGGCCCGGGCAAGCAGACGTTTCGATAAGTGGGTTGAGCGTTCGACGACCTGAATAATCACCGACCTAACACGATGTGCTTGCAAAGGCGCTCGAATGGTCGGTGAAGCTTAAAACGTCTGATTCAGGGCCCCTGTATTCCCACTCGCAGAGGTAGCCTGCATTCCGCCATCGACATCAAGATCAGTCGTTAAAGCGCAATGCCGGAATCGCTTAGAACTGCGTCACGACCGTGACCCCTGCCGTATCAAACCGATCCATGTTCATGAGCGCCTCAATGGATTGCTCAAGGCTGATGGTCTTGCCTACCAGCTTTTCAGGCGCCAGCTTGCCGGAGGTGATCATCTCTAGCATCGCGCCATAACGGTGAGCTTGCATGCCATGGCTGCCACAGATCTCAAGTTCGTGGGCAATGACTTTGCTCATCGGGATCGCAGGCGTGCTGTGGTCAGCCAGCATCAAACCGACCTGGACATGTTTGCCACGACGTCTCAGATTATTGATGGAGTTGAAGCATGTGGTTGGATGACCGAGAGCATCCAGCGAAACGTGCGCGCCGCCCTTGGTAATTTCAAGTACCGCCTCAGTGACATCAGCAACGCGGCTTGCGTTGACGGTAGCGACGGCACCGAGCGATTGGGCAAGCTTCAGTTTGTCGTCCGAGATATCGATGGCGACGACGTTCGCGCCGATAGCTTGGGCGATCATTACCGCAGACAACCCCACCCCACCGCAGCCATGAACCGCGACCCACTGCCCCGCCGTGACCTTGCCTTGATCGACAACCGCGCGGAACGACGTGACGAAACGACAGCCCAGGCTCGCCGCTGTGGCGAAGTCCATGCTTTCAGGCAACGCGACCAGATTCAAATCGGCCTTGTGGATACCCACATACTCAGCGAAGGAACCCCAATGGGTGAAACCCGGCTGAAATTGGCTATGACACACTTGTTGGTTGCCGCTATTGCACTCAGGGCAAGCACCACAGCCACCAACAAAAGGAACGGTAATGCGATCGCCCACCTTCCATTTCGTGACGTCTTTACCCACCTCGGCCACGATCCCCGCCAACTCGTGACCGGGCACATGAGGCAGCTGGATGTCAGGATCATGACCTTTCCAGCCATGCCAGTCGCTTCGGCATACGCCCGTGCCAAGGACTTGAACAACCACACCATGACGTTCAGGCGTCGGGACTTCGACCGTCATCAAACGAGGAGGCTGGGAAAAGGCTTCGTAAACTACGGCTTTCATGAGAATCCCTCTACTTTAGAAAAACGCTACGCACGAAGACAATACCGTGGCTGATCCGCGCCATGTTTGGCGCACCCCAAAAAAAAGCCCAATCTTTTCAGATTGGGCCCATTCGTTCGGGTATTCGTAAACGATCAGGAAGAAAAGACTTCCGAGCGTGATTGCGCTGGCGGCTTGTGTCTGAGCGGTTGCTGCCAAGCCAGCTGTGCCTGGAGTGCAGTGGCTGCATCGAGGACTCTCTGCGCCCAGTTCTCATCATCCGGACGGACTACCACGACGCGAAAACCGTGATCATAACCTTCAATCTGCACGCCCTCGGAATCATCGACGTGCAGGTCGATATCGAATGCTGGCGGAAATTTCGAGGGGGAGTTGGAAAGCCCATGTACCGTCAGGGCACGGTTATGCCGGACACTGTTGACCACGCCGTCAACGCGGATACCGTACAGTAATAGCCAGCGCCTGATGTAAGACGGTGTCCGACCGGACGACGTGTAGACCCAGATGCTGCATCCCTGGCGACGTAAGGCTCGGGTCAAGGAGCGTGTTCCGCTACGCAATGGCTCACCCAGCCAACGATGAATACAGGCCGGTAGCCGGCTTTGCTCGACGGCGCAGTGGTGGAGCTGGCATGCCAGCGTGTCATCGATATCAAACGAAATACGGATGCGCTGGCGCCTGCGCAAGTGCATCGGGATGGCGCGCTGGATGGCTTGCCCTACCCGGCTGACGGAGCTTCGGCATTTAGCGAGCGTTGGATACCAGCGCATCAATGGCCCCCTTGATAGACGGACAGGGGCTTGTCTTTGAGATAAAACCTCATGGGATCAGGCGCCTGTTCTTCCAGGAAGGCTGCATATTTTTTCTTGATCTTGGGCAATTCGTACAAGGCCTTGACACCATGCTTGGCGGAGTTGCGTATGACCGATGACGGGTTAAAGTAGCCCTCGGCGTTATCCAGCGTCAGCACGAACGGCGGCAAACCTGCGCGCATGAGCAAATAGCTGACGATGAGCGAGCCGCTGCGGTTATTGCCTTCAATGAACAACTGCGGCTTGCTGAGGATTCGTACATAGACACCGGCCGCACGCTTCCAGACTGATTCGCTGCGATACGCGCAGTACCAATTGAACAAGTCCTTTATCCCGCCCTCAACGTTGTTGAAGAAGTGCTCCTCGGTCGCCGCCAGGTGCTGGGCATATTCCAACCGGCGCGCCGGGTCTCGGCCACAGAGAACGGTGGCATTGATCTCCAGCATCAGGTTCAGTTGCTGAAGATCGAACAGGTCGACGCCACGTGCGACATAGTCGTCAATCAACGCATAGCCTTCAAGCACATTCTTCAGCACTTCGTCAGTCAAGGGATCACGCAGCTCGGTGAAGTGCCGGCTCAGCTCGGCAAAGCGATTCTGCACTTCACGCAGTGCGCGTTCAATCGCAGGCAAATCAAGACGACGCGTTGCAGACATTATCATTCCTGAAAAACGGTAGATAAGAAGGTAAAACGAGCGGATGCCGGCCAAATCCTTTTGGCGCTTGGCGGCATGCGACCTTGACCGCAGGTTGGTTGCTCAGCTGAACTTGCCGCTGATGTAATCCCCAGTCATTTGTTCGCGCGGGTTGTCGAAAATCTGGGTGGTTGGGCCCATCTCAACCAGATAGCCGGTGCGCGTGCCCTGGGTAATGTCCACCGAGAAAAAGGCTGTCGTGTCAGCGACACGGATGGCCTGCTGCATATTGTGGGTCACCAAGGCGATGGTGTAGTCCTTCTTCAACTCGACCATCAATTCCTCGACCCGGCGGGTGGCGATCGGGTCGAGTGCCGAACAGGGCTCATCCAGCAGCAGGACTTCCGGTTCGGTGGCGATGGCGCGGGCGATACATAGCCGTTGCTGCTGGCCACCGGAGAGCGACAGGCCGCTGACCTTGAGCTTGTCCTTGACTTCATCCCACAGCGCGGCGCCTTGCAGGGCGTGCTTTACACGGTCGCCCAGATCGCCCTTGTAGCGATTGAGGCGCAGGCCGAATGCGACATTGTCGAAGATGCTCATCGAGAACGGGTTCGGCTGTTGAAACACCATGCCGATATAGCGGCGCACGACGACAGGATCAACGCCCTTGCCATAGACGTCTTGCCCGAGGAAATGCACATGGCCCTCAAAGCGAAAACCTTTGACCAGGTCGTTCATCCGATTGAGGCTGCGCAGCACGGTACTTTTGCCGCAACCGGAAGGACCGATGAAGCCAGTGATCTTGTTTTTCTCGATCGGCACATGACTGTCACGGACCGCCATGAAGTTGCCGTAGAAAATCTTGTCCAGTTTGCAGTCCATGACCACAGGCGCTTGGGTAGCCAACGGAGCGTTTTTTTGCGCAATTGATACGTTCAAAATTCAGATGCTCCCGTTCTCAGTACTTGGGCTTGCCGAAAATACGGCTGACAATATTCACGACCAGCACGATCATCACCAGCACCAGCGAGGCCGCCCATGCGAGCTCGAGCTGGTTGTCGAAAGGCATGCCGGAGAAGTTGTAAATCAACACGGCCAGCGACGCCGTCGGATTCATGACTTCCAGGCTGCCTTCGTGGTAGATCCAGTAGTTGCTGAACAACGCGGTAAACAACAACGGCGCGGTTTCGCCCGCGGCGCGTGCCACGGCCAACATGACACCCGTCAGGATTGCCGGCATGCCGGTAGGCAATACGATTTTCCAGATCACCTGCGAGCGGGTGCAGCCCATGCCATAGGCGGCGTCCTTCATGATCTTGGGCACCATCCTCATCGACTCCTCAGCCGTCAGCACGACGATGGGCAGCATCAGTACCGCCAGTGCCACGCCACCGGCCGGTGCCGAGTAGGTACCGGTGGTCATCACCACCAGGGCGTAGGCAAAAACCCCGGCCAGGATGGAAGGCAGACCGGTCAGCATCTTGGCGGCAAAACGCGCGGCGTTTGCCAGCTTGCTGTCCGGCCCAAGTTCGGCCAGGAAGATCGCCGCCATGATGCCGACCGGAACCGCGATTGCCGCCGCGATACCGACCATGACAAAGGTGCCTGCCATCGCGTTGCCGAAGCCGCCACCCGTCTCGAACCCCGTCGGCGGCAGTTCGGTGAATACTTCCAGGTTCAGGCGTGCGCCTCCACGCGTGATCAGCATGTAGAGCACGGAAATCAGCGGCACGCTGGCCAATAGCGCGCCACCCCAGACCAGTGTGGTCAACACCAGGCTGCGCAGGGCACGGCCTTCAAACTTGCGCTGCAGGCTTGGCAAAGCGGCTGTTGGGGAAGTGAGGTCAGTCATCATTTAGTACCACGTTGGGCATAGACCATAATCATGGAGCCGATGATGTTCACCAGTAGCGTGATCAACATCAGTACCAGTGCGGCGTACATCAACACCTCGATCTCGTTCGGCCCGGCCTCAGGGAAGTTCAGCGCCAACAAGGCCGCCAAGGTATTGGCCGGGGCAAACAGAGAAAGCGAAATATTGTTCGCGTTGCCTACCAGCATGGCCAGGGCCATGGTTTCACCCAGCGCGCGCCCCAGGCCCAGGACCAGGGAGCCGAAGATGCCAGTGGCGGCGGATGGCACCATCACCTTGAGAATCGCTTCCCAATGGGTGGTCCCCATGCCATAGGCAGCCTGCTTGGTTTTCATCGGCACACCGGTGAGGGCGTCCTGGGACACGGCGGCGATGGTCGGCAGAATCATGATGGCAAGTACGAGCGCTGCTGGAAGCAGCCCCGGCCCACTCAAGGACGTGCCGAAAAACGGAATCCAGCCGAGCTCAGTGTTCAACCACGCCGTCAGCGGCCGAATCGCCGGGATCACCACGTAGATCCCCCACAAGCCATAAACGACACTGGGGATGGCCGCGAGTAATTCGACGATGGTGCGAAATACGGCTGCAAGCTTGGCGGGCAGGAAATCCTGGGTCAGGAAAATCGCCATGCTGACGCCGAAAAAGCCTGCGATCAGCAACGCGATCAGGGCACTGTAGAGCGTCCCCCAAATGGCCGGCAAAATGCCGTACTTGCCTTGGTTAACGTCCCAGACGCTTCCCAACAGCACGTCAAAACCGTGCTTTTCCATGCCTGGAAGCGCCTTGCGTCCCACCTCGAATACGAGGGCAAATACCAACGCCAGAACCAGAACCACCCCTATTCGCGCAAGCGCACGGAAGGTGCGATCAACCAGGAAATCCTTCGCAGAGGGTGGTTGGCAGGCAGAATCCGGGTTAACCGGTACGACAAAAGGTGTGTTCATGGGCGAGTTCCGGAACAGGGGGAAAACTCTCCCGGCATGGCTGACAGCACACACCGAGAGAGGCCTCACGAGCGTTACTGGATGTTGGAAGAAGCTTTGCGGACCTGATCGACGACCGATGGCGGCAGAGGGATATAACCCATCGAATCGGCGATTTTCTGCCCCTCGGTCAGGCTGTACTCGACCATTTCACGCATGGCTTTGGCCTTGGCCGGGTTCTCGTTTTGCTTACGGAAGATCATCCAGGTGTAGGAAGTGATCGGATAGGACTTGGCGCCATCCGGATCAGGCAACCAGGCCACCAGATTGTCTGGCATCTTCACCGCTGCCAGCGCCTCGGCACCGCTTTCCGCGTTCGGTACAACGTAGTGACCGGCCTTGTTCTGCAACTGGGCAAAGTCGACCTTGGCCAGTTTGGCGAAGCCGTATTCGATGTAACCAATGGCTCCCGGAGTCTGGCGTACGGTGGCGGTAACACCATCGTTCTTGGGCGACTTGATGAATTTGTCGGTGGCTGGCCAGTTGACCGTGTTGCCTTCACCCAACGCCTTCTTGAACTCTGGATTGATTGCCGATACGTGCTTGGTGAATACCGCAGTCGTGCCGCTGGAGTCTGCACGCACGACAACGGTGATCGGCATGTCAGGCAGCTTCAGTTCCGGGTTGGCCGCGACGATCTGCGGATCGTTCCAGTGGGTGATCTTGCCCAGGAAAATGTTCGAGTAAACGTCCCGTGGCAGTTTCAACCCTTTAGGACTGCCGGGCAGGTTATAGGCCAATACGATTTCACCCGCGGTCATCGGCAGCAACTGCGCGCCTTCGGCGACCTTGGCAATGTCTTCGTCTTTCATTGCCGAGTCACTGGCGGCGAAATCAACGGTTTTGTTCAGGAAGTCTTGTACCCCTGCACCGCTGCCCTTGGACTGATAATCGACGGTGACGCCAGCGGACTTTTTGCTGAAATCCTTGAACCATGTGAGGTAAATCGGTGCAGGGAAACTGGCGCCGGAACCTGTCAGGCGAACGCTTTCCGCAGCGAAGGACACTGAGGTGGCACAAAGAGAAACCGTAATGGCGAGAGCAGCAGACTTCATTAAATTTTTCATCGAAGGAACTCCTTGTGATAACGGGCTCCCGAACTCTGCAGCAAGCTTGTTACGCTTTTATGAAAGTCGAATGGCACAAGGTTTCGCTGACTCGCCTGGTAGCGGTGGCCATACTCCTTACCCGGTCGGCGCCAACTCACCAGTCCATCAATGCTTACACATCAGGTCATGAAGAACGCCGAACCTCAGACCCGTTTCGGAAGGCGTCATATGCGTGACACCAAACACCTTGAACGCCGCGAGCATGAGCACCAGCCCGCCAGGCAAAATACTCATGCGCTGGCTTTGCAAACCCGCCAGTCTGAGCTGTTTGACATGCCCCACTTCAAGCAGGCGCAACGACAAGCGCAGTAAACCACCATAGGTGATGCCACTTTGGCCATCGTCGTTCAACCCGTTGGCCTTGAGTACTTTGGCCAGCATCCGGGCAGTACCTGAAGAACCTATCACTTGCTGCCAGCCCAGCGCGCGAAAGCGCCGTGCCACTTTTTCAAACTGTAGAGTGGCCAAGCGCTCAGCCTCCAGGAGCGCCTGAGCCGTGATCCGGCCCTCCTGAAAGTAACGCGCGCCAAAGGTGCCGCTGCCAATGGCAATGCTCTCCGTCAGCAGCGGTTGAGCGCCCTGCCCCAAGATCAACTCAGTGGAGCCGCCACCGATATCCACGACCAGGCGCATACTCTCTTTACCGGGTACCGTATGAGCAACACCGGCATAGACCAGTCGAGCCTCTTCATGCCCGGAGATAACGTCAATCCGGAAACCCAGGTGCCGCTCCGCGCTTGCCAGAAACAGCTGAGCGTTGTCGGCTTCGCGGACCGCGCTGGTAGCCACTGCCCGCACACGCCCCTCTTCAAAGCCGCGTAGTTTTTTGCCAAATCGCGCAAGCGCCTGCCATCCCCGATCCAACGCCAACTCGTCCAGCGACCCTCCCCGCGCGCCCTCGGCTAAACGAACGGGCTCACGCAAGGTTTTCACTTCCTGAATCTCGAACCCCTGATTCCGCCTGACCGACTGGCCGATCATCATGCGAAATGCATTAGAACCAAGATCAACGGCCGCAAACAGAGAGGCGTCTCCTTTCATGGTAACTTCCTTGCAAGTTCATCAAGCAACAGGCACAAGCCCGCTGTGCACTCAAGATGGTTTGCATGGATGTTGCCATTCGTTCGATGACGGCAAGATGACACCGGGGGACTTATTCGCGAGTATGTGATGCCCGTTCTGCATGGCGAGGCCGATGTTCTTCATGGTCTCGGCCCTCTCCACGAAGCGGTTCATGGCGCGAAGGTGGAATGCACGTTGGCGATTGGTATCTCGCCCCCCTTAAAGCCTTCAAAATGGTAGGTTCTCATCCGTAGCGAACAACCTAGAGCAGAATGAAATGAATGACCCGCATCATCCAGAACCCAAGGCCCCGAAATTCAAGTTTCTTACCCTCCTAAAGGATGGGACCTGGTTTGCCGGCTTCACAGCGCTGCTGATTTTTGCAATCAATGTAGTCGATGAGCGAAGCCAACTTAGAAGCGATGTCAAACACCTGACTGACACTTTGGCTGAGGTGAGAAAAGACCTCGAGTCAGCTCATCTCGAAAACAGGCAGCTCAACGATTCACTACGCCAGAGCCAAATCAATCTCGCGACGAAAGAGGTTCGTCTCGAAGAGATCGATAAACAACTCGCCTCCGTCAATCGTGATGCTTTGAGCTCCAAGGCAGAGGCCGAAACCTACAAAGCACTTACGGCTTCTGATAAGCGCTGTGCACCTTATCGGGAGGACATCTCACGACTGGAAAGTAAACTCGCTATTTCGGCACTGGATGTATTCTCGTCTCGAGGAGAGCAGCGTAAAGAAACACTGGCGTCGTTGGAGCGAAGCAAAGACTCACTGGATGCATGCATGGGGATCAGACGCTGACAGCGCTTGACCTAAAAGGACCCTAACGGCCATGCGGTCATGGCCAATCAGCTCAATGGCTTTGAACACAAGCCGCCCTTTTGGGTACAACTGAAATACCCCCGCCGCCCCTTACTGTGCGGGTGTTGTCTCTCAGAAAAACTGGTCAAAAAAATCTGGACCTACTTTCGTGCGCGTAGAAGCTTTCGCCCACATTTTTAACGCCGCCAACAGTTGAGGTTTCCTGTCCCTCGCCGCTTCTGCTTGGGCGTTACGTCTTTCATCCTCCTTCGAAAACTTGGTGGTGGTTAATTTATAAAACATGATTGTCGCGGCATTGATATCTATAACCTTGTTAGACAACAGCACTGAGGATATGTAACCCGCCCCACCATCCGTCAAACAACTAATATGACAATGAGTTTCCCCGCTGTACTTCTCCGTTGCGCCTTTCGTTTTTAGAGCCTCATCCGCAAACTCATGGACAACATTATGAAGGACACCATCATTAATATCGCCAGACTGTTCTATAATGCTCGCACACTCCCCTTTACTGGACGCAATCAAGATATCAGTTGCAGCACGCAGTGTCGCCGGCACAAAAACATGCACAGTGCTTTTGCCAACCCCATGCTCCACTTTTCGAGATATAGCAACTACGCTATTAGCTGACAGCGTACCAATCAGACTTAAATGCACGAGCCTCACCTCACTAAAAAAGACATAAGACCAATGACACCAATACACAATGCTACCCACACACCAAATCAACGCAAACCATGAATAAAATTAAAGCCCAACATATTTACACATCAAAATATTGAACTTTATACTCATAATTGATCGCTCGGTTTCTGCAAGCATCAAACTACAATAGCAGCACTGTTAAATATCACCACGCCACCTGTCGCATCCGGTCACGGAGGGCGGTGCCTGACTGGAGAGATCCATGAGCAAAAAGCCAAAAAATGTTCTTCATAGGTTCATGGTCAAAGATTGATGCTGTTCAAAGCATGTGCCCTGCCCAGATTTTGCGACCTACTAGATCGGCGGCAATTTCGATGAACGCATCTCCAACAAATTTTGCGGCGAGGCTGACTCGCCTGTCTGCGGGAAATACCTGGACCAATTTACGCATGGGAATAGGGTCGACCAAAGGTGCAGCACTGAGCACTCCCGATTCAATCTGCGTATAAATCGATGCCAGTGGCAAAGCTGTCAAACCGAAGCCATTGCGAACCAGATCAATCATCGCGCCGAAGGAGTCAGCTTCAACGCTGGTTTTGAGCTTGATGCCGACTTCCCGCGCACAATTATCCAAAATCACGCGAAGACTGTGGCGGGCGCTGGGCAACACCAATTGCTGCTGGGCCAAAGACTCGAATGACACCGGCGCATCCAGGCGCAGATTGGCGCTGGCGGGCCCCACCAGTAGCAGGTTTTCCATCATCACCGGCACGATACGCAGCGTATGCAAGGGTTGGGGATCGTAAGAAATCGCCAGCTCCAATTCGCCACGCTGAACCCAATCCAGCAGGTAACCGCTAAAGGCGGAGGAGAACCTGATGGCGAGATTCGGATGCTCTTCCTTGATTTTTCGCACCAGCGGAACGGTGACAATTTCCGCAACCGTCGGTGTCGTACCGATCACCACCGTGCCCCGAAAAGAAGACTTCCCGCCCACGACCGAACTTCGAATGGACTCCATCTCTTCCATGATTCGGGTGGCATGCGCCAAAACTTCACGGCCGGCATCAGTGATCTCCATACCCCGACCATGCCGATCAAAAAGGTAGGCCCCGAGTTCTTTTTCCAACAGACGAATTTGCCTGCTCAGTGCCGGTTGTGCGATGTGAAGCCGGTCGGAGGCCTTGCTGAGACTGCCAAGCTCGGCCACATGAATTAGGGTCTTGAGTTGAACGACATCCATTACCAGGCCAGTCAAAGTCGGGCTCGGCGCGAAATGCGTCGAAGGTAGAATCAGTGTAAACGCATTAACACCCCTTGGAATGCCGCAGAAGCCGGGTCGCATGGGAAGTCGCGGCTTACGAGCGGCGGTATACCCTAGCCAGCCGGGGCTGCAAGCCAAGCTATAGAATTTCGGTATATCAGTTAGACCTGGCTGACGGCTTATTACCCTCGTCACTCTGCGGTAGCGTGCAATCAACGTCGACGCCAAGAGCGATCGACTGACTACAAGAATAAGATTCGAGGGCTTACGCCATGATTGACTACATTTCTCGTTACCTGACCGCCCCGCCTGATACCGCCAGCGAGCAGCGGACCTCTCATATACATCCCCCCTCTTCATGTGCCTTGGTCGTCAAAGGATCACTGCAACTGCGTTAAGCACATCAACCCATCGAGCTAGCAACGTCGGACACGCATCAGCGTGGGCCTCGTATCGTCTCGCCTTGAAAAAAGGGTGAACAACATGTCTGCATCAACCAGCGACTCAACACTCCACACTGAAAAGTCCGATCAGATGAAAAGTCCGAATCGCGTCAGAGCCATCATGGGTGCCTGCTCGGGCAATCTGGTGGAGTGGTACGATTTTTTCATCTACGCCTACACCGCCATCTACTTTGCGGCTTCGTTTTTTCCCAAAGGTGACACTACGAGCCAACTGCTCGCTACAGCCGGCGTTTTTGCCGTCGGTTTTTTCATGCGCCCTCTCGGTGGCTGGATTTTCGGCTGGATTGCCGACACCCGTGGCCGCAAGGTCTCAATGATCATTTCGGTGTTCATGATGTGCGCCGGTTCGCTATTGATCGCCGTCATGCCCACCTATGAAACGATAGGTGTGGCTGCGCCAGTCTTGCTCGTCGTCGCCAGACTGATTCAGGGCCTGTCCGTAGGCGCAGAGTACGGTACAGGTGCCACCTACATCAGTGAAATCGCGACGCCGGGTCGACGCTGTTTCTATGGGTCGTTCCAGTACTTCACCATCATCGCGGGCCAACTCCTGGCGCTGATGACCGTGGTCATTCTTCAACAAACCCTCACCGGCGAGGAGTTGCGCGAATGGGGTTGGAGAGTTCCGTTCTTTATCGGTGCATTGAGTTCCATCGTGGTCGTGTATCTGCGGCGCGCTATGCATGAAACCGCCACTAAAAAAGACATGAACCGCAAAGATGCCGGCTCTCTGCGCGGCATGTTCAAACACAAACGTGCCGTTGCACTGGTCGTGGCGTTCACCATTGGCGGTTCGCTCTACTTCTACACCTTCACCACCTATATGCAGAAATTTCTGGTGATCTCTGCGGGGTTCAGTCCGGAAACGGTGAGTTTCATCATGACGGCGGCACTGGTCGGCTTTATGTTCTGCCAGCCGCTCTTTGGTCTGCTCGCCGACCGTATCGGAATCAAGACCCACATGTTGTTGTTTTCCGGGTTCGCCATGTTGTTGGTGATCCCCCTGCTCTATTCGCTGCAATCCGTCAGCAGTCCATTTACCGCCTTCCTGCTGGTATTTGGCGGCCTGGCAATCGCATCGCTGTACACCCCGATTGCCGGGATCGTCAAAGCTGAGCTTTTCCCTCCTGCGGTACGTGCGTTAGGCGTGGGCTTTCCGTATGCGGTAGGCAATGCGGCATTCGGCGGCACTGCGGAATACGTCGCCCTGTCGCTGCGGTCACAAGGCATAGAGGCGTATTTTTTCTTCTATGTCGCGGCTGTAGTGACCATCACTTTCATAGCCGCCATGCTGATGCCGAACCTGTCGCGCTATGGTTACATCAGCGGTTCGGGTGAGATTGAAGAGCGAACCGGATTGAGGGGTTGGACTAAATCGCACGCTGCGAGGATTTGAAACACTGACGATTACTGCGGTTAGTTAAAGGGCCCCTGATGATTCCTGGGCCCTTTTTTTCATCCCTGTGTAGCGGATGCTACCTGCGTTGAAGGCACCACGCTCAACTGCCCCCCACCATCAACAGGGAGCTGGACGTGACTGAAACTTTCTGGTGAAGGCAAATCATTGACTCATTGAGCATGCACTGGATGAGCTTCATTGCGCCGGGCTTGCGAGGCGATCCGTACGCTCTGCTTCACCTCGCTACGTTAATCATTTCCCTTCCCATAATGCGTGGCTATCGCTATTACCCGGCAGGCCACGCATTCACCTTCCAGCTATACAAAACGGGCATATCTCAAAGACAAAAACGGTAGTCGTCCTTCTCCTCCATCCCTCCCAGAATGGGTGAAAACACAAAAGCAGCACTGCTTGGGAGATTGGCATGTCAACAGAAGCTGAACACACCGTGGGACAGGATTGGCAGGAGGACGTGTTCCGCGTGCTCAAGGCCCACGACGTCAAACACGTGGTCTTCGTACCGGATGCAGGCCACTCGGCGGCGATCCGTATGTCGTATGCAGACCCGGACATCAAGGCCGTTGTCCTCACCACCGAGGAAGAAGGCATCGGCTATCTCGCCGGCGCATGGCTTGGCGGAGAGCGCGGAGCTCTCCTGATGCAGTCCAGCGGCGTCGGTAACTGCATCAACACCCTGGCACTTCAAGTCTGTGCCGGCTTCCCGCTGTTGATGGTGGTCACCATGCGCGGCGACTGGGCCGAATTCAACGCGTGGCAGAACCCGATGGGGCAGGCCACAGAAGCCTCCCTGAACCTGATGAAGGTCATGACCTGGCGCGCAGACGTTCCAGAAGACGTCGCCCCGCTGCTGCACGGTGCCGCGACCATGGCCTTCAACGGTGATTCGTCCACTGCCCTGCTGCTCGGCCAGCGCCTGATTGGAGAAAAGAAATGGGTCAAGTAAGCGCAAACCACACTCTGTGCCGCCGCGAAGTGGTCAAGGCCTTGCTGGCCGACCGCAAAGACGTGCTGGTCGTGACCGGCCTCGGTTCGGCGTCCTACGACGTCATGGCCGCCGGTGACAACGATCTGAATTATTACCTCTGGGCCGCCATGGGCAGCGCGATCACTGTGGGCCTGGGCCTGGCGAATGCGCAGCCAGACAAATCGGTGGTGGTGGTCACCGGTGACGGCGAATTGCTCATGGGCTTCGGCGCCCTGGCCACCGTCGCACTTCAAAAACCCGCCAACCTGACTATTGCGGTGTTGGATAACGGTCACTTTGGCGAGACCGGTATGCAGGTCAGCCATGCGGGGTTTGGAGTTTCCCTGGACCAGGTCGCGAAAACTTGCGGCTTCAGCTGGACCGATGAAATCCGTGACATGGAAGGCGTACATAACTTGCGCGAGCGCTTTACAACTCGCGATGGCGTCAAGCTCGCGACGATCAAAATCAAGGCGGAAAACCCGCCACGGGTGCTGCCACCGCGCGATGGTCACTACATCAAAAATCGCTTTCGTGCCGCCCTGGGTTTCAACCCGATCTGACCACTCTATGCCCGTACCCGGTCACGCAGGGCAACTGTCGTGCGTGACGCGTTGAGGAGAACAATAATGACTGACCGCAACTGCGACGAACTCGATGCCATTCGCGAGGGCGTGCGCGCACTTTGCGCTGAATTCGATGCGGCTTACTGGCGTAAAGTCGACGAAGAAAAAGGTTTCCCGGAAACCTTCGTCAAGGCCCTGACCGATGCCGGCTGGCTGGCGGCGATGATTCCTGTCGAGTACGGCGGCTCCGGCCTCGGGCTGGCCGAGGCCTCGGTGATCCTGGAAGAAGTGAACCGTTGCGGCGGCAACTCCGGCACCGTCCACGGGCAGATGTACAACATGTTCACCCTGCTACGACACGGCAGCGAGGCGCAGAAAAGCTACTACCTGCCGAAACTGGCCAGCGGCGAATTGCGCCTGCAATCGATGGGCGTCACCGAACCCACCACTGGCACCGACACCACCAAGATCAAGACCACAGCGATCAAACGCGGTGACAAGTACGTGATCAACGGGCAGAAGGTGTGGATCTCACGGGTTCAGCATTCCGACCTGATGATCCTGCTGGCGCGCACCACGCCGTTGGCCGAGGTGAAGAAGAAGTCCGAGGGCATGTCGATCTTCCTGGTAGACCTGCGCGAGGCTATCGGTAACGGCATGACCGTGCAGCCGATCGCCAACATGGTCAACCACGAAACCAACGAGTTGTTCTTCGACAACCTCGAAATTCCTGCCGACAGCCTCATCGGCGAGGAAGGCAAAGGTTTCCGCTACATTCTGGATGGCCTGAACGCCGAGCGCACACTGATCGCCGCCGAATGCATTGGCGACGGACGCTGGTTTATCGAAAAAGCCAGCGCCTATGCACGTGATCGCGTCGTGTTCGGACGCCCTATCGGGCAGAACCAAGGCGTGCAGTTCCCCATCGCTGAAGCACACATTGAAATCGAAGCGGCTGACCTGATGCGCTGGCGTGCCTGCGAGGAATACGACAGCGGCATCAATGCCGGGGCCAGCGCCAACATGGCCAAGTACCTGGCGGCGAAAGCCTCTTGGGAAGCCGCGAATGCTTGCTTGCAGACCCACGGCGGTTTTGGTTTTGCCTGCGAGTACGACGTCGAGCGCAAATTCCGTGAAACCCGTCTGTATCAGGTGGCACCCATCTCCACCAACCTGATCCTGTCGTACGTTGCCGAACACCTGCTCGAACTGCCGCGCTCCTTCTAAAGGATCAGCGTAAAGCCCAGTGCGTTTGCTTAAGCAGGCGCGACTGGGGAGCCATGACAAGAGAGATAATAATCATGAGCCAACCCAAAGGCATCCGTCCGCTCGATGGCATTACTGTCGTCAGCCTTGAGCATGCCATTGCAGCGCCCTTCTGCACCCGACAATTGGCCGACCTTGGTGCGCGTGTCATCAAGGTCGAACGCCCCGGCACGGGTGACTTCGCCAGGGCTTACGACCAACGCGTCAATGGTCTCGCCTCGCACTTCGTCTGGACCAATCGCTCGAAAGAGAGCCTGACCCTCGATCTGAAACAAGATTCGGCCACAGAGGTGCTAGACAGTTTGCTGGCCACTGCCGATGTCCTGGTGCAGAACCTGGCGCCGGGTGCCGCAGCACGAATGGGACTTTCATTTGAGGCTTTGCATCAGCGGTTTCCGCGCCTGATCGTTTGTGACATTTCAGGCTACGGCGCAGGCGGCCCCTATGAAAAGAAAAAAGCCTATGACCTGTTGATCCAGAGCGAAGGCGGTTTCCTGTCGGTCACCGGCGGACCGGGTGAAGAAGAAATGGCCAAGGCAGGTTGCTCGATTGCTGACATCGCGGCCGGCATGTACGCCTACACCGGAATTCTGTCGGCCGTGCTGTTGCGTGGACGCACTGGCGAAGGTAGCCACCTTGATGTGTCCATGCTGGAAAGCCTGGTCGAGTGGATGAACTACCCGATGTACTACGCCTACAACGGCTCTCCCCCGCCCCCTCGCGCCGGCGCCGCGCACGCCACGATTTACCCCTATGGTCCCTTCCCCATCGGTGATGGCACGACAGTCATGCTGGGTTTGCAGAACGAACGAGAGTGGCAGCTGTTTTGCGACAAGGTGCTGCTGACGCCTGAACTGGCGCAAGACGAACGCTTCTCTGCCAACTACAAGCGCGTCGAAAACCGTCAAGCGCTGCGGGCACTCATCGTTGAGTCGTTCTCCACACTCAATTTCGATGCCGTGTTTGATCGGTTGGAGCAGGCGCAAATTGCTAATGCTCGGGTCAATGACATGCAAGGTGTTTGGGACCATCCGCAACTTCAGGCACGTGATCGCTGGCGGGAAGTCGAAACCACTGCCGGCACGGTTCCAAGTTTGATACCTCCAGGCAGCAATAGCGCGTTCGAGCCTCGTATGGATGCCGTACCGGGCCTTGGCCAGCACACCGAACAGGTGCTCAGGGAACTGGGGCTAGGCACGGATCGTATTGAAAAAATGCGCGCAGCCGGAGCGATTTAGGCTTGATCTGAAAACTAAAAGCCTGCCCGCAACGATCAAAGTTTTTAAGAGGACACTGCCCAATGAAAGTCCTGGTAGCTGTGAAACGTGTGGTCGACTACAACGTCAAGGTTCGCGTCAAGGCGGACAACTCCGGCGTCGACCTCGCCAACGTCAAGATGTCGATGAACCCTTTCTGCGAAATCGCCGTAGAAGAAGCCGTACGCCTGAAAGAAAAAGGCGTGGCGACTGAGATCGTCGTCGTCTCCATCGGCCCGACCACCGCCCAGGAACAACTGCGTACTGCGCTGGCACTGGGTGCCGATCGCGCCATCCTCGTCGAATCCGCCGAAGACCTGACTTCCCTGGCCGTGGCCAAGCTGCTCAAGGCCGTTGTCGACAAGGAACAGCCATCGCTGGTGATCCTCGGCAAACAAGCCATCGACAGCGACAACAACCAGACCGGCCAGATGCTCGCGGCATTGAGCGGCTACGGTCAGGGCACGTTCGCGTCCAAAGTTGAAGTGTCCGGCGACAGCGTTGCCGTGACCCGCGAAATCGACGGCGGCGCGCAGACGGTTTCCCTGAAACTGCCGGCCATCGTCAACACCGACCTGCGTTTGAACGAGCCGCGCTATGCGTCCCTGCCAAACATCATGAAAGCCAAGAAGAAGCCGCTTGAAGTGCTGACTCCGGACACTTTGGGCATTTGCACCGCCTCCACCAACAAGACCGTGAAAGTCGAAGCGCCAGCTGCACGCAGCGCGGGCATCAAGGTCAAGTCGGTGGCTGAACTGGTCGAGAAACTGAAAAACGAAGCGAAGGTGCTTTGAATTGGGGAGCCTGATCATGACTATCCTCGTAATCGCCGAACACGATAACAAGGTGCTGGCTCCGGCCACGCTGAACACCGTGGCTGCCGCTGCCAAAATCGGCGCTGACATTCACGTCCTGGTTGCTGGCCAGGGCATTGGCGCCGTGGCTGAAGCCGCCGCGAAAATCGCTGGCGTGGCTAAAGTGCTGGCGGCCGACAACGCTGCCTACGCGCACCAACTGCCGGAAAA
>NZ_JBSPTN010000006.1:0-358420 GCF_053850495.1 Pseudomonas sp. CFBP 5748
CAGCGCGGCTATCCCGGCATCCATGCCGGGATGCCCACTGCGCAATACCTGCGTTCGGCCATCGTGGTTAACGGGGCGCCGAGATCAACGTCCGCCGCGAGGCGGCCTGACAGCCGGCCTGGCTCTTGCGGGCGGTGTACACCAATCAGAGCTGTTTGGGCCGGACCTATGGGAGCAAAGCTTGCTCGTGAGGCGGCCTTACAGCCGACCTGGCTCTTGCGGGCGGTGTACACCAATTAGAGCTGTTTGGGCTGGACCTGTGGGAGCAAAGCTTGCTCGCGAGGCGGCCTGATAGCCGGCCTGGCTCTTGCGGGCGGTGTACACCAATCAGAGCTGTTTGGGTTGGACCTGTGGGAGCAAAGCTTGCTCGCGAGGCGGCCTGACAGCCGGCCTGGTTCTTGCGGGTGTACTCAATTCAATTGTGGGAGCGGGCTTGCTCGCGAAAGCGGCGGGTCAGTTTGCGGTGATGTTGGACCGCCAGTGGCCGTTACTGCAGCAATGGGTGTACACACCTACCCAAATCGGTCGAATAGCCACAGGGAGGGGGCATTACATCGCACAAACCACGCGATTACGCCCACTGGCCTTAGCCTGGTACAGCGCCTTGTCAGCGGCAAACATGAGTTGTTCGAGTTCGCCATACGGCCCTTGGGCCCAAGTGGCGATGCCGATGCTGACCGTCATGGGATCATCACCGTCGAGAGCGGGTGGCAATTGCTCCACTGCTTCGCGAATGTTCTGGGCCATGGTAAAGGCTCCGGCGGTGGTGGTTTCCGGCAGTACCACCGAGAACTCCTCACCGCCGTAGCGCGCTGCCAGGTCGGCTGGTCGGCGAACGTGCCTGCTGATCAACTGCGCCAGGGTTCGCAAGGCCTCGTCACCGCCTTGGTGGCCATGACGATCGTTGAACGCCTTGAAGTGGTCGGCATCAATCATCATGACCGACAGCGGCTGGCCTGAGCGCTGGGCCCGTAGCCATTCCTGTTGCAGCTTTTCGTCCAAAGTCCGGCGGTTGGCCAGGCCTGTCAACGAGTCGACGGCCGCCCTTTGGGCCAGTTCCCGCTCAGCGGCGTGGCGGCGCCTCAGTTCGCGGCGCAGCAGCCAAGTGAGCCAGAGCAAGCCGATGCACAGCGCGCCGGTAGCGCCGCTGACCAGTAGCGCCGTACGTTGCCATGAAGCAAAAACGTCCTGGGCCGAGAGCGCGACCACGACAATCAACGGCAAGTCGCCCACCTGGGAAAAGGTGTACAGGCGCGGCTTCTGGTCCTGACCGGACACGCTGGTGAAGCTACCGTTGCCTTCGCGCAGGATGCGCACGAAATTCGGCCGGTTACTGAAATCCTTGCCTGTCAGGTCTTCGGCCAAGGGCGGTTCTTGCGCCAATAGAATACCGTCTCGGCTGACCAGATTGACTGTACCGCCATGACCGATGTTCAGACTCTTGAACAACTGATTGAAGTAGTTCAGACGCATCGCCGCCTCGGCCACACCCATGAACTCACCCCGTTCATCGCTCAAGCGATAGCTGAAACTGATGCGCCAGTCCTGCGCGTGACTCCTTGACCGAAACGGGCGGCTGATCATCATGCCCGGGCTCGGGTCCTGGACATGGGACTTGAAATACTCCCGGTCGGCGTAGTTACCCTTTCGAGGCTCAATCGAGGCGGAATCGGCGACCACATCACCGTGCTTGTCGAGCAGCAGGATGTCGCCTTTATAGGGGGCGGCGGTGGCGCGGTCGAAGAGGGCGAGGTGGCGAATTGTCGGCGAAACGTCCTTCAGGTCGTCGCGTTGGGCGGCGGCGACCAGGCCTTGTAGCGACAGATCGTAGAGCTCCACGTTGCGCAGCACGTCGGCATCAATCAGTTGCACGATATTGGTCGCTGCGCGTGTCGCGGCCTGTTGGGCGGCGGCGTGTTCGCGGATCAGCAGAAAGGTCACGATGCTCAGGATGGCAATGACCACCAACGAACTGGCCAGTACGAGTACCCGTTCCGAACGTATCGAAAATGGGGTGTTGCCGGGGGTCGCACTGCTCGCGCTCATGGTTCCGATTTCTGCATTTGTCATGTGGCGGGGATCCGTCCCAAAGGGTTGCATAACCGGCAATGCACCAGATGCTGGCCTTTTGCTGATTGTGCTTGGATCGGTGAGAGCGGGCAATCAGTGTTCGCGCAATAACGCGTATGAGCTGTTGAGGGCGGCGATCTTTTTATTTTGCTTCATTTGGCTTTCGCCCAGCATTCAATCGCCTGGCGTTAAGCATCGGGGAGCGTCAGGCTGGCAAGCGGATCCCGAAGGTATTCACGCCTCGGTCACTGCGCACGAACACATCCCCGCCGTGCATCAGTGCAATCGCCTTGACGATGGCCAGCCCCAACCCGTGGTTGGCGCCGCTGTTGCTGCGGGAGGCATCGACTCGATAGAAGCGTTCGAACAGGCGCGGCAGGTGTTCACCGGCAATCGGCTCGCCAGGGTTGGTGACACCGAGGCTGATCTGCTCGCCAAGGGTTTCGATGCGCACGTCGATGACTTGCCCGGGCGCGGTGTGCTGCACCGCGTTGCTTAGCAGGTTGATCAGTGCCCGACGCAGGTGGGCGATCTCGATGTTGGCCTGGGCGTCACCGCTGACCCGCACCTGGACCTGGGCGTCTTCCAGAATGAAGTCCAGGTATTCGAGAGTGGTCGCCACTTCGCCGGCCAGGGAGGCGCTGGTCAGCTTGGTGGCCTTGCTGCCCTGGTCTGCGCTGGCCAGGAACAGCATGTCGTTGATGATCGAGCGCAGCCGCTCCAACTCCTCGAGGTTTGATTGCAGCACTTCGAAGTAATGTTCGGCCGAGCGCCCGCGGGTCAATGCCACCTGGGTCTGGCCGATCAGGTTGGTCAGGGGCGAGCGCAGTTCATGGGCGACATCGGCATTGAACGACTCCAGCCGTGAATACGCCTGTTCGACCCGGTCGAGGGTGGCGTTGAAGGAGCTGACGAACTGACTAAGCTCCGGCGGCAAGGGCGACAATCGCAGGCGCCCGGACAGGCGGGGCGGGGTCAGGCGCCGGGCCTCAGCGGAGAGTTTGATCAAGGGTTTGAGGCCGATGCGTGCGACCCAGTAGCCCAGCAAAGAGGCCAGCAGTACACCGACAATCGCCAGGCTCACCAGCGCCACCAACAGACGATGCTGGGTCTGGTAGAACGTCTCGGTGTCAATGCCGATCATGAAACGTAGCGGTGGGCGCTGGTCCTTGGCCGGGAACTGGCTCACCAGCACCTTCATCGGGTATGGCCGATGGGGTAACTTGAGGTCGTGTTTGCCCAGCGGTCCTTCGGCAAAGGCACGAATCTGCGGGTCGGGGTCGCCATATTCAAAGTGCGGATCGCCGCTGACGATCCAGAAGTGGATGCGCTTGTCTTCCTCGCCCAGCAATCGCAGTTTGTTGTTGATCTTCACCCAGTGCTCGGACGTACCGTAACGGCCCACCGTCGACTCGAGCACGCTGTAGCGCGCGTCGAGTTCGGCCTCGGGCAACAGGCCCAGGCCCTTGGCGACCTGCTGGTACAAGGCCCCGCCGATCAACAGGAACACCAGCGCCGCCACCAGCGTGAACATGCCGCTCAGGCGTAGCGCGAGGCTGTTACTCACTTCTGCTCTCCAGCACGTAGCCCATCCCGCGAATCGTGTGCAGCAACTTCTGTTCAAACGGCCCATCAAGCTTGGCCCGCAGGCGTTTGATCGCCACTTCCACCACATTGGCGTCACTGTCGAAGTTGATGTCCCAGACCATTTCGGCGATGGCGGTTTTCGAGAGGATTTCGCCCTGGCGGCGAGCGAGGACGCTGAGCAGGGAGAACTCCTTGGCCGTCAGGTCCAGGCGTTGGCCCGCGCGCGTGGCCTTGCGGCTGATCAGGTCGATCCACAGGTCGGCGATGCTCACCTGCACCGGTTCATGGCCGCCGCTGCGACGGGTCAGGGCTTGCAGGCGGGCCACCAGTTCAAGGAAAGAGAAGGGTTTGCCCAGGTAATCGTCGGCACCGTCGCGCAAGCCCTTGATACGGTCTTCCACCCGTTCTCGGGCGGTGAGCATGATGACTGGTGTCTGCTTGCGGGCGCGCAAGGCCCGCAGCACGCCGAAGCCGTCCAGGCCCGGCAGCATCACGTCGAGCACGATCACGGCGTAGTCGGTTTCCAGGGCCAGGTGCAGCCCCTCGATACCGTCCGGCGCCACGTCCACGGTGTAGCCCTGTTCGGTCAGGCCGCGGTGCAGATAGTCCGCGGTTTTTTCTTCGTCTTCGATAATCAGAACGCGCATGGTCCCGCCTCAGTCTGTGCTCGCCAGAGCCGCCGTCGGAGCGGGTCCAGGCCGATGGAACAGTCGTTCGAGCCACAAGTATATGACCGGTGTGGTGAACAGCGTCAGCGCCTGGCTCACCAGCAGGCCGCCCACCACCGCGATGCCCAGGGGCTGGCGCAGCTCCGCGCCAGGGCCATGGCCGAGCATCAGCGGCAGGGCGCCGAGCAGGGCGGCCAGGGTGGTCATCATGATCGGCCGGAAGCGGGTCAGGCACGCCTGGAAAATCGCCTCCTGGGGCGTCATTCCGCCGTTGCGCTGGGCGTCGAGGGCGAAGTCGATCATCAGGATGCCATTCTTCTTGACGATCCCGATCAGCAGGACCAGCCCGATCAACGCCATGATCGAAAAGTCCTGGCCCAGCAGCCAAAGCATGATCAGTGCGCCGAGGCCGGCCGAAGGCAAGGTGGAGATGATTGTCAGCGGGTGTACGAAACTCTCGTAGAGCACGCCGAGGATGATGTACACCGCCACCAGTGCGGCGAGGATCAGCCACGGCTGGCTGGCCAGGGAACTCTGGAATGCCTGGGCGGCGCCTTGGAAGTTGCCGGTGATGGCGGCCGGCATGCCGATCTCGTTCTTCGCCTGCTCAAGCATGAGTACCGCGTCCCCCAGGGCCACGCCGGGCGCCAGGTTGAACGACAGGTTGGCGGCCGGGAACATGCCGTCGTGGGCGATGGACAACGGACCATTGCTTGGCGCATCGAAGCGGGCCAAGGCCGAGAGCGGTACCATTTCCCCGCTCAGGGGCGAACGAAGGTAGAAATAAGCCAGGCTTTCGGCCTTGCCGCGTTGTGCGGTGTCGAGCTCCAGAATCACGTTGTACTGGTTGGTCTCGGTCTGGAATTCGTTGATCTGCCGCTGCCCGAAGGCGTCGTACAGGGCCTGGTCGACGTCGCTGGCGGTGAGGCCGAAGCGCGCCGCCGCACTGCGGTCGATGTTGATGTGGGTGATGCTGCCGCCCAGTTGCAGGTCGTTGGAAATGTCGCGGAACGCCGGGTTGCCGCGCAACTTGTCGGTGAGTTTTTGTGTCCAGGCGTTGAGGCTCGGCCCGTCGTTGCTCTTGAGTACATATTGATACTGGGCGCGGCTGGGGCCGGAGCTGAGGTTGATGTCCTGCCCGGCCCTGAGGTACAGCACCACACCGGGGATTTTCAGCAGTTTGGGGCGGATCCGGTCGATGAACCCGCTGGCCGAGACGTCCCGCTCGCCCCGAGGCTTGAGGGCGATCCAGAAGCGGCCGTTGGCGATGGTCTGGTTGTTGCCCGAGACGCCGACGGAATGGGAAAAGGTCTGCACCGCCGGGTCGGCGGCAACGATTTCGGCCAGGGCCTTGTGCTTGGCCACCATGTCCGGGAACGACACATCAGCGGCGGCTTCGCTGGTGCCCAGCACCAGGCCGGTATCCTGTACCGGAAAGAAGCCCTTGGGGATGAACACGTAGCCCACCACCGCCAGCGCCAGGGTCAGGGCGAACACGCCGAGCATCAGCTTCTGATGGGCCAGGGCCCGACGCAGGCCCCGCTCGTACCCGCCCAGCAGGCGCTCGCCGAAGCCGGTCTTGCTGTGGGCATGATGCACCGGGGCGCGCATGAACAACGCCGCCAGGGTCGGCGCCAGGGTCAGGGACACCACCACCGAAATCAGGATGGTCGAGGTGGCGGTCAGGGCAAACTCCTTGAACAGCCGTCCGACCACGCCGCCCATGAAGAGCAGTGGAATGAACGCGGCGATCAGCGAGAAGCTGATGGAAACCACCGTGAAGCCGATTTCGCTGGCGCCCTTGATCGCCGCTTCGCGCATGCCTTCGCCGGCCTCCAGGTGCCGATGGATGTTTTCCACCACCACAATCGCGTCGTCCACCACGAACCCCACCGAGATGACGATGGCCACCAGGGTCAGGTTGTTCAGGCTGAAGCCCATCACGTACATCAGGGCGAAACTGGCGGTCAGCGATACTCCCAGCACCGCCGAGACGATCAGGGTTGCCGAGAGCTGGCGCAGGAACAGCGCCATCACCGCCACCACCAGCAGCACCGCGATCAGCAAGGTGATTTCCACTTCATGCAGCGAGGCGCGGATGGTCTGGGTGCGGTCGATCAGCACCTTGACCTGCACGGTGGCGGGCAGCATGGCTTGCAGGGTGGGCAAGGCGGCCTGGATGCGGTCGACGGTCTCGACGATGTTCGCCCCCGGTTGCCGGAAAATCACCAGGTTGACCCCCGGTTCGTTGTCGGACCAGGCCTGGACGTAGGCGTTTTCCGAACCGTTGACCACCTTGGCGATGTCCTTGAGGTGCACCGGTGCCCCGTCCTTGTAGGACACGATCAACTCACCGTATTCCTCGGGCTGGAACAACTGGTCGTTGGTGGACAGGGTGGAAACACTCGACTCGCCGTACAGGGCACCCTTGGCCAGGTTAAGGCTGGCCTGCTGGAGCGCCACGCGGATGTCCGCCAGGGTCAGGCCGATGGCGGCGAGCCGGTCAGCCGAGGCCTGGACGCGGATCGCCGGACGTTGTTGGCCGGTGATGTAGATTTGTCCTACACCATCGATCTGACTGATCTGACGGGCCAGCAGGGTTTCGACGTAGTCGCTCAGTTCGGTGCCAGGCATCAGGGTGGAGCTGATGCTGAGGATCAGCACCGGGCTATCGGCCGGGTTGACCTTGCGCCAGGTGGGCAGGTTCGGCATGTCGTTGGGCAGTTTGCCTGCGGCGGTGTTGATGGCTGCCTGGACTTCCTGGGCTGCGGTATCGATGCTTTTATCAAGGCTGAACTGCAGGGTCAGGTTGGTCGAGCCCAAGGCGCTGCTGGAGGTCATCTGGGTGATGCCGGGGATAGCGCTGAATTGCACCTCCAGTGGGGTTGCCACCGACGAAGCCATGGTCTCGGGGCTGGCACCGGGGAGCTGGGCGTTGACCTGGATCGTCGGGAATTCCGCCTCCGGCAATGGCGCGACCGGAAGTTTGGGAAAAGCGATAAAACCCAGGAGTACCAGGGCAAACGTCAGCAACACCGTGGCGATGGGGTGATCGATGCACCACGCCGAAACCGAACCACGGCCCTTCACGGCTGAAGCTCCGAAGACTTGGCCACGGCCGGCGGATCACTGAGCACCTGGATACTGGCGCCCGGCTTGAGCCGTGACTGGCCGTCGCTCACCAGTTGGTCGCCGGCGTTCACGCCTTTGATGATGTGCATGTCGCTGTCCTGGTAAACCATCACTACCGGCACGCTCTCGACCTTGTCACCCTTGATCCGGTAGACGAAGTGCTGCTCAAGGCCCCGTTGGACCACGGTGGGAGGAACCACCAGGGCGTCTTTTTCGAGGGCGGTCTGGATCTTCAGTGTTACCAGCTGTCCTGGCCAGAGCCGTTGCGCGGTGTTGTTGAATTCAGCCTTGGCCCGCAGGGTGCCGGTGTTGGCGTTGATCTGGTTGTCGATGAGGCTCAGCCGTCCCTCGCCGAGCAGTTCCCCGGCAGTGCCATCGGCGCCGATGTAGGCCTTGACCAAGGCTTGCTCGGGCGCGGCGATCAACCGTTGCAAGGTGGGCAGCATTTGCTGGGGCAGGGAGAACTCCACCGCGATCGGATCGATCTGGGTCACGGTGAACAGACCTTCGGTGTCGCTGGTGCGCAGGAAGTTACCTTCATCCACGTTGCGAATACCGACGCGACCGCTCACCGGGGAACGGATCTGGGTGTAGGACAATTGCACCTGGGCTGAATCGATGGCCGCCTGATTGCCCTGGGCCGTGGCCTTGAGCTGATTGACCAGCGCCTGTTGCTGGTCGTAGGTCTGTTTCGAGACACCGTCGTCGACACTGAGCAATTTGTAGCGCTTGAGATTGACCTGGGCCACCGCCAGTTGCGCCTGGCTCTCGCCGAGCTGGGCGCGGGCCTGGTCGAGGCTGGCGCGGATGGAGCGATCATCGATGGTTGCCAGCAGGTCACCCTTCTTGACCCGTTGCCCTTCCTTGACCAGCAGCTTGGTGAGGATGCCGTCGATCTGCGGGCGGATCACCACGCTGTGCAGTGACAGCACCGTGCCGATGCCGCTGGCAAAACGGGGCACGTCCTTTTGCACCACGCTGACGACCCGTACCGGAACGGCAGTAGGCACACCGGGTTTGGCGGTGACAGGCTTCATGACATACCAGAGGACAAGCGCCCCCAGGGCGACCAACAGCGCAACGAGCAGGACAGTTTTTTTCTGGATGTGCATGGATGCGAAGAGCCGGTTCAGGACGGAAGGATATCTATCTTTCTTATATAGCGTTGCGAGACGGTCAGGAAGGTGACGCCTAACTGACAGGCTTGTCAGTTTGGTCCCGACTTCCTGTAAGACGAGTGATGACGCTGGTCGAATCTGCCCTGCGCGCCCCGGTATCGGGCAGGTATACTGGCGCCTTTCGCGGCTCGTTCTCCGGGCCCGACTTGCACGCATTACCCGGAGCTTTACATGACTTCCCCAACACCTTCGCCCGCGGACGAACGCCCGAGCGGCGAACAGGCCGACCTGCCTGACAGCGATGTTTCCAGCGACGAGAACGCCCAAGCGGCGATCCCTGCCTTCAAATTCCCGTTCAAGCCCGGTGAACTGGCTGCGGCCAAAGGTGCCGGGCAACAGCCGTGGTACAAGAACGGTGCGAAGAACGGCCATACCAAGACCCCGGGCGCCGCGCCTCCCGGCACGCGTCGCTCGATGGGCAAGCGCTGAGCATCATCCTCGGAGTGCGGGGGCGACTTCAGTTCGCTGCCCGTGCGCCCGCCAGGCTTCCACTCAATTCATAAGCCGTCAGCTCGGCCTGGTGCGCCGCGAGGATTTCTGGCAACGAGCCTCGCAGGTATTCGACCCACGTCTTGATTTTCGCATCCAGGTATTGGCGCGAAGGGTAGATGGCATAGAGGTTCAGTTCCTGGGAACGGTAGTTGGGCATCACCCGCACCAGGGTGCCGTTGCGCAGGCCTTCGATGGCGGCGTACACCGGCAATACCCCCACACCCATGCCGCTGGTGATCGCGGTTTTCATCGCATCGGCGGAATTCACCAGGAACGGTGAGCTGTTGATGGTGACCATTTCCTGGCCTTCCGGGCCGTCGAACACCCATTTCTCCAACGGAATGACCGGGCTGACCAGGCGCAGGCAGGCGTGGTTGAGCAAGTCGCCGGGTTTTTGCGGGCAGCCGCTGGCTTTCACGTAGGCCGGCGATGCGCAGACGATGCTGTAGGTGATGCCAAGGCGCTGGGAGACGAAGCCCGAATCCGGCAACTCGCTGGCGAGCACGATGGAGACGTCGTAGCCCTCGTCAAGAATGTCCGGCACCCGGTTGGCCAGGGTCAGGTCGAAGGTCACGTCCGGATGGGTCTTGCGGTAACGGGCGATGGCATCGATCACGAAATGCTGGCCGATGCCGGTCATGGTGTGGACCTTCAACTGCCCGGCGGGGCGTGCATGGGCATCACTGGCTTCGGCTTCGGCTTCCTCGACATACGCCAGGATCTGCTCGCAACGCAGCAAGTAGCGTTTACCCGCCTCGGTCAGGGCAATACGACGGGTGGTGCGGTTGAGCAGGCGCGTTTGCAGATGGGCTTCCAGGTTGGAAACCGCGCGCGAGACGTTGGCTGTCGTGGTGTCCAGTTGCGCGGCGGCGGCAGTGAAACTACCGGCTTCGGCAACGCAGCTGAATGCGCGCATGTTTTGCAAGGTGTCCATGGAGGGCTCTCTTGGGCGGTGGCAAATTGTGACATGAAGTTACAGCGCTACGGGACCCGACTAATGGATTATCGCGTTAACGGTAACAAAGATTCACAGAAAGGTCGGCTTATCGCCGGGGAGGGCGATGCCTAGAATTGCCGCCAAAGCAGGAGCGGGCCTTGGCGGGCACCTGTGGGAGCGAGCTCGCTCCCACAAGTTTTGCGTTAACAGGCAGCCATCCTCGTCGTCATGCCCCCCTCTCAGGAATTTTGCGCAAGTGCCGCGTTGCATCAGCAGAGAGCTGAAGACTCTCAGTGTTTGGGTTCTGACATTCACCATCAGTGGTTGCATCGGGACAGGAGGGATTGGGCCGCAAAGCCAGGTATTACCGGCCAACCAATTGGCTACCGATGCGACCATCCGCGAGGCCGCCCGCGACGCCCACTGGCCTACCCGCCAATGGTGGAGCGCCTATGGCGACCCGCAGTTGAATCGCTGGATCGACCTGGCCGTGCACGATAGCCCGAGCCTGGCCATGGCGGTGGCACGGGTGCGTCAGGCCAAGGCCATGGCCGGTGTGGCCGAGGCCGCCGAGTCGCTGCAGATCAATGGCCAGGCGACCTTCAAGCGTCACAACTGGCCCACCGATCAGTTCTATGGCCCTGGCGAACTCGCCGACACCACCACCTGGGACAACAACGCTGGCCTGGGCTTGAGCTACGCCCTGGACCTATGGGGCCGCGAGCGTAATGCCAGTGAGCGGGCGGTTGACCTGGCCCATGCCAGTGTCGCTGAGGCGCGGCAGGCGCAACTGGAACTGCAGAGCAACATCGTGCGCGCCTATATCCAGTTTTCGTTGCATTACGCCCAGCGCGATATCGCTGTCGCCACGCTCCACCAGCAAGAGCAGATTCTCGACCTGGCGCAAAAACGCCTGGACGGTGGCATCGGTACCCATTTCGAAGTCAGCCAGGCCCAGGCGCCGTTGCCTGAGACCCATCGCCAACTCGACGCCCTCGATGAAGCCATTGCCTTGAGCCGCAATCAATTGGCGGCATTGGCGGGCAAGGGGCCAGGAGAGGGCGCGCGGTTGCAACGTCCAACCCTGGCCCTCGGCGCGCCTTTGAAGCTGCCGTCGGCATTACCCGCCGAACTGCTGGGCCAGCGCCCGGATGTGGTGGCCGGGCGTTGGCAAGTGGCGGCCCAGGCGCGGGGCATCGAGGTGGCCCGCGCCGGCTTTTATCCCAACGTCGACCTGGTGGCGAGTGTCGGCTACATGGCCACTGGCGGTGGGGCGCTGGAGTTTTTGACCGGCAAAAAACTCACCTATAACGTCGGCCCGGCCATCTCGCTGCCGATCTTCGACGGCGGGCGCCTGCGCTCACAGTTGGGCGAGGCGGCCGCCGGTTATGACATCGCCGTTGCCCACTACAACCGGACCCTGGTGAACGCGCTCAAGAGCATTTCCGATCAGTTGATCCGTCGTGAATCGATGGACAAGCAACAAGCCTTTGCCGCCGAGTCGGTGGCGGCCGCCCAGCGCACTTACGACATTGCGCTGGTGGCGTTCCAGCGCGGGTTGACGGACTACCTCAACGTGCTCAACGCCCAGAGCCTGTTGTTCAAGCAGCAACAGGTGCGGCAGCAGGTAGAAGCAGCGCGCCTGATGGCCCATGGCGACCTGGTGACGGCGTTGGGCGGTGGGCTGGAAGCCGGCAACGACACCCCTGACTTGAGCCAGGCTAAGTAGGTCTATTGTGACGTCTTTACTCGCCCCCGTACGCTGGCTGTACCGCCTCGAATGGCGCCGTGGTTTCTTCGACTGGGCCCGCAGCGATGGGGTGACCTGGGTCTACATCTTCAAAGTCCTGTTCGCCGCGTTCCTCACGCTGTGGCTGGCGATGCGTCTGGAACTGCCGCAACCGCGTACGGCGATGATCACCGTGTTCATCGTCATGCAGCCCCAGAGCGGCCAGGTGTTCGCCAAGAGTTTCTATCGTTTCCTCGGCACCCTGGCGGGCTCGGCGGTGATGGTGGCGTTGATCGCTCTGTTCGCCCAGAACACCGAACTGTTTCTCGGCTGCCTGGCCATTTGGGTCGGCATCTGTTCGGCCGGTGCCGCGCGTTATCGCAACTTCCGCGCCTATGGTTTCGTATTGGCCGGCTACACCGCGGCGATGATCGGCCTACCGGCCCTGGCTCATCCGGAAGGGGCGTTCATGGCGGCGGTCTGGCGGGTGTTGGAAATTTCCTTGGGGATTGTCTGCGCCACTCTGGTCAGCGCCGCGATCCTGCCGCAAACCGCCAGCGCCGCCATGCGCAACGCCTTGTACCAGCGCTTTGGGGTGTTTGCCCTGTTCGTCACGGATGGCTTGCGCGGGCGCAGCAAACGGGAGACCTTCGAGGCGCGCAACGTGGGCTTCATTGCCGAAGCGGTGGGCCTGGAAAGCCTGCGCAGCGTCACCGTGTTCGAAGACCCGCATATGCGTCGGCGCAATGGTCGGCTCAGTCGCTTGAACAGCGAGTTCATGGGCATCACCACCCGTTTCAATGCCTTGCATCAGTTGCTGGAGCGCTTGCGCAGCAGTGCGGCCGATGATGTGGTGAACGCCATCAAACCCGGGTTGCAAACGTTGGCTGAATTGCTCGACGGTTTCAGCGCACGGGCCCTGACCGACGCCGATGGGGCGCGTCTGGCGGCGGCGCTGGCCGACTACAAGGCTGAGTTGCCGGCCCAGGTGCGGCGACTGCGGGCGTTGTTCCAGGAATCGGCGCCCAGTGATGGGGCGCAACTGGACTTCCACACCGCCTACGAATTGCTTTATCGCTTCGTCGACGACTTGCACGGCTATGCCTTGACGCACGCGTCCCTGGCCGACCATCGGCACGAACGCGAGCGTTGGGACGAACCGTTCGTGCCGCAGACCAATGGGTTGGCTGCGGCGGCTTCGGGGTTGCGCGCCGCCTTCATCCTGTTGGTACTGGGCAGTTATTGGGTCGCCACGGCCTGGCCAAGCGGCGCGACCATGACCATGATCGCCGCGGCCACGGTGGGCCTGTCTGCCGCGACGCCGAACCCCAAGCGCATGGCATTCCAGATGGCCTGCGGCACGTTGTTCGGGGCGTTGATTGGCTTCGTCGAGATGTTTTTCATCTTCCCGCTGATCGACGGTTTTCCTCTGCTCTGTGTGATGCTCGCGCCAGTCATCATGCTCGGCTCGTTCCTCAGTTCGCGACCGCAATACGCCGGGGTCGGGTTGGGGCTGCTGATCTTTTTCAGCACCGGCTCGGTACCGGACAACCTGACGGTCTACAACCCCTACGCCTTCATCAACGACTACTTCGCGATGATCCTCGGCATGCTGGTGTGCGCCGCCGCCGGGGCGATCATCCTGCCGCCCAATAGCCGCTGGTTGTGGCGCCGGCTGGAGCAGGATTTGCGCGAACAAGTGGTGTTTGCCATCAGCGGCAAGCTCAAGGGCCTGGCGTCGAGCTTTGAAAGTGGCACCCGCGACTTGCTGCACCAAGCCTACGGGCTGGCGGCGGGGCAGCCCCAGGTGCAACGGGGATTGCTGCGTTGGATGTTCGTGGTGCTGGAGGTCGGCCACGCGATTATCGAGTTGCGCAAGGAGCAGGCGATTTTGCCCGTGCATCCGGCTTATGCCGAAAGCCAGCCGTGGCGCCAGGCGATCCGTGTGATGGGGCGGGCGCTGGTGCGGCTGTTCCGCCTGCCGAGCCAGAGCAATCTGGAGCGCGCGTTGGTGGCGGTGGATCACGCCATCAGCCGCGTTCAGGCCACCGACGAACCCTTCGCCCCGCATTTCGACACCTCAGCCCTGCGCCGGGTGAAAAGCTACCTGCATTTCATCCGCACTTCGCTGCTGGACCCGCAATCGCCGTTGGCCGGCTATGCCATACCGCATGCCACAGCGCTGTCCCAGGAACCTGAACATGCCCCGTGAGATCGCCTTCCATGGCGTGTACATGCCCACCATGACCTTGATGTTCTTCATCGCCGCGGCCCTGGCCTGGGCGTTGGATCGCTTCCTGTCGGGGCTGGACCTGTACCGCTTCTTCTGGCACCCGGCGTTGCTGCGCCTGAGTCTGTTTACCTGCCTGTTCGGCGCGTTGGCGCTGACGGTCTACCATTGAGATCGATGCGATGAAAAAGTTTTTCAGCCTGCTGGCGACGTTGTTGGTGCTGGCCTTGGCGTTGTGGATCGGCCGTGCGCTGTGGGTGCATTACATGAACACCCCCTGGACCCGCGATGGCCGGGTGCGGGCCGACATCATCAACGTCGCTGCCGATGTCAGTGGCGAGGTGGTCGAGGTGCCGGTGCGCGACAACCAAACCGTAAGAAAGGGCGACCTGCTGCTGCGCATCGACCCCGAGCATTACCGCATCGCGGTCAAACAGGCGCGCGCCCTGGTGGCGTCGCGCAAGGCCACCTGGGAAATGCGCAAGGTCAACGCCCATCGCCGCGCCGACCTGGACAGCCTGGTGATCTCCCGGGAAAACCGCGACGACGCCAGCAACATCGCCGACTCGGCCCTGGCCGATTACCAGAACGCCCAGGCGCAACTGGAGGCGGCCGAGCTGAACCTTGCGCGCACCGAAGTCCGCGCGGCGGTGGACGGCTACGTCACTAACCTCAACGTGCACCGTGGCGACTATGCGCGCATCGGCGAGGCGAAAATGGCCGTGGTGGACATGAATTCGTTCTGGGTCTATGGCTTCTTCGAAGAGACCAAGTTGCCCAAGGTGCGGATCGGCGATGCGGCGCAGTTGCAGCTCATGAGCGGGGAAATGCTCAAGGGGCATGTGGAGAGCATCTCCCGCGGCATCTACGACCGCGACAACCCCGAAAGTCGCGAGCTGATCGCCGACGTCAACCCGACCTTCAACTGGGTGCGCCTGGCCCAGCGGGTGCCGGTGCGGATTCATCTTGATGAAGTGCCGCAGGGTGTGCTGCTGGCGGCGGGGATGACCTGCACAGTGGTGGTCGAGCCCCAGGGCGAGCGCTGAGATCGCTGGTTATTTCAGTATTGATGTTGACTGTGCCGACGCCTTCGCGAGCAAGCCCGCTCCCACAGTTTTCGAGGTGGCCGCGACAATCGCATCGCTGCATAGCCATCAAAGTGACCCACCCAAGCCAAACCGCTTCATCAACCCTTTCTCCAGCAAGCCCTTGGGCAGCAATCCGGCCATCAACGGCAAGGCCCGGCTGCCATTGCCCAGGCGCAGCAGGCGCGGTGGTTTGGGTTGTTGTACGGCCTTGAGCAGGCCAGTGGCGAATTCGCTGGCGGGGGTTGGTTTGTCCTGGGAGGCCTTGGCCCGGGCGCGGATGCCGTCGCGCAGGGGCCACCAGGGTGATTGTTCGCTGATCAGCTGTTCGGCTTCATGGCCGGCATTCTTGGCGAAGCTGGAGGCAATGGCGCCGGGTTGGACTTCCATCACGCGGATGCCGAACGGCGCCAGTTCCATGCGCAGCGCATCACTCAGGGCGTGCACCGCTGCCTTCGAGGCGCAATAGGCGCCGGCAAACGGGGTGACCAGCACACCGGAAACGCTGCCGATGTTCACCACCAGGCCTTTGGTCCGGCGCAGCACCGGAAACAGTGCACGGGTTACGCCGACGAGGGCGAATACGTTGGTCTCGAACTGGCGCTGCATGGCCGGTACGCCGCCGTCCAGCAGCGGCCCCATGGCGCCGTAGCCGGCATTGTTGATCAGCACATCGAGGCCACCGTGTTGCTGGTTGATTCGCTCGCTCAACTGCTCCAGGGCCTGGCCGTCATTCACGTCCAATTGCACCGCCGTGAACCCGGCAGCGCTGAGCACTGCCACGTCCTCAACTTTGCGCGCACTGGCCCAGACCTGGTAGCCAGCGGCCTTGAAGGCGTCGGCGAGGGCGCGGCCGATGCCGCTGGAACATCCGGTAATCAACGCGACGGGCATGGCGCATTCCTTGTGCAAAAAGGGAGGAGGGCAATCAGTTGGAGAAGCTACCTTGCAATCGCTCGGCGCGAAACTCCAGGGTTTGCGGGCGATAGCCAGGGCGCAGCGGCGGCAGGGGCAGGCAGTCCTGCCAACTGGCGCCGGCTTGCAGTTCGCCCGGACCCCGGTAGCGGGGCGCGGTGTAGGGGGTGTCGGCCAGGTTGATGGTATCGCCGGGCGCGTAAGCGGCGATCCGCCAATGCAGTTCGGTCAGCGGCACGTCGTTGCCGTTGTTCATGTTCAGCAGCAGTGGACGATCGGCGGGGCAGTGTTCGGGGGCGTACGTGATGCGCAGTTCCAGGCGCTCCACCTGTCGGGTTTTACGGTTTTCCTGCCAGAGCACCCACGCGGCCACCAGGCCAAGCCCGATGAACGCCGCCAGGGACACCGGCAGCGCCTTGGCTGGATAGCGCAACAACAGGATGAGCCAGGTGATGACCAGCAAGACGCCGATAAGCATGGTTGAAGTCTCCGATACCGTAGGCACATCCTACCTAAGGGAACCGGCAATGTTGAAGCGATGATGTTCGTCCATGGCGCGTCTCAAAAAAAAGCCCCCACCCAACCCACTGCAGATAGGGGACGCAGTGGGCTGGATGGGGGCTTCTCGTGTGGCTGATCGTTACTGCGCGATGGTTTTCACCGACACGCCGCGCTCAACCGGGGTGGAACGACCGTAGATGTCCTCGAAGCGCTCGATGTCGTCTTCGCCCAGGTAGCTGCCGGACTGCACTTCGATGATTTCCAGCGGGATCTTGCCCGGGTTGCGCAGACGGTGAACCGATGCGATCGGGATGTAGGTCGACTGGTTTTCGCAGAGCAGGAACACGTTCTCGTCGCAGGTCACTTCGGCGGTGCCGCTGACCACGATCCAGTGTTCGGCGCGGTGGTGGTGCATCTGCAGTGACAGGCACGCGCCCGGCTTGACCGAGATGTGCTTGACCTGGAAGCGACCGCCCATGTCCACCGAATCATAGGAACCCCATGGACGATAGACTTCGCAGTGGTTCTGGGTCTCGGTACGGCCCTGTGCGTTGAGGGTGTTGACCATCTGCTTCACGCCTTGGACCTTGTCCTTGTGGGCGATCATCATGGCGTCCTTGGTTTCGACCACCACGATGTTTTCCAGGCCGATCACCGACACCAGTTTGCCGTTGCCGTGGATCATGCAGTTGCGGCTGTCCTGGATGACCACGTCGCCTTTGGTGACGTTGCCGTTACTGTCTTTTTCATTGACTTCCCACAGCGACGCCCAGCAGCCGACATCGCTCCAGCCAGCCGACAGCGGCACTACGCAGGCGCGTTGGGTTTTTTCCATCACGGCGTAGTCGATGGAGTTGTCCGGGCAGCAGGCGAAGGTGGCTTCGTCGAAGGTGATGGTGTCTGCGGTCTGCTCACTGCGCTCCAGGGTCAGCAGGCAGGTGTCGTAGATATCCGGGTCGTGCTTTTTCAGCTCTTCGAGGAAACGGCTGGCGCGGAACAGGAACATGCCGCTGTTCCAGAAGTAACCGCCGGCGTTGACGAACTCGGTGGCGCGCTTGACGTCGGGTTTTTCAACGAAGTGCGAGACGCGGCTCACACCTTCAGGCAGCAGCGCATCGTTGGTCGACTTGATGTAGCCGTAGCCGGTTTCCGGTTTGGTGGCCGGTACGCCGAACAGCACCATTTCGCCACGCTCGGCGGCCACGGTGGCCAGGGCCAGGGCGCGTTGCAGGGCTTTCTGGTCTTCGATCACGTGGTCGGCCGGCAGCACCAGCATCAGCTCGTCGCGACCTTCATTGACCAGCATCATCGCGGTCAGCGCCACGGCCGGCGCGGTGTTGCGCCCGAACGGTTCCATCAGGATGCGCTGGACTTCCAGTTTGCGATTGCTCAGTTGCTCGTTGACGATGAACCGGTGGTCTTTGTTGCAGACCACGATCGGCGTGTCCATGCCTTCGAACACCAGGCGCTCGAGGGTCTGCTGGAACAGGGTGTGTTCGCCGGTCAGGGCCAGGAACTGTTTAGGGAATTGCTTGCGCGAAAGCGGCCAAAGACGTGAGCCGCTACCACCTGACAAGATCACCGGAATCATGTTTGTTACTCCTACAAATCGAAATGGTTTTAGAGCTACTGCGTTCTGTCGTTTCACTCTCTTGTTATTGTTCCGTGCCCGAATGACACCCCGATTCAGGGTGGGAGCAGGCCCGCTCCCACAGGGGGACAACGTCAATCAGGCGAATTCATCAGCGGGTCGACGCCGGGCGTTTCACCCATACTGGCGACAGGCTGCTGCCACTGCCTGTGACGTACAGCACGGCCGCTTCGCCGCGTTCCAGGGCCACTGGCTTGAGGTCGCCGACTTTCTTGTCGCCTTCGAACAGCGCCAGGGTCACCTTCACTGGGTTGATTTCACGCTCGCCACGACCTTTGGCCGCTACGTTCGGCACCACTTCGGTCTTGCCATCGGCGGTCTTGAGGGTCAGTGCCTTGTCAGTGAGGTTCTGCACACGGACCAGGGATTTCTGCTTGTTCTTGAACGGTGGTTCTTCGATCAACTGAGGCTGGCCGCTGGCGTTGTTGACCAGGGTGTAATAGTGATCGGGGGCCAGTTTAACCGGAACGGTCTGGCTGCCGACCTTGGCGCTGTAGTCACCGCCAGGCATGAAGCTGAAGTCACTGCTGGCCAGCGGAGCCACGTCGCTCAAGTTGGTGCTGCCAACGGTGGCGCTGACTTCGGCGTTGCTGGCGTTGTAGACACGTACGAAGCTCGAGCCTTTTGGCGCGACTGGGCCGTACAGGGCCGAATCACCTGCAAAGGCCGACAGGGAAAGGGCGCTCATGCTGGCGACGAGGGCAATGGCCTTGAAGGAGCGAGCAGCGAGACGGCGAGGAGTAGTGTTGAAAGTCATGGTGGACCTCTCTTTCAGTTTTGCGCCCGGTCGGGCGTCTCGGATTGGGTGTTGGCGGCTACGTTTTGTTGACGTGCGCCGGCTTGTTTGAGCTCTGCGACCCACTGCGGGTCGGCGTCGCCGATTTCGTTGTTCACGGGCAGATAACGTTCAGGAAACTCCCAGATCAGCACCTGTGGCGGGCTGTTCTTGAAGGCGTCGCTCTTGAGGTAGCTGAGCATCGGCAGAATCGGGCCATGGCCGTCTTCGGCGTAGTTCACGACGTCGCTGTGCAGGGCTTGCTTGAGTGCACCGACGAAGTTCCAGTTGGGGTTGGCGCTGTAGCTGGTGCCGATCAGGGCCACAGGCACCTGGGCGTCGGCAAACAACGCGTCATCGCTGGCCGGCTGATCGTCGGCTTCGCGGGTGTTGCGCTTGACCAGTGGCTCCTGGGCAGGCATCAGGTTTTCGAACAATGGGTCCAGCGGCAGGAACTGGCGCAGGTCGCCCTTGTGGGTGATTTTTTCTGCAGGCGTGGTGATAAAACGCTGCGGCTCACCGTTGAGCGGCGTCTTCTCGGCAATGGCTTTGGCCAGGTTCTCGGCGGCCACTTGCGCGCCTTCCGGGGTCCAGTGGGTGTCGGTGCGCAGGAACACTTGCTGGCCGTTCTGTTTGGCCTGTTGCAGCGGGCCGAGCAGGTCAGGGGCGATGATCTTGTCTGCCGCCACGCGAGCGTGGAAGTCCTGGTAGAGGTTGGTGTGAATGCTGGACGGCTTCACTTCACCCATGTGTTCTGGATACAGGCGCGCCTTGGCCGGCAGGATCGCCATCACCAGGGTGATGCCTTGTTCCTTGAGCTTCTGGCGTACGCCTTCGACCAGCGCGTAGTTGCCTTGCAGGTTCAACTCTTCATTGACGATCGGGTTGAACTCCTCGTCGCTGTACAGCCACTGGTCGCGGCCCAGGACCACGCCTTTGCGGCCTTCGTTGAACAGCTTGTAGTCCAGCGCCGCCCAGATGTTGGTACCCAGGCGCTTGATCGGGAACTCTTCGTCGTAGTGAGTTTCCACGGCCTTGGCCCAGCGACCGTTAAGCACGGTCGCGTCGGGGTTGGTGCTGAAGCCGAAGAAGCTGCGCATCGACCACATGCCCAGTGCTGTCAGGATCAGCATGAACAGTGCGATGTAAAAGATGCGTAATGAGCGGGTCATGTTCAGATCCCTCAGAACTGGAAGTAAAGGAACGGCGAGAAGCTTTGCGCCGAGAGTTTGAGAATCGAGGCGATGAACAACAGCAGCACCAGGGCGCGCATCGCGTAGCGTGACCAGTCCGCGGTCCAGTAGGCCGGTTGCACCTGGGCTTCGACGCCAACGGTGTAGCCAGGTTCATGGATATTCGTCGGATTTTCACCCGGCACGGCTTTGATCAGACCCGGTTGTGCAGTGGCCGGACCATCAGCCTCGGTGCTCACTTCAGGCTTGGTCTTGACCGGCGGACGATTGGTGTAGAAGTCCCGCAGGCCGAAGAAGGCGAGGGTGATGTAGGCCACCGCCAACGTAGCGATTTGCAGGCCAGTGAGATTGGCGCGGGTCAGTTCCGACAGCGACCAGTCGCCGAAGCTGAACATGGCGCCGTACATGCGACCGGCCACGTGCAGGTTCTCTGCGCGGAAAATCACCCAGCCCATGACCACCAGCAGGAACGTCAGCGCCCAGCGGATCGGGTTGATGCTGCGTGGCGTGGTGTTGATGCCCACGGCTTTTTCGATGGCCAGCCACATACCGTGCCAGGCACCCCAGATCACGTAGGTGATGTTCGCACCGTGCCACAGACCACCGAGCAGCATGGTCAGGAACAGGTTGCGGTAGGTCATCAGCGTGCCTTTGCGGTTACCGCCCAAGGTGATGTAGAGGTAGTCACGCAGCCAGGTGGACAGGCTGATGTGCCAGCGCCGCCAGAACTCGGTGATCGACTGGCTGATGTAGGGCTGCTTGAAGTTTTCCATGAAACGGAAACCCATCATCAGGCCCAGGCCGATGGCCATGTCGCTGTAGCCGGAGAAGTCGAAATACAGCTGTGCGGTGTAGGCCAGGGCGCCGAGCCAGGCGTCGCCCGTGGTCGGGTTCTGCAAGGCGAAGCAATGGTCGGCCACCACGGCGAGGGTATCGGCGATGAACACTTTCTTGATGAAGCCCTGCATGAAGCGCGTGCAGCCTTCGGAGAACTTGTCCAGGGTGTGGGTGCGGTTGTTGAACTGATCGGCCAGGTCGCGGAAACGCAACACGGGGCCGGCGATCAGGTGCGGGAAAATGGCCACGAACGCTGCGAAGTCGATCAGGTTGCGGGTCGCCGGGGTGTCACCGCGATAGACGTCGATGATGTAGCTGATGGACTCGAAGATGTAGAACGAGATCCCGATCGGCAACAGCACGTGGGTCAGGATGAACGGATTCAAACCGAAGCCGGTGATGATCGCGTTGAGGCTGTCCACGCCGAAGTTGGCGTACTTGAAGTAGCCCAGGATGCACAGGTCCACGCCCACGCCGAGCAACAGCCAGCGTTGGGCCGGTTTGGTGCGCACGCCAGCGGCGCCGACCTTCAGGCCGATCCAGTAGTTCCACAGGGTTACGCCGGCGAACAGTGCCAGGAAATCCACCCGCCACCAGGCATAGAACACATAGCTGGCGAGCAGCAGCAGCAGGTTGCGATAGCGTTGCCCGCTCAAGTAGTACAAGCCGAGAAAGATCGGCAAGAACAGAAACAGGAACACGTTGGATGAAAATACCATCCCGATCTCTCCATGTTGAATCAACAGTCAAGGGCCAGAGCCCCCCCAAACCCCCCCATGAAAACCGGGGGGCGTAACACAGTTCATGTCTGACACTGCCCTGTGGGAGCGGGCTTGCTCGCGAAGGCGGTGTATCAGTCGACATCATTGCTGGATGACAGACCGAATTCGCGAGCAAGCCCGCTCCCACAAGGTTCCCTGCCAGGCAGGGGATACGGCATCAGCTTCCTTTTTCACCTTTTTCCCACGAAGGGTCATACACCTTGGTCAAGTCCCCACCGAGGCGGAAAGTCTTGAACGGTTGCATTTCATGCTTGCGCTCCAGCACATCCGCGGGGCAGGTGTAGAGGCTGCAGAACGGTTCGAGCCAGGCGAATTTCGAATCGATCTTCAGATCCTTCATTTCCTGTTCGTCGCCGTTCTTCTCTTCGAAGATGTCCGGATCTTTCACCCCGGCCAGCACCCGGTCACCCAGTCGCTTGAGGGCACCGTTGTTTTCCTGGCGCAGGTCCACGCCGTTGACCTGGGCGAAACTGGCGATCATCGCCAGCGGCGGCAGGGCATAGTTGTGGTAGGACAGGGCCCGTTGCTTGCGCTTGAGCTCGTTGGGCAGGAAGCCCTCGGCGTCGACTTGATTGACACCGACCTTGTATTCCTTGACGGCCCAGTCGAACAGGTCGCGACGGTTGGTCGCCACAGAGGTGGCCATCACCGACCAGGCGGCCCAGTAGGAATGGTTGTTGGTCTTGTCCAGTGGCAGGTTGTCCCAGTCGCTGACCACCTGATCGGCCATCCGGCTGAACCAGCCTTCGATCAGTTGTGCCTGTTCCTGGTGATTGGCCAGTGGGCGGGACTCGGAGAACTTCAGGCGCACATAGGCCGAAGCCATGCTGCCCAAGGCCCATTTGCGCATGGACTTGCCGGTGTGGTTGAAGTCCTTGGACATCAAGGCGTCGGCCTTGGCCCAGGCAGTCAGCCAGTTCAGGGTGCATTCCAGTTGCTCGGGGCGACCGTCACGCATGAATTGCATCACTTGCTTGCTGACGCCGCGCTCGATCTTGGTGATGTCGGCGGTGCTGTCACGGAAGGCTTTTTCCGATTGCACGTTCAAGGTTGCACGGGCCTTGTCGGAGCCTTCGTACTTGCTGCGAAACTGCAAGGAGCCGGTATAGGGTGTTGGTGTCGCGTCGCAGCCTTGGGCCGCGTCGCCCGTCTTGACCTTTTCGATCGGTGCGAAGTAACCCTGTGGCGGGCGCAGCGGGGCTGCCGCCTGCGTGGCCCCGGCGAATATCGCCAGGGTCAGCAGGGACGGCGCCAGCAGCGTTTTCAACGTTCGGGTGCGCATGGTTCTAGTCATGAGACGAGACCTCATTGTCCGATTTGAGCCGTTTGTTCGGCTTGCGGAGATACGTTGCGTTTGCAGACTTTCGCCTCAACTTGCAGTGGCTCCTTACCGGCTTCAGGCCCCTGGACTTCTACAGCCAGCAGGGTCTGGGAAGCCCAGTCCTCATCAGTACGCAATTGGAAGGCGAAACGTCCGTCAGTTTCCGAGGTATCCGGTTTTTCGATCTTGATATCCTCGTGGCGCCCATTCATGTACCAGAGGGTGGCTTGCAAGGTTTTCACCGACGTATCGGCGAAGCGGATGTCGATCTGGTGACTGCCGTTACGCAGGTCCATATTCTTGCTATTGACCATCAATTCGTTCTTGCCAGGCTTGAGCGCAGTCTTGCTGCTCATCTGTGCCGGCTTGCCTTCGCAACCGTTGTTGTCCAGCAGCGCCATCATCTGGCGGTAGATGGTTTCCTGGTCCAGGCGATAGAGCGGCGAGAATTCCCAGATCAGGATCTTCGGTGGATTCTTCTGGAATTCTTCGCTGCCCAGGTACTGGATCATCGCGCCCTCCAGACCGCCGCCAGGGAAGGCAACGTTGAGGATGTCGGCGCCGATGGCTTCTTCCAGGAAGCCGGCGAAGTTGTAGTTCTTACCGCTGTGGCTGGTGCCCACGAGGGTGATCTGCGGGTTGCCGGAATCGCCGAACAGGTCGCCGTCGCCAGCCTCGCCTTTAGGCTCGGTGGTGAACTGGTCCATGTACTGGATCGCATAGCTGGTGCCGCACAGCTGCCCGGCCATGTTGTGCAGGGTGCCGGTCTTGCCCATGCGGCCGGACTTCTTGGTCTCGAACTCACGCTTGGGAATGTCGGCGAAGGCCGGGATGCGCTTGACGTTCTCGGCGACGATCTTGGCGGTGCGCTGGGCGCCGTACGGCGTCCAGTGCTGGTCGCCACGGAAGTAGAAGTCGTGGGCCGGCAGGGTGTCGGGCAGGCTTTCATTGGTCAGTGGCGACAGGTCCGGCACCACATAACCCATCTGGGCGAAACGACCGAGCATGGACTTGTAGTTGCCTAGGGCCTTTTCGTAGTCGAAAGCGGCTTTTTCCTGTGGATTGAGCTTGTTGCGGTTCACCAGGCCACGGGTCGGCTGGTAGACGAGTACCAGCTCGATGCCTTTTTCCTTGAACGCATCGTGCAGCTGCTGCATGCGCTTGTAGCCGGCCGGGGTGGTGTTGAATTCGGTACGCAGGTCTTCCTGGGTCCGGAACAGCCAGTCACCCTGGGCCTGCACCAGCGTGGTGAAGTTCTGCTGATAACGCGTGGTGTAGTTCTTCGCATCGTGGGCCGCTGGGCACAGGTTGCAGCATGGTTCGGCGGTGAAGGTCGGTGCCTTGGTTTCGTCGGCGCGCGCGCCGCTGGTAGCGGCGAGAATGCCGGCAGTCAGGGCGGACAGGCCCAGAAGTTTGATCATTTGTGGGTTCATAAAGGTCATCCTCAGTCCCGCAATTCGGTCTGGCGTTCGACAGGGTCGATCAGCACGGCTTTCTGCTGGCGCACCAGCAGGTCGAGAATTTCATCCTGGCGCTCGCCGAGGATTCCCGTGAAGCTGATGCCGCTGGATTTGGTCGGCGCGAGCATGGACACGCGGTACAGCTCAACGCTCAAGGGCGAGTCGATGGACAGCGGGCCGCTGCCGTTGGCAGCCAATTCACCACCGACCACGATCAGCGAGACTTGGGCATCGAACGGGTCGAGCTTGATGTCCCGGTCGGTGTCGGACAGGTCCTTGATGTGGCCGTAGACACCGGTCAGGCCGTTGGCCATGGAGACGTTTTCGTAGAGGCGGATGTTCACGCTGTTACGAATCCGGATGCCGTGGCGTTGGTTGCTGATCACTTTGTTGCCCCACAGCAGGTTGTCACCACTCTCATAGAGCGTGATGCCGTCGGTGTGGTTCTTGTAGATCTCGTTGTAGGCGATCAGGTTGTTCACGCTGTTACGGTCGATCACCAGGCCCGAGAGTTTGTTGTCGTAGCTGCGGTTGTTGAAAATGAAGCTGTCGTTGACCTCACGGGAAATAATGATCCCGTGCTTCTTCTTGGTCCCGTAGACGGTGTTGTCGGCGATGATCAGCCGATGGGAACGGTCGTGGGGGTCGATGCCGTAGACGATGTTGTCTTTGTAGGTGTTGCCCTTGACCACAAAGTCACGAGTCTCGTAGCAGTAGAAGCCGTACCACATGTCCGAGAACTCGGAACCGATGATCCAGCCGGTCGGTTCGGGGCGCTTGAGGACCTTGGCCATGTTCGGCGTGTACTGGGAAATACTCACCCCGTACGACTTACTGTTGGCGTAGCCGAAGCTGGCCATCTTGGTGTTGACGATGTAGGTCTCGGTACCGCCCCACGACAGCAGGAACGGACGGAATTCCTTGGGCGAGCGGAACGTGGCGGGGCCATTTTCCTTTTCGCGCCAGCCGGTGACCTTGGTGTCGCGGATGAACATCTGGCCATCGTTGACCAGGAACGCGCCGCCCTCCTGGGACAGGCGCAGTTCCTGGGTCTGTTTGTCGATTTCCAGGATGCCTTTCTGGCCGACCACGATCGGAATCCTCGCCAGGTAGATACCTGGCGAGGTTTCGATGACGTACTTGGGGACCTTCTTGGCCAGGTCCTTGAGGTTCATATAGCCATCGTCGACGAAGATGGCCTGTGGGATACCGTGCTGACGCACCACCCACTCGGCCATCTTGTTGTCGCCGCCGATGAAGTCCTTCAAGGCGTTTTCCTGCATCATCCGGCGCACACTGACCTTGCCGGGCTTGGTCCGCACGATTTTCTTCGCGACCGCTTCGGCGGTGAAACCGGTGAGGTCGGGCAGGGTCGGCTTGGCCAGTTCCAGCGGTGCGGTCGGTGCGCTGCTGACGGTGTAGGTCTTGGCTTGTTGCAGACCTTTGACCACGTTGCCCGGCTTGACCACCGGTTCAACGTTGGCGAACGCCGGCGAGCCGGCCAGCAGCATCGCTGCGACCAACAGGCTGATCGAACCTTTCATCGCCTGGCTGTTCCTGAGGTAGCGGTTCATATCGGGCACTCCCATGGTCATTCGCATCAGAAGCGCCAGATCACGTCGACAAAGGCGCGATGCATGTACGAATCGACCTCTTTGCCGTAGGCGTCGCCTGGCTTGAACACCCCGCCACGAAAGCGCACCAGCGCCGACGGCTCATCGATGGACTGGCTCAGGGCGGCTGGCAACAGGCCTTGCTTGAAGTACTTGGTGACCACCAGGTCGACTTCCTGGCCCAGGTCCTTGTTACCGTCACGCAGCGGCAGGGACGAGGTAGACAGAATTGCGCCGGTCACGTCGTCAGTGTTGTTCTCCACGGCATTGATGCCGTTGCTACCCACCGGCTTGTTGCCGTCCACACGCCAGAACTTGTGGTACACCAGGCTGGCGTCATATTCGTCACGCAACTGCCAGGAACCGAACAGGCTGGCGCTTTGGGTGTTAGCCATTTCGCCGCGGAAAGCCTCGCCGAAACGGTGGACCCGCGAGCGGGTGCCGGTGTAGTTCGAGCGGTTGCTTTGCAGGCCGTTCTGTTCGTAGTCCTCGCTGGCGCGGGCATAGGCCGCGCCGACTTGCCATTGCGGGTCGAGGCGCAGGCGGATACCCAGGTCAGTGGCCCAGCCGTCGACGTCGTCACTGCGCTTGGCTTCTGTCGGACGCGTGCCGTCGGCGTTGAGCGGGTTGGCAGTGTTGCGGTCGCCGGTCATGCCGGTCAGGCTCGCCCAGTAATTGACGGTGTTGGTGTTGCGCCAGTTGTAGGCGTCGCTGTTGGCTTCCAGGCCCAGCCAGGAGATGTCGCCGTTCTGGGTCTTGTCCAGGGTGTCGGTGGCTTCGCCCGGGGTCGGGTAATCGAGGCTGCCATTGTCATGGGAGTGGTGGGCACGGATACCGGCCCATTGGCCGGGCATCCACTGGTAACCCACGTCACCGTAGACGTGCAGGCGATCCTTGTCCTGGGGCGACAGCTCCTTGAGGTCAGTGCGGTATTCGCTGAAGCGTTCGGCGACACCCAGATTGGCGCGCAGCAACGTGGTGTCGAAGGTCCAGTTCAGGGCTTCGATGTTGGTGTCGCGCCATTGGCCGTCGTCGTTGCGCAGGCGCTGGCGCCCGAACTTCAACTGCTCGCCCGGATAAGGGGTCAGGCCCCGATAGCCAATCCAGAATTCGCGCATGGCCAGGTAGCTTTTCTTGGCTTCGCGATCGCCGCTGTCGGTTTGCTGGGTCGCGTCATCGGACTGTTGCAGCGTATCGGTCTCGATGATGTCGGTAGACGTCACGGCCTGGGCCATGGCGTAGGCGCTCCAGGCACCGCGTTCGCCATAGATCCATGGGCGTACGTCCAGGCCGATACCGTTGACATCGCCGCCGCTCTGGGTGCCGAGGTCACGGTCGTCTTCGGACTGGCCGGTGATTTTCACTTCCAGGCCGAAGTTCTTGTCATCGGTCAGGGCCGCCAGGGTCGGACAGGACCACAACAGGGCAAACGACAGGCCAATACCGGCCTGAACAAAAGGATTGAGCTTCAAAGGCTTCATAGAGGTTCCTCGCCGTCATCTTCTTTTAGGGCTTGCAGTTCCAGCGTATCGGGGCTCATGGCGCCGCGAATGGCCTGCTCTTGTTTTAGCAGGCGCTGGGCTTGTGCGAGCTGCTCCGGCGGTAATTGGGCTTCGAGGGTCTGGGCCAGTTCAGTGGCTTGCGGGGTGTTCTGGGCCTTGGCCAACTGGCTGAACACATATGCGTTGAGCGGGTTGGGCTTGGTGCCCTTGCCCTGGGAGAACAACTGGGCAATGGCAAAGTCGGCGCTGTTCTGGCCGTTGCGCGCGGCCTTGAGCAGATGGTCCAGGGCCTTTTGCGAGTACACCTGGCCCAGGTAACCGCGGCGATAGATCTGGCCGAGGTAGTAATCGGCGGCCACTTCGCGGCCAACGGCTTTCTGGAAATGCGCCTCGGCGGCCTTGGCGTCAGCCGGAACCCACTTGCCTTCGTAGTACAGCTTGCCCAGCAGCAGCTCGGCACGAGGCTGGTCGGCGGCACGGCCGTTTTCCAGGTATTGCATCATCTTGTCGACGTCGCCCAGTTCGGGGAAGTCGTAGAGAATCTGCGCCAGGCTGACCCAGGCAGCGGGGTAGGCAGGGGCGATTTCTTCGAGCAGCGACTGGGCGGTTTTTTCGTCGGTCTTGCCCAGGCTGGCATCGGCCAGGACTCGGGCGACGCTGTCCACGCGTTGGGCGGATACCACGCCAGCGCGGTGACCGGCTTGCATCTGCTTGAGCAACTCGGCCTGCTGTTCCGGCTGGCCGCGTTTCTGATAGACCGTGGCCAGTTCGACGTAGCAGATGTCGGTGGTGGCCAATGCGGCCTTGCAGACCTTTTCCACTTCGTCCAGATGCTGGTCGTAGGTGCCTTGTGTGCGGTAGAGCAGGATCTGCGCCAGGCCCGCTTCCGGGTAGCCGGCACTGCGCCATTGGCTGATCTGCTGCTGGGCATTGACGTTCGGGAAGCTGTGGGGATATTGCAGGTACAGCATCGCCAGCGGGATGAGGGTGCCACCTTCACCGTTGGCGAAAGCTTTCTTCAACAGGCCTTCTGCTTCGTGTTTTTCAGCCTCGGTGGAACCGGGCTTGGCCACCAGCAGGCGACCCAGGCGAGCCTGGGCGCGTGGCGAGATGTCAGCCGCGGCGCGGTAAGTCGCCTCGGCTTTTTTCATCTGCTCCGGATCGTGGCTGTCCACCTGAATGTCGGCCAGGCCCACCTGGGCTTCGCTGTAGCCCAGGTCTGCCAGTTGCTGATAGTTCTGCTGCGCCAGCGACGTGTCGCCGCGCTTGAGCGCTTCGTTGGCCAGGCGCTGGTCGGGCAGGCCAGCGCAGCCGCTGAGGCCGATCGCCAGCGCCAGTGCACAAAAAGCATAGCCAGTGGGGAAGCGAGCTTGCTCGCGATGCAGGCGCTGCGGTGCCACGGTAAGACCGCGTTGATCCTTTCGCGAGCAAGCCCGCTCCCACAGGAACTGTGGCGTGTTCAGGATTTTTGTAATGGTCACGGGCATATCCTCGACTTAAAGACCGACGGCCATGGCTTTGTCGATCAGCCAGCTCAGGTTCGGGCCACGGTCGCTGTTGACTTCTACTGGACGGCCAGCCAGCGAGCTGTCCAGCGGCTCGTCAGGCTTGATCAGCACACGGATATCGGAGGACAGGTCGGCGCTTTTCAGGCTGGTGCTGCTAACGATCTTGCCGGTGCGAATGGTGTCTTCGCCGGCAACCTGGAAGCTGACCTGGGTACCTGGACGCACGTCGCCGAACTGGCGATAGGAGAAACGCGCCTCGACGTTGGCTTCGGTGCCTCGTGGGACCAGTTGGAAGATTGTGTCGCCCTTGCTGGCGTACTGACCGTCAGACACCAATTGCTGGGCCACGATGCAGTCGCACGGGGAGGTCAGGGTGCCGGTCATTTGCTTGCCGAACAGTTCCTCGACCTTGGCCGGTTGCAGCTGGTTGTCGTCCAGATGGCCCTTGAGCACGTCGAGCATGCTGGTGCTGAAGGTTGCCAGCGGGGCGCCCTTGGCGGCCACGCCGTCAGCCTTGACCAGGCTTTGCACGGTGCCGTCGCGCGGCATGGTGATGGCCGTGCCCGTTACGTTCACCAGGCCCGCCTGGGCGTGGCTGACGAAGTACATGCCGTACACCGATTTGAAGATGAAACCGAACGCCGCCAGGCCGACGAGGAAGATCGCCAGGCTGAAGGTCACGGCCCGCAGGCGGGCGATGGCGCTCATGCCGCCGTTCTCATCTTTTTGCTTGCGCGCCTTGGTGAAGTTGTCGCGCTGCAAGGTCGCCAGCACATCGCCGACGCCGACGATGTCACCGGCCAGGTGCGAAGTGATGATGTGACGCAGTGTCGAGATGTCCCGAGGCTCCAGGTTCTGGAACTGGCAACCGGTGCGACCGGTCTGGCGATCGTAGGAGCGGATCTGCAGATCCACGTCCATGGCCAGGCCAAGGTTGTCGATCACGAACTGCAGGCGGCCCTTGTAGGACTCGCCGACCTTGAGCGGCATCTGTCCGGCGTTGAAGCACAGGCCACCGGCGGAGAGGTCCAGGACCTTGACTTCCATCGGCGTTCGGTCTGGGCCGAAGAAGCGCAATTTGGCCGGGATTTTCACTCGGGCGTGTTGGCGCTGGGCTTCGGATTCATGCACTACGTTGACATTCACGGCGGTGTTCATAGGGGCGATTTCCTAGTTAATTCATTCAAGTCCGGTCAGACCATCGTCAGCAGCACGGCGACAAAAATGCTGCCGGCGGAGAAGGTCATGGTCCGAGACGACCAAGTGTTGAACCAACGTTGAAAGCTGGCGAGATCACGGGTCAGATGGGTGGGCTGGCGAGTCCAGGACTGTTGGTCGAGGCGGAAGAACACGTAAATCTTCACCAGTGCACCGACGATCTGGTTGTAATAGAGAATCGCCGGGTAGGCAGGGCCGATCCGGTGTCCGGAGCACGACAGCAACAAGGTCAGGATCAACCGAGTGATGCCGATCCACAGCAGGTACACCAGGATGAATGCGGTGCCGTACTTGAAGCTGGCGATCAGTGCCACGGTCAGACCCAGCAGCGAGGTCCACATCGACACGCGCTGGTCGAACAGCACCACCGAGGTAAACAGGCCCAGACGCTTCATGCCCAGGCCTAGTGCCCGGGAGTTCTGCCGCAGGTTGTTGCCGTACCAGCGGAACATCAGTTTTCGACTGGCCTTGATGAAGCTCTTTTCCGGCGGGTGCTCGACGGTGTTGATCGCGGCGTCGGGCACGTAGAAGGTGTCGTAGCCCAGGCGCATCAGGCTGAACCAGCTCGACTTGTCATCACCGGTGAGAAACTTGAAGCGGCCCAGGCGCCAGTGTTGCAGCGAGTCGCTTTCCACGTCGGCGATGAAGTCCGGGTTGGTCACCACGGTGGCACGGAACACCGACATGCGTCCGGTCATGGTCAACACGCGCTTGGACAAGGCCATGGAGCACATGTTGATATGGCGCTGGGCGAAACGCAGCTTGTGCCATTCGCTCATGATGTAGCCGCCGCGCACTTCGCAGAACTCGTTGGTGGTCAGGCCGCCGACGTTGCCGAACAACTGGAACCACGGCACGGTCTTGCGTACCACGCCTTCGGCGAGCACGGTGTCGCCGTCGATCACGGCTACCACCGCACGATCGTCCGGCAAGTGGCGGGAAATGGCGCGGAAGCCGAAGGCCAGGCCGTCACGCTTGCCAGTACCCGGGATGCGCACGAAGTCCAGCTTGACCCGCTCTGGTGGGTTCATGCGGGCCCAGAGGCTCTTGACCAGCAGCTCGTCGGACATTTCCACGATGGAGCAGACCACAGTGGTGGGCAGCCCGCAGTCGATGGCTTCGCGAATCACCGAGCTGTAGACCTGGGCGGTGGTCAGCGCGTCGATTCGAAAGCTGGTGACCATCAGGTACACGTGGGACGGATCCGCCGCCTTGCCCAGCTTGCGTACCTTGCGGCGCAGGTGAGGGTAGACGATGTACAGGAAGATCATGCCGCGCACGAAATGCGTCGCTCCCATGGAGTAACGCCAGATGCCCACGGCGCCGATCAGGAAGATGAAATCCTTGGATTCGGAGTCGAACGTGGACGCAGGCAACGCCATGGCGATGCCCATCAATAAAATCAAGTAAAACAGCCAACCGGCGGCCTGAAGCAGGCCGTGCTTTAGCCTGTGCATAATCTGCATCCGTCTCTATTCTCGGGCGGGCCTTGTGGGCGGCCCGATGGGTTAAGGCAGGCGAAAGGCCGGCCGGGCGCGAACCCGACCGGCAAACAGACTTACCAGCAGATGCCTTCGGTCCGGCCACTCGCGGAGGTGGCCTTGGACATGAAGCCAACCAGGTCGATGACCTGCTTGCCTTCCGGTACGTTCTCGGTCAGTGCGCGGAACTTCTCATCGCGGTTGCCCAGGATGATGATGTCGGAGCTATCGATCACTGCGTCGAAATCGGAGTTGAGCAAGGACGAGACGTGAGGGATCTTCGACTCGATGTAGTCCTTGTTCGCGCCGTGGACGCGGGCGTATTCGACGTTGCTGTCGTAGATTTTCAGCTCGAAACCCTTGCCGATCAGCATTTCCGCCAGTTCTACCAGCGGGCTCTCGCGCAGGTCGTCGGTGCCGGCCTTGAAGCTCAGGCCCAGCAGGGCGACCTTGCGCTTGTCATGGCTGGAAACGATGTCGAAGGCGTTCTGCACCTGGGATTCGTTACTGCGCATCAGCGAGTTGAGCAGTGGCGCTTCCACGTCCAGGGAACTGGCGCGGTAGGTCAGGGCGCGGACGTCCTTGGGCAGGCACGAGCCGCCGAAGGCGAAGCCAGGGCGCATGTAGTACTGGGACAGGTTCAGGGCCTTGTCCTGGCAGACCACGTCCATCACCACACGACCATCGACGCCGACGGCCTTGGCGATGTTGCCGATCTCGTTGGCGAAGGTCACCTTGGTGGCGTGCCATACGTTGCAGGTGTACTTGATCATTTCAGCGACGGCGATGTCCTTGCGGATGATCGGCGCATCGAGCTCTTCGTACAGCGATTGCAGAACGTCGCCAGAGGCTTTGTCGAACTCGCCGATCACGGTCATTGGCGGTTGATCGTAGTCTTTGATCGCGGTGCTTTCGCGCAGAAACTCAGGGTTGACCGCGACACCGAAATCAACGCCGGCCTTCTTGCCGGAGCAGTCTTCGAGGATCGGGATGACCACGTTTGCCACGGTACCTGGCAGTACGGTGCTGCGAACCACGATGGTGTGGCGGGTCGTCTTGTCACGCAGGACAAAACCGATCTCGCGGCACACGGCTTCGATATAGTTCAGTTCCAGATCGCCGTTCTTCTTACTCGGAGTACCGACGCAAATCATCGACAGGTCAGTATCGCGAATGGCTTCGGCGAAGTTGGTGGTGCCGCGCAGGCGGCCTGTTTCGATACCTTGAGCCAGCAACTCGCCAAGACCCGGTTCAACGATCGGCGATTTACCGGCGTTGATCATGTCGATTTTGTCTTTGGCGACATCTACGCCAACTACATCATGGCCCCGTGCAGACAGGCAACCGGCACATACTGCACCGACGTAACCCAAACCAAATATGCTAATGCGCATCGCATTTACCTCTGTTTTCATGCCAATAAATGGCCGGAGTTAATAGTGTTCAGCGGTCATCGAGCACTCGGAAGTGTGGAATGCAGGCGCCACAGTGCCGTGTGCAGGCATACTAAGTTCCGAGTGTCTAAATAAGTGCACTCAAGTTGTGCGCAAAGCGGCCTAGTTGTTATGACCTGCCCTGTTATGCAGCCAGTCCTCATTATCGAGAACACTCGTGCAAAAAATCCTTTACCCCTGATCCCTGGCAAAAAGCCCACAAAATCAGAAGCTTGTGTGCTCGGGTGAGCACGTTATAGGGGCGCAGCCTTGGCCTTGTAGGGGATAGTAATGGTGCGTTATCTCCTGTCCTTCATAAGATGGATCCAAATAGGCGACCGTTTCACTAAATTGCCATGACAACTTGGTTACTTGGATCGACGGCCTATGTAAGTCATCTCTTACACGCTCCGTGAGAATCGTTACGGGTGGTATGAGCCGTGCAATTTCACATAGTTCCGATCCGCTCATCGCGATTTTCGAAATTTTTCGAAATATTATGAAAGATGGCACTGCTCTCAATATGATGGCACTTGCCATTTTGGCCTTTATAAATGGGGAGTTAGGTCGGCTGGATGTTTTTTTGCCACTACTGGCGAAAAAAATTGGTGCCACTACGCAAAAAACTGACGAGTGTCGAGTGAAAAAAAAGTTAGCGAGGGGGAGGGGTGATTTATTGGCGCCATGGAACTGGCGAAGTGGTGGGGTAAGTTGGATGACAGGTTCGAGTTCAATCGAAGCCCCCGATCAGGGGGCGATATAAAGGGGTGCATTATTCAGGGGCGTGGTCGCGCAGGAAAACCAGTTTTTCCGGGGTCGACTGTTGGGCGTTGAAGCGGTAGCCCTGCACGTCGAACTGTTTGAGTGCCGCAGGATCGTCGATACGTTCCTGGATCACGAAGCGACTCATCAAGCCCCGGGCCTTCTTGGCGTAAAAGCTGATGATCTTGTACTGGCCGTTCTTCAGGTCCTTGAATTCGGTATCAATGACGCGCGCTTTCAGTGCGCTGCGCTTGACCGCCGAGAAGTACTCATTGGAAGCCAGGTTCAACAACACGTCATCGCCCTGGTCAGCCAGGGCTTCATTCAGCCATTCGCTGATCCGCGTTCCCCAGAAGGCATACAGGTCCTTGCCCCGGGCATTGGCCAACTTCGTGCCCATTTCCAGGCGATAGGGTTGCATCAGGTCCAGCGGGCGCAGCAAGCCATAAAGGCCGGAGAGCATGCGCAGGTGCTGTTGGGCGTAATCGAAATCAGCTTCGTCAAAGCTTTGTGCATCAAGGCCGGTGTACACATCACCCTTGAAGGCCAGCAGGGCCTGTTTGGCGTTGGCTGGGGTGAACGCTGGCGTCCAGCTGCCGAACCGCGCGGCATTGAGGCCGCCGATCTTGTCAGAGACGTGCATCAGTTCGCTGATTTGTGCCGGCGAGAGCTCACGTAGTTGTTCGACCAGCGCCTGGGAGTGGTCCAGGTATTGCGGCTGGGTAAAACGCTCGGTGGCCGGCGGTGTTTCGTAATCGAGGGTCTTGGCGGGGGAAATCACCATCAGCATGCAATCGTCTCCTTCAAAGGTGCCGCGATTCTAGGGGGTTGTTTGGGTGGACTCCAGCTATTGGGGCGATAGGTGATCGGTGGTGGCGGGCGTTGCACGAGCTATACCCGTACGGCGAGTGCTTTATAGGGCTATAGGGCGGGCGCTTTTGTGACGAGGGAGCGAGCTCCCTCGCCACAGAAACCCTTTAGCCACAGTCGCGCCTTTGCCACGAGGCATTCGCAGGCGGGTCTTGTGCCTGGATCAGCTATGATGCCGCGCGGGTTTCGTTATGGAGACATTCCTTTTGCGTATCGTCCTTTTGTTATCGGCCTGGCTGTTGAGCCTCGGCGCCGTTGCCGCGCCCAACGACGTCGCCAGCCTGGACCGCAGTACCTGGCCGGAGCAACTCAGCAACCCGACCCTGTTCGACGTGGCTTCGCGGGCCGAGATCCTGATGTTTGCGCGAGTCTTGCTGGACACCGATGCCATGGACGAAATCGCCCTCAAGCAGTACCTGGGGCTGCGCACGGTCAATATGGCGGCGATCGATACCCTTCGCGCGCGGCTGTGGCAGCGCTTGCTGAGCAACTACAACTTCGCCCAGCGCAGCTGTGATCAGGATGCTTCTTTCTGTTACCTGGTGGAGAACATGGCCACCCTGCGCGAAGAGGCAGGCAGATTCCAGCTTGACGACAACTCCTATTACATCAAGTGGGCCGAGCCGAGCCGGATCTTCCACACCCAATACCGCGATGAATTGCTGCGCAAGGCCGCGCTGTTTCCGCAGACCAGTAGTGAAATCGAACGTTTCGGCGACTACGAGCGCAACGGCGACGACATGAACGACCGCATGTTCCTGCTGACCTTCGACAGCGGGGCCAACGTCGTGCCGGACCATACGCCGTGGCTGACCGAGTATCTGCGCAAGTCGAACATGAGTGGCACCTTTTTTGTGCTGGGCAAGGACATCCAGACACGCCTGGCGGATCGCTCCGTCAACAGCCTCCAAACGCTGTATTCAGGCCAGTGCGTGGGGGTGCAGGGTTGGGAGTTTCGCTCCCACAGTCATTGGCAAGACTGGCAGGATTCGGTAAGGCGCAGCGTCGAGCTGGTCAAGGGGAAGTTGCCGGAGAATTATGTGCCGCTGTTCCGCCCACCCCAGGGCCAGCGCCGTGGCGATGCCCAATCGTTTTTCAGGAACCAGGGCCTGCAAGTGGCACTGTGGGATATCGATCCCCAGGATAGTAATAGTCGGCTCAAACCCGAGCAAAGCGCCCAGCGCGCGCTGACACTGATGCTGTTGTGGCGCCACGGGGTGATCAACTTCAACGCCAAGCAGGATGCGGTGAAAACAGCGATGCCCTGGCTCATCACGCAAACGGCGCAAAGCGGGATCGGTTGGGAGGATTGTCAGGACGCGTTTCGCTGATGTCGCGAAAGGCCCGTAAACACTGGGGAGGAAGGAAAAATCGGCATACATTCATGATGACCGGACTTCCGACTTTAACGGTGCGACGGCGGTACGCCAAGGGTTATTCGTCACTCTGAAAAATAAACTTCAAAAAAACGTCAAAGTACTTTTTCCTGTCATGGTTTTTGGAGTATCAAGAAGACAGACCGCCGAAACCTGCAACACAGGTGGCGTCTTCCAAGACCCAGATTGTGTGCAGTTCACCTGAATCCTCGCGGGTGAATTCGGTGGCTACTTCGAGGCGCAGCACTGTCACGGTATTGCGTCGAATGGCCCCCACATAGGTGACCGAGTATGGATGACCACGGACGTAGCCCTTCCTCCAACCAGCCAATCCTCTATGTACTCGATACCAACGTATTGATCCACGATCCAAACGCACTGCTGAACTTCGAAGAACACCACGTTGCCATCCCGATGACCGTGCTTGAGGAGCTGGACAAGCTCAAGAGCGGGCACCATAGCGTCGCCGCCGAATGCCGGCAGGCGATCCGCCTGATCGACAAAACCCTGGGTGATGCCTCTCCCGAGGACGTTGAACTCGGGGTGTCGATCCAGCGTGGCAAAAGTGGACCCAAGGGCCTGCTCTCGATCCTGATGAGCAAACGCACCGAACCCAACCTGGTGCTGCCGGAACACCTGAACGACAACATCATCATCAACCAGTTGATCGACCTGCACGCGCGCAACAAGGATCAGGCCGTGGTGCTGGTGACCAAAGACATCAACATGCGCCTCAAGGCCCGCGCTTGCGGGATCGCGGCGGAGGACTACAGCACCGACCAACTGGTCGACGATGTCTCGCTGTTGCCCAACGGCTACCACAACATGACCGGCTCCTTCTGGGACCGTGTGAGCAAGGTTGAAACCCGCCAGGACCATGGCCGCACCTGGCACCAGGTGCAACTGATCGACAACCTGCCAGCGGTGCACATCAACGAGTTCATCATCGACGAACAAGGATTCGTCGGCTGGATCAAGGAAATCCACGTCGACAAGCTGCTGATCCTCGACCTGCACCAGGAGCCCTTGCTGCATCAGGAAGCCTGGGGCCTCAAGCCGCGTGACATCTACCAGAGCCTGGCCCTGTTCGCCTTGCTCGACCCGGATATCCACCTGGTCAACCTGTCCGGCGCCGCCGGTTCCGGCAAGACCATCCTGGCCCTGGCCGCCGCCATCGAGCAGACCATGGTCAGCAAGCGCTACCGGCGCATTATCGCGACCCGCAGCGTGCAGGGCCTGGACCAGGAAATCGGCTTCCTGCCCGGCACCGAAGCGGAAAAAATGGAACCTTGGCTGGGCGCCATCACCGACAACCTCGAAGCCTTGCACATGGATGACGAAAGCACCCATGGCAGCGTCGACTACATCCTCAGCAAAGTGCCGTTGCAGTTCAAATCCCTCAACTACATTCGAGGCCGCAGCTTCCAGCAGAGCCTGATCCTGATCGACGAATGCCAGAACCTCACCCCGCACCAGATGAAAACCATCATCACCCGTGCCGGCGCCGGTTCTAAAGTGGTGTGCCTGGGTAACCTGGCGCAGATCGACACCCCTTACCTGTCCGCGACCAGCTCCGGGCTGACTTACCTGACCGAACGCTTCAAGGATTTCCCCAACGGGGTCCACATCACCCTGCAGGGCGTACCGCGCTCGATTCTGGCCGAATACGCCGAATCGCATCTGTAACCCCACCCAGACCGGGCGACCAAAGGGTCGCCCGGTTTTTTATGGATGTACGAAAAAAACCTGTGGGAGCGGGCTTGCTCGCGAAGGCGGCGTGTCAGACAGCATATTTGTAGCTGATACGCCGCCTTCGCGAACAAGCCCGCTCCCACAAGAGGATTTGTTGTTTGGGAAGTTACCGGCCCCCACACAGGTGCGACAATCAGCCCTGCCGGAATCTGACCCACAGGTTTACAATCGACACTCCCGATCAGGAGTAACCCTGTGCTGACTCATCTCGATTCCCAAGGTCGCGCCAACATGGTCGACGTGACCGACAAGGCCGTGACGTTCCGTGAAGCCACGGCCGAAGCCTTTGTGCGCATGTTGCCCGACACGCTGCAGATGATCGTCAGCGGCGGCCATCCCAAGGGCGATGTGTTCGCTGTTGCGCGCATTGCCGGCATTCAAGCCGCGAAAAAAACCAGTGATCTGATCCCGCTCTGTCATCCGTTGATGCTCACCAGCGTCAAGGTCGAGCTCAATGCCGAAGGCGAGGACCGGGTGCGCATCGTTGCCCGTTGCAAGCTGTCGGGGCAGACCGGCGTGGAGATGGAAGCACTGACCGCCGCCAGCGTTGCCGCGCTGACCATCTATGACATGTGCAAGGCCGTGGATCGGGGCATGACCATCGAAGGCGTGCGGGTGTTGGAAAAGCTCGGCGGCAAGAGCGGCCATTTCCAGGCGGATGCACAATGAAAATCACGGTGAAGTTCTTTGCCCGTTACCGGGAAGCGCTTGGGGTGGATTCGGTAAAGGTGGAAGGTGATTTCGCCACGGTTGACGACGTGCGCGCGCTGCTCGCTCAACGTGACGGTGCCGAGGTGCTGAGCGAGCAAAACCTGATGTGCGCTCGCAACGAAGACCTGTGCCAGCTCGACGAGCCGCTGGTGGATGGCGACGAAGTGGCGTTCTTTCCCACCGTGACCGGAGGCTGAACCATGGCTATTCGTGTGCAGGCCGAGCCATTCGACCCGGGTGCCGAAGTCAACGCGATGCACGCGGCCAATGTCGGTGTGGGGGCGGTGGTGAGTTTTGTCGGCTACGTGCGTGACTTCAATGACGGTCTCGAGGTATCCGGGATGTTTCTGGAGCACTACCCGGGCATGACCGAAAAGGCCCTGGGCAAGATCGCCACCGAGGCCGAGCAGCGCTGGCCGCTGCTCAAGCTGGAGGTGCTGCACCGCATCGGTGCCCTGGAACCGGGCGAACCGATCGTCTTTGTCGCGGCCGCCAGTGCCCATCGCCAGGCGGCATTCGACGCCTGCGCCTTTGTCATGGACTACCTCAAGACCCGCGCGCCGTTCTGGAAGAAGGAAAACACCGCCGACGGCCCGCGCTGGGTGGAAGGGCGCGACAGTGATCATGCGGCGGCGGGTCGCTGGAAGCAGTAGGCAGCCTGTCAGTCATTTGGAGGCTGTGAGTCCGCCTTCGCGAGCAAGCCCGCTCCCACAGGGAATCTGTGTCGTACACATATTTGTGCTCAACGCAGGGCCTCTGTGGGAGCGGGCTTGCTCGCGAAGGGGCCATCAGCCTTCCATCATTTTCCCGCTTTCCCCAATTGACGATGTGTACATTAAAGTCCAGTATGGATTTATAAGTACAAAATAGTCACGCCCACCTTTCTCTGCCAAACCAACAACAACCCGCGAGAGATCGATCATGAACAAACGCCACCTCATCACCGGCCTGGCCTTGAGCCTGCTGGCCTCCAGCAGCCTGTTCGCCGCCGAGAAAACCTTGCGCATCGGCATCGAGGCGGCTTACCCGCCGTTTGCTTCCAAGACCTCGGAAGGGAAAATCGAAGGTTTTGACTACGACATCGGCAATGCCTTGTGCGCGCAGATGAAGGTCAAGTGTGAGTGGATCGAAGGTGAATTCGACGGGCTGATTCCATCGCTGAAGGTGAAGAAAATTGACCTGGCGCTGTCGTCCATGACCATTACCGAAGAGCGCAAGAAGTCGGTGGATTTCACCCACAAGTATTACTTCACCTCATCACGGTTGGTCATGAAGGAAGGCGCGGTGGTCGATGACCAGTACGCCAGCCTCAAGGGCAAGACCGTGGGCGTGCAGCGCGCTACCACCACCGACCGCTTCGCCACTGAAGTCTTCGAACCCAAGGGCGTGACGGTCAAGCGCTACAGCAACAACGAAGAAATCTACATGGACCTGGCGTCCGGTCGCCTGGACGCGATTTTCGCCGATACCATCCCGCTGGAGGACTTCCTGTCGATGCCTCGGGGCAAGGGCTACGCGTTTGTCGGGCCGGAACTCAAGGATCCGAAATACGTTGGTGAAGGCGCGGGTATCGCGGTGCGTAAAGGCAATACCGAGTTGGTGGCGGACTTGAACAAGGCCATCGATGGGATTCGGGCCAGTGGGGAGTATCAGAAGATCCAGGCCAAGTATTTCAAGTCGGATATCTACGGCGACTGATCAATCGCCATTGCGAGCAAGCTCGCTCCCACAACGGATTTGCGGCGGACACAGTTTTTGTGTTCAACGAGATCCACTGTGGGAGCGAGCGTGCTCGCGATGAGGCCAGGCCAGGCCAGGCCAGGCCAGGCAACAAAAACCCTCAGCCCTTCAACTCCTTCAAATGCTTGTACACCGTCGCCCGCCCCATGTTCAGCACATTGGCCACGTAGTTGGACGCGCTCTTGCCCTTGAACGCGCCCTCGGCGTGCAGCGCCAGCACCAGTTCGCGTTTGTGGTCGCGGGTCAGCAGGTTCAGGCTCAGCTGGCGTTCGCGCATCCAGGCATGGAGAAAGGTGTTGATCCGCTCCTGCCAGTCATCGCGAAACAGTGAGTCCGGCTGCGGGATCAACTTGCTCGGCGAGAGGAACAGGTCCAGCGCGGCCTTGGCATTCTCGAACAGCGAAATATTCAGATTGATGCACAGTACTGCCAGCGGATGACCGTCGGCGTCGCGCAGGACGCTGCTGAGGCTGCGAATCTTCTGCCCATCCCAATTCAGCTTTTCGTACGGCCCGATGTTACGTTCGCTGACGTCTTCGCTGAGCATGTCTTCCAGGGATGAGTCATCGCCAATCTCACGCTTGGACAGGTTGTTGGCGATGTAGTCGACTTTCTGCGAGCGAAGGTCGTGCAGCACCACCTCGGCGTGGGGGTAGAACAGGGTGGCGATGGCGTCGGCGATGGTGTGGAAATTATCCAGTGCCGGATCAGTGTGAGGGGCGTTCATGACAGGGCTCCAGGCAGCGTCAGCGCCCCGTGAAGCAGGGGCGCGGGGAGTGTGCCGCAATCGAGGCGATGCGTCACCTGGGTGGATTCAACCCAGGCGTGTCGGCGAGAGCATGGCGCTGCTCAGGCCGAAACGGGCCAGGGCCTCGGGCAGCGGTTCGCCACGTACCAGCGCCGCGCTGGCCTGGCCCATGGCCGGGGAGGTCTGGATGCCATAGCCGCCCTGGGCCGCGACCCAGAACAGCCCGGGGACCTGTGGATCGAAACCGGACAGCAGGTCCCCGTCGGGGACGAAGCTGCGCAACCCGGCCCAAGTGCGGGTCGGGCGGCGGATGGTCAGGGTGGTGGCCTCTTCGATCTGGTAGATGCCCATGGCGATGTCCAGCTCTTCGGGCTGCACATCATGAGGCTCCACCGGGTCGGCGTTGGCCGGTGAGCCGAGGAACATGCCGGCGTCTGGCTTCATGTAGAACGATTCGTCGAGGCTTACCAGCATCGGCCAATTGTGGATATCTACACCCTCGGGGCCGGCGAAGATGAAGGCCGCGCGCCGCTTGGGTTGCAGGCCCAGCCTTTGCGCACCGGCCATCTGCGCAACCTGGTCGGCCCAGGCTCCGGCGGCGTTGATCAGCACCGGCGCACTGAAGGTCTGGTCGGCGGTTTTTACCTGCCACAGCCCTTGGTCGTCACGGTTCAGGCCGAGGACTTCGCTGTCGGTGTGCACTTGGCCGCCGCTGCGACGGATACCGCGCAGGTAGCCTTGGTGCAGCGCGTCGGTGTCGATGTCGCAGGCTGTGGGGTCGTAGATTGCACCGTGGACCTTGTCCCGTCGCAGGATCGGCAATCGCACGCAGGCTTCTTCGGCACTGAGCAGTTGCATCTGCGGCACCGTGGCCTTGGCGCTGAGGTACTGGTTGTTCAATTCGGCCGGGTCGCCGGTGAAGTCCACGGTCATTTCGCCCCGTGGGGTGAGCAGCGGGTGTTCGCAAAAACCGGCTGGTGGGGCATCGAAAAAATCCCGACTGGCCTGGGTCAACGCCCGCACCTGAGGCGTGCCATAGGCCGCGGTGTATAGCGCCGCCGAGCGTCCGGTGGAATGGTAGGCCGGATGGGATTCGCGCTCGAGCACAATGACCCGGCCATGGGGGGCCAGCCAATAGCCGGTGGAGGCACCGGCAATGCCGCCGCCGATGATGATGAAATCTGCTGAGGTCATGACGCTCTCCTGTGGAGCAGGGTGCCGGGCGTTCGTAGGAACTTGTGGGAGCGAGCAAGCCCGCTCCCACAGGGAATCGAGTCGTGTCAGTTGTGGTGGTGCAACCGGTAAAGCGCATTCGCCAACGCAACGTCTTCCAACCCCAGGCCGATGGAGCGGAAGAACACGTGGCGTTGGTAGTCGGGGCGTGCCACGTAGTCGCTGAGCAGTTCGGGCAAATCGCCGACGATGTTCGAGGCGTCCCAGCCGTGCTGTTCGCCGGCAATCAGCATTTCACCGGCCGAGCCCGGGGTGGTCTGACGATAGTCGCAGAACACGTCCATGTCGTTGAGGCTTTGCGGCGGTACTTCGTGGGCGCGCGGAGCGTTGGTGCTGATGGAGGTGATCAGGGCTGGTTTGCTCAAACTCTGCGGGTCGAGCACCGATTTGGCGGACGAGGTGCAGAGCATCACCACATCGGCGTCATGCAGCGCCGTTTCAAGGCTGTCGGCGATGTGCAGGCGCGGGTCCAGGCCGGTGATCAAGGCGTGCTCTTGTGCCGTTTTGCCCTTCAGGCTCGGCGAATAGAGGCTGATGTCTTGCCAGTCCCGCAGGCCCTTGACGTACTGCACGTGGGCGCGCGCCACCGCGCCGCTGCCGATGACCGCCAGGCGCCTGGCCTCGCGTGGGGCGAGGGCATCGACGGCGACGGCGGTGGTGGCGGCGGTGCGGGCGGTGGTCAGTTCGGTGGCATCGCACAGCAGCAGCGGCTGGCCGGTCTGCATCGACATCAGCAAGGTCCAGGCGGTGACCAGCGGGCCTTGCTCGCGCACGATATAGGGTGAGGTCTTGATCCCGTAGACCTGATCCTCAGCCAGCACGCCCAGGTAGTTGATGAAGTCCCCGGCGCCTTGGGGAAAAACCACCAGTTGCTGGGCTGGTTGGACGGCCTGCCCGGCGGCGAGGTCGCGGAACAGCTTGCGTAGGATCTGCGGTACGTCGACTTGTCCGAGCAGTTCTCGGGCCTGGGCTTGGGTCATCACGTAGGGCGTGCTGGACATCGGGACTCCGGGGTGCTTGTGTAAACTAATTTGTCCATTATGGACTTTTAGTTCTGTTGGGCAATATCCCGGGCGAAAAAAAAGCGCAGCGTTTGCGGCTGCGCTTTCTGGTTCCAGGCGACGGTTAAGGGCGCTTGCGCTCAACCGGCCGAAGCAGATGAGTCGGTGGGGTTTCGCAATTGATCTTCTTCCCTAGCAGCGCTTCGATCGATGGCAACTGATAGGAGTCATCCTCACCGGCGAAGCTGATCGATACGCCAGCAGCGCCTGCACGCCCGGTACGGCCAATCCGGTGCACATAGTCATCCGGCACTTCCGGCAACGTGAAGTTGATCACGTGGCTGATGCCGTCGATGTGGATACCGCGTCCGGCCACATCAGTGGCCACCAGCACGCGGATCTTGCCTTCGCGAAAGCCTTCCAGCGTCTTGATGCGCTTATGCTGTGGTACGTCGCCCGACAGTTGCGCGGCGTTGACGCCATCGCGCACCAGGCGTTCTTCGATGCGCCGTACTTCGTCCTTGCGGTTGGCGAAGACCATCACCCGTTCCCAACCGTTGTCGTTGACCAGGTTGTAGAGCAGCTTGTACTTGTCGGCACCGGCCACTGCATAGATGTGCTGTTCGACGTTTTCGCTGGCGACGTTCAGCGCCTCGATCTCGACGATGGACGGGTCGGTGGTCCATTGCTTGGCCAGGTTCATCACGTCTTCGGTGAAGGTGGCGGAGAACAGCAGGGTCTGGCGTTCGCTTTTCGGTGGGGTCTGGCGAATGATCTGGCGCACCTGCGGGATGAAACCCATGTCGAGCATGCGGTCGGCTTCGTCCAGCACCATCACCTCGACCATGTCCAGGTGCACGTCGCCACGCTGGTTGAAGTCCAGCAGGCGGCCCGGTGTGGCGACCAGGATGTCGCAGTGGCGCGCTTCGAGGTGCTTGAGCTGTTTATCGAAGTCCATGCCGCCCACGAACGTCATCACGTTCAGGCCGGTGTACTTGGTCAGGTCGGCGGCGTCCTTGGCGATCTGTACCACCAGTTCGCGGGTCGGGGCGATGATCAGTGCCCGCGGCTCGCCCATGTAGCGCTCTTTAGGCGGCGGGGTCTGCAGCAACTGGGTGATGATGGAAATCAGGAACGCGGCGGTCTTGCCAGTACCGGTCTGGGCGCGGCCGATGGCGTCTTTGCCGGCGAGGGTGAAACCCAGCACCTGGGCCTGGATCGGCGTGCAGTACGGGAAGCCCAGGTCCTGGATGGCGTGCATCAGCTCAGGGGCGAGTTTGAAGTCGTGGAAGCGGGTCTTGCCTTCCTGGGGTTCTACGACGAAGTCCTCGAGCTTCCAGGCGACGACCGGCGGTTTCGGTGCGCGTTCGCGGCGCGGCTTGGGGGCTTCGTTGCGTGGCTTTTCTGGTTCAGGGGCCGTAGCAGGCTGGGCGGCGGGTGGGGTCACCGGCTCTTTTTTTGCCTGTGCAGCAGGGGCAGCACGGCGCGGTTGTTGCGCATCGGTACGGCTCTGGCCGTTGACAGGGGCGCTTGCGCCAGGCGCGAGTTGCTCGGCCTCGCTTTTACCGAACATCTTCTTGAGTGCTTTGAGCACGGTCATCTCATCGATTGGTTAAGGAATGTACGCCGGCCAGTGTAATGCAAGAAACGGGCGCGGCGTAGTGTGATCATCAAAGGTGGCGATGAGCCTTTTTAGTGCAGCTGCTCGGTCAGCCAGGAACCGATGTCGCGAATCTCCTCGGGTAACACTTCGTGGCCCATTGGGTATTCTTGCCATGTCACGGTGACACCATGCTGCTTTAAATACTCTTTTGCGGTACGGCCCATCGGGTTGAGCACGACCTCGTCGTATTGCCCGTGCAGCGCCAGTACCGGAATGCGTTGCTGGCTGGCCGACAATTGCAGTTCATCGCTGAAAGTCGGTGCATAAGTAGACAGCGCGATCACGCCGCCCAACGGACCCTGCCATTTCACGAATGCCGTGTGATAGACCACCGCGCCGCCCTGGGAGAAACCTGCCAGGAAAATCCGCGAGGCGTCTATTCCGCTGGATCGCTGGATGTCGATCAAATCACTGACCCGCTGCGCCGAGGCTTCCAGTTGCTGTTCGTCAATGGCCCGCGCCGGGCTCAAGGCGCGGATGTCGTACCAACTGGGCATCTCATAGCCGCCGTTGATCGTTACTGGCTGGGTCGGTGCCTGGGGCAGAACGAAACGCGTGGTGAGCAGTTTTTGCTGCAACATTTCGGCGACCGGCAGGAAATCATAACGATCGGCGCCCAGGCCGTGGAGCCAGATAACGCACGCGTCGGCAGTGCCGCTGGGCTCGAGAATCAAGGGGTCGGTCATGGTTGTGCTCCAAATCTGTGCGGGCGCGCCCAATCAGTGCGTGATTACAGTGCGTGCCCGGTGCCTCAGTTAATTAGATGTCGCAAAGTTGAAAGTTTTTGTCTTGACGTGTTTTACAAGGGCCAAGCGCAGCGGTCTGGTACGGGCTTTGCTATGGGTATAGCTGAGTGATGATTCTCATGCTGCGCGGTAACACTATCAGTTCGACGCGCCGCATGGGATATCAGAAATCCGGTGATGAATGTTCGCCAGTAGCCGCTTCGGGCTTCGCGAACGTGAAGGGCTACAGCCCGTTCGGCCGATTGGTGAGAGGTGGGTATGACCACTGTGTGTGGACGTTCTCATTAATAGACTCATAGCGAAGGTCCAAACGTCGGTTGACCCGAAAAAAAGCCAACAAGGGTCGGCAATGCCTCAAAAGGGTGCGACAGGGCTCGAGCTCCGACACAACAAGAGCAAAACTGGAGGTTTGAATGAAGTTACTGAAATCCACCCTGGCCGTCGTGACTGCAGCGGCAGTACTCGGCGTCAGCGGGTTCGCTCAGGCGGGTGCAACCCTGGATGCCGTACAGAAGAAAGGCTTTGTGCAATGTGGTGTGAGTGATGGCTTGCCGGGTTTCTCGGTGCCTGATTCGACCGGCAAGATCGTCGGTATCGACGCTGACTTCTGCCGCGCCGTGGCCGCTGCTGTATTTGGTGATGCGACCAAGGTCAAATTCAGCCAGTTGAACGCCAAGGAGCGCTTCACTGCGCTGCAATCGGGCGAAATCGATATGCTCTCGCGCAACTCCACCATGACCAGCTCCCGTGACGCTGGCATGGGCCTGAAGTTTCCAGGTTTCATTACCTACTACGACGGCATCGGCTTCCTGGCGAACAACAAGCTGGGCGTCAAGAGCGCCAAGGAACTGGACGGTGCAACCATCTGCATCCAGGCCGGTACCACCACCGAGCTGAACGTTTCCGACTACTTCCGCGCCAACGGCCTGAAGTACACCCCGATCACTTTCGACACCTCCGATGAAAGCGCCAAGTCGCTGGAATCCGGTCGTTGCGACGTGCTGACCTCCGACAAGTCCCAGCTGTTCGCCCAGCGCAGCAAGCTGGCTTCGCCGAAGGACTACGTGGTTCTGCCGGAAACCATTTCCAAGGAGCCTCTGGGTCCGGTCGTGCGTAATGGCGACGACGAGTGGCTGGCCATCGTGCGTTGGACCGGCTACGCGCTGCTCAACGCTGAAGAAGCCGGTGTGACCTCGAAGAACGTCGAGGCCGAAGCCAAGGCCACCAAGAACCCTGACGTCGCTCGTATGTTGGGCGCCGACGGTGAATACGGCAAAGACCTGAAACTGCCGAAAGACTGGGTCGTGCAGATCGTCAAGCAAGTCGGTAACTACGGCGAAATGTTCGAGCGCAACCTCGGCAAGGGCACTCCGCTGGAAATCGATCGCGGCTTGAACGCTCTGTGGAACGCTGGCGGCATTCAATACGCACCACCAGTGCGCTGATGGTTCTATCACCCGGTGGGCCAACCACCGGGTGATGTTCTGTTCCATTCTTTGCGGGGCACTTCATGCAAAATTCAATCGGCGCACCTAAGCAGAGGCTCAGCCTCAGCGATCCACGAGTGCGTGCGTGGGTATTTCAGATCGTCACGGTCGTGGCGGTTATTTCGCTGGGCTGGTTTCTGTTCGATAACACGCAGACCAACCTCGAGCATCGGGGTATCACCTCCGGCTTCGGCTTCCTGGAACGCAGTGCCGGGTTCGGCATTGCCCAACACCTGATCGACTACACCGAAGCGGACAGCTATGCCCGCGTCTTTGTCATCGGGTTGCTCAACACGCTGTTGGTGACCTTCATCGGCGTGATCCTGGCGACCATCCTCGGGTTCATCATTGGCGTGGCGCGACTGTCGCAGAACTGGATCATTTCCAAGCTGGCGACTGTTTATGTCGAGGTCTTCCGTAACATCCCGCCGCTGCTGCAGATCCTGTTCTGGTACTTCGCGGTGTTCCTCAGCATGCCTGGCCCGCGTGCCGCCCATAACCTGGGCGACACCTTCTTTGTCAGCAGCCGGGGCTTGAACATGCCGGCCGCCCTGACCGCAGACGGGTTCTGGCCGTTTGTGATCAGCATCGTGCTGGCCATCGTCGCCATCGTGCTGATGACGCGCTGGGCGAACAAGCGTTTCGAGGCGACCGGCGAGCCGTTCCACAAGTTCTGGGTCGGCCTGGCGCTGTTGCTGGTGATCCCGACCCTGTGCGCGCTGCTGTTTGGTGCGCCAGTGAGTTGGGAAATGCCGGAGCTCAAGGGCTTCAACTTCGTCGGTGGCTGGGTGCTGATCCCGGAACTGCTGGCCTTGACCCTGGCCTTGACCGTGTACACCGCGGCGTTCATCGCCGAGATCGTGCGCTCGGGCATCAAGTCGGTGAGCCACGGCCAGACCGAAGCGGCCCGTTCCCTGGGGCTGCGCAACGGTCCGACCCTGCGCAAGGTGATCATCCCGCAAGCCCTGCGCGTGATCATTCCACCGCTGACCAGCCAATACCTGAACCTGGCGAAAAACTCGTCCCTGGCAGCCGGTATCGGTTACCCGGAAATGGTTTCGCTGTTTGCCGGTACGGTGTTGAACCAGACCGGCCAGGCCATCGAGGTGATTGCCATCACCATGAGTGTGTACCTGGCGATCAGTATCAGCATTTCCTTGCTGATGAACTGGTACAACAAGCGCATTGCGCTGATCGAGCGGTGAGGAAACGCGCATGACGACTCATACTTTCAAACCTGACATGCCCCCGCCGGGCAGCAGCATCGGCGTGGTGGCGTGGATGCGCGCCAACATGTTCTCCAGCTGGATCAACACGCTGCTGACGCTGTTCGCGTTTTATCTGATCTACCTGATCGTCCCACCGCTGTTGCAATGGGCGATCCTCGATGCCAACTGGGTCGGCACCACCCGCGCCGACTGCACCAAGGAAGGCGCCTGCTGGGTGTTCATCCAGCAGCGTTTCGGTCAGTTCATGTACGGCTACTACCCAGCGGACCTGCGCTGGCGTGTAGACCTGACCGTGTGGCTGGCGGTCATCGGTGTGGCGCCACTGTTCATCTCGCGCTTCCCGCGCAAGGCGATCTATGGCCTGAGCTTCCTGGTGCTGTACCCGATCATCTCCTGGTGCCTGCTGCACGGTGGCGTGTTCGGCCTGGACGCCGTGGCGACCAGCCAATGGGGCGGCCTGATGCTGACCCTGGTGATCGCCACCGTCGGTATCGTCGGCGCTCTGCCGCTGGGCATCGTCCTGGCCTTGGGTCGCCGCTCGAACATGCCGGCGATCCGTGTGGTCTGCGTGACCTTCATCGAGTTCTGGCGCGGCGTGCCGTTGATCACGGTGCTGTTCATGTCGTCGGTGATGCTGCCGCTGTTCCTGCCCGAAGGCATGAACTTCGACAAGCTGCTGCGGGCGCTGATCGGGGTGATCCTGTTCCAGTCGGCCTACATTGCCGAAGTGGTACGTGGCGGCCTGCAAGCCATTCCCAAGGGTCAATACGAAGCGGCCGCCGCGATGGGCCTGGGCTACTGGCGCAGCATGGGCCTGGTGATTCTGCCGCAAGCCTTGAAGATGGTGATCCCCGGTATCGTCAACACCTTCATCGCGTTGTTCAAGGACACGAGCCTGGTGATCATCATCGGTTTGTTCGACCTGCTCAACAGCGTGAAACAAGCTGCCGCCGACCCGAAATGGCTGGGCATGGCCACCGAAGGCTATGTGTTCGCCGCCCTGGTGTTCTGGATTTTCTGTTTTGGTATGTCCCGCTATTCCATGCATTTGGAACGCAAGCTGGACACTGGCCACAAGCGTTAGGAGTTGACTCATGAGTGAAGCGATCAAACAGCCTGTGAGCCCTGAAGGCATTATTCAGATGCAGGGCGTGAACAAGTGGTACGGCCAGTTCCACGTGTTGAAAGACATCAATCTGAACGTCAAGCAGGGCGAGCGTATCGTGCTGTGCGGCCCGTCGGGTTCCGGCAAGTCCACCACCATCCGCTGCCTCAACCGCCTGGAAGAGCACCAGCAGGGCCGCATCGTGGTCGACGGGGTGGAACTGACCAACGACCTCAAGCAGATCGAAGCGATCCGCCGTGAAGTCGGCATGGTGTTCCAGCACTTCAACCTGTTCCCGCACCTGACCATTCTGCAGAACTGCACCCTGGCGCCGATGTGGGTACGCAAGATGCCCAAGCGCAAGGCCGAGGAAATCGCCATGCATTACCTGGAGCGCGTGCGCATTCCAGAGCAGGCGCACAAGTACCCGGGCCAGCTCTCCGGCGGTCAGCAACAGCGTGTAGCCATCGCCCGAGCCCTGTGCATGAAGCCGAAAATCATGCTGTTCGACGAGCCAACTTCGGCCCTCGATCCGGAAATGGTGAAGGAAGTACTGGACACCATGATCGGCCTGGCCGAAGACGGCATGACCATGCTCTGCGTAACCCACGAAATGGGCTTTGCCCGTACCGTGGCCAACCGCGTGATCTTCATGGACAAGGGCGAAATCGTCGAGCAGGCGGCGCCGAACGACTTCTTCGACAACCCGCAGAACGACCGCACCAAGCTGTTCCTGAGCCAGATCCTGCATTGATCCCTTAGGCAGTGAAATAAACCCGGACTTGTCCGGGTTTATTTTTTGCAGCAGGTTCAATGATTCGTGAGGGTTTCGTGCTCTTTGTGCACCGTTGTCCTGAATTTTCTCAAGTCCGTTTCTTCAGCTAACGCCTGTGCATCTGCAAGCAAATGCGGGTAACGGTCAAGCAGGCGCATCAGCAACGTCAATGCTTTTGGTGGTAGTACCTCGCCGCGCTCATAGCGGGAAAACGCGTTGTGGCCGCCGCCTGATAACAATGCCACCGCTTCTTTTTGAGACAAGTGCAGTTTGCGACGGATGCGTTTCATTTCTTCGCCGATCATCTTCCTGGCAGCGGTGACCAGCTCATCTCCCGCATCTGTATAGCGATCCGAGCAACTGGTATCGAGCTCGACCTCGCCGCACATCAGGCATTCCCAGCCAGACAAATCATCGACCCGGCGCTCCAGTCCCTTGACGCACAGGGTTTCTGCGCGGCCTTCGAAATGCAGCATGCCCTGCGGAGCACCACAGCTGAAACACTGTTGAGTCTTCATGGGTTTTTCTCCTTGAATGAAATCACCGGTGGGCCTGCGCTTGGGCGGTAGGTCACTTTGATGTAAATCTCCAGACCGTGTGAGTGGGTGCGATAGACGTCATGCCAAACCCGATGATCGTCGTAGGTCGTCACGGATTTGTAGAACTGCTTGCGCTCAAGCTCACAAACAACCTCCAACATGTCCGAAACGTTCAAGCCAAGCGTCCACGCGGTTTTTTTTGCAGTGGTGGTAAAAGCGTTTCTTCCAAGCCGCTTGATGTCCGCCTTGATCACAGCCATATCGTAATGAGGTGTGCTCTTGTCCATAAAGCCCTGTGTCTTATCCTTAAATTACCCTATAAGGGTAATTTTGACTAATCGAAAATTCTGCTTCTTCCCTCCATTGACCCTAGGCGGTTGCCGTCCTACGCGAAGCTGACTAACATGTCAGGAAATTCATCCTATGATTGGATGAAAAGGCGAATCCGATGTCAGACATTTCTCCATTAATAAAGCGCTCCCTGGTTGATCAGGCCTTGGAGCAATTGCGGCGGCGCATCAGCGACGGCGTGTGGGCTGTCGGCCAGCGCCTGCCTACCGAACCGGAGCTGGTGGCGGAGCTGGGTATCAGCCGCAACACCGTGCGCGAAGCTATGCGTGTGCTGGCGTTTTCCGGGTTGATCGAGATCCGCCAGGGCGACGGCAGCTACGTGCGGGCGGTGGTTGATCCGCTGGATACCCTCAAGGTGTTGTCGCGCTGTTCGTTGGAGCAGGCCCGGGAAACCCGGCATATCCTGGAGGTCGAGGCCATCGGCCTGGCCGCGCTGCGACGCACCGCTGAAGACTTGATTGCCTTGCGCCAGGCGCTGCAGGACAGCGGTGAGCATTACCACGGCGACCTGGAGCACTACATTGCCTGCGACCTGGTGTTCCATCGCCTCCTGGTGGATGCCGCGCACAACCCTGCGCTCAGTGAGCTCTATCGCTACTTTTCCAGCGTCATCGGCGCACAGTTGCGCCAGAGCCTCAACATCACCCCGCGTCATCAACATGTGTTCGACCTGCACGTCGAAATCCTTGAAGCCGTCGAGCAACAGGATCCGCAACGGGCCAAGTCCCTGTGCCGTCAGTTGATCAATGAACCCTGAGCTCTTGAAGTCCTGAGCCCCGAACTCGAGTTTTCCATGTCCCGCGATCTGCTTGACCGTACCCACTCGACGACGCCCAAACGCACCGCCGAACTTGAACAACTGTTGATCGACGCCGAGGCCGATGATGAGCAGGCCCAGCAGCGCCAGCCGTTGGTGCGCCGGCCCTGGCTGTTGCTGCTGGGGCTGATCCTGGTGGCGCTGAACCTGCGTCCGGCGCTGTCGAGCATGGCGCCGTTGCTCGGTGACGTATCGAAAAGCCTCGGCCTGTCGGCCGCCCAGGCCGGTTTGCTGACCACGCTGCCGGTGCTTTGCCTGGGCCTGTTCGCGCCACTGGCGCCCGTGCTGGCGCGGCGCTTCGGGGCCGAGCGCGTGGTGCTGGGGATTTTGCTGATGCTGGCTGGCGGGATCATTGTGCGCAGCTCATTCGGCCAGGTCGGCCTGTTCGCGGGCAGCATCCTGGCCGGTGCGAGCATCGGCGTGATTGGCGTGCTGCTGCCGGGCATCGTCAAGCGCGACTTCGCCAAACAGGCCGGTGCCATGACCGGTGTCTACACCATGGCGCTGTGCCTGGGTGCGGCGATGGCGGCCGGGGCAACGGTGCCGTTGAGCGAGCACCTGGGCCACAGCTGGACCCTGGGCCTGGGTTTCTGGGTGGTTCCGGCGCTGCTGGCGGCAGTGTTCTGGTTGCCGCAAGTGGGCCAGAAACACGGAGCCCACCAGGTGGCGTATCGGGTCCGCGGTTTGCTGCGTGATCCCCTGGCCTGGCAGGTGACGTTGTACATGGGGTTGCAATCGTCCCTGGCCTATATCGTGTTTGGCTGGCTGCCGTCGATCCTCATTGGCCGGGGCCTGACCCCGACACAGGCCGGGCTGGTGCTGTCCGGCTCGGTCATCGTGCAGTTGATCAGTTCCCTGGCCGCGCCTTGGCTGGCAACGCGGGGCAAGGACCAGCGGCTGGCCATCGTGATCGCCATGCTCATGACCCTTGGCGGGCTGTTCGGTTGCCTCTATGGCCCTATCGAAGGCTTGTGGGGCTGGGCGATTCTGTTGGGTCTGGGGCAGGGCGCGACATTCAGCCTGGCGCTGACGCTGATCGTGCTGCGCTCGCGGGACGCCCATGTCGCCGCGAACTTGTCCAGCATGGCCCAGGGTTTCGGTTATACGCTGGCGTCGCTGGGGCCGTTCGCGGTGGGCGTGGTGCATGACGTGACGGGCGGTTGGAATGCCCTGGGCTGGATCTTCGGTCTGATCGGTCTTGGCGCGATCGTCGCTGGCGTCGGCGCGGGTCGGGCGTTGTACGTGGGGGTCAGCAGCGAAAAAGTCACCGATCTTCGTTGATGTCATTTTCATGGCGAATGCCGATAGTCTTCCCCGCCGTGGGAGATTATCGTTGCAGGTCTATTGAAGCGAATTTCGGAGTCTGTCCATGAGTGATGCCCACAACGCCTTGATCACCCGCTTTTACCAGGCCTTCCAGCGCCTGGACGCCGAAGCGATGAGTGCCTGCTACACCGACGACGTGCTGTTCAGCGATCCGGCGTTTGGCGAGCTGCGCGGGCGCGATGCCGGCGACATGTGGCGCATGTTGACGACCCGGGCCAAGGACTTTTCGCTGACCTTCGATAACGTGCGCAGCGACGAGCGTACCGGCGGTGCTCATTGGGTGGCGACCTACCTGTTCAGCCAGACCGGTAACATCGTGATCAATGACATCCAGGCGCGGTTCGTTTTTCGCGACGGCAAGATCTGCGAGCACCATGACAACTTTGATCTGTGGCGTTGGTCCCGCCAGGCGTTGGGCACCAAGGGCTTGCTGCTGGGCTGGACACCGCTGGTGCGCAACGCGGTCAGGGCCCAGGCGCTCAAGGGGCTGCGGGCGTTCCAGGCCAGTCGCTGATAAGATCGCGGCTTGTTTCCTTTACGCTCGTTGAACCTGTCGTGACGACTGCCAATCCCTCTTCCGATCTGCCTGTGCAAGCCACGACCGAACCGGGCAAGCCTTGGTTCGTCTACCTCGTGCGGGCCGCCAACGGCTCGCTGTACTGTGGCATCAGTGATGACCCGGTGCGGCGTTTCGCCAAGCACCAAAGCGGCAAGGGCGCGCGCTTCTTCCTGTCCAGCCCGGCGGTGGCGCTGGTGTACACCGAGGTCTGTCGCGACAAGGGCGAGGCCCTGCGCCAGGAGCGGCTGATAAAAAAGCTCAAGAAAAGCGCCAAGGAATGCCTGGTGGCCAGTGCGCTGTCGCTTCATCAGCCTGGCTGATAGGCCTTTATCAGGCCGGTAGGCTGGTCCGGTCAGGCGCGCTAAGCTGCAAGACTTCATTCCTGCAGTGGCGAACTCCATGTCAGAGCTGATTCTTCATCATTACCCGACGTCTCCTTTCGCAGAAAAGGCCCGGCTGTTGCTGGGCTTCAAGGGCCTGTCCTGGCGTTCGGTGAGCATCCCACCGATGATGCCCAAGCCTGACCTGACGGCACTGACGGGTGGCTATCGCAAGACGCCGGTATTGCAGATCGGCGCGGACATCTATTGCGACACGTCGCTGATCGCCCGTCGGTTGGAGCAGGAAAAAGCCTCGCCGGCCCTGTTCCCCGAAGGCCGGGAAATGCTGGCTGCGTCCTTTGCCGCCTGGGCCGATTCGGTGGTGTTCCAGCATGCCGTGAGCCTGGTGTTCCAGCCTGAGTCGGTGGCGGTGCGTTTCGCCAAGCTATCGCCTGAAGCCATCAAGGCGTTCATCAGCGACCGCGCCGGGCTGTTCAGTGGCGGCACGACCACGCGCTTGCCCGCCGATCAGGCCAAGCACCAGTGGCCGACGATCATGGCCCGCCTGGAGCAACAGTTGCAGCGCGAGGAGGGCGATTTCCTGTTGGGTGATCCGTCGATTGCCGACTTCGCCATGGCCCATCCGCTGTGGTTCCTCAAGGGCACCCCGGTGACTTCGCCGCTGGTGGACGCGTATCCGGCTGTTTCGGCGTGGTTCACGCGAGTGCTGGGTTTCGGCCATGGCGCGTCGAGTCAGATGAGTGCCGAAGAAGCCTTGGACGTTGCCCGCAACGCGACACCGGCAGCGCTGCCGGAGGAGTCGTTCGATGAACCGAACGGGTTCACGGCAGGGCAGCAGGTGACCATCGCCGCGACGGACTATGGCGTCGATCCGGTGGCTGGGGAGTTGTTGTTTGCGGGTAGCGAAGAATTGATTCTGCGTCGCGAAGACGAACGTGGCGGGGTGGTGCATGTGCACTTTCCAAGGCTAGGCTTCAAATTTTTTTCGAAAACGTGAATGTTGGTTAGATTACGAGGAGTTGCCCTTGTTTCTAAGGGCAACCCCAGATTTTTTATTGTTCAAAGGTAGAACATTAAGTCTGTGGCATAACCCGACGAGTCCGTGGGAGTCGTGCAGATTCCACCGATCACTAACACCGCGCCAGAATTTTGGTGGCTTGCTTGAGTGAGATCTAACGTGGTAGCAAAATCTCCATTTACATTGCAAATAGCGGTTCCCAGAGTGGCGTTGGTGTTGGTTTCCCAAATGGTTACTGCACTATATGGGTGACCCCTACCAGTGACGTAAGGAGGATTATTTCCTCTACTATTTGGTGCGGGGCTAGTAAAAGCGGGGGCTGTAAGAGTCATTTTTTTCTCCGGTTGCTCTGAGTTTTAATATTAAGAGGGCTGAAACGCTGAAACTCCTCTAAATATTAAGTTATGCAGTAGCTTGAGGAGGGGGTACTGTCAGGGTCGACAGTTTTTTATGATGATTCGCTATTAGGTTTTTATTTCTTGTGGCTAAGTACTTAACGCCCCAGGGTAGTTTTGAGGTTGCGCAGATTCAACTCCACATGCCGTCGGTCGTTGCCGAACTGGTTGAGGGTACGTTTATCCGCCGGGATGTCCGGGAACAACCCGTAGTCCTTGTTGCGGATGTGGTCGTAGACAGCTCGCAAAGAACCAGGTGTGCCGCATTGGGAGGAATCAGACCTCGCAGGTTGAAGATCGTTGTTGCGGGGCTGATTGAACCGCTCGTGCTGCTCCCGTTGAAAATGCCATCAGAACTATAAAGCGGACAACGCCTTGAGAATGTTCTCCGGTTCATACCCACGAATCAACGTGCCATTCACATCGAGGATCGGAATTCCCCGACCGCCCAGCGCCTCGTAGGCCTTACGCGCCTCGGCATCTTTCTCGATATCGAACTCGCGAAACGGCACGCCTTTCTCATCCAGGAACCGTCGTGTCGCCTTGCAGTAGCCGCACCAGTCGGTGGCATACAGCACGACCCGGGCGTTGCTGCGAATCTGCTGTGAAACCATCTGCGACGGGTTGAACACCCGTTCGATCTTGCCCCAGTTCTGGTACGCCACCACTACCAGCAGAATCAGCAGAAACTTCTTCAGTACCCCACCCAGCATCAGTTGCGTCGCTTGAGCTGATCGGTCAGGGACGTGGGCAAGCCCTTGATGATCAGCGTGCCGGCTTCTTCGTCATATTCGATCTTGGAGCCCAGCAGGTGCGCTTCGAAGCTGATGGACAGGCCTTCGGCGCGGCCGGTGAAACGGCGGAACTGGTTGAGGGTGCGTTTATCCGCCGGGATCTCCGGCGACAGCCCGTAGTCCTTGTTGCGGATGTGGTCGTAGAAGGCTTTCGGGCGATCTTCGTCGATCAGTTCGGACAGCTCTTCCAGGCCCATCGGCTCGCCGAGCTTGGCCTGGCTGCTGGCGTAATCCACCAGGGTCTTGGTTTTTTCTCGAGCGTCGTCTTCCGGCAGGTCCTCGCTTTCGACAAAGTCGCTGAAGGCCTTGAGCAGGGTGCGGGTCTCGCCGGGGCCGTCGACACCTTCCTGGCAGCCGATGAAGTCGCGGAAGTACTCCGAGACTTTCTTGCCGTTCTTGCCCTTGATGAAGGAAATGTACTGTTTGGATTGCTTGTTGTTCTGCCATTCCGACACGTTGATCCGCGCCGCCAGGTGCAACTGGCCCAGGTCCAGGTGCCGGGACGGGGTCACGTCCAGTTCATCGGTCACCGCTACGCCTTCGCTGTGGTGCAGCAGGGCGATGGCCAGGTAGTCGGTCATGCCTTGTTGATAATGCGCGAACAGCACGTGGCCGCCCACCGACAGGTTGGACTCTTCCATCAGCTTTTGCAGGTGTTCCACCGCCACGCGACTGAAGGCGGTGAAATCCTTGCCACCCTCCAGGTATTCCTTCAGCCAGCCGCTGAACGGATGTGCTCCGGATTCGGCATGGAAGAAGCCCCAGGCCTTGCCTTGTTTGGCGTTGTAGCTCTCGTTAAGGTCGGCGAGCATGTTCTCGATGGCCGTGGACTCGCTCAGTTCAGAGTCGCGGGCATGGAGCACTGCGGGTGTGCCGTCGGGTTTTTTGTCGATCAGGTGGACGATGCAATGACGGATCGGCATGGGTTTCTCGGCTGATGAAAGAGAGGAGGGGGCGCTCCCCAAAAAAGGCCCAGTGTACCGCAATCACTGGTTTTGGAACCTTGCAAAGGCCCTTTCAGACCCTTGCGACAGCCCATATGCAATTTTTTACCGTTTTAGCGCAAGAAACCTGACCAAATGGGTAGCTAGAAGCGGATATTTCCCCTGCTCTGTGCTAGTTTTGCCCGGTCTTACGCGAAGTCACTGCGTTAAGCGTGCATTCAGCATTTGTCAGGTCGAACCAAACCCGGTTTTCGGCATCTATTACCCCGATCCGTCGTGGTGATTGCCGAGGGTGCCTGATCAAGAGAGATCGGGCTCGATGGCTGACACTGCACTCTGCAATCCATATGAATTTGATAGGGAAGGAACACTACATGGCTCTTACTAAAGACCAACTGATCGCTGACATCGCTGAAGCAATCGACGCGCCGAAAACCACCGCGCGTAACGCTCTGGACCAACTGGGCCAAATCGTTGCCGATCAGCTGGAAAATGGCGGCGAAATCACTCTGCCAGGTATCGGCAAGCTGAAAGTCACCGAGCGTCCTGCCCGTACTGGCCGTAACCCTTCGACTGGCGCTGCCATCGAAATCGCTGCCAAGAAAGTGATCAAGCTGGTTGTGGCCAAAGGCCTGACCGACGCGGTCAACAAGTAAGACTGCTGCAATAAAAAAACCGTGCCGCGGAGTGATCCGGGCACGGTTTTTTGTTGTCTTGGATAAAGGGGCCTGTGGCGAGGGGAGTTTGTGGGAGCAAGGCTTGCCCGCGACACAGGCGATGCGATCTTTCTGAAACCGAGTCACCTTCATCGCGGGCAAGCCGTGCTCCCACTCAGTTCTTGCGGGCCCACCGCGACTGGCGCCAAGCTTGCTGTTGCTCCTCAGTCTGGAAGGTCCAGGCCACGAAGCGGCTCTGCTTTTGCCCCTGGGACATTTCCACCACCTGGCTGTGCAGTGCGCCGGCCTTTTTCAGCGCGGCCTGAATCGCCGGCAGGTTCGACGCCTTCGACACCAGCGTGCTGAACCACAGCACTTGCCGGGCAAGCTGTGCGCTTTCGCTGATCAGTTGCGTCACGAACCGGGCTTCCCCGCCCTCGCACCACAGTTCGGCGGCCTGACCGCCAAAGTTCAGCACCGGCAGCTTGCGTTTCGGATCGGCCTTGCCCAGCGCCCGCCATTTGCGCTGGCTGCCCTTGGTGGCTTCCTCCAGCGACGCGTGGAACGGCGGGTTGCACATCGTCAGGTCGAACCGCTCGGCGTCCTCCAGCAAGCCCAGCAGGATGTGCTTGCGATTGGCTTGCTGACGCAACTGGATGACCTTGTTCAAGCCGTTGGACTGGACAATGGCCTTGGCCGAGGCGATGGCCGTCGGGTCGATCTCCGAGCCCAGGAAGTGCCAGCGGTAGTCGCTATGGCCGATCAGCGGATAGACGCAGTTGGCGCCGGTGCCGATGTCCAGCACCTTGACCGCCGCCCCGCGCGGGATTTCACCGTCGTTGTGGCTGGCGAGCAAGTCGGCGAGGAAGTGCACGTAGTCCGCACGGCCTGGCACCGGAGGGCACAGGTAATCGGCCGGAATGTCCCAATGGGCGATGCCATAGAAGGATTTGAGCAGCGCCCGGTTGAATACTCGCACGGCTTCGGGGCTGGCGAAGTCGATGCTTTCCTTGCCGTACGGATTGATGATCACGAACTTGGCCAATTCAGGCGTGGACTTGATCAACGCCGGGAAGTCGTAACGGCCCTGGTGGCGGTTGCGCGGGTGCAGGCTGGCCTTCTCCCGCGGTGCCACGGCTTTGGCCTCGGTGGCGGGTTTGGGCTTTTGGCGTGCAGGTTTGGGTGTGCGGGGGGCGGTCATGGGCGGGTCGATTCGGGGAGGGTTCAAAAAGTGGCGGGTATTGTCCCACATCCAGCCCTGTCTTGATGACTGCGCGGTTTAAATGTGGGAGCGAGCAAGCCCGCTCCCACAAGGGGTCTTCATTGTTTGGGAAAAAGTGCCAGGCATAAAAAAGGAGGTCCATCAGGACCTCCTTCTTCATTGCGAGCCACCGTTACAGGCTGGCAATCCGCGCGTGCTGCTCGGCCAGCTTGCCCAAGGCCTGTTCGGCCTCGGCCAGTTTGGCCCGTTCCTTCTCGATGACTTCGGCCGGGGCCTTGTCGACGAAGCCGGCGTTGGACAGCTTGCCACCGACCCGCTGCACTTCGCCTTTGAGGCGCAGGATTTCCTTGTCCAGGCGCGCCAATTCGGCGGCCTTGTCGATCAGGCCGGCCATCGGCACCAGCACTTCCATCTCGCCGACCAGGGCGGTAGCGGACAACGGCGCTTCTTCGCCGGCCGCCAGGACGGTCACCGATTCGAGCTTCGCCAGTTTCTTGAGCAGCGCCTCATTTTCGTTGAGGCGGCGCAGGTCTTCGGCGCTGGCGTTCTTCAGGAACAGGGTCAGGGGTTTGCCCGGGCCGATGTTCATTTCGGCGCGGATGTTACGCAGGCCCAGCATGAAGGTCTTGAGCCATTCGATGTCGTCTTCGGCCGCCGGATCGATGCGGGTTTCGTTGGCCACCGGCCAAGGTTGCAGCATGATCGTCTTGCCTTGGGCGCCGGCCAGCGGTGCGATGCGCTGCCAGATTTCCTCGGTGATGAACGGCATGAACGGATGCGCCAGGCGCAGGGCCACTTCCAATACGCGCACCAGGGTACGGCGGGTGCCGCGCTGGCGTTCGACCGGTGCGTTTTCATCCCACAGTACAGGCTTGGACAGTTCCAGGTACCAGTCGCAATACTGGTTCCAGATGAACTCGTACAAGGCCTGTGCCGCCAGGTCGAAACGGAACTGATCGAGCTGGCGCGTCACTTCGGCCTCGGTGCGTTGTAGCTGCGAAATGATCCAGCGATCGGCCAGGGTCAGTTCATAGGCTTCGCCGTTCTGGCCGCAGTCTTCGCCTTTGTCCAGCACGTAGCGCGCGGCGTTCCAGATCTTGTTGCAGAAGTTGCGATAGCCTTCGACGCGGCCCATGTCGAACTTGATGTCGCGACCGGTGGACGCCAGCGAGCAGAAGGTGAAGCGCAGGGCGTCGGTGCCGTAGCTGGCGATGCCCTCGGCGAACTCTTCGCGGGTGGCCTTCTCGATCTTTTTCGCCAGTTTTGGCTGCATCAGGCCGGAGGTGCGTTTCTGTACCAGGGTTTCCAGGTCGATACCGTCGATGATGTCCAGCGGGTCGAGGACGTTGCCCTTGGACTTGGACATTTTCTGGCCCTGGCCATCGCGCACCAGACCATGGACGTAAACGGTCTTGAACGGTACCTGTGGCGTGCCGTCCTCGTTTTTCATCAAGTGCATGGTCATCATGATCATCCGGGCGACCCAGAAGAAAATGATGTCGAAACCGGTGACCAGTACGTCGGTGGAGTGGAATTTCTTCAGGAACTCGGTCTGTTGCGGCCAGCCCAGGGTGGAGAAGGTCCACAGGCCCGAGCTGAACCAAGTGTCGAGTACGTCGTTGTCCTGTTGCAGCGCTACGTCCGGGCCGAGGTTGTGCTTGGCACGGACTTCGGCCTCATCGCGGCCGACGTAGACCTTGCCCGATTCGTCGTACCAGGCTGGGATTCGATGGCCCCACCACAGCTGACGGCTGATGCACCAATCCTGGATGTCACGCATCCACGAGAAATACATGTTTTCGTATTGCTTGGGCACGAACTGGATGCGACCGTCTTCCACGGCGGCAATTGCCGGCTCGGCCAGCGGCTTGGTGGACACGTACCACTGGTCGGTCAGCCACGGCTCGATGATGGTGCCAGAGCGGTCGCCTTTCGGGACTTTCAGGCCGTGGTCGTCGACGCTGACCAGCAGGCCGGCGGCGTCGAACGCCGCAACGATCTGTTTGCGCGCTTCGAAGCGGTCGAGACCGGCGTATTCGGCCGGGATCTGGCCGTCGACGCTTTCGTTCAGGGTGCCGTCGAGGTTGAACACCTGGGCGGCGGGCAGAACATTGGCGTTCTTGTCGAAGATGTTCAGCAGCGGCAGGTTGTGGCGCTTGCCGACTTCGTAGTCGTTGAAATCGTGGGCCGGGGTGATTTTCACGCAGCCGGTGCCGAATTCAGGGTCGCAGTAGTCGTCGCCGATGATCGGGATGCGCCGGCCGACCAACGGCAGTTCGACGAACTTGCCAATCAGGGCCTGGTAGCGCTCGTCATTCGGGTTCACTGCCACGGCGGCGTCACCGAGCATGGTTTCCGGGCGCGTGGTGGCGACGATCAGGTAATCCTTGCCCTCGGCAGTTTTCGCGCCGTCGGCCAGCGGGTATTTCAGGTTCCACAGGAAACCTTTCTCGTCATGGTTTTCCACTTCGAGGTCGGAAATCGCCGTGTGCAGCTTGGTGTCCCAGTTGACCAGGCGCTTGCCGCGATAGATCAGGCCGTCTTCATGCAGGCGCACGAAGGCTTCTTTCACCGCTTCCGAGAGGCCATCGTCCATGGTGAAGCGCTCGCGGCTCCAATCCACGGACGAGCCGAGGCGACGGATCTGCCGGCTGATGTTGCCACCGGACTCGTCTTTCCATTCCCAGACTTTCTCGAGGAATTTCTCGCGACCCAGGTCATGGCGATTCTGGCCCTGGGCTTCGAGGCGACGCTCCACCAGCATCTGCGTGGCGATACCCGCGTGGTCGGTGCCCGGCTGCCACAGGGTGTTACGGCCTTGCATGCGGCGGAAACGGATCAGGGCATCCATGATCGCGTTGTTGAAGCCGTGGCCCATGTGCAGGCTGCCGGTGACGTTCGGCGGCGGGATCATGATGGTGTAGGAATCGCCCGCGCCTTGCGGAGCGAAATAATTCTCGGACTCCCAGGTGTTGTACCAGGAAGTTTCAATGGCGTGCGGCTGGTAGGTCTTATCCATGCGCGGCGGGACCCTATTGGCATTTATTCAGGAAAAGCCGGGAAGTATAGCGGGCGGGGGAGATGCAAGCCACAAGCGGCAAGCTGTAAGCGAGCAGCCCGACGGATAGTTTGTGAACACAGTTGAGCAATGTGGAAGCGGGCTTGCTCGCGAAGGCGGTGTGTCAGGTTTAAATGTGCCGGCTGGCACACCGCCTTCGCGAGCAAGCTCGCTCCCACAGGGTTATTCGGTGGGTAGAACGGGTTACTCGTACTGACTCAACAACCGCTCCATCCGCGCATCCAGTCGGCGCTTGATCTCGGTCTCGATATGCGGGGCGAAGTCGTCGATGACGTCTTGCATGATCAATTGCGCGGCGGCGCGCAGTTCGCTGTCCAGGTGCAGCAGGGCGTCGGGCCCTTTGGGCTCGGCCTTGGCGGCAGGTTTGGGTTGGGGTTGGCCGTTGACCGGCTCGAACAGCAGGGGAATCTGTTCGTCGTGGACGGGCTCGTGCTCCACTGTATCGGTCAGCAGCGGTGGTTGCAGGTTGTCGTCGCCGAGCAGTTGGCGGATCGACTCAAGGTCGTCCAGCAAGTGCGCGGGTTTTTGCGGCGTTTTTGGAGTGTCCATCGTAGGCTCAGAGTCGCTGTAAACGGTGGTCTTGCAGAGGATAGCCCTGTTCGCGGTAGAAACGGAAACTCTCCCGCGCGGCTTGACGGATGGCCGGGTCTTCCACCACCACTTCCGCCACACGGGCGAAACGCTGGGCAAAGGCCGGTACTTTCAGATCAAGGTTGACCAGCAGGTCCTGGTGCTGACCGCAGTCATCCCCCAGTCCGAGCACGATCAACCCCTCGGGTTCGCTTTCCGCCGGGCCGTGGGGTACGAAGCTTTCGCCCTTGAAGGCCCACAAGCGTGCGTCCAAATCCTCGCGCTGGGCGGCATCGCTGCAATGCAGGTAGATGCGGTGGCCCATGCGCCAAGCCTTTTCGGTGAGCTTGCAGGCGAAATCCAGCCGCGCCGACGGATCGGCGCTGGGCAGGATGTAGAAATCGACTTTGGTCATTGCAGTTCCTGAGCCGCCGATGGCGCCACCTGAGGGTGACGCCAACGACGGTCATCGGTGTCAGGCCTTGGCGCGGTCCAGCAGGTATTGGGTCAGCAGGGGGACCGGACGGCCGGTGGCGCCCTTGTCCTTGCCGCCGCTGGTCCAGGCCGTGCCGGCGATGTCCAGGTGCGCCCAGTTCAGGTTCTTGGTGAAGCGCGACAGGAAGCACGCTGCGGTGATGGTCCCGGCTTTCGGGCCACCGATGTTGGCGATGTCGGCGAACGGGCTGTCCAGTTGTTCCTGGTACTCATCGAACAGCGGCAGTTGCCAGGCGCGGTCGTCGGCCTGCTGGCCGGCGCTGAGCAATTGTCCGATCAGTTCGTCGTTGTTGCCCAGCAGGCCCGAGGTGTGGGAGCCCAGGGCGACGATGCAGGCACCAGTCAGGGTCGCGATGTCGATCACCGCTTGCGGCTTGAAGCGCTCGGAGTAGGTGAGGGCGTCACACAGCACCAGGCGGCCTTCGGCGTCGGTGTTGAGGATTTCCACGGTCTGGCCGCTCATGGTGGTGACGATGTCGCCCGGGCGCGAGGCCGTGCCACTTGGCATGTTCTCGGCGCAGGCCAGGATGCACACCAGGTTGATCGGCAGCTGCAGTTCGAGCACGGCCCGCAGGGTGCCGAACACGCTGGCGGCGCCGCCCATGTCGTACTTCATTTCATCCATGCCGGCACCGGGCTTGAGGCTGATGCCACCGGTGTCGAAGGTGATGCCCTTGCCGACCAGCGCGTAAGGCTTCTCGGATTTCTTGCCGCCGTTGTATTGCATGACGATCAGGCGCGGCGGCTGGGCGCTGCCCTGGCCGACGGAGTAGAACGAACCCATGCCCAGGTCCTTGATTTTTTTCTCGTCAAAGACTTCGACCTTCAGGCCCTTGAACTCCTTGCCCAGTGCCTTGGCCTGTTCGCCGAGGAACGTTGGGTGGCAGATGTTCGGCGGCAGGTTGCCCAGGTCGCGAGTGAAAGCCATGCCATTGGCAATCGCGGTGGCGTGGGTCACGGCGCGCTGGACTTCGGCCTGGGCGGCCTTGATGGTCAGCAGGGTGATTTTTTTCAGGGCACGGGGTTCGGCTTTCTGGCTCTTGAACTGGTCGAACTGGTATTCGCCGTCCACCAGGGTCTCGGCCAGCAATCGGTTCTTGCCGTAGCTGTCGCGGCCCTTGACCACCACCTCGTCCAGCGCCAGGGCGGCATCAGCGCCACCCAAGCCCTTGAGGGTGCCCAGCACGCCGGCGATGATTTTACGGAACGCACGGTCGCCCAGTTCGGCGTCCTTGCCCACGCCCACCAGCAGCACGCGCTCGGCCTTGAGGTTGGGCAGGTTGTGCAGCAACAGGCTCTGGCCGACTTTGCCGGCCAGGTCGCCGCGCTTGAGCACGGCGCTGAGGGCGCCGCCGCTGAGGGTATCGAGCTGGGTGGCGACCACGCCGAGTTTGCGATTTTCACCGACGGCGACCACCAGCGTGGCGGTTTTCAACGTTTCTGGGCTGACGCTTTTTACAACCAGTTCCATGTCCGGATCCCTGAGTCAATGATCAAGATGCCAGGCGCCGAGACGATGGCGCGCTGCGCGAGCTTCTTCTATATAAAAGAAGCGCCGGTGTTTGCCGGCGACAAAGGCCGCAGTTTGAACCCCGGCGCCCGAGCCTGACAACCCCACTGGCAACGCTAACTTTGCGGCTTTAAGCAGCGGTTTAAAGCGTGCGCAGTGACAGGCGCCTCCAATCACAGGATAATGCGGCTCTTTTTTCGGCGGTTCGCGTTGGCGGGCCGGCTCGATACGTTTGCTTGTTTGGCCGCCTTAGCCTGACAACCCTGGAGTGTCTGGTTTGATCGTCTTTCGTTATCTATCCCGCGAAGTCCTGCTGACCTTGAGTGCCGTGAGCGCCGTGCTGCTGGTCATCATCATGAGCGGACGCTTCATCAAATACCTCGCCCAGGCGGCCTCCGGCGCCCTGGACCCGGGCTCCCTGTTCCTGATCATGGGGTTCCGCCTGCCGGGCTTCCTGCAACTGATCCTGCCGCTGGGGCTGTTCCTTGGCATTTTGCTGGCCTACGGCCGCTTGTACCTGGACAGCGAAATGACCGTGCTGTCGGCCACCGGCATGAGCCAGCAGCGCCTGTTTCGCATCACGCTGTTCCCGGCCACATTGGTGGCGCTGGTCGTGGCCTGGCTGAGCCTGAGCCTGTCGCCCCAGGGCGCCAACCAGTTCCAACTGCTGATCAACCAGCAGGACGCCATGACCGAATTCGACACCCTGGTGCCGGGTCGTTTCCAGGCCCTGCGCGACGGTAGCCGGGTCACCTACACCGAACAGCTCTCGGACGACCGGATCAACCTGGGCGGCGTCTTTATCACGCAAAAGAACCTGTCTTCCGATACTAAAAAGGATCGCGGCATTTCCGTGCTGGTGGCTGAGAAGGGCCGCCAGGAAATCAACCCGGATGGCAACCGCTACCTGATCCTGGAAAACGGCTACCGCTACGACGGCAAACCGGGCCAGGCCGACTACCGGGCGATCAAGTACGACACCTATGGCGTGCTGCTGCCCAAGCCTGAGGTCAGCGACGAAGTCACCGACCGTGACGCGATGCCCACCGCCAGCCTGCTGGGCAGCGATGACATCCGTGCGCGCACCGAGCTGCAATGGCGCCTGTCGCTGCCGCTGCTGGTGTTCATCGTGACCCTCATGGCGGTCCCGCTGTCGCGAGTCAACCCGCGCCAGGGTCGTTTCCTCAAGCTGCTGCCGGCGATTCTTCTGTATATGGCTTACCTGACCATCCTTATTTCTGCTCGCAGTGCGCTGGAGAAAGGCAAGATTCCGCCGACCCTGGGCTTGTGGTGGGTGCACTCGATCTTCCTGGCCATCGGCCTGGGCTTGCTCTACTGGGAGCCACTACGCTTGAAACTGGCCAGTCGCCGCAGCGTGCTGGAGGTGGCCCGTGGTTAAGCTCGATCGCTACATCGGCAGCAGCGTGTTCATGGCGATCCTTGCGGTGCTGGGGATCATCCTTGGCCTGGCGACCCTGTTTGCCTTCATCGATGAAATGAGCGACGTCAGCGACACCTACACCCTGACGGACGTGGCGAGCTACGTACTGCTCACTGCGCCGCGGCGTCTGTACGACATGTTGCCGATGGCCGCACTGATCGGTTGCCTGATCGGCCTGGGCAGCCTGGCCAGCAACAGCGAGCTGACCATCATGCGCGCCGCGGGTGTGTCCATTGGTCGGATCGTCTGGGCGGTGATGAAGCCGATGCTGGTGTTGATGCTGGTGGGTGTGTTGATCGGCGAATACATCGCCCCGGCCACCGAAAATACCGCCCAGGCCAACCGTTCCCTGGCCCAGGGCGGCGGCGACGCGCAAAGCGCCAAGCATGGCCTGTGGCACCGCCAGGGCGATGAGTTCATCCACATCAACTCGGTCCAGCCCAATGGCATCCTCTATGGCGTGACCCGTTATCGCTTCGACGAGCAGCGGCACATGCTGTCGTCGAGCTTCGCCAAGCGCGCCAAATTTGCCGAGGATCACTGGCAACTGAACGATGTCACCACCACCTTGTTCCATGACAAGCGCACCGAAGTGGTCGCCGCCCCGCAGGAGCGTTGGGACGTGTCGATCAGCCCGCAATTGCTCAGCACCGTGGTGATGGCGCCGGAGTCCCTGTCGATTACGGGTTTGTGGGGATATATCCACTACCTGGCGGACCAGGGCCTGAACAATGGCCGCTACTGGCTGGCTTTTTGGGTCAAGGTGTTGCAACCGCTGGTCACCGCCGCCCTGGTGCTGATGGCGATCTCCTTCATCTTCGGCCCGCTGCGTTCGGTGACCCTCGGTCAACGGGTATTTACCGGTGTGTTGGTGGGCTTCACTTTCCGTATTGCCCAGGATTTGCTGGGGCCGTCGAGCCTGGTGTTCGGTTTCTCGCCGCTGTTCGCGGTGCTGGTACCGGCTGCTGTCTGCGCACTGGCCGGGCTCTGGTTGCTGCGTCGGGCGGGTTGATCGCGCACCTGTAGCAGGGGGCTGTGGGAGCAAGGCTATGTGGGAGCAAAGCTTGCTCGCGACACAGGCGATGCGGTCTTTCAGAAACTAAGGTGGCTGTTTCGCGAGCAAGCTTTGCTCCCACTTGCGCGGTGTATCAGGTACAATTCCCGGCTATTTTTCGGCGGGCCATGCCTGCAGCCTTTTTGAGTGTTGATCCGTGAGTGATTTGAGTCATATCCGCAATTTCTCCATCATCGCCCACATTGACCATGGCAAGTCGACGCTGGCTGATCGCTTCATCCAGATGTGCGGTGGCCTGGCCGAGCGCGAAATGGAAGCCCAGGTCCTGGACTCCATGGACCTCGAGCGTGAGCGCGGGATCACCATCAAGGCCCACAGCGTTACCCTCTACTACAAGGCCCGCGATGGCGTCACCTATCAGCTGAACTTCATCGATACCCCGGGCCACGTCGACTTTACCTATGAAGTCAGCCGGTCGCTGGCGGCCTGTGAAGGTGCCTTGCTGGTGGTCGATGCCGGCCAGGGCGTCGAAGCCCAGTCGGTTGCCAACTGCTACACGGCCATCGAGCAGGGCCTGGAAGTCATGCCGGTGCTGAACAAGATCGACCTGCCCCAGGCCGATCCGGACCGCGTGAAGGAAGAAATCGAGAAAATCATCGGCATCGACGCCACCGACGCGGTCACCTGCAGCGCCAAGACCGGCCTGGGCGTGGACGAAGTGCTCGAACGCCTGGTGGCCACCATTCCCGCGCCGACCGGCAACATCGAAGATCCGCTGCAAGCGTTGATCATCGACTCCTGGTTCGACAACTACCTGGGCGTGGTCTCCCTGGTTCGCGTGCGCCATGGCCGCGTGAAGAAGGGCGACAAGATCCTGGTCAAGTCCACCGGCAAGATCCACCTGGTGGACAGCGTCGGTGTATTCAACCCGAAACACACTGCCACCGTCGACCTGAAGGCCGGTGAAGTGGGCTTCATCATCGCCGGCATCAAGGACATCCACGGGGCGCCGGTTGGTGACACCCTGACCTTGAGCTCCACCCCCGACGTCGATGTGCTGCCAGGTTTCAAACGGATCCAACCGCAAGTCTACGCCGGCCTGTTCCCGGTCAGCTCCGACGACTTCGAAGACTTCCGCGAGGCCCTGCAAAAGCTGACGCTGAACGACTCGTCCCTGCAATACACCCCGGAAAGCTCCGACGCCCTGGGCTTCGGTTTCCGTTGCGGGTTCCTGGGCATGCTGCACATGGAAATCATCCAGGAGCGCCTGGAGCGCGAGTACGACCTGGACCTGATCACCACGGCGCCTACCGTAATCTTCGAGCTGCTGCTCAAGAACGGCGAAACCATCTACGTCGACAACCCGTCCAAGCTGCCGGACCTGTCGGCCATCGAGGATATGCGCGAGCCTATCGTGCGGGCCAACATCCTCGTGCCTCAGGAACACCTGGGCAACGTCATTACCTTGTGCATCGAGAAGCGTGGTGTACAGCACGACATGCTGTTCCTCGGCACGCAGGTCCAGGTGACCTACGACCTGCCGATGAACGAAGTGGTACTGGATTTCTTCGATCGCCTGAAATCCACCAGTCGCGGCTATGCTTCGCTGGACTATCATTTCGATCGTTACCAATCGGCTAATCTGGTGAAGCTGGATGTGCTGATCAACGGTGAGAAGGTCGATGCCCTGGCATTGATCGTGCACCGTGACAACGCGCACTACAAAGGTCGTGCATTGACCGAGAAGATGAAGGAACTGATTCCGCGGCAGATGTTCGACGTGGCAATCCAGGCCGCCATTGGCGGGCAGATTGTGGCGCGTACAACCGTCAAGGCGCTCAGAAAGAACGTATTGGCCAAATGCTACGGCGGCGACGTCAGCCGTAAGCGCAAGCTGTTGGAAAAGCAGAAGGCCGGTAAAAAACGCATGAAGCAGGTCGGTAATGTGGAAATTCCACAGGAAGCCTTCCTTGCGGTGCTCAGGTTGGATAGTTAGGTCCTATGTCGCTAAATTTCCCGCTGTTGCTGGTTATCGCCGTGTTCGTCTGCGGCCTGTTGGCGTTGCTTGATCTGTTGTTCCTGGCGCCTCGGCGCCGGGCGGCCATTGCCTCTTATCAGGGCAGCGTCAGCCAGCCTGATGGGGTGGTGGTCGAAAAACTCAACAAGGAACCGCTGCTGGTCGAATACGGCAAGTCGTTTTTCCCGGTGTTGTTCATCGTGCTGGTGCTGCGCTCGTTCCTGGTGGAGCCGTTCCAGATCCCGTCCGGCTCGATGAAGCCGACCCTGGATGTAGGCGACTTTATCCTGGTGAACAAGTTTTCCTACGGGATCCGCCTGCCGGTGATCGACAAGAAAGTCATCGAGGTCGGTGACCCGCAACGCGGCGATGTGATGGTGTTTCGCTTCCCGAGCGACCCGAACGTCAACTACATCAAGCGTGTCGTTGGCCTGCCGGGCGACTCGATCCGCTACACCGCCGACAAGCGCCTGTTCGTCAATGGTGCACTGGTGGCCGAACAACTGATCGGCTCCGAGCCGGGTACCCTGGGCAGCGCTGAGCTCTACCAGGAAAAACTCGGTGAGGCCGAACACCTGATCCGCAAGGAAATGAGCCGCTACCGCGCCGCGCCGGACCGCTCGTGGACCGTGCCGGCCGGGCACTATTTCATGATGGGCGACAACCGTGACAACTCCAACGACAGCCGTTACTGGGATGATCCAAACATTCCCAAGGACATGCTGGGCATGGTCCCCGACCGGAATATCGTCGGCAAGGCCTTCGCGGTCTGGATGAGCTGGCCGGAACCCAAACTCAGTCACCTGCCGAATTTTTCGCGGGTTGGCCTGATCAAGTAATCACACACGGCGCTGTTGAACACAGCGCCGAATGCATTTCTGGAGCCCGTACAAGGCTGCCCGAAGGCATGAAGCCAACGATACTCAGGACGTTATTTTTGAACACAGCGTTAATTGTCCCAAGCCAACGGTGCCTTGCCGCCGTGGCGGTGGAATCCAGCCACGAACTCAGCGTGGGTAAACCGTGAGCGCTTCTCTAAGTCGTCTCGAGCGTCAGCTCGGCTACACCTTCAAGGACCAGGAACTGATGGTCCTGGCCCTCACTCACCGCAGTTTTGCCGGGCGCAACAACGAACGCCTGGAGTTCCTCGGTGATGCCATCCTCAACTTCGTGGCTGGCGAGGCGCTGTTCGAGCGTTTCCCGTTGGCCCGCGAAGGCCAGCTGTCGCGTTTGCGCGCACGATTGGTAAAAGGTGAGACCCTGGCCGTGCTGGCCCGTGGTTTTGACCTGGGCGAATACCTGCGCCTGGGGTCCGGTGAATTGAAGAGCGGCGGTTTCCGTCGCGAGTCGATTCTGGCCGACGCCCTGGAGGCGTTGATTGGCGCGATCTATCTGGACTCGGGCATGGAGATGGCGCGCGAGCGCGTGCTGGCCTGGCTGACCTCCGAGATCGACAGCCTGACGCTGGTGGACACCAACAAGGATCCAAAGACCCGACTGCAGGAATTCCTGCAATCGCGCAGTTGCGAACTGCCGCGCTACGAAGTGGTGGATATCCAGGGCGAGCCGCATTGCCGAACGTTCTTCGTCGAATGCGAAGTTGTCCTACTGAATGAAAAAAGCCGAGGTCAGGGTGTGAGTCGTCGTATTGCCGAACAGGTAGCGGCCGCCGCAGCACTGATTGCCCTGGGCGTGGAGAATGGCAATGACTGATACAACCGTCACCCGCTGCGGCTATGTCGCCATCGTCGGCCGGCCGAACGTGGGCAAGTCCACGCTGCTGAACCACATCCTGGGCCAGAAGCTGGCGATCACCTCGCGCAAGCCCCAGACCACTCGCCACAACATGCTGGGCATCAAGACCGAAGGCGCCGTGCAGGCGATCTACGTTGACACCCCGGGCATGCACAAGGGCGGCGAAAAGGCCTTGAACCGCTACATGAACAAGACCGCTTCGGCGGCGTTGAAAGACGTCGACGTGGTGATCTTCGTGGTCGATCGCACCAAGTGGACCGACGAAGACCAGATGGTCCTCGAACGCGTCCAGTACGTGACCGGTCCGCTGATCGTGGCACTGAACAAGACCGACCGCATCGAAGACAAGGCTGAGCTGATGCCGCACCTGTCCTGGTTGCAGGAACAGCTGCCGAACGCCCAGATCATTCCGATCTCTGCCCAGCACGGGCATAACCTCGAGGCGCTGGAGCGGGTGATTGCCGAGCACCTGCCGGAAAACGATCACTTCTTCCCGGAAGATCAGATCACCGACCGCAGCAGCCGTTTCCTCGCCGCAGAACTGGTGCGCGAAAAAATCATGCGCCAGATGGGCGCCGAGCTGCCCTACCAGATCACGGTCGAGATCGAAGAGTTCAAGCAACAGGGCAAGACTCTGCACATTCATGCGTTGATCCTCGTCGAACGTGACGGCCAGAAGAAAATCATCATTGGCGACAAGGGCGAGCGCATCAAGCGCATCGGCACCGAAGCGCGCAAGGACATGGAGCTGCTGTTCGACTCCAAGATCATGCTCAACCTGTGGGTCAAGGTGAAGGGCGGTTGGTCCGATGATGAGCGGGCGTTGCGGTCGCTGGGTTACGGCGACCTGTAACTCGTCCAGCGGCACACCACCGACCTTGTGGGAGCGGGCTTGCTCGCGAAGGCGGTGTGTCAGTTAACGATTATGTTGACTGACACACCGCCTTCGCGAGCAAGCCCGCTCCCACATTGGTTTTATGTTGTTTATAAATTGTGCTCGGCCCGTGAGACTTCGTTTCCATGTCCCAGACCCAACCCATCGCCCAACCCGCCTACGTCCTGCACTCACGCGCCTACCGCGAAAGCAGCGCCCTGGTGGATTTCCTCACGCCGCAAGGTCGGCTGCGGGCGGTGTTGCGGGGCGCGCGGGGCAAGGCTGGGACGCTGGCGCGGCCGTTTGTGCCGCTGGAAGTCGAATTCCGCGGTCGGGGCGAGTTGAAGAATGTCGGGCGCATGGAAAGCAACGGCGTCGCGGCGTGGCTCAACGGCGAGGCGTTGTTCAGCGGTTTGTACCTTAATGAATTGCTGATCCGCCTGCTGCCCGCTGAAGATCCCCATCCCGCCGTCTTCGACCATTACGCCGCCACGCTGCAGGCCCTGGCCGAAGGCCGTGCGCTGGAGCCGCTGCTGCGCTCGTTCGAATGGCGGCTGCTGGACGACCTCGGCTACGGGTTCGCCCTGAACACCGACTTGCACGGCGAGCCTATCGCAGCAGACGGTCTGTACCGCTTGCAGGTGGATGCTGGCCTGGAGCAGGTCTACCTGTTGCAACCCGGGCTGTTCAACGGTGCCGAGCTTTTGGCCATGGCCGAGGCGGACTGGAGTGCGCCGGGCGCGTTGTCGGCGGCCAAGCGTCTGATGCGCCAGGCCCTGGCGGTTCATCTGGGCGGTCGGCCGCTGGTCAGTCGCGAGCTGTTTCGCAAGCCCTGATCAACCCGTATGCTGTGGGCCGACTATTTGTCCATTCAGGAGCCTTTTCGTGAGCACCAGCAATCGCATTCTTCTCGGCGTGAACATCGACCATGTCGCCACCCTGCGCCAGGCCCGCGGTACGCGCTACCCGGATCCGGTCAAGGCCGCACTGGACGCCGAAGAGGCGGGTGCCGACGGCATCACCGTGCACTTGCGTGAAGACCGTCGCCACATCCAGGAGCGCGACGTGCTGCTGCTCAAGGACGTGCTGCAAACCCGCATGAACTTCGAAATGGGCGTGACCGAAGAAATGATGGCGTTCGCCGAGCGCATCCGCCCGGCACACATTTGCCTGGTGCCGGAAACGCGTCAGGAGCTGACCACCGAAGGCGGCCTGGACGTGGCAGGGCAGGAAGCGCGGATCAGGGTGGCGGTGGAGCGGCTGTCGAAGATCGGTGCCGAGGTGTCGCTGTTCATCGATGCCGACGAGCGGCAGATCGCAGCCTCCAAGCGTGTCGGCGCCCCGGCCATCGAATTGCACACCGGCCGTTATGCCGATGCCGAAACGCCAACGGCCGTGGCCGATGAGCTGCAACGGGTGGCCGATGGCGTGGCCTTCGGCCTGGCCCAGGGCCTGATCGTCAACGCCGGCCATGGCCTGCACTACCACAACGTCGAAGCCGTCGCGGCGATCAAGGGCATCAATGAACTGAACATCGGCCATGCGCTGGTGGCCCATGCGTTGTTTGTCGGGTTCAAGTCGGCGGTGTCGGAAATGAAAGCGCTGATCCTGGCTGCCGCTAAGCCTTGATCCAACACTATCCCCTGTGGGAGCGGGCTTGCTCGCGAAAGCGGTGTATCAGTCGACATAATCGTTAACTGACAAATCGCATTCGCGAGCAAGCCCGCTCCCACATTAAGGGTGGTGTATGGCAATCAGAGCGGTGGGGTTTCCTGGTTCGGCTTGCTCTTGTCGACACCCGGCACGTGCAGGTTGCCCTCGGCCACCTGGTTGCCTTCGAGTTGCGGCTGCGTGACCCAGGTCAGGATGTCGTAGTAGCGACGGATGTTCGCCACGAAATGCACCGGCTCGCCGCCCCGGGCGTAGCCGTAGCGGGTCTTGCTGTACCACTGTTTCTGGGACAGGCGCGGCAGGATCTTCTTCACATCCAGCCACTTGTTCGGGTTCAGCCCTTCCTTGGCCGCCAGTTTGCGGGCGTCGTCCAAGTGACCGCTGCCCACGTTATAGGCGGCGAGGGCGAACCAGGTACGGTCCGGCTCCTGGATGCTCTCGTCCAATTGGTCCTTCATGTAGGCCAGGTACTTGGCGCCGCCCATGATGCTCTGCTTCGGATCCAGGCGGTTGGACACGCCCATGGCCTGGGCGGTGTTCTGGGTCAGCATCATCAGGCCACGCACGCCGGTCTTGGACGTCACCGTCGGTTGCCACAGCGATTCCTGATAGCCGATCGCGGCCAACAGGCGCCAATCGACTTTCTCTTTCTTGGCGTAGGCCTTGAAGTGTTGCTCGTATTTGGGCAGCCGTTGCTGCAAGTGCTGGGCGAAGGTGGTGGCGCCCATGTAGCCGAGGACATCGACGTGCCCGTAATAGCGGTCTTTCAGGCGTTGCAGCGTGCCGTTCTTCTGGACCTTGTCGAGGTAGCTGTTGATCTCGTTGAGCAGGCTGTTGTCTTCGCCGGGCGCCACCGCCCAGCTCTGGCTGCGGGCGTCGCCCAGGTCGAAGGCCACGCGTACGTTGGGGAAGTACACCTGGTTCATCGCCACTTCGTTGGAATCGACCAGGGTCAGGTCGATCTGGCCCTCATCGACCATGCGCAACAGGTCGACCACCTCAACGGCGTCGGACTCTTCGTATTCAATGCCTGGATATTGCTGTTTCAACTGCGCCAGTTGTTCGGCATGGGTGCTGCCCTTGAGCACCATGATCTTCTTGCCGGCCAGGGCGGCCGCGTCGGTGGGGCGGGACTGGCCGTTGCGATAGATGATTTGCGGGGTGACTTCCAGGTAGGCGTGGGAAAACCGCACCTGTTTCTTGCGTGGCTCGCTGCTGACCAGGCCGGCAGCCGCCAACACCGGGCCGTTGGGTTTGCCGACCTGGTTGAACAGGTCATCGAGGTTGTCGGCGGTCTCGATCTTCAGTTCCACCCCCAAATCCTCGGCGAAGCGCTTCACCAGCTCGTATTCGAAGCCGGTTTCACCGTTGCGATCCTCAAAGTAGGTGGCAGGGCTGTTTCGGGTAACCACCCGCAGCACGCCATCCTCCTTTACGCGCTCCAGTGTGTTGGGTTTCTCAACACAACCACTGAGCACCAGGAAGAGTCCGGTAGCGATCAGCCATTTGGCGTACCGCGGACGCAAAGCCGTTGGGGAAAACATCTGCGCAGTATACGCAAACGGCCCCTGCCGCCATATCTCGACAGCAAAAGGCCAGTCTGCTAGCCGTTGCAAAACATGTCCGTAACGCAGGCGGGCTGGCGTGGGACGAGCTTTGCACCGCTGAAAAATAACTCGCCATGGTCACGGCATTAGGCCCCCGACAGGGTCATTGGCGCACAGACCGACATTCGGCCTGCACCGCACGTGCCGTTTCGGGTGCCGTTGCCGGCGGTTTAGGCTAGAATGCACGGCCTCAAAGCACACCCCCTTCCCGAGGCTGTCCCGAAGATGTTGATCCTGCGCGGCGCTCCTGCCCTTTCTGCCTTTCGCCACAGCAAACTCCTTGAGCAACTGAGCCAGAAGGTACCGGCTGTCAGTGGCTTGTATGCTGAATTCGCTCACTTCGCCGAAGTCACCGGCGGTTTGACCGGCGACGAACAGCAGGTGCTTGCGCGCCTTCTGAAGTACGGTCCCAGTGTTCCCGTCCAGGAGCCGGCCGGTCGCCTGTTTCTGGTGTTGCCGCGTTTTGGCACCATTTCGCCGTGGTCGAGCAAGGCCAGTGACATTGCCCGCAACTGCGGCCTGGCGAAAATCCAGCGCCTGGAGCGCGGTATTGCCTTTTATGTCGCCGGTGAGTTCAGCGAGGCCGAGGCCCAACTGATCGCCGACGGCCTGCATGACCGCATGACCCAGGTCGTACTGGGCAACCTGGAACAGGCCGCCGGCCTGTTCAGCCACGCCGAACCCAAGCCACTGACCGCCATCGACGTGTTGGGCGGCGGCCGCGCCGCGCTGGAAAAAGCCAACGCCGAGCTGGGCCTGGCCCTGGCCGAAGACGAGATCGATTACCTGGTCAACGCCTTCCAGGGCTTGAAGCGCAACCCCCACGACATCGAACTGATGATGTTCGCCCAGGCCAACTCCGAGCACTGCCGCCACAAGATCTTCAACGCCAGTTGGGACATTGACGGCCAGAGCCAGGAAAAAAGCCTGTTCGGCATGATCAAGAACACCTACCAGATGCACAACGAAGGTGTGCTGTCGGCCTATAAGGACAACGCCGCGGTGATCGTCGGCAACGTCGCCGGTCGCTTCTACCCGAACCCTGAGACCCGCCAGTACGGTGCGGTCCAGGAGCCGGTGCACATCCTGATGAAGGTCGAGACCCACAACCACCCGACCGCGATTGCGCCGTTCCCGGGTGCGTCTACCGGCTCCGGTGGCGAGATCCGCGACGAAGGCGCCACCGGTCGCGGTGCCAAGCCCAAGGCTGGCCTGACCGGCTTCACCGTGTCGAACCTGCAGATCCCCGGCTTCGAACAGCCGTGGGAAAAGCCATACGGCAAGCCTGAGCGCATCGTCAACGCCCTGGACATCATGATCGAAGGTCCTCTTGGGGGCGCGGCGTTCAACAACGAATTCGGCCGTCCGGCCCTGACCGGTTACTTCCGTACCTTCGAACAGTCCATTACCACTCCGCGTGGTGAAGAAGTTCGCGGTTACCACAAACCGATCATGCTCGCCGGCGGCATGGGCAACATCCGCGCCGACCACGTGCAGAAAGGCGAAATCCTGGTCGGCTCCAAGCTGATCGTCCTCGGTGGCCCGGCCATGCTGATTGGCCTGGGCGGCGGCGCGGCTTCCTCCATGGCCACCGGCACCAGCTCGGCGGACCTGGACTTCGCCTCGGTCCAGCGGGAAAACCCGGAAATGGAACGTCGTTGCCAGGAAGTCATCGACCGTTGCTGGCAGCTGGGTGAACACAACCCCATCAGCTTTATCCACGACGTCGGCGCGGGTGGCCTGTCCAACGCCTTCCCGGAACTGGTCAACGACGGTGGCCGTGGTGGCCGCTTCGAACTGCGCAACATTCCGAACGACGAGCCGGGCATGGCCCCGCACGAAATCTGGAGCAACGAATCCCAGGAGCGTTACGTCCTGGCGGTCGGCCCGGCCGACTTCGAACGCTTCCAGGCCATTTGCGAGCGCGAGCGCTGCCCGTTCGCCGTGGTCGGTGAAGCCACCGCCGAGCCGCAACTGACCGTCACCGACAGTCATTTCGGCAACAGCCCGGTGGACATGCCGCTGGAAGTGTTGCTGGGCAAGGCCCCGCGCATGCACCGTTCGGCCGTTCGCGAAGCCGAGCTGGGCGATGATTTCGACCCGTCGACGCTCGACGTTGCTGATTCCATCGAACGTGTACTGCACCACCCGGCCGTGGCGAGCAAAAGTTTCCTGATCACCATTGGCGACCGCACCATCACCGGCCTCGTGGCCCGTGACCAGATGGTCGGCCCGTGGCAGGTGCCGGTGGCCGACGTTGCCGTGACCGCCACCAGCTTCGACGTCTACACCGGCGAAGCGATGGCCATGGGCGAGCGTACGCCGCTGGCACTGCTGGACGCTCCGGCGTCGGGCCGCATGGCGATTGGCGAGACCCTGACCAACATCGCGGCCTCGCGCATCGGCAAGATCTCCGACATCAAGCTGTCGGCCAACTGGATGTCCGCCGCTGGCCACCCGGGTGAAGACGCCCGTCTGTACGACACCGTCAAGGCCGTCGGCATGGAGCTGTGCCCGGAGCTGGGTATCACCATCCCGGTGGGCAAGGACTCCATGTCCATGGCCACGCGCTGGAACGATGAAGGCGTGGACAAGAGCGTGACCTCGCCACTGTCGCTGATCGTCACCGGTTTTGCTCCAGTCACCGACATCCGCCAGACCCTGACCCCGCAACTGCGCATGGACAAGGGCACCACCGACCTGATCCTGATCGACCTGGGCCGTGGCCAGAACCGCATGGGCGCCTCGATCCTGGCCCAGGTGCACGGCAAGCTCGGCTCGCAAGCGCCGGACGTCGATGATGCCGAAGACCTGAAGGCGTTCTTCGCCGTCATCCAGGGCCTCAACGCCGACGGTCACTTGCTGGCCTACCATGACCGTTCCGATGGTGGTTTGCTGACCACCGTGGTGGAAATGGCTTTCGCCGGCCATTGCGGCCTGAGCTTGACCCTCGACAGCGTTGCCGAGTCCACCGCTGAAATCCCGGCCATCCTGTTCAACGAAGAACTGGGCGCGGTGATCCAGGTTCGCCAGGACGCCACCCCGGACATCCTCGCCCAGTTCAGCGCGGCTGGCCTGGCCGACTGCGTCTCGGTGATCGGTCAGCCGATCAACAACGCCCACATCAACATCACCTTCAACGGCGACACCGTCTTCGAAGGCCAGCGCAGCCTGTTGCAGCGCCAGTGGGCGGAAACCAGCTACCAGATCCAGCGCCTGCGCGACAACGCCGACTGCGCCGAGCAGGAATTCGACGCGCTGCTGGAAGAAGACAACCCGGGCCTGAGCGCCAAGCTCAGCTACGACGTCAACCACGACGTGGCCGCGCCTTACATCAAGAAAGGTATTCGCCCACAGGTGGCGGTGCTGCGTGAGCAGGGCGTCAACGGTCAGGTGGAAATGGCGGCGGCATTCGACCGCGCCGGTTTCAGCGCGATCGACGTGCACATGAGCGACATCCTGGCTGGCCGTGTCGACCTGAACGACTTCAAGGGCATGGTCGCCTGTGGCGGTTTCTCCTACGGTGACGTACTGGGTGCCGGTGAAGGCTGGGCCAAGTCGGCACTGTTCAACAGCCGCGCCCGTGATGCGTTCCAGGGTTTCTTCGAACGGACCGACAGCTTCACCCTCGGCGTGTGCAATGGTTGCCAGATGATGTCCAACTTGCACGAGCTGATCCCGGGCAGCGAGTTCTGGCCGCACTTCGTGCGTAACCGTTCCGAGCAGTTCGAAGCCCGCGTGGCGATGGTCCAGGTCCAGGAGTCGAACTCGATCTTCCTGCAGGGCATGGCCGGTTCGCGCATGCCGATCGCCATCGCCCACGGCGAAGGCCATGCCGAATTCGAAAGCGAAGAAGCCCTGCTCGAAGCCGACCTGTCCGGTTGCGTGTCGCTGCGTTTCGTCGACAACCACGGCAAGGTCACCGAAACCTACCCGGCCAACCCGAACGGCTCGCCGCGCGGAATCACCGGCCTGACCAGCCGCGACGGCCGCGTCACGATCATGATGCCGCACCCTGAGCGGGTTTTCCGCGCAGTGCAGAACTCGTGGCGTTCGGACGACTGGAACGAAGACGCGCCATGGATGCGCATGTTCCGCAACGCCCGCGTCTGGGTGAACTGAGGCGGTGTACAAGCTCTGCTTCTTCGTCCCGGCCAGCCACCTGGAGGTGGTCAAAAGCGCCGTATTCTCCGCCGGTGGCGGGCGTATCGGCGACTATGACCACTGCGCCTGGCAAGTGCTGGGCCAGGGCCAGTTTCGCCCCTTGGACGGCAGCCAGCCGTTCATTGGCGAAGCGGGGCAGGTCGAGCAGGTCGAGGAGTGGAAGGTGGAGCTTGTCGTTGCCGATGAGTTGATCCGTTCGGTGGTGGCGGCGTTGAAGCAGAGCCATCCCTACGAGACACCGGCGTATGAGGTGTGGCGGTTGGAGGATTTTTGATCCTTCTGGCGCTTGAATGAAAAACCCGCTGATTGATTCAGCGGGTTTTTTATTGGGCGTGATTAATGCTGAAAACCCGACCTACTCTATTGGTGGATGTTCTCGAGCCTGCAAGCTTCCTTTTCTATGCCGATGCACTCGACCGGTTCACTCACGCCTTTCGCGAAACGACGGGCGTTCAACAGCAGGCCTCCCTTGATACCGCCGATGAACGCGAAGCCGCCTTCACGCGGACCAGCATTAGGTACCGACAAATCCACCGCTACGACGTTGGACCTGACTTCATAGACCCAACCGCCGTTTGAGGCTCTCTCGGTTGCCCAGAACTTGGCTTCGCTATAGTCTCGAAATGCCATAACGATCGAATGAGCCAGGTGGCTCTCCTGATCCAACGCGTATCTCAAGTTCGGTGGCAAAGAATTCCAGCCCCGTAACCCATGGGTAAGCGCATCCGCGCCCTGCACGGGGTTGACCGTCGTAGAGCCGACTGCCCAGAGGGATTGTTTGGTCGTTACCCATGCCAGTCCCACTGGAGGCGTCAGCCGGCGCCAGTCGATGGACATCGCGGCGACGTCCTGCATCGTCTCGCGGCCGGTGGGTTCACGGTAGTTTGGGTTCTGCACGCAATCGACAAAATCGATTGGCTTGCAGGCCTGCTTGATGAAGTGCCCCTTGACCCCGCCCGGGAAGCTGATTTCCTCCTCGCCGGGAAAGTGCCCCCCCGATTGCACCTGGTCGATTCCATGGGGGGCTTTGAACTCGTACAACCACTCGCTGGCGTAGTGCTCGGCGACGCTCTTTTTGCGCGTTGTGCTGCTAAACACAGACTTAGCGATCCCGCCTCCGTGGCTGTACCAGTCGTACCTCCATTCGATCTTGGGGAAGTCCACTGCTTTGGGCAACAGCCCCTTCGTGAAGGCACTGAGGCCCTGACCCGTCGTATCCCCCCGGTAGAGCGTGTCCATGTCGGTACGCCAGCGCAACGAGGGCGTGGTTTTGTGGATATCCACGCTTGGATCCGCCGTGACCTGAAGCCAGGCGGTATACCACTGCTCCTGTTTTTCATCGGCCCCCCACGCTTTGGAGCCCGACTGCCACACACACGCGCACGCTACCGCGACGACAGCTGTCGCCCGGGTAAACCGTTATGAGTTGTCATGATTTGATGTCTCATCTGGAACGGTGAAGCCCTGTCGAATCACATACGTCATGACTACCTATGCTTCGACGTGACACGTCTCACTTTGAATTCTGCGGGGGCGACCTACTGGGCAGAGCCTCGACCCACCGCATCAGTTCTGAGGGTAGATCAAGGTGGGGGGGACGGTTGCGTTGCGCTTTCGGGGACTTGTAACAAGAAGTGGGAGGGACATAGCCCCAAGTCCTGACAACTCGGTATGTCAGGCATGACTGCTTTGGGGGCTGCTGCGCAGCCCAGCGGGAGCAAGCTCTCATGGAACAAATCACAATCATGTGATTTTTAAGGCTGAAAAAACACATCGATCGTTCCCACGCTCCTGCGTGGGAATGTCGCCAGGGACGCTCCGCGTTCCGCTTCTGGAAGGTGACGCAGAGCGTCACGGGATGCATTCCCACGCAGAGCGTGGGAACGATCAATCCCCCTCGCCACAGAAGCGTGAGGCTACGGACGGATCTCGATCATCGTCCCATCCGGCACCAGGTTCCAAACCTCGCGCATGTCGACATTGCGCATGGCAATGCAGCCATCGGTCCAGTCCAGCGTATGGAACAGTTGCTCGGGGTTTTCTTCCGAATCCGGGGTGCCGTGGATCATGATCATGCCCCCCGGCTCCACGCCTTCGCGTCGGGCGCGGGCGGAGTCGCTGATGTTGGGGTAGGAGATGTGCATCGACAGGTAGAAACGGTCGCTGGTCTTGCGCCAGTCGATCCAGTAGAAACCCTCGGGAGTGCGCTTGTCGCCTTCGATCAGCTTGGGGCCCTTCTTGGCGCCCTTGCCCAGGGAGATGCGATAGGTCTTGAGCGGCTTGCCGTCGTTGATCAATTGCAATTGATGGGCGGACTTGAGCACCAGCACTTTTTCGATGGTTTTGCCGTTGTAGGTTCCCAGTGCAGAGGCCTGGGACACAGCGGTGAACGACAAGCAGAACAGGACAAGCAACCAGCGCATTGAAACGATATCCCTAGAGGTGTCGCGGCTATATTGATTTTTTATGTATTGGCAGGCTGAGCCAGTGGCGGGATCGATTCGGATCGCACCGGGTAATCCTCGGTTCGTCGGTCCGCGTAAAAATATTCCAGGGTCCGGCCCACCGTGCGGAACGCCAGTTCATCCCAGGGAATCTCCGCTTCTTCGAACAGTTTCACTTCCAGGCTCTCGGGCCCGGCGGAGAAATCCTCGTCCACCAGTTCGGCGCGGAAGAATACATGCACTTGGCTGATGTGCGGTACGTCGATCAGCGTATAGATGCTTAAATTTCGCACGCGGGCGCAGGCTTCTTCGGCGGTTTCGCGCACGGCGGCCTGTTCGACCGTTTCGCCGTTCTCCATGAAGCCCGCCGGCAGGGTCCAGTAACCACGCCGTGGCTCGATGGCGCGGCGGCACAACAAGACTTTGCTGCCCCAGGTCGGCACGCAACCGGCGACGATGTTGGGGTTCTGGTAATGGATGGTGTGGCAGGTGTCGCAGACAAAGCGCAGGCGCGAGTCGCCTTCGGGTATGCGCTGGGTCACCGGGTTACCGCACTGGCTGCAGAATTTCATGCTTGGATTCCTGAATGCTGCGCCTATCTTGGCGTGCGAGGGCGGGGTCGGCAAGTTGTCGTTTCGCGACACGACGCGGTGCGGGGGTTGGGCCCCTTGCTTGATTGGTGCATGATGCAAGGTAGCGAATAAATCGAGAAGTCTCATGCTGGACGAGCTACTGCATCGAGTAAGCAACCATACCCCGCGAACCCTGGAGACCGACCGACGTTTTCCTGAAGCGGCGGTGCTGGTGCCGATTACCCGCAGTGATGAACCGGAACTGGTCCTTACCCTGCGCGCCAGCGGTCTCTCGACCCATGGCGGCGAAGTGGCGTTCCCCGGCGGGCGTCGCGACCCGGAAGACCCGGACCTGATTTTCACCGCCCTGCGCGAAGCCGAGGAAGAAATCGGCCTGCCCCCCGGCCTGGTGGAAGTGATCGGTCCCCTCAGCCCGCTGATCTCACTGCACGGCATCAAGGTCACGCCTTATGTCGGGGTGATTCCCGATTACGTCGAGTACCAGGCCAACGATGCCGAGATCGCCGCGGTGTTCAGCGTGCCGCTGGAGTTTTTCCGCAAGGATCCCCGTGAGCACACGCACCGCATCGATTACCAGGGTTGCAGCTGGTACGTGCCCAGCTATCGCTTTGGCGAATACAAGATCTGGGGCCTGACGGCGATCATGGTGGTCGAGCTGGTGAACCTGTTGTACGACGCTGGCATCGATCTGCACACACCGCCCAAGAGTTTCATCAATACCTGAAGCCCCGAGGATTCCCATGAAATACCGCCTGGGCGATGCCCATGTCGAAACCCACCCACAAAGCTGGGTCGCGCCCAACGCCACGCTGGTGGGCAAGGTCCGCCTCGAAGAGGGCGCCAACGTCTGGTTCAACGCGGTACTGCGCGGCGACAACGAGCTGATCCTGATCGGCAAGAACAGCAATGTGCAGGACGGCACGGTGATGCACACCGACATGGGCTACCCGCTGACCATCGGCACTGGCGTGACCATCGGCCATAACGCCATGCTCCACGGCTGCACGGTGGGCGACTACAGCCTCATCGGCATCAACGCGGTGATCCTCAACGGCGCGAAGATCGGCAAGAACTGCATTATCGGCGCCAATGCGCTGATCGGCGAAAACAAAGAGATCCCCGATGGCTCGCTGGTGATGGGCTCGCCCGGCAAGGTGGTGCGGGAATTGACCGAGGCCCAGAAGAAAATGCTCGAAGCCAGCGCGGCCCACTACGTCCACAACGCGCAGCGCTATGCCCGCGACCTCGCTGAGCAAGAACAATGAATGCCCCCGAACGCCCGGTGCCTTCGCCCTGCGTGAACATCTGCGCGCTGGACGATGACGACATCTGCACCGGCTGCCAGCGCACCGTGGCGGAAATCACCCGTTGGAGTCGGATGGACAACGAGGAACGGCGCAGTGTCTTGGCGTTGTGTCATGAACGGGCCAAGAGCAGTGGGCTGGTGTGGATGTTGCCGGTGAGGCGGTGACTGTGGATACAAATCCCTGTGGGAGCCAAACCTGTGGGAGCAAGGCTTGCCCGCGATGAACGATAACGCGGTCCATCTGAAAGACCAGGGTGCCTGCATCGCGAGCAAGCTTTGCTCCCACAGGTTGGCTCTCAGCTTCCACAGGCTTCTATTTCAGCCCCAACCACCGATCCACTCCCACCACCGCCAACGCAATCCCGACAAACCCGGCCAATATCCCCCCGGCATTGATGAACACCTGTGGATAACCCAGGGTCGCCACATCAGTAAAAGGGTAGGGGTAGGCCGCCAGTAATTCCCCGCGCAGCAGGAGCCAGGCGAAATACACCAAGGGGTAGATCACCCAAAGCCCGATGTGGCCCAGACGCAAGGTCCCTTTTGGCACAGAGAGCCACCAATAGGCGAGGTACATCAACGGCACCACGTCGTGCAGTAACTCGTCGGCCACGAACTGCCAGCCTTCGGGTTGCCACAGGTGCCGCAGCAGCAGGTTATAGGCCAGGCTGACCAGGGCGATGCTCACGGCGATGCCACTGCGCACGCCGGGCAGCAGGAACCAGCGCCGCGCCGCAGATTTGCGAGGGGTCAGTTCCCAGGTCAGCACCACCGCCACCAGGGTGTTGGTCACCACCGTGAAAAAACTGAAGAAGTTCACCAGCCCGCCCAGCAGGCTTGCCCCCAGTTCCCACCGGCCCAACAGAATCAGGTACAGCTGGACGCTCAAACCGGTCCAGCCGAGCAACGCCGCCACCGCCACGAGCTGCGCGGGACGAAGACGCAGATCCATGGCCACGGCTCAGACTGGCCGCTTGGTGCGCATCAACTTGATGTACAGGCGCTCGACTTTCTCCCGCGCCCACGGCGTCTTGCGCAGGAAGGTCAGGCTCGACTTGATGCTCGGGTCGCTCTTGAAGCAACGGATATCGATGCGCTCGGCCAGCCCCGACCATTCGTAGTGCTGCACCAGGGCGTTGAGGATCTGCTCCAGCGTCACGCCGTGCAGCGGGTTGTTGTTCGGTTCGTTCATGGCAGGCCTTTGCGCGAAAAGGGTGTAAAGCCGCGCACCTTAGCCGAGGTGCCCCTGTGGTGGAAGCATAGCCTTCATCATCTCGTCTCAAGGCCTGGATCGTGCCCGGCACACTGTTACCAAAACCGAAATGATCCATGTCAACAAAAGCGCTTTCTCTATTGAGAACAGAACATTATCCTTGCGCCGCCTGCTGAAACGCTTCTTCTGTTGTGGCGAAGCTTCTGCGTTCAGCTCATTTCCAGTCAAAGATCAAAGAAAGCCTTCTCTATGCTCAAGGTTCAGACTCTGAAAGACAGCGCTGTCTTTGGGCGCATGACGAACGACTTTCTGTGGGAGTGGGCTTGCTCGCGAAGACGATTTCACCTCCGGCGTAGAAGTCGCCTGACACACCGCTTTCGCGAGCAAGCCCGCTCCCACAATGGTCCGCGTCCACCCAATTACCTTTTTTACTGAACCATGCCCCCGCAAGATCGTCATCTACAGTGACTACTTGCGCGGGACTCCTTAAAACGTCACGGAGAATCACACTATGAGCACTGAGGGTGCTTTGAGTCGAAGCCGTCTGCTACCGAGCCTGCTCGGCATTCTGCTTCTATTGATGGGCCTGGCCCTGTTGGCCGGGGGAGTCAAGCTGAGCACGCTTGGCGGCTCGTGGTATTACCTGCTGGCCGGTATCGGCCTGGCGCTGACCGGCGTGCTGCTGATCATGGCCCGTCGTGCGGCCCTGGGCCTGTACGCGCTGGTGCTGTTCGCCAGCACCGTGTGGGCGTTGTGGGAAGTGGGCCTGGATTGGTGGCAACTGGTGCCGCGCCTGGCGATGCTGTTTGCCCTGGGCATCGTCATGTTGCTGCCGTGGTTCCGCCGCCCGCTGTTGAGCGCCGATGCCCCGGCCACGGGAACCCGCGCATTGGGTGCCGCCGTGGTCATCGCCGGTGTCGCCGCCCTCGCCAGCCAGTTCACCAACCCGGGCGAGATCAAGGGCCAACTGGACCGCGACAGCGTGCCAGGGATGACCAACACTGCACCGGCGATGCCGGACGGCGACTGGAATTCCTATGGCCGCAGCGCCCATGGCGATCGTTACTCGCCGCTGGCGCAGATCACCCCCGAGAACGTCAGCAAACTAGTGCCGGCCTGGACCTATCGCACCGGCGACCTGCCAGGGCCGAACGATCCGGGTGAGACCACCGCGGAAAATACCCCGCTGAAGGTCAACGGCATGCTCTACGTGTGCACGCCCCACAGTCAGGTGATTGCCCTGGAGCCGGAAACCGGCAAGGAAATCTGGCGTTTCGATCCGAAGCTTTCCACGCAAAAAGCCGAAAACTTCAAGGGGTGGGCCCACATGACCTGCCGTGGCGTGACCTATCACGATGACGCCGCCTACGCCTCGGCCGAACAGAGCCCCACCGGCACTGCCAGCACCACGCCGGCCAGCACCTCGTGCCCACGGCGGATCTTCCTGCCGACCGCCGATACCCGTCTGATCGCCCTCAACGCCGACACCGGCAAGATGTGCGAAGACTTCGGCGACAAAGGCCAGGTCGACCTGACCGCCAACATCGGTGGCTTCACGGCGGGCGGTTACTACTCGACATCGCCACCGGCAGTCACCCAAAACCTGGTAGTGATTGGCGGCCACGTCACCGATAACGTCTCCACCGACGAGCCAAGCGGTGTGATCCGCGCCTACGACGTACACACCGGCAAACTGGTGTGGAACTGGGACAGCGGCAAACCGGATGACACCACGCCGATTGCCGAAGGCCAGACCTACACCCGCAACTCACCGAACATGTGGTCGATGTTCAGCGTCGATGAAAAACTCGGCATGCTCTACCTGCCGATGGGCAACCAGACCCCCGACCAGTTCGGTGGTAACCGCACGCCGGAATCGGAAAAATACGCCGCTGGCCTGACCGCCCTGGACATCGCCACCGGCAAGGTGCGCTGGTACTTCCAGTTCACCCACCACGACCTGTGGGACATGGACGTCGGCGGTCAACCGACCCTGATGGACCTGAAGACCGCCGACGGTGTGAAACCGGCTGTGTTGGCTTCCACCAAGCAAGGCAGCATCTACGTGCTCGACCGTAGCAACGGCCAGCCGATCGTGCCGATCAAGGAAATCCCGGTGCCGCAAGGCGCGGTGGAAGGCGATCACACTTCGCCGACTCAGCCGATGTCTGACCTGAACTTCGTGCCGCCGGTCCTTCAGGAACGGGACATGTGGGGCGTGACCCCGTTCGACCAGATGCTGTGCCGGATCGATTTCAAGTCGCTGCGCTATGACGGCATGTTCACGCCGCCATCGCTGCAAGGCTCGATCGTCTATCCAGGTAACTTCGGCGTGTTTGACTGGGGCGGCATTTCGGTTGACCCAGTGCGCCAGATCGCCTTCGTCAACCCGAGCTACATGGCGTTCAAGTCCAAGCTCGTACCGGCGGCAGAAGTGGCCGGTGGTCCGGGTCGCAAGAGCGAGACCGAAGGCGTACAGCCGAACAAGGGCGCGCCCTATGGCGTGATCCTCGAAGCGCTGCTCTCGCCCATGGGCTTGCCTTGCCAGGCGCCTGCGTGGGGTTATGTCGCGGCGGTGGACCTGACCAACAATAAAACCCTGTGGAAGCACAAGAACGGCACCGTGCGTGACAGCTCGCCGGTACCGATCCCGCTGAGCATGGGCGTACCGAGCCTGGGTGGCCCGTTCACCACCGCCAGCGGCCTGGCGTTCCTGAGCGGCACCCTCGACCAGTACCTGCGTGCCTATGACGTGAAAAACGGCAAGCAACTGTGGGAAGGCCGCCTGCCAGCCGGCGCCCAGACCACGCCGATGACCTACACCGGCAAGGACGGCAAGCAATACGTGCTGGTCGTTGCCGGTGGTCATGGTTCCCTGGGCACCAAGCAGGGTGACTATGTGATCGCGTACAAGCTGCCGGATTAAGCAAAACCGGCGCTCATGAAAAAGGCGACACCTTTGCGGGTGTCGCCTTTTTCTTTAGCCCGATGTCACCCCAAGTTAACTGTGGGAGCAAAGCTTGCTCGCGATGCTGGCGCCCTGGTCTTCAGGTGGACCGCGTTATCGTTCATCGCGGGCAAGCCTTGCTCCCACAGATCACCATGAGGCAAGCGATACTGCTTACAACTCGATCTTCACCGCCTGGGACGCCCGGGTCGCCTTGGCGCGGGCGGCTTCGATGGATTCGTCGCGGGCCAGGGCCACGCCCAGGCGGCGCTGGCCGTTGACTTCCGGCTTGCCGAACAGGCGCAGGGCGGTGTCCGGTTCGCTCAGGGCGGCGCCGAGGTTGGCGAAGGCGGTCTGGGTCGACTGACCTTCCACCAGGATCACCGCCGAGGCCGATGGGCCGAACTGACGGATCAGCGGGATCGGCAGGCCGAGGATGGCGCGGGCGTGCAGGGCGAACTGCGACAGGTCCTGGGAAATCAGCGTCACCAGCCCGGTGTCGTGGGGGCGCGGCGAAACTTCGCTGAACCACACCTGATCACCTTTGATGAACAGCTCGACGCCAAACAGGCCGCGACCACCCAGGGCCTCGGTCACTGCCTTGGCCACGCGCTCGGATTCGGCCAGGGCCACCGGGCTCATGGCTTGCGGCTGCCAGGACTCCTGATAGTCGCCCTTTTCCTGACGGTGGCCGACCGGCGCGCAGAAGGTGGTGCCGCCGACATGACGCACGGTGAGCAGGGTGATTTCATAGTCGAAATCGATGAAGCCTTCGATGATCACCCGGCCCTTGCCGGCACGGCCGCCTTCTTGGGCGTAGTCCCAGGCTTTCTGCACGTCATCGGCACTGCGCAGCAGGCTCTGGCCTTTGCCCGAGGAACTCATCACCGGTTTGACCACGCAGGGGAAACCTAGGGTTTCGACGGCCTTGCGGTAGTCTTCGACGGTGTCGGCGAAGAAGTACGGCGAAGTCGGCAGCCCCAGCTCTTCGGCGGCCAGGCGCCGGATGCCTTCACGGTTCATGGTCAACTGCGCGGCACGGGCGGTAGGGATCACGGTGAAGCCTTCGGCTTCCAGTTCCACCAGGGTGGCGGTGGCGATGGCTTCGATTTCCGGCACGATGAAATGCGGCTTCTCGGCCTCGATCACCGCACGCAGGGCGGCGCCGTCGAGCATGTTGATCACATGGCTGCGGTGGGCCACTTGCATGGCCGGCGCGTTGGCGTAGCGATCCACGGCAATCACTTCAACGCCCAGGCGCTGCAGTTCGATTACCACTTCCTTGCCCAGCTCACCGCTGCCACACAACAAAACGCGGGTCGCGGTGGGCGACAATGGAGTTCCGATACGGGTCATCTGAAGGTCCTCAAACAGGAGCGGATCATCGCGGGTTGCGCGCCGGGCGAGCTTCCCATAGGGAGAAAGCGCGGCATTTTACATGAACCACGGGGTTTGGCTTCAGCCGGCGACGGTTTGCTTGCGTAAACGCCAGGCCATGATCAGCCAGACCACCGTGACCCCGGCGAATTTCGAGGCCAGGGCGGTGATCACCACGGGCGGCGTCAGCGCGTCGATCAGGCCGAAAAAGATAAAGGTGTCCAGGGGAATGCTCAGGGCCGAACTGATCCACAGCCGATCATGCAGCGGACGCTTGGTGATGGTGAACACCAGCCAGTCGATGCACTCGGAGACCGCGAACGCCGTGGCGCTGGCCAGGGCGATGGTCGGGTCCGAGGTGACATAAGACAACACCAGCGCCGCCAGCATCGCCACGATGGCGCCATGGCCGAAGCGGGTCTGCACCATGTCCCGCAGGATAAACACCAAGCCGCCCCAGGCCGACCAGATGATGTCCAGGTGCGGTGCGGCGGAGAATGCATAGTTGATCAGCACGACGCTGGCGATGTAGGCGAGCAGGAAAAGCATGGGGCGGGGTACCTGGTGGAGTTTTGATCAAGCATTCAAGAGCAACGATAGCCCTGTGGGAGCAAAGCTTGCTCCCACACAAGTGTGCACGGTCAGTGGTGCAGGGTACTTTAGCAGGCCAGCACGCCGCACCTCATTCCTCCTCACTCCCCTCCGCCTTCCAATACCCCACCGCCTTCAAGAACTCCTGATCCACCCCCTTCTCCTCGAGCAACACCTTGCGAATCTGCCGCGATACCTTGCTCTCGGTGGCGACCCAGGCGTACAGCTTGCCACTGGGCATTTCCAGCTGTTGCACGGTGGTCAGCAGGTTGTCCCGGCGACCTTCGCGCAGCACCCAGATCACCTGCACGTGTGCCGGGCTCTGGAGAATCTGCTGCTCGGCGCCGTTTTCCACTTCCACCACCACCAGCGCCCGGCGGTTGGGCGCCAGGCCTTCGAGGCGGCGGGCGATGGCGGGGAGGGCGGTTTCGTCGCCGATTAGCAGGTAGCTGTCGAAGATGTCCGGCACGATCATCGAACCCCGTGGCCCGCCGATGTTGAGGTATTGCCCGGGCGTCGCCTGGGTCGCCCAGGTCGCGGCAGGGCCGTCGCCGTGGAGCACGAAATCGATGTCCAGCTCCAGGGTGTCCAGGTCATAACGGCGCGGGGTGTAGTCGCGCATTTCCGGCATCGGGCCCTGGGCCTTGCCGGCGCTCGGGTCGATGGTGTCCAGGGCGGCGCGTTCCTCGGCATTCTGCGGGAAAAACAGCTTCACGTGATCATCCGTGCCCAGGCTGACGAACCCGGCCAGTTCCGGCCCTCCGACGGTGATGCGGCGCATGCGTGGGGTCAGGTCTTGCACGCGCAAGACTTCCAGGCGGCGGCGTTTGATCTCGTGGTTGACGCGGTGAATGGTGTTTGGATCGACTTCAGTCATTGCTTGACTCCGAAACAGGTGGACGGTCGGGGCCGTCGATGATGGCTTTGGCGGTGTCGTTGAGCAGGTCGCGCACCCGCTGGGTTTCTTCCGGGCTCCAGCGGCCGTGGTGCTTTTGCAGCGCATGTCGCAGGTTATACACCGCTTCGTGGATTTCCGGGGGGCGATCCTGTCCGCGCAACGTGCGCTTGCTGGTTTCAATGCGCATCCGCACCTCCTCCAGCGCCACGGCCTGCTCTTCAAGGGATAGACGTCCGGCGTCGGTCACGCTGTAGCATTTTTTTCCGTCGTCGACCCCGCAGGTGACCATTGAGCTCATTTCCAGGAAGGTCAGGGCCGGATAGATCACGCCGGGGCTGGGGCTGTAGGCGCCGTCGAACATCTGCTCGATCCGGCGGATCAGGTCATAACCATGGCAAGGCTGTTCGGCAATCAGCGCCAGCGACAGCAATTTCAGGTCACCGGAGGCGAAGATCCTCGGTCCACGGCTGCCACGCTCACGGACTGCCGGGCGACCTTCGAAGCCATCGTGTTTGGGAAGGGAATAAGTAACTGTCATATGCCTGTTCTCCATTCTGCATAAGATAGAATTGAGATATATCTTTATCCAAAGATGTATCTTTGATATGTTCTGGAACTAAGATGTATTTTTATTTACCGGGACTTACTTGGGTTTTGCAAAAAAACCTTACACGAATGCTCTATGTCCGGGGCCGGCAGGGATAGGGGTTGCATACATTTGTAATGATTAAGTCCCGTGTAGCCTGGTTATGTGGGTTGTTTCTGACATCCAAACTTCTTTTTTATCAAACTTAGTGTCTTTTTCTCTATTTCATATACCGGATGTACTACGCGCTTGTGGGAAAGTGCCTGCTTATTTTTTATTAAAGAGAGCCGATCATGCCCCGGCGTTGAAGGGACAGGCCAAGCGGTTGTTGGGCTGCAACTTCAACCCTTCTCTTTATGCTTAAGAACAGGTGTTAACAACATGCTCAAACAATTCGTATCCGGTACTGCTCTGGTTGCTGCTGCCCTGGGTTCTTCGGCGGCGTTCGCCGTCGACGATGCACGCTCCTCGATCCACATCACTGCGAACATCCCGACCGTGCAGTTCCATGTGCTGCCACGTGATCCGAACTTCGGTAAAGACGAGGTCATGAACTACAACCTCGTCGCTGGCACCTTGACTTCCCTGCGCCAGACCTTCGACGTGAAGAACACCAACGGTTCGGTCCATGCCTACATTGAGGGTGGCCCGGCAGCGTTGTACAACGGTCGTGATGCTATTGCCCTGACCACCAAGTTCAACGGCGTCACCCTGACCGCCACCCCTCAGGAAGTGGTCGATGATGCAACCTCCACTCCAGGTACCCAGGCTGACATGACCATCGTCGCGGCCAAGCCCCTGGATACCCAGAACGGCCTGTACACCGCTGACATGACCGTGATCTTCGACGCCGTGCCACGCCCGTGATGTCGATCGATGCCCGCTGAGTTTCACCTCGTTTAACGGGTATTGCCGCAGGCCGTCCGGCGCTCCCCCGCCGGGCGGCCCGCACCTGAAACGCCCTGATCGTTCGCTGATTATGAGAATCCGTTGATGTTTCCGATGACACCCATCGCGGGTGCCCTCGCGCTATGTTTGTGCGCGAGTGCATTGGCTGCGCCGACTGCCCCCGGCACCACACCCAGAAGCCTGCTAGCCCAGGCCAAGGGGCTGCCGGCCGAGTTTGAATCGCACTTTTTCGATGTGCCTCTGGCGGTTCGTGTCGAACTCAATCAACAGTATCTCGGTGAAGCCATGGTGGTCTTGACCCGGGATGATCGTATTACCCTGCTCGAATTCAACGACACGCAGGACAGCCCGATAAAAGCTGTCGAGCGCGAGCAATGGGAACAGCATCTCAAGCAAGGACCACAGTTGGGCGCCTGTGAAGACAAATGCCCATCCGGACTGCTGGCTGTGCACTACAGCCTGGAAAATTCATTGGTGTCGATCCTGACCAGGGACGTGGAGCGAGCCAACGAAATCAAGCGTTACCACGATCAGCCGGAAGGCGGCAGCCTCGGCCTGATCTTCAACAACCAACTGAACATCAATGGCGGCCAGGAGCAGGACACGGGCGGGCGTTATGGCCTCAACGCCAGTTCCAGCCTGGGCAACTGGAGCCAGTCATTGGACCTTCAGCTTTCGCGTCTTGGCGGCCCGGACGACAAGCTGTACCACGCCGTCCATGAGCTTTACACCCAACGGGAGATGGAAGGGAGTTTTTTCCGCCTGGGTTATTTCACCCCCAGTTCCGATGGCTTGAACCGTCAGATCCGTGCGTTCGGTGCCAACCCGGACACCGCACTCGGCGTGATGTACGGCAGCTCCGACAGCCTGGTGATGGAGAATCCCAAACCTAGCGTCTACCCCATTTATGTCACCGCCAGCCGTCAGGCTTCGGTGGAGATCTATCGCAACGGCCTGCTGATCAATACTCAGGCGGTCAGTGCCGGTTTGCAGAGCCTGGACACCCGGCCCTTGCCCGGCGGCATCTATGAAGTGGAAGTGCGCCTGGTCGAGGACGGGCAAACCACCGCCACCAGCCAGGAGCTGGTCTACAAGCCCAATAATTGGAGCAATTCCGAGGATCGCTGGCGCTACAACCTGTTCGCCGGGCGCGAAACCAGGCTCTGGAGCAACTGGGAAGACCAGCCCTCGGGTTTCACCACGGCAGGCGTGGGCCTCAATTACCTGCTGCATCCCCGGGTGATCCTCGGTGCCTCCACGCGCCAGGTGCAGGACAAACTGCAAGTGGGCACCTCGGTGGACTGGACGCTGGGCAGCAACACCAGCCTGTACGCCAACGTCTATCAGACCCAGCAGTACGGCACCGGCATGGACGTGCAAGGCCTGTACAGCTACGGCCAGGGCAGCATCGTGGCGAGCCACAACCGCAGCTGGCTGGACACCCGTAACACCTATGAAACCCTGGCGGACGGCACCCGCATCCGCCAACGCAATGTGTTCGTCGGCCAGACCAGCAATTCCTCGCTGTCGGTCAACCATCGCTTGAGCAACAAGACCTCTATCAATGGACGGTTGAGGTTGTATTGATGAAATGTTTATCGACGGCAGGACGCGGCATGGTTTCGGTGTTGTTTGCCGCGCTCCTTGCTGGTCTATCAACGGCTAATGCCGCTACCAGGGAAATCACCGCAGTATTCCGGCCCGATCCGGCGAAGCCTATGGACAATAAATTCGTCAATACCACGCTGGTTTCGGGGTTTTGTCACACATTCCCGGCACAATGTGCCGCCGAGGGCCTATTTAGTATGTTGGTGAGGGGGCTGGATTTTGAGTCATCCGGTCCCATTCAACCCGATCAGCCAGACATCCGTCAGGGGGCCATGGTCACGATACCGGGTGGCTGGCGAACGATGCAGATCGTTAATTCGGCGACTGGCGAAAGTGAGGAGCTTTCCGTGCGCATCGCTGGTTGGGGGGGGGGTACACCTTGTCCGAGAGTGTGATCGACATCGTCGGGGGGGGGGGGAGTATCTACGAGGGCCACGAAAAACTATGGGTAGGAGGTAATTGGCGGCGTGCCCCCCAGCCATGCAGAGCCACTTCGGTAAGTAACCACTTCGGTTTTACCGGTTTTGAGTTTTTCTGGATAACCCCGGAACAGGATGTGACGTGCGCCAAGCAAACCAAATATCTGATTCCGGGATTCAAATATTCACAGATGAATCTTGCCTACGAATTGCGCACGCCCAACCCGTTGAAAATGTCGACGGGGCATTACACGGGGTCGATTACTTATAGCGTTGGGCCGGGACAGGACTTCGACATGGGCGACATCATGCTCCCGAACGACTCGGCGCTCACCCTCAATTTCAATCTCGAAGTCCAGCACACCCTCAAAGTCGAAGTCCCCCCCGGCGGCAACCGTGTCGACCTGGAGCCCCAGGAAGGCTGGCAAGCCTGGCTCAACAGCGGGCGCAAACCGACCCGGCTGTTCCGTGACCAACGCTTTCATATCTCGGCCTCCTCGCGTTTCAAGATGGCCCTCGAATGCCAATACGTCAGCGGCAATACCTGCGCGGTCGCGGAACCCGACACCGGCCATGCCGTGCCGGTGGATGTCAGCGTCAGCCTGCCCGAGGGCTTGACCGACGCCGCTGGGCAACCGGTCAACCGGCGTCGGCTACTGCGTGATGGCAGTGGCACCGAACTGTTCCAGCCGGGTTTTTATGTCGAGCGTCGATCAGGGACCCTGCACTTCGAAGTAGGGCGCAGTCAGGTCGAAGAGATGCTCGACAGTGGCGCCAAGGCTTATAGCGGCAATGTCACGGTGATCTGGGATTCCGAGGTATAGGCCATCCCCTGTGGGAGCGAGCCTGCTCGCGATAGCGGTGGGTCAGCTTGTCTCGATTTTGAATGTGCCGCCGTCATCGCGAGCGGGCTCGCTCCCACAGTTGGGTGGCTTACCTGTCGCAGTTTTATTGGAGTGAACATGAGTCGTTCGAACATCCTCAAGCGAGGTGTTTCTCTATATCGAGTAGCCACGGTATTTGCCTTGTTGTTTGCGGGCATGCCGACGGCCTATGCCTTGAGCCGGGATATCAGCGCAGTATTCAGGCCCGATGCCTCGAAGCCGAACCTGAATCAATTTACCAATACCACGCCGGTCTCTGGTTACTGCACCTTCTTTCCGACGGATTGCGCAGCGACGAAGATATTCAGCATTCAGTTGCCTATCACATTCAATTCGGTCAGCCCTATCCAGGCGAATCATACCGACTATCGGCAAGGGGCAACGTTCAAGGTGCCCGCCGAGTGGCGTACCGCACAGGTGACTCATGCGGGTACGGGTGAAACCGAAACCGTTGAAGTGCGCTTTTCAGGGATCGGCTCGAGATATCGACTTCCAACGAGCGTCCTGAATCTCATAGGTAATCCGGATATTGACATTACATTGGCCCATAACCGGTTATGGGGTGGGTATGGGAATAGTTGGGTGAATCCCCCCCCACCTTGCGGATATACCGGTCATGGGGGCTTGAACGCGACTACATACCGTTTTTTTTGGAAAACCCGGGTCGAAGCTGCGTGCTCCAAAAAAGCTAGTTTTTTGATCCCGAGCTTTACCTACGATTATCTGGATTTTGCCTACGAGTTGCGGACCCCAAACCCTCTGAAAATGTCGAGCGGTCTCTACACGGGGTCGTTGACTTACAGCGTTGGACCGGGCCAGGACCTTGACATGGGTGATGTCATGATCCCTTCCGATCCGATCCTCACCCTTGATTTCAGGTTGACTGTTGAGCACACCCTCAAGATCGAAGTACCCCCCGGCGGCAACCGGGTCGACCTGGAGCCCCAGGAAGGCTGGCAATCCTGGCTCAACAGCGGGCGCAAACCGACCCGGCTGTTCCGTGACCAACGCTTCCATATCTCGGCGTCCTCGCGTTTCAAGATGGCGCTCGAATGCCAATACGTCAGCGGCAATACCTGCGCGATTTCCAAAACCGCCACCGGCCATGCCGTGCCGGTGGATGTCGGCGTCAGCCTGCCCGATGGCTTGACCGACGCCGCCGGGCAACCGGTCAACCGTCGCCGGTTACTGCGCGACGGCAGTGGTACCGAACTGTTCCAGCCGGGGTTTTATGTCGATCGCCGATCCGGAACCCTGCACTTTGAAGTTGCCCGCAACCACGTCGAAGACATGCTCGACAGTGGCGCGAAGGCGTACAGCGGCAACGTCACCGTGATTTGGGATTCGGAAGTTTAAAACCCTTGGTTTGCTCAACGGACGTTTTCCCCAGCCACGATTCGCTCGGATGCATGAGGTTGCCTAGATGAAACTAGAAAGGAAACTTGCAAGCGGTATGGCTACAGCGGTGTGGTTTGCCTACTTGCCGGCTGTCGAGGCCGCCACCGTGGACATTACCGCGCAATTCAGGGCCGATAGCGCAAAGCCGCAAGAGAATAGGTTCGTCAATACCACGCGAAACAGCGGTTATTGCGAACAGTTTGTCGCGCTGTGCCAGTCGGCAGGGATGTTCAGCCTGAGATTGGGCACGGCTGCTTCAGGGGGGCCTATCCAGGCCAATCATGAAGATATCCGGCAAGGTGCGATGCTCAAGGCGCCGGCCAACTGGCGTACGGTGCAGGTGACTCATTCAGGTACAGGCCACACTGAAACGCTGGAAATGCGCGTCGTTGGAATGGGCGGGGCGATCGAGCTGACACCCGACGCGCCTGACATTGTCGGAGGCGGCGTGAGTGCCGAAACCGCCTATAACATGATATTCGGCTCGACTTGGTGGCAAGCCCCGGCGCCCTGTGTGAGGCAGGGCGCCAGTCTTTCCCACGCGTGGTTCTTCTGGCGCACGCCGGTAGAGGGCGCATGCGCCAAACCGTCCCAATACCTGATCCCTCGGTTCGAGTATCAGGACCTGAGCTTCGCCTACGAGCTGCGTACGCCCAATCCCTTGAAAATGGCGGGCGGCCAGTACCGGGGCTCGCTGACGTTCGGCATCGGGCCGGGCCAGGACTTCGACTTCGGAGACGTCGTGGTCCCCAATGATTCGGCGCTCACGCTCAATTTCACACTGGATGTCGAGCATGTCCTCAAGGTTGAAATTCCACCGGGAGGAAACCGGGTTGAATTGGAGCCTCGGGAGGGCTGGAAAGCCTGGTTGAGCAACGGTAGCAAACCGACGGTGCTGTTTCGCGACCATCAGTTCCTGATCTCGACGTCTTCACCTTTCACGATGAAGCTCGAGTGTCGGTACATGGCCGGCACCGAGTGCGGTGTAACGGCACCTGGTTCCGCCATTTACTACCCGGTGGATGTCTATGTGACGCTGCCCGACGGTTTGACCAATCCCGACGGGCAACCGGTCTACCGTCGAACGGTGCCGGTTGGAAGTTTTGGCAATCCTGTTCGATTTCTCCCGCTCCGGTACATCGACCGCAAGCCCGCAACCCTGCATTTCCAGATCCGCAGCGCCAGTGTCGCGGCGATGCTGGACCGTGAGCCTGACACCTATACCGGCAGCGTTACGGTGATCTGGGACTCAGAGGTTTGAAGGGTGTGTGCCGTCCGTCCGTGTTTAGCAAGTTGCGTTTAATACATGAGGTTCAGAAGTGATGAAACATCTATTGGCATGGGTTGGTTTTTTTCTGTTTTGCAGCGCGGCCCAGGCCGGGCCGCAGATTGGTGTCGGGGTGGTCTACGACTACCTTGACGGTGACAAAAGTACCTACATGAAACGGGTGTTCAACGGGGGAACCTCCACGGCATTCGTCAAGGTCAACATCCTGGAGATTCTCTACAACGAGGATGGCAGCTACCAGGAAGTGCCCCTGCAGGACCAGGCCAGCGCTATGGCCAAGGATGGCCTGATGGCCAGTCCGGCCCGGCTGATCGTGCCGGCCAACGGCATGCAGGGCACCCGGTTGCTGTTCATGGGCAACCGCGACAAGGAGCGTTACTTCCGGGTGCGTTTCGTGCCGGTGGTGCCCGAAGCCGAGGATGAATTTGCCGTCAGTGCCGAGGAGCGCGAAGCCTACAAGAAGGAACGTGTGGCGGCGGGGGTCAAGGTCCTGGCGGGCTACGGCACGGTGTTTTTCGTGCGGCCCAAGGACACCCGTTTCGAGACGGTGATCGATGACAACGCCAATCGTTACGTGATGCGCAACAACGGCAATAGCGTCGTGGTGATCGATGAGTTCAAGGATTGCGTAGTGAAGCAGGAAAACGACTGCCGGCCGACCACCAAGCACCACGTCATGGCCGGTCGCACGTTTTCCTTCGACAAGGAGGCGGGGCGTGAATATCGCTTCACGCTGATCGAGGGCGGCAAGAGCAAAGCCGTCGAGATCAAGGGTTGACGGTTGCCGTCGCCCAACCGTCGCAGACGCCAAAGGTAATCAAAAATATGTCCAAGACACTGCTACGCCCCCTCGCGTTGACCGCCCTGATGTTGCCCTGGGCCCTGGCCTGGGGCGCGGTCGAGCGGGAAACGTTCGAACTCCACGTGACCATCCCGACGAACGATTTTTATGTGCTGCCCCTCGACCCGCAGTTGGTCCAGCGTGAGCAACGCTTGCCTTTCAGCAACATCACCAGCGAGCTCAGCCCGTTGCGCGCGACCTATGAGGTGAAGAACAGCAACGGGGCCATTGGTGCGCGCTTGGCCGAGGAGGCTTATTTATCCAATGGCCGTGAGCGTATCGATTTGAAGGTGAAGTTCAACAACGTCGAACTGACCCTGGACTCGACCCAGGTGGTGTCGGCCCTCGAGGCCAGGCCCGGACGCCAGGTGCCGCTGGAAATCGCCGCGATCAAGCCCGATGACGGCTACAGGACGGGTGAGTACTACGGCACGGTGCACATGGTGTTCGATGCAGTTGCACCGTGAGCCAGGTTCCCCGAAGGCGTCAGGGCAACGAGTCTTCTGTGGCGAGGGGATTTATCCCCTCTCGGCTGCGAAGCAGTCGTAACACAGGCGATGCGGTTTATCTGTTGCACCGCGCTGCCTGGTTTTTTTGGGGGGCTGCTGCGGTGCGACGTTTCGCAAAACACTCTCGCCACGGAATCTGCCTTTCATTTATTACAAAAAAGAGGTGTCAAGCATGTTAAAAAAAATGATATCCGCTATGACCTTGGGCGTTGCAGTTCTGAGTCCTTCATGGGCGTTGGCGGCTGATGATGCACTTACAGCCATCCATATCACCGCGAACATTCCGAACAAGCAATTCCATGTGCAGCCACGCAACCCAGACTTTGGCAGGGACGAGGTGATGCACTATGACCCTGTGAAAAACAGCTTGAGTTTCATACGCCAGACCTTTGATGTGAAGAATACCGACGGCTCGATCCACGCCTACATACAGGAGGGTGGGGCTTATCTGAACAATGGCCGGATTGATATTCCTCTGGGTGTCATCTTTAACGGCGTGTACCTCAATGGCTCGCCTCAAGAAGTCGTGGATGATGCCTCGTCCACGCCAGGCACCCAGGCCGAGATGGTCATCCGTCCTATTGGCATGCCGGTCGAACGCCAACCAGGCTTGTACACCGGCCAATTCACCGTGATTTACGATGCAGTTCCTCGGTCTTCTGCCCTGTAAGGCGCATAAAGGCTGCAGATCGTTTCAAAACTCTGCGTGGGAATACATCCCATGACGCTCTGCGTCACCCTCCTGAAGCGGAACGCGGAGCGTCCCTGGCGGCATTCCCACGCGAGAGCGTGGGAATGATCGAACCCTGTAGCTCGTAGTGCCACGGGTATTTTTTGTTTATTACTTAGAAGAACAGATATGTTTAAAAAAATAGTGTTCGTTACGGCCTGGGCTGTTGCAGCCCTGAGTCCTTCATTAGTGTTGGCCGCTGATGATGCGCGCGCCGCCATCCATATCACCGCGAACATTCCGAACAAGCAGTTTCATGTGCAGCCACGGGATCCGGAGTTTGGTAAGAACGAGGTTATGCACTACAACCCCGTGAGCAAAAGATTGAGTCCTGTGCGCCAGATGTTCGATGTGAAGAACACCGACGGTTCGGTCCATGCTTACATTGATGGGTCAAACTGGTTGGACAATGGCCGTAATCGACCGATTTTTATTGCCGTCATGTTCAACAACGTTTATCTGAACCACTTGCCGCAGGAAGTGGTAGATGACGCCACGTCCACGCCAGGCATGACGGCTGAGATGCACCTCTCCGCGCCGATTTCGATTACTCCATCCCAGTCAGGTTTTTACACCGGTAATTTCACCGTGGTATTCGACGCAGTTCCTCGGGTCAGCCTGTAACTCACCGCGCCACGCCGTGACTCATTGCCGGGCCACCAACGGCTTGCATTGGGTATGACTCCCCGGCTGCAAGTAAGGCGATAGAAACGGCGCCATGCCCTTGAGCACTTGCACCGGCAGGGCTGAGGTGAACTTGAAGTTCTGCGCCGAAGCCCCCGGGACAAAGGCGGTGAGAGTGCCGAAGTGGCTGTCGCCGATGTAGAACACAAAGGTGGCGGTGCGGTTGATCGATTTGGAGCTGATCACCCGTCCCCCGGAACCGACGGCTTCGATACGGTTGTCGCCGGTGCCGGTCTTGCCACCCATGGCCAGCGGGGTCCCGTCGGCCAGTTTGAAACTGCCGGCAACGCGTTTCGCGGTGCCGGCATCCACCACCTGGGACAGCGCGCCGCGCAGGGCCCGGGCCACTTCCACCGGCATCACCCGCTTGCCGTTATCCGGGTTGCTCACCAGCCGTGTCTCGTATGGCGTATCGACGGCAAAGTCCAGGCTGTCGACGCGCAGCGCCGGTTGGCGGATACCGTCGTTGAGGATGGTGCCTACCAGTTCCGCCAGGGCGGCAGGGCGGTCGCCGGAGCTGCCGATGGCGGTGGCCAGCGAAGGCACCAGATGGTCGAACGGGTAGCCGACTTTCTGCCAGCGCTGGTGGATGTCCAGGAACGCTTCGATTTCCAGCATGGTGCGGATGCGACTGTCCCGGGCGCTCTTGTGCCGGCTCTTGAACAGCCAGCTGTAGACCTCTTGGCGCTCGAACTCACTGGCCTTGACGATCTGGCTGAATTTGGCGTCGGGGTTGTTCAGCAGGTAGCCCATCAACCACAGGTCCAGCGGGTGGACCTTGGCGATGAAACCCTGGTCCGGCAGGTCATAGGCGCCGGGGCCGTAGCTTTGGTAGAGCCGTTCCAGGCGTTCGTCGGTCAGTTTTTCGGCGCTCTTGGCCGACTTGAGGTGTGAGCGCACGAAGAGGTTGAAGCTCTCCTGGCTGTCGCCGGGAAAGAAGTAGCGGTGCACGGCGGCCAGGCGGATCGCAGTGGGGCGCATGCCGTCGAGAAAGGTTTCAAGGCGCTGGCCAGTGTCTTTCTTCTGGTACTTCTTCCAGAACTTCAGCAGAAACGAAGTGCCCTCGCGGTCAGCGAACTGGGCCAGGTATTCCTGACGGCGCGGGTCTTTGTCGTCCTTGAGCAGTTCGGAGCTGTTGTTCGGCCCGGCGTAGGTGGCGTGGCGCACCAGGTCGCGCATCAGGCGGATGAACGGCAGGTTGATCGATTCACGCAGGGAGTCGCGCAAGGTGGGGATGCGCCCGTTGTCCTCGTTGCGGAAGTTGTGGAAGGTATGCAGCCCGCCGCCGGTAAAAAACGCCTCGCCCGGGCTGGCCGAATAGGTGCGATCCAGCGCCGCTTCAAGCATTTTCGGCAGGCTGCGGTCGCTGTTCTGGATCAGGTAGTCGACGGCCCAGCGCGAGAGGTGGTCCGGCTCGGCGACCTCGACTTTTTTCAACGCCGCCGGGGTCTCCTGGGCATAACGTTCATGCAGTTCGGCGATGATCTGCAGGTATGTGGTGAGGACCCGCAACTTGGCGGTGGAGCCCAATTCCAGTTTGCTGCCTTCGTTGATATCGAAAGGCTGGTCGGTGCTGTCGGTTTGCACGCGTACCCGCGAGCCGTCGGGGGTCAGTTCCAGCAGGGTGAAGCTGTAGCGCACCTGGGTGGTGCTGGTGGGGGTCAGCAGGCGTTCACCCATCAGGCCGATCTCGGCGGCGAACGCCGGGTCGGCCAGGCGCTTGAGGTACTCGGTGGCCTGCGCCTGCAAGTCGCTTTGCAAGGTGCTGGTGGCGGAGAGGTCCAGGCGATCGAGGTCGTATAAAGGACGGTTGAGCAGTGTGGCAAGGCGACTGCGGGCGGCGCTGATGCCTTTGTTGGTTTCGTTGGGCTGCACGGTCGGGTCCTGGACCCAGTCGCGATAGCTGACCTTGCTCGCCAGGGCCGCCTCGGCCAGCGCGCCGTCAATCACGCCGTTTTGCGCTAACAGCCGGACGTGGCTGTCGGTCAGGCGCGCCAGTTCCTCGCGGCCCTTGGACAGGTAATGGGACGGCCGGCGCTGGGCGATCATCAACGACAGCATTTCCCGCAGGGCCAGGCCTTTTTCCGCCAGGCTCTGGGGATCCGTCGCGGTGCTGAACAGGCGCTCATTGGCTCGCTTGAAATCGGCGCCGTACCAGACCCGCAGGCCCTCAGCCATACCGTGCACTTCACCATGCCCGGGCACGGCGGAGAGCGGCACGCTGTTGAGGTAGTCGCGCACGATCCGCTGCCGTGCTTCGAGGGTTTGCGGGCCCGCCTGGTAGGCGCGCACGCTGGCGGAAATCATCTGGCGGATCTTCTCCGCGCCCGACACGGTGAGGCCTTCGGGGGAGTGGCGGTACTTTTCCAGTTGTGTCGCCAGCGTACTGCCGCCGGCGGACTGCCCTGGCAAACTCAACAGCTTGGCCACTTGCGACCACGCCGCCATGCCGAAGCGCGGCCAGTCCACCGCCGGGTTGGCCAACGGTTGCTTGGGGTCGAGCAGAAAGCGGTTTTCGATAAACAACAGGCTTTGCACCACCACCGGCGGGATCGCTTCGAAACTCGCATACAGTTGCTGCGGGTACTTGAACTGATACACCGGTGCGGCGCGGCAATCGGTAATGGTCAGCCCGACCTGGATCTTCTCCGCGTAGGGCACGAACAGGCCTCTTTCGACGTAGTCCATCAAGGCCGGCGAAAAGCGCGCCTGGGCCTGGATCACATAATCGCGCTTGAGCAAGCGCGGCAGGAATTCCCCCATTGAGCTATAGCCCAACCTCCGGTCGAACGGGCCCGTACCCGGATAGACGATGGCATCGCTGGCCCCCGGCTGTACCGAATAACTCAAGGACGCGGCGTACTTGCTGATCTCTCGGGCCTGAAATCGCGACGTGCGCATTTCCTTGGCCACAGCCAGGCCGACCACTACGACGATAATCAACAGCAACAACCAAAACGCCCGCCAGCCATGTCGTGCGCGGCGTTTTTTTGGGGGTAAAGGTGCTTCTTCCATACGTTCAGTCGGGGCCATAGGAGTATTCGAATCGGTTTGCCACAAAGCGCCCATAGTCGACTGATCCATTCACGCAGATTGATCGGACTTGGTTGAAGCTTAGACGGTGGTTGGCGTGGGGGGAGGGGAAATTGTTGGCAGCCAATTCACAAGGGCTCGTTGACGTCATTGTCTAATGGGCTCCCTCGCCGCAGGCTCAACTGTGCCAAAGAGCCTTGTGCTAGAGCCATCGGATGCCGAACGCCGTCGCTGTGCCACGGCATGACGCTGCACCCTCTCTGTGCAATACTCGCCTGCGTTTACATCGCTGAAATATCTGCAATCCCAGGCAATGCATCTCCATAAACCCAGTTTTTACTGCGGCTTATCCCTGAATTTCCCTGGTTTTACAGTGAAACTCTCTATCCCTGGCTTTTTATACTGCACGACCCGCTGACCCTGAGGGCGTTGTTCTACAGGGCGGTCTGTCCACGAAGCAGACTGGTTTCGGCAAGGTGGCAGGTTTACCAACCTGCGGCTTTGGAGACTCGGTGGTTAATCCAATAACAAGACGAGGTTGTATCCCTATGCCTGTCGGCAATCATCTGCCCCATGGCGAGACCGCTCAGGGTGGTCCGCTCAAACGTGAGCTCGGTGAGCGGCATATCCGCCTGATGGCGCTTGGCGCCTGTATCGGTGTCGGGCTGTTCCTCGGGTCGGCCAAGGCCATCGAAATGGCCGGTCCGGCGATCATGCTCTCCTACATTCTTGGTGGCCTGGCGATCCTGGTGATCATGCGCGCCCTCGGTGAGATGGCCGTGCACAACCCGGTGGCCGGTTCGTTCAGCCGTTATGCCCAGGACTATCTCGGGCCGCTGGCCGGTTTCCTGACCGGTTGGAACTACTGGTTCCTGTGGCTGGTGACTTGCGTGGCGGAGATCACCGCGGTGGCGGTGTACATGGGCATCTGGTTCCCCGACGTGCCCCGCTGGATCTGGGCCCTGGCCGCACTGATCAGCATGGGCTCGATCAACCTGATCGCGGTCAAGGCCTTCGGTGAGTTCGAGTTCTGGTTCGCCCTGATCAAGATCGTGACCATCATCGCCATGGTCATCGGCGGCGTCGGCATCATCGCCTTCGGGTTTGGCAACGACGGCGTGGCCCTGGGCATTTCCAATCTCTGGACCCACGGCGGCTTCATGCCCAATGGCATGCAGGGCGTGTTGATGTCCCTGCAAATGGTGATGTTCGCTTACCTGGGCGTGGAGATGATCGGCTTGACCGCCGGTGAAGCGAAGAACCCGCAGAAAACCATCCCCAACGCGATCGGCTCGGTGTTCTGGCGGATCCTGCTGTTCTACGTTGGCGCGCTGTTCGTGATCCTCTCGATCTACCCGTGGAACGAGATTGGCACCCAGGGCAGCCCTTTCGTGATGACCTTCGAGCGCCTGGGCATCAAGACCGCCGCCGGGATCATCAACTTCGTGGTGATCACCGCGGCGCTGTCGTCCTGCAACGGCGGTATCTTCAGCACCGGGCGGATGCTCTACAGCCTGGCGCAGAACGGCCAGGCCCCGGCCGGTTTTGCCACCACCTCGGCCAACGGCGTGCCGCGCCGCGCGTTACTGCTGTCCATCGCCGCATTGCTTCTGGGTGTGCTGCTCAACTACCTGGTGCCAGAGAAAGTCTTCGTCTGGGTGACCTCCATCGCCACCTTCGGCGCGATCTGGACTTGGGTGATGATCCTGCTGGCCCAGCTCAGATTCCGTAAAAGCCTGAGCGCTTCAGAGCGTGCGGCCCTGAAATACCGCATGTGGCTTTACCCGGTCAGTTCGTACCTGGCGCTGGCGTTCCTGGTGCTGGTGGTGGGCCTGATGGCGTACTTCCCGGACACCCGCGTGGCCTTGTACGTGGGCCCGGCGTTCCTGGTGCTGCTGACGGTGCTGTTTTATACCTTCAAGTTGCAACCGACCGGTGACGTGCAGGGAGCGGTGCGTTCGGCGTCGTAAGTTAACCGCGATGTAAAACAGAGCCCCGGTCGGATGATCGGGGCTTTTTGTTGGGGCGGCCGATGTACCCACGGGCGGGGCACCTGTTAGTTCTTACAGTAGACCGGCTACCGACAGAACCCAGGATTAGGTACCGCCGCTACGCCGCCGCCACCTCCCGCGGTTCAAAACTGTCCGCCCGCGCCATCTGCCACATCCGCGAATAAAACGCCCCATTGACCTCACCGGTCAGCAATTCCCCCGGCTTCAAGAACACATGCAACTGGGAAAACAACTTGATTTCAGTCGCGGACATACGCCGCACCAAATGCTTGGGTTGCAATTGCGATGGATGCTCGAGGCCTGCGGCGGCGAGCATTTCGGCCAGGGCCTTGAGGGTGTTGCGGTGGAAGTTGTAGACCCGTTGGGCCTTGTCCGGGACGACCAGGGCGCGCTGGCGCAGGGTGTCCTGGGTGGCGACGCCGGTGGGGCATTTGTTGGTGTGGCAGCTTTGAGACTGGATGCAGCCGATGGCGAACATGAAGCCGCGCGCGGCGTTGGCCCAGTCGGCGCCGATGGCCAGGACGCTGGCGATGTCGAAGGCGCTGACGATCTTGCCGCTGGCGCCGAGCTTGATCTTGTCCCGCAGGTTCAGGCCCACCAGGGTGTTGTGCACAAACAGCAGGCCCTCGCGCAGTGGCGCGCCGATGTGGTCGGTGAATTCCACTGGCGCCGCGCCCGTGCCGCCTTCCTTACCGTCCACCACGATGAAGTCGGGCAGGATCCCGGTTTCCAGCATGGCCTTGGCGATGCCCATGAATTCCCACGGGTGACCCAGGCAGAACTTGAAGCCCACCGGTTTGCCACCGGACAGTTCACGCAGTTGCTGGACGAACTGCATCAATTCGATCGGTGTGGAAAACGCGCTGTGGCATGACGGCGAAACACAATCCTCGCCCATGAGGATGCCGCGGGTTTCGGCGATTTCCCGGGTGACTTTGTGCTTGGGCAGAATTCCGCCATGGCCGGGTTTGGCGCCCTGGCTCATCTTGATTTCAATCATTCGCACCTGCGGGTTCTGCGCCTGGGCGGCGAAGCGCTCCGGGTCGAAGCGCCCGTCGCTGGTGCGACAACCGAAATAGCCGCTGCCCAGCTCCCAAGTCAGGTCGCCGCCGTGTTCGCGGTGGTAGGGGCTGATACTGCCTTCACCGGTGTCGTGGGCGAAGTTGCCGAGTTTGGCGCCCTGGTTCAACGCCCGGATGGCGTTGGCGCTCAGGGAACCGAAGCTCATCGCGGAGATGTTGAGCACAGAGGCCGAGTATGGCTGGGTGCATTGCGGACCGCCGACCGTCACGCGAAAACCGCTGGGGTCGCTCAGCGGTGCCGGGCGCATGGAGTGGCCAATGAATTCGAAGCCGGTCTGGTAAACGTCGATCAAAGTGCCGAACGGTTTGTCGGCGCTTTCGTTCTTGGCCCGGGAATACACCAGTGAGCGTTGGGCGCGGGAGAAGGGCAGGGCGTCGCTGTCGGATTCGAGCAGGTACTGGCGGATCTCCGGACGGATGCCTTCGACCAGGTAGCGGATATTGCCCAGGATCGGATAGTTGCGCCGCACGGCGTGGCGGCTTTGCAGCAGGTCGAACAGCCCCAGCAGACTCAACAGCCCGGTCACCAGTGTGAATGGCCAGAGCCAGTCGTGTTGCAGAAACGGCAGGCTGGCGAGGGTGAAGATCACACAGCCAGCAAAAAAGGCGTAACGGCTCAACAGAGACAGGCTCATGCGGTTTCCTTGGGTTTGAGCAATTAGCGAGACATTAGCTTGGAATGCAATCCGTGGCGAGGGAGCTTGCTCCCGCTAGGCTGCGAAGCGGCCCCCAATTGGATCACTGCGATAGTTCAGGCAGACCGCGTCAGCCGGTTTTACGACGGCTGCGCCGCCGAGCGGGAGCAAGCTCCCTCGCCACAAAGGCCAGTTCGATCGTTCCCACACAGTGGGAACGATCGAATCCAGTGAATTATCAAGCACGGTTTGCGTTCAGACCGCCTGTTTCAGCTGCCGCATCGGCAGTTCAATGCGGAACGTCGTGCCCACGCCGACTTCGCTGTGTACCGTTATCTCGCCGTGGTGCTTTTTCACGATGCCATAGGACAGTGACAGCCCAAGTCCCGTGCCCTGGCCGACGGGTTTGGTGGTGAAGAACGGGTCGAAGATTTTTTGCAGGGTTTCCGGCGGGATGCCCGAGCCGTTGTCGGCCACTTCGATCCACACGCGGTCACCGACTACGCCGTTGCGCAGGGTGATGGTGCCGCGCTCGGGGCCGATGGCCTGGGCGGCGTTGACGATCAGGTTCATGATCACCTGGTTGATCTGCGAGGGCAGGCATTCGACTTCCGGCAGCGGGGTGTATTGCTTGACCACGTCGGCCTTGTACTTGATTTCATTGGCGACGATGTTCAACGTCGAATCCATGCCCTGCTGCAAATTGGCCATCTGCCATTCCTGGTTGGAATCCACACGAGAGAAGTCCTTCAGGTCCTTGACGATCTGCCCGACTCGGCCGATGCCATCCTTGGATTCCTTGATCAGCAAGGGGATGTCCTCGACGAGGAAGTCCAGCTCCACCTGTTCGCGCAACTTCCTCAAATTCACCACCAGTTCCGGCGAGGCGATGGCCCCCTCGGCGCTGCCATAGGCCGTGAGCATTTCCTGGAGTTTGCCAAAGTAGCCGTCCAGGGCGCCCAGGTTGGAGGAAATGAAACCGATCGGGTTGTTGATTTCATGGGCCACCCCGGCCGCCAACTGACCCAGGGAGGCGAGTTTTTCCGACTGCACCAACTGGCTTTCCAGCATCTTGCGTTCGTCGATTTCCATTTGCAGCAGCTCGCTGGCCTGTTTGAACGCCAGGGTCCGCTGTTCCACCAGGTCCTCGAGCTTGTTCATTTTCAGTTGCGCACGGGAGGTCATTTCCCATTTGGTGGTCAGGGTGTTGGCCATCTGCTGGACTTCGATGTTGTCGAAGGGTTTTTTCAGGATAAGTAGCCGATCATGGCCGTTCAGGCGGTCCAGCAGTTCATCCCAGGAATAATCCGAATACGCCGTGCAGACCACCACCTGCAACAGCGGGTCGCGCTTCCAGAGTTCTTCGATGGTCTTGGCGCCATCCCAGCCTTCGGGCATGCGCATGTCGACGAAGGCCAGGGCGTAAGGACGCTCTTTGGCTGTCGCCTCCAGCAATTTGTTCAAGCCTTCCTGGCCGCCATAGGCCGAGTCGAGTTCGAACACCGTGGTGACAGGTTTCGGCGCTTCGCCGAACAGCGCGCTTTCCATGTCCTGCAAGTCGGCGTTGCTCTCATCCTGCGGGGTGAGGATCTTGCGAAAATCATCATGAATGGCGGGCGTGTCGTCGATCAGCAGGATGCGGCGGTTACTCATGCTATTCATGGTTCACCTTCTGCGAGTTTCAGGGGCACTTGCAATTGGAACGTCGCCCCCTTGCCTGGCCCCTCACTGTGGGCGGTGAGGTGGCCGTTCATTTCAATGGCCGCCAATGCGCAGCTGTGCAGGCCAAAACCGTGGCCTTCCTTACGGGTCGTAAAACCGTGGGCGAAGATGCGTGTCATGTTTTCCTCCGGAATGCCTTCGCCTTCGTCCTTGACGCTGATTTGCAGAGTCTCGCCATCGACGACTTCGGCCTTCAGGGTCATGTTCCGTGCATGGTTGGAAATCCCCCCCATGGCGTATTTGGCGTTGCTGATCAGGTTGATCAGAATCAACAGCAAGCGGTGTTTGTCGCCCATGATCCGCGGCACGTCGCCGTATTCCTTGATCACCGTAACATGATGGCGGGTGAGTGCGCCGGAGTTCATGCGCAAGGCGTCTTCGAGCAACTCGCTGACCACCAGGGGCTCCAGCAGGCTGCTGGCGCCGGCATAGGATTGCTGGGTGGAAACGATGTCCTTGATGTGGTCCACGCTCTTGCTCAACTGGGCCAGTTCGTCGGTAAGGCCTTGCTGTTCGACCGCGATGGCTTCGACCAGTTGGTTGAGGTAGCCAGGCAGCAGCTTGCCTTTTTCGTCTTCGGTGAGGAAGTGCCCCAGGTCGTGGGGATGCTCGTTGATCAGTTGCATCGCCTTGCCCAACCCCTGGGCCTTGCTGCTGCGCAGTTTACGACTGACCAGGTCGGCGGAAATGTTCACGCTGTTGAGCACATTACCTACGTTGTGCAGGACGTTGGTGGCGATTTCCGCCATGCCGGCCTGGCGAGCGGTGTCCATCAACTCGCTCTGGGTATCCTTGAGCTGGCGGGTACGCTCTTCGACCCGTTGTTCCAACTCGTCGTTGGCGGTTTGCAGGGCGTTGTTGACCCGCTTGATCTCAGCGAAGCTGCGCACCAAGCGAATCGCCAGCCAGATCAGGATCAGCACCAGGAATGTGGCGAACACCAGCAGGTAAACGTGGTTGCGCTGGTACTTGGCGGCGGCTTTTTCCTGGTCTTTCTCAAGCAGGTTGGTGATGGTATCCAGGCGATCGGCCACAGGGATCGCTTCGATTCCCTGTAGCAACTCATTGACTTGGGGCTGTTCGCGCAGGATCACCCCAATGTGTTTGCGCACGGTTTCGACGGAGTTGCGCAGCCCCTCCGGCAGGCGCTCCTTGTTGACATCCAGCTGGTTCAAACCCAGCAGGACCTCGGCGGCTGTATCGCTGGTGCTGACCTGGGCGAACTCCATGCTGCTGAGCAACAGGTCGTAGGTATCGATGGCAACGTTCTGCAACTCCAGTCTGTACGTGTCGGGCAGTCGGGCGAACTGGCCTTGGATGTCGTCCTCGGCGGTGGGCAGGAAGTGCAGGGAGTTGCGCAACACCGAGTTGTGGGATTTGAACTGTTCCACCAGACGGGTTTTTTCCTTGACGGCCTTGAGGTATTCGTCGCGTTGGGCCTCCCAGAGTGACGGCTTGTGGCGACCCGGCTCCGATTCAATGGCGTCAAGGCGCTGCCAGAGGCGCGCCATCTCGTGCAGCGGCGAGACCAGGGGGTCGTAATTGTGGCTCAGGGCAATCCGCGCCTTGAGCACTTCGTTGTCCCAGATGGCATCCTGCTGCTTGAGCAGGCGGATCAGGTCCCGGGATTCTATGTAGGAGGCGGCCTGTTGGGCACCTGAATTGATGTACATGAACAGCAGGACGGAAGCCAGCAACAGGCCGATGAGCGCCAGACCGATGCGACGAAGGAGTGTCATAAGGGCTTGCCCTCCCGTTCACCGGTCAGGGTCTTGAGGAATTCGACGATCAATTGCATATCGTTCTTCACCGGCTCGCGTCCCAACTGGTACTTGAACATGACCTCCACCGCGCGCTCGAGGGTCGGCGCGGATCCATCATGGAAATAGGGGGCGGTGACCGCCACGTTACGCAAGCTGGGTACCTTGAAAACCTGGCGGTCGGCTTCATCGCCCGTGATGTTGAAGCGCCCTTCGTCGGCCCGGGTAGGGTTGCCCCGGTCGTTGAAGTAGTCGCCCATCACACCGAATTTCTGGAACATGTTGCCGCCGATATTTACGCCCTGGTGACAAGCGATGCAGCCGTATTCCTTGAAACGCTGGTAACCGAACTTTTCCCGGGGCGTCAGGATGTCGGTATCGCCCAGCAGATACTGGTCGAAGCGCGAGTTGGGGGTCAGCAGGGTGCGTTCAAAGTCGGCCAGGGACGTCTGGATGTTGCGTTGGGTGACGCCGTCGGGGTACGCCTCTTTAAAGTCTTTGGCATAGCCCGGGTCATCGGCGATGCGCTTGACCACCGATTCCCAGGTGCTGCCCATTTCCACGGGGCTGGTTACCACGAGGTTTACCTGTTCCTCCAAGGTGTCGACGCGGCCATCCCAGAACTGATGGAAGTTCAGGCTGGCGTTGAACACGGTAGGCGTATTGACCTCCACCGGTTTGCCGTCAAAGCCCAGGGATAACGGCTTGTCGTCGGCACCGCCCTTGTCCAGGCGGTGACAACTGGCGCAGGACAGGGTGTTGTTGACCGACAGGCGCGGGTCATGGAACAGCCGCTGGCCCAACTGGACGCGCTTGGGGTCCAGTGTCGGGGCGGGAGGGAGTGGTTTGAGGGGTTCGTCCAGCGGCTCAGCATGGGCGGCCATGCTTAATCCCACGAGCAGGCCGAAAGCCAGAATCAGTCCATGTGATGCCATGGGATGTTTTCCTTGAAACTTTTGGTTTATGAGTCTCAGCTGTTCACGAAAACGGGTTCTGGCGTTTTTCCCATTCGGTCATCCAGTCGGCGAAGGCCTGTGGTTCCACCGCCTTGCTGAAGTAATAACCTTGGGCCTCCTCGCACTCGTGGAGCTTGAGAAACTCCAACTGCTCAAGGGTTTCCACGCCTTCGGCGATGATGTGCAGGTTCAAGCTCTTGCCCAGGCTGATGATGGTGCTGACCAGTTTGGCGTCGTTGCTGTCGATACTCAGGTCGCCCACGAACGACTGGTCGATCTTCAACACGTCCACGGGAAATTTTTGCAGGTAGCTCAGGCTTGAGTAGCCGGTGCCGAAATCGTCAATGGCCAGCCGTATCCCCAGGTGCTTGATGGCCTTGAGGGTGGCGACGGTGGTATCGATGTTCTGCATCAGCACGCTTTCGGTGATCTCCAGTTCTAACTGTGTCGGGTCGAATCCGGTTTCCTTGAGCGTACGGGCGATGCCTTCGACGAAGCCGCGCTGGCGAAAGTCGATGGCCGAGATGTTCACCGACAGGTACAGCGGCCGCATCCCCTGGGCTTGCCAGCGGCAGGCCTGTTGGCAGGCTTCCTGGAGCACCCATTGGCTCAGCGGCACGATCAGCCCGCTGTCCTCGGCCACCGGGATGAAGTCTGACGGGAAAACCAGGCCATGCTCCGGGCGGTTCCAACGCACCAGGGCTTCGACGCCGACGACTTTGCCACTGGTCAGGTCGAGCTTGGGCTGGTAATGCAGTACGAACTCTTTGCGTTGCAGCGCCAGGCGCAGGCCGGACTCGATGGTCTGTTGCTGTCGGGCCCGGCGGTTCATGTCTTCGGTGAAAAAACGGTAATCGTTGGGGCCGGTTTCCTTGACATTGCGCATCGCCGTCTCGGCTTTCTTGATCAGCGCCACCGCATCGAAACCGTCGGCCGGATACACGCTGACGCCCAGGCTTGCGGTGACAGTCAGGTCATGGCCGTCGATGGGTTGAGGGGTGTTGATGGCCGCCAGCAGTTTTTCCGCCACGCCTTTGGTCTGTTGCGGGTCGGCGACGTCCCCCACCAACACCACGAACTCGTCGGAACCGTAGCGAAACACCGAATCGGACTCACGCACCACGGATGCCAGCGACCGGGCCACCCGCTTGAGCATTTCATCGCCCACTGGATGGCCCAGCGCGTTATTGACGCGCTTGAAGCGGTCCAGGCCGATGAACATCACCGCCAGTTGCCGGTCATGCCGGCGACACTGGGCCATGGCCTGGGTCAGGCGATCGCCCAGCAACATGCTGTTGGGCAGCTCAGTGAGCACGTCGTATTGCAGCAGGTGAGACACCTTGAGCAGTTCCTGGACCCGCTCTTCAATCGTGCGCTCCAGGCTGCGCATTTTTCTCGCCGCGTCCTGGGCCAGCTGCCATTTCCAGGTCATGGCACTGGCCATCTGGCGGATTTCCAGGGTGTCGAACGGTTTCTTGAGGATCAGCAACTGATCATCGAACTCGATCCGTTCGGCCATGGTTTCCCAGGAATAATCCGAGAACGCCGTGCACAGGGCGATTTGCAGGCGCGGGTCGGCTTTCCACAGTTGCTCGATGGTTTGCAGGCCGTCCCAGCCCGGGGGCATGCGCATGTCGGCGAACACCAGCGCATAGGGCTGGCCTTCGGCCTGGGCGCGCTTGACCAGTTCCAGGGCTTCTTCGCCCTGATAGGCTGAGTCGATCTGAAATTGCAGCCGGTTGACTTGCGGTGTACCGAACAGCAGGCTCTCGGTGTCGTCCAGTGAGTCATCGTTACCGGCGGAAGGGCTGAGGATCTTGCGAAAGTCCTGGTGGATCGCCGGTGTGTCGTCCACCACCAGGATTCGCCGGTTGGCTGGCACCGACATGGGGTTCATGGGTTGCTCTCCGATAGCTGGTTGGCAGGTCGGGTCCAGTGGTCCGTTACCGGAACAATGGTGCCGGCCTTGAGCAGTTCGGCGGCCTGGCCGCTATCGACCACGGTACTGAAGTAATGCCCCTGGGCTTGCATCGCCCCGCCGCTGGACATCAGCGTGGTGCGCTGCTCCTGGGTCTCGACGCCTTCAGCAATGATGCCGATGCCCACATCCTTGGCAAAGTTGATGATCGCCCGCAACGTCACGGCGTTCTCTGGATCGTCGTTGGCGCTGTCGAGAAACCGCTGGGCGAGCTTGAGGTGGTTGACCCGATAGGTCTTGAGGTAGTCGAACGAGGAATATTCGGTGCCGAAATCATCGATGGCGATCTGCACGCCCAATTCGCAGAGGCGCGGCAGCACGTCGTTGTGGGTCCATTTGGTCTGGGCCAGGGTGGCTTCGGTGACGTCGAAACGCAGGTCCCAGGGCGCCAGTTCCCAACGCGCTGTGGTGCGCAGCACGTCGTAGATCAGTTCCGGGCCGGTCTTGAGCTGGGTCAGGGACAGGTCGATGGCGATCACCGGGGGCGCCATGCCTTGGTCGCGCCACTGGCGCATCTGTTGGCAGGCCTGGTCCAGCACCCAATGACCGAGGCCAATGATAATCCCGGTTTTCTCGGCGGCCGGCATGAAGGCCGCCGGTTCCAACCAGCCACGCTGCGGATGGTTCCAGCGTACCTGCACGCCCATGCCGAGGATCTTGCCGGTGCCGAGGTCGACTTCCGGCAGGTAGTGCAGTTGCAGTTCCTTGTTTTCGATGGCCTGGCGCAGGTCGTTGGCCAGGGCGACGCGGTCCGTGACCTCCTGGTTAATTTCTTCATTGTGGAAATGGTACTGGTTGCGGCCCTTTTCCTTGGAGCGGTAGAGCGCCATGTCGGATTGCGCCATCAAGCTGTCGGCACTCAGGCTCTGCGGGGTGTACAGGGCGATGCCGATGCTCACCGAGATCCGCACGTCGTTGCCGTCCAGGGAGTAGGGCGCCACCAGGGTATCGCGGATCTTGGCCGCCAGCGCGGCGCAATGGGTCGCTTCATGGACGTCCAGTTGCAGGATGGCGAATTCATCGCCCCCCAGGCGCGCCACCACGTCGTTCTCCCGGGTACAGCCCTTGATGCGCGCGGCGACCTCCTGCAACAACAAGTCGCCGATGGGGTGGCCCAAGGTGTCGTTGATCCGCTTGAAGTGGTCCAGGTCCAGGTAAAACATCGCAAACGGCGCCGCCCCCCGGCGAGCCGCGGCGAAGGCCTGGTGCAGCCGCTCGATCACGGTGGCGCGATTGGCCAGCCCGGTCAGCCCGTCGGTGCGGGCCAGCAGGGCGATCTTCTCTTCGGCCAGCTTGCGCTCGGTGATGTCGAGAATGATGCCCTCCACCTCCAACAGCAGGCCCTGCTCGTTGCGCACCGGAATGTAGCGATTCTCCACCCAGCGGAATGTGTCGTCGCCAGTGCGCATGCGGAACTCGATGGAGGCGCCCGCCGTATCGCGACCCAGGACGCGCACCATGGCGTCGTCGACTTTGCTTTGGTCGTCGGGGTGAATCAGGATTTGCGCCCAATCCGGCGAATTGATCAGTTGCGCCGCTGAATGGCCGAACTTGGTGATGTTGTGGGAGATGTACATCAACGGGAACGGCGGTTCGCCGCGCAGGCGATAGAGGATGGTCGGGCTGTTCTGCACGATGATGTTGGCGTCGGCGAGCTCCCGGGTACGTTCCTCGACTGCCCGTTCGAGCATGTCCATTTTCAGCGCTGCGTCTTCGGTCATTTGCCATTTGACGGTCAAGGCGCTGGCCATCTGGCGGATCTCGATGGCATCGAAGGGTTTTTTCAGGATCAACAGGCGATCGCCCAAGTCGAGGCGCTCGGAGATGTCCTCCCAGGAATAGTCCGAGTATGCGGTGCACAGGGCCACTTGCAGCTTGGGGTCGACTCGCCACAGCCGTTCGATGGTCTCCAGGCCGTCCCAGCCTGGTGGCATGCGCATGTCGATGAAGGCCATGGCGAAGGGCTGCCCCTGGGCCAGCGCTGATTCGACTTTATTCAAGGCTTCCATGCCCTGGAACGCCGAATCGAGTACGAAACTCTGGTTGGAAACCACCACCGGCGCGCCGAACAGGGCTTCTTCGGCGCTGCTCAGGCTGTCTTCGGTGGTCACCTGGGGGCTGAGGATCTTTCGAAAATCCTCATGAATTGTAGGGGTGTCATCAACAATCAGGATCCGCCGATTGCCTTTCTCCATCGGCAGGCTCATGGCCGTGCACCGCTTTGATGCTGACTATAGAACCGTGGGAACATCTGATATCCCTTTCTGTGGCATGAGTATTCGGCCTGTACTTGGCCCTTCATGAGGTACAGCATAGTCGGCTCATCGGGATGCGCTCGGCCTGTGATGGCAATTCCTGCCTAAATTTATGCAATCTACTAGCCTGTATTTCGGGGGTAGGGTAGAACAGTTGTCGTGAATAGGAGGGGGTTCTAATGGAAGATCAATCGCCGGACGTTCCGGTTACGAAGCCGACGGTGCTGCTGGTCGATGACGAAGAGTCGATTCTCAATAGCCTGCGGCGGTTATTGCGCAGTCAACCGTATGAGATTCTGCTGGCCGATAGCGGAGCCAAGGCCCTGGAAATCCTCAAGGAGCGGCCGGTCGACCTGGTAATGACCGATGCGCGCATGCCGAACATGGACGGCGCGACGCTGCTGGCGCAGATTCGCAAGCTTTACCCGTCGACCTTGCGCATCCTGCTCACCGGTTACGCCGACGTGGATATGATGACCAAGGCCATCAATGAGGGGCAGCTTTATCGCTACCTCAGCAAGCCCTGGAACGATGAGGAACTGATACAGGCCCTGCGTCAGGCCCTGGCCCACCAACATTCCGAAAGCGAGCGCCAGCGCCTCGAAGCGCTGAACAGCGAACAGAACCAGCAACTCAAGACCCTCAACGCCACCCTGGAAAAACGCGTGGCCTCGCGCACCTCCGAGTTGCAGCAGACCGCCGACATGCTCGACCTGGCCTATGACGAGCTCAAGCGCAGCTATGTAACCAGCACCGAAGTGTTTTCGTTGATCGCCAACCTGCGCCTGCCCAAGGCCAAGCAGACCAACCGGCAGATCATCGAGCTGATCCGCGTCTACAGTCGGCTGCACTTCCTGGACGAGTCCACCGACCGCGACCTGACCATGGCTGCGGCGCTCTACAACATTGGCAAGCTGAGTTGGACCGACAACATGATGGTCACGCCCGCCGACATGTTGCACCACACTGAACTTGAGCTGTACCGCGCCTATCCGAAGCAGAGCGAATCGCTGCTGATGACCCTGGACCCGATGAAGGATGCGGCACGGATCATCCGCCATCACCAGGAGCGCTGGGACGGTAGCGGCTTTCCCGAGCACCTCAAGGGCGAGGCCATTCCGTTCGGTTCGCGGCTGTTGAAACTGGCGGTGGACTTCATTGAACTGCAGCGCGGGTTGATTCTCGAGCGGCAGATGAACAGCGACGAAGCGCTGGTCTACATCCGCAAATACGCCGGCAAGCTGTACGACCCGGACATGATCGAGGACTTCATCAAGGCTTGTGGCGAATACCTGGACGACGTGACCTTGTCCGATCCGACGGTGAAGGTCATGAGCACCCGGGAGTTGGGGCCTGGGATGATCCTGGCGCGCAACCTCAACGCCGATAACGGTATGTTGCTGCTGAACGCTGGCAAGGTCCTGAGCGCTCCGCTGGTGGAAAAGCTCATCGCCTTCGAATCGATGGAAGGGGCCCGGTACAGCGTGTTCGTCAAAATCCCTGAGGAGGAAGCGGACCCCTCGGCGCCGAAGCCGATTTTGGGCTGACCGCAGTTCAACTGTGAGAGCGGGCTTGCTCGCGAAGGCGGAGTATCAGTCGCAATCAATGTTGCCTGACACAGCGCCTTCGCGAGCAAGCCCGCTCCCACATGGGAATGTGTGGATTCTGGGCTTTGCTCGTTTCCCCCTGGCCTGTAATCTCCCCCGGCATTTCCCCGCCCAAGGCTTTGATCTCCCATGACCACTTCCCTCATCCGCATTGCCGCGGCCCTGTTGATCGGGCCTGACGGTCGAACCCTGCTGGTGCGCAAACGCGGCACCCTGGCCTTCATGCAGCCGGGGGGCAAGATCGAGGCCCATGAACAGCCGGTCCAGGCCCTGGTACGGGAACTGGAAGAGGAACTCGGCTTGACGATCGATCCGGCACGCGCCCGTTACCTGGGCCCGTTCAGTGCTCCGGCCGCCAACGAGCCGGGTTTTACCGTGCAGGCTGAAGTGTTTTTGCTGACCATCGACACCCCGGTTTCGCCCGCCGCTGAAATTGAGGAAGTGCGCTGGATCGACCCGGCCGGCGACAGCGATCTTGTGTTGGCACCGTTGACAGGTGAGGTGATCCTGCCGTTTTATCGAGCCACACACCTCGTGACCTGCTGACTCAAGGATTGATGCTCATGATTCCATTGCCGGACCTGTTGGTTTTCGCCGCCGCGGCGTTGTTGATGGTGCTCACGCCCGGCCCGAACATGATCTACCTGATTTCCCGTTCGATCTGCCAGGGCCGCAAGGCCGGTGTCACGTCCTTGCTGGGGGTGGTGGCCGGGTTTTTCGTGCACATGTTCGCCGCGGCGGTGGGGCTCACCGCAGTGTTCCTGGCAGTGCCGGTGGCCTATGAAGTGTTGAAATGGGCCGGTGCGCTGTACCTGCTCTGGCTGGCCTGGCAGGCCGTGAAGCCCGGGGCGCGTTCGCCTTTCGAGGCCCAGCAGCTGCCGGCGGACTCGACGCGCAAGTTGATCACCATGGGCTTTCTCACCAGCGCGCTGAATCCGAAGATCGCGGTGTTTTACCTCTCGGTGTTCCCGCAGTTCATCAGCCCGGAACACGGTTCGCTGTTCACCCAGAGCATCATCCTGGGGTTGACCCAGATCAGCGTCAGTTTCAGCGTCAACCTGCTGATTGCCCTGTTCGCCGCCGGCATTGCCTCGTGGTTCGTCCACAACCCGACCTGGCTGGCGGCCCAGCGTTATTTCATGGGCTTTGTGCTGGGGGCGCTGGCGTTGCGCCTGATGTTTGAGCAACGGCGTTCGGCGTGAGCATTCGACGGCTGCGGGCGGGCGATGCCCAGGCGTATCGCGAGCTGATGCTCCAGGCCTACGCGCTTCATCCGCAGGCCTTCACCTCCAGCGTCAACGAGCGGGCGGCGCTGCCCATCAATTGGTGGGAAGCGCGCCTGACCAATCGGCTGGATGTGGTGCTGGGGGCGTTTGTCGAGGATCAGTTGGTGGGGATTGTCGGGCTGTCCCTGGAGCCCCGGGAAAAGGCCCGGCACAAAGCGACGTTGTTTGGCATGTACGTCGTCCAAGCCCATTGTCATCGAGGCCTGGGCTACCAACTGGTACAGGCCGCCCTCGACGAAGCCCGTCGCTACAGCTTTTTGCGCCTGGTGCAATTGACCGTCACCGCCGGCAACGCCCCGGCCGTCAAGCTCTACCAGCGCTGCGGTTTCGTGCTGTACGGCCTCGAACCAATGGCGATACGGGTGGGCGACGAATACCTCGACAAAATCCATATGTGGCTTGAGCTCTAATCCCACCGCCCTTGTGAGATGAGCACACGTTCTGTGTCAACCAGCGATCTCCTGTGGGAGCGGGCTTGCTCGCGATAGGCGCGAAGCGGTATCACCGAACAGCACTCACCCCATCCAACGTGGAAAACGAAGTGTCCTTGGCCGTCAGCAAAAAATCGCGCATGTACGGCGCATCGAGCATGTCGGTACGCACCGCCGCATACAGCGTGGCAAACAAGCCTTTCTCCCCCAGCCGCTTGGCTTTCACGTAGCCCCGCGAGCTGTATTCATGCAGTGCCCAGTGCGGCATGCCGCACACACCTCGGCCGCTGGCCACCAGTTGCATCATCATCACCGTCAGTTCGGAGGTGCGCACCTGGGCCGGTTCGATGTCGGCTGGCTCCAGGAAGCGGGTGAAGATGTCCAGCCGGTCTCGTTCCACCGGATAGGTGATCAAGGTTTCGCTGATCAGGTCTTCCGGCACGACGTAGGGCTTGCCCGCCAGGCGATGCTGGTTGGCCACGGCAAGCATCGCTTCGTAGGTGAACAGCGGCACGTAGGTGATGCCGGCCAGTTCCAGCGGGTCGGAGGTCACCACCAGGTCCAGATCACCCCGGGCCAGGGCCGGCAGCGGGGCGAAGGCGAAGCCCGAAGCCAGGTCCAGTTCGACTTCCGGCCAGGCGTCGCGAAACTGGTCGATGGTCGGCATCAGCCACTGAAAGCAACTGTGGCATTCGATCGCCATGTGCAAACGTCCGGCGGTGCCGCCGGCCAGCCGTGCGATGTCCCGTTCGGCACCGCGCAACAGGGGCAGGGTGGCGTCGGCCAGTTGCAGCAGGCGCAGGCCGGCGCTGGTGAAGCGTACCGGCTTGGTCTTGCGCACGAACAACGGCATCCCCAGGCGCTCCTCCAGTTCCTTGAATTGGTGGGAGAGGGCGGACTGGGTCAGGTGCAGGCGTTCGGCGGCTTCGACCAGGCTGTCGGCTTCGCGCAAGGCGTGCAGGGTCTTGAGGTGACGGATTTCAAGCACGGCGGCCTCCATGAGGAAAACTTGTGATCAACACGAAAAGGTTGAGTTTGTCTCATGTAGGGTGAGCTGTCGACAATGGCGCCATCTTTTATAGGAGGACGCACACCATGGCCCTGGCCCACTCTCTCGGTTTTCCACGCATCGGCACCGACCGCGAACTGAAAAAAGCCCTCGAAGCCTACTGGAAGGGCGACCTCGCCCCGGCCGCGCTGCAAGCGGTGGGCCGCGAACTGCGGGCCCGGCACTGGCAACTGCAGAAAGATGCCGGCATTGACTTGCTGCCGGTCGGTGACTTTGCCTGGTACGACCAGGTGCTCGGTCACACCTTGACCCTGGGCGCCGTTCCGCCGCGTTTCCATAGCACCTTGAGTGCCCAGGGTAAACCGACCCTCGACACGCTGTTTGCCATGGCCCGTGGCGCCACGGCTGCCTGTTGCGGTGCCGACCACGGCCAGGCGCAATACGCCCAGGAATTGACCAAGTGGTTCGACACCAACTACCACTACCTGGTCCCGGAGTTTTCCGCAAATCAGACCTTCACCCTGAGCTGGGAGCAGTTGTTCGACGAAGTCGACGAGGCCCACGCCCTGGGGCACCAGGTCAAACCGGTGATCATCGGCCCGCTGACTTATCTGTGGCTGGGCAAGGCCAAGGGTGGGGATTTCGACAAGCTCGAGCTGCTGGAGCGCCTGCTGCCGGTCTACGGTGAAATCCTCAACCGCCTCAAGGCCCAGGGCGTGGAGTGGGTGCAGATCGACGAACCGATCCTCACCCTCGACCTGCCCCTGGCCTGGAAAAGCGCGTTCGAGCGGGCTTATCACATTCTCCAGTACTCGCCGCTGAAGAAACTGGTGGCGACTTATTTCAGTGGCCTGGAAGACAACCTCGGCCTGGCGGTGAGCCTGCCGGTGGACGGTTTGCACATCGACGCCGTGCGTGCGCCGGAGCAACTGGGCCAGGTACTGGACCGCCTGCCCACCTACAAGATTCTGTCGGTGGGGCTGGTCAATGGCCGCAATGTCTGGCGTTGCGAACTGGAACAGGCACTGGCGCAGTTGCAACCGGCCCAGGAGCGTTTTGGCGATAACCTCTGGGTCAGCACTTCTTGTTCATTGCTGCACAGCCCGGTGGATCTGGAGCGCGAAGACCGGCTCGATCCGGAACTCAAGGGCTGGCTGGCCTTCGCCGTGCAGAAGTGCGGTGAAGTGGCGGTGTTGCGCGATGCGCTCAACGATCCGCAGGCCCCCGGCGTACAGCAGGCCTTGGCCGACAGCCGCGAGGTGCAGGCCCGTCGCGCCAACTCGACGCGCATTCACAAAGCCGAGGTCCAGGCTCGTCTGGCCGCAATCGGGCCACAGGACAGCCAGCGGCGTTCATCGTTTGCCAAGCGCATCGAACAGCAGCATGCCCGGTTGAAACTGCCCACGTTTCCCACCACCACCATCGGCTCCTTCCCGCAGACCCCGGCGATTCGCCTGGCGCGTCAGGCATATAAGCAAGGCAAGCTGTCGGCCAATGATTATCAGGACGCCATGCACACCGAGATCCGCCATGCCGTGCAGATCCAGGAACGCCTGGGCCTGGATGTGCTGGTGCACGGTGAAGCCGAGCGCAACGACATGGTGGAGTATTTCGCCGAGCAACTGGACGGCTACGCCTTCACCCGTTTCGGTTGGGTGCAGAGCTACGGCTCGCGTTGCGTGAAACCGGCGATCATCTACGGCGACATCAGCCGGCCGAAAGCCATGACCGTCGACTGGATCCGCTACGCGCAAAGCCTGACCGACAAGGTCATGAAGGGCATGCTCACCGGTCCCGTGACCATGCTGATGTGGTCGTTTCCCCGTGAGGACATCTCGCGTCAAGTCCAGGCCCGCCAACTGGCCCTGGCCCTGCGCGACGAAGTAGTGGACCTGGAACAGGCCGAAATCAAGATCGTGCAGATCGACGAGGCGGCGTTCCGCGAAGGTTTGCCGCTGCGTCGCGGGCAATGGCAGGAGTACCTGGACTGGGCCGTGGAGGCCTTCCGCTTGAGCGCGTCGGGGGTGAGCGACGAAACCCAGATCCACACCCACATGTGCTACAGCGAATTCAACGACGTGATCCAGGCTATCGCGGCCATGGACGCTGACGTCATCACCATCGAAACTTCGCGTTCGGACATGGAACTGCTCGAGGCGTTCGAGGCATTCGACTACCCCAGCGACATCGGGCCGGGCGTCTACGACATCCACTCGCCACGGGTGCCGGACACGGCTGAGATGGTCGCGCTGATGAGCAAGGCAGTGAAGCGGATCCCCGCCGAGCGGTTGTGGATCAACCCCGACTGCGGGCTGAAAACCCGGGCTTGGCCGGAGACGGAAGCGGCGTTGGTGAACATGGTGGCGGCGGCGCGGCAACTGAGAAGCCAGTTGGCGTAAGAGCCGCGTAGGAGCTGTCGAGCGAAGCGAGGCTGCGATCTTTCCCCAGACAATTGGGTCTTGAATGAAAGATCAGCAAAACAAGATCAAAAGATCGCAGCCTTCGGCAGCTCCTACACAATCCTCATCTCCTCGCAGCCCAGCCGGATTCTGCAGCACCCCCCTCAGGCAGTCCGCCCTCCAAGCACTTCAGCGACCCAGTCGGCAATGTACTGGCCGGCATTGATACTGTTATCGAAGCTCGAATGTTGGACGCCGCCTTCGCGTTCGGTGAATATTTTCAGTTCGCGCTTAGGGCTGTTGACCAACTGCTCGTAGGTACGGTGCGCCCACTTCAATGGAATCTGCGAGTCCTTCTCACCATGGGTGACGAGGAACGGCACCTTGATGCGATCCAGTATGCCGTCCAGGTGGACATTCTCGGCGATGGTCATGAACTCATCGGTGTCTTTGGCGCCCCATACCCAGGCTACGTGCGACCAGTAATGCGGAACTGGGAAGCTGCCTTCTTTTTCCATGCGCCGCTTCTGTACATCACGCCAGTCATGGTTGGCACCCCAGACTACCCCGCAGGCAAAGCGCGGCTCGAAGGCTACCGCGCGGGGGCAGTAATAGCCGCCGAGCGACACGCCTTCCATGCCGATGCGTTTGGCGTCGATATCGTTGCGGGTTTCCAGCCAGTCCACCACTCGACTGGCCCAATGTTCGCTGTCAAAGCGCGCAGTCAGGTTATGCAGGCGCAGGGCTTCGCCGGTACCAGGCTGGTCGATGATCAACGATGACACGCCACGTTTGGCCAGCCAGGCGGGCAGGCCAACGCGGTATTTCATTTCTTTGGTGGAGTCCAGTCCGTTGACCTGCACCAGAATCGGCGCTGGGCCGCCGACGCCTTCGGCACGTACCAGCAGACCGGAAATGTGTTTGCCCTCGTAAGGGATTTCAACGCGCTCGCAGTTTTCCTGCGCCAGTTCGATACCGCGTTGGAAGGTGTGTAAAAAGCGCTGGTACAGCTCCGTACGGCCAGGGGCGCCATGGGCCTGCAGGCGTTCGCAGCTCAGGTAATAGGTCGCGGCGCGGTTGTATTTTTCGCCGGCTGACAACATTCGACCTTTGGCTTCATCTTCCTCGGCCAAGCCGCAAAGCTTGTCGGCCATTTTCGCCCAGGTTTCACGGAAGGCCTTGCTGCCGGCGGCATCCGGCTGCTTGGCGGCCTCTTGCAGCGGCGCGCACATTTCTTCGATTTCGCCGATGCGGGCGCCCATTTCAATGGCGAGGTCGACGGAAAGATTCCACACGTAGTTGGTCGGGAAGTAGCGGAACATGATTGTTATTGTCCTTGTGCAAACAAAGGCAGGCAGCCAGGTCCGGAGCGGATGACAGCCTGACCTGGCGGTTCGAAGCAGGCTAAGGGGAGGGCAATTGTTTGGCCAATCGCAAGTCGGGATGGGAGGTATTGCGAACGGTGATGGAGCGTATGTGTGTCATTGGCCTAGGGGTTTTCTACTCACAGATCAAGCAGCAAATCCAGATACCTATCATCGTACTTTGCGATTGCTCATAACGCGGGATGCGATTGGTGTCGTTGAGGTACGACTCACTAGAGTTGGCGCTACACCGCGCCGTTGGCTGGAGTCCCGGGCGCGCACAACAACAAGAACAAGGTATCGGCAAATGAGTGAGTCTAATTCCGGCACAGCGATCAGCCTGGGCGCCAAGGGCAGGATGTGTTTCCACTACCGTGGGAGGAATTGGACATGCCTGTACTGAGCCGTGTGCTTGGCAATCTGTCGGTGGGTGCCAAGCTGTCGCTGGGTTTTGGCCTGGTGTTGCTGGTTACCCTGGGGGTAGCGGCCACGGCTTTTCACTCTCTGGGTGTGTTGCAGCAGCGCGGTGAGCAATCGCGTCAGGAGTCGTCGATCCAGGCATTGATCCTGCGTGCCCGCATCGCCGAAAAGGCATTTGCCCTGGATCTTGCTCCGCAGGGCCTGGAACAGGTGCGCGAGACAATCGGCAAGCTGAACCAGCAACTTGATGAGGAACCGGCCAATAGCGCATCGGGCGCCACGGTGCGCACGGCGGTCAGTGCTTACCTGGAGCAGTTTCTCGGCTATGCCGATTCGTTGCGTCGGGCTCGCGAAGCCCGCTTGCGCATGCAGACGCTGGCGCAGACGGCAGGCGATAGCTTTACCCTGCTGTTTCTCGATCAACTGGATGCGCTGAATACCCGGTTGGGGCAGGGCACACCCCCGACCAGCAATCAGATGGTGCTGCTTGAGCAGACCGCTGCATTGCGCGACAAACTCGCCAAGCTGCGTGACAGCGAACTGTACTACTCGCTCGATGGTGAGGAGCGTTACCGCAGCGACTGGGAAATGAGCATGAGTGACCTGCTGGCCGCCATGCAGGCGCTCGATCTTGGCGAGCAGCAAGGCGAGTCGCTGCAGGAGGCGAGCACAGCCTTGGGCGACTACCGCAAGGCCTTCGTCGAGTTTGTCGCCAGCCGTGGGCAAAGCGCGCAAAGCAGTGCGGCGATGAACGCGCAAACCGAGCAGGTGAGCAAGCTGCTGGCCCTGGCCGATGAACAGCAAAGGCAGGCGGTGCTGGATGATAATCGCCGCGCCGATCGCCAATTGGGCTTGATCACTTTTCTGGCGCTCGCCTTGGGCATCGGGGCCAGCCTGCTGATCCGTCAGTTGATAGTGCAGCCGCTGCGCCAGGCCGTGCAGCTGGTCCAGCGGGTGGCGGCGGGAGATCTGAGCGATCCGCCGTCAGGCCGTGTTCGTCGCGATGAACTGGGCCAGTTGTTGGGCGCGGTGGGCAGCATGCTGGGCAGCCTGCGCGGATTGGTCGGGCGCATCGACCGTGGGGTCGGCTCGCTCAACGGCATGGCCGGCAGCCTGGCCGAAGTGACCCAGAGCAACAGCCGTGGTGTCGAGCACCAACGCCAGGAAACCGAACTGGCCGCCACCGCCATGCAACAGATGGCCGCCACGGCGCAGGAGGTTGCCCGCAACGCGGGTGAGGCTCGCGCAGCGGTGGCGCATGCCGACGAACAGGCGCGTGAGGGCGATGAACTGGTGCGCCAGGCGGGGGGCAAGATCGACCATCTGGCGGTGGAGATGAGTGGTTGTGCGCAAGCCATGCGCTCGTTGCTGGTGGAGAGCGCAGCGATCGGTGGCGTGCTCGATGTCATCAAGGCGGTGGCCGAGCAGACCAACCTGCTGGCGCTCAACGCCGCCATCGAGGCGGCGCGGGCTGGCGAGCATGGTCGCGGTTTCGCCGTGGTCGCCGACGAGGTGCGCGGCCTGGCACGGCGTACACAGCGTTCGACCACGGAAATCGAAGGGTTGATCGTTCGTCTGAGCAGCGTTGCCCAACAAGCCGCCGAGCGCTTGCAAGGCAGCCATGTGTTGAGCGATGAAACGGTGGTGCTTGCCGCACAAGCCTCCCAGGCACTGGCGCGGATCACCCGGGCGGTGTCCAGCATCGAGCAGATGAACCAGCAGATTGCCGCAGCCGCCGAGCAGCAGAGTGTGGTGGCCGAGCAAGTCAGCCAGAGTATGACGCGGGTGCGCGAAGTGACCGAGGGCAGCGCCAGGGAAAGCCAGCAACTGCAAGTCTCAACGGCCGACCTGCAACAGGTTAGCGGTGAACTCAAGGCGGCCGTCGGGCATTTCCGCACCTGACCCGGTTCCGGGCAAGGGAGCGGCTACTGCTCCAGCTCATTGATGATTTGACTGATTTTCGCTCGCAGCCAACGGTGCATCGGATCCCCGTCCATGGTGCGATGCCAGAGCATGAACTCACGCATCACCGGGATTTTCACCGGCGGCTGCAAGATGCGCAGCGGCAGGTAGTTGGCGTAGAGCCTGGCCATGCGCTGGAGCATGGTGGCGACGCGTTGGGTGCCGACGATCAACTGCGGCAAGGTGTTGAAGTCGTGGGTCACCACTTCCATGCGACGCGTGAAACCGTACTGGGCCATCAGCCATTCTTCGACGCTCAGTTGTCGGTTGCGACCAAAAATCACCGAGACATGACCCATCTCGATGTACTGATCGAGGGTGATGCTATCGCCCACTTGGGTGTTGCCGTCCCACACAACGCAAACGTGCTCTTCTTCGAACAGTAACTGCGATGGGTGGCCTTCAATGAGATAGCGCTCAGGCACGATCATCATGTCGGCCTCGCCGCGCATCAGCAGCTCGGTTGAGGTGTCGCCGGGGCCAAGCAGCTCGAAGGTGATGTGCGGAGCTTCCAGGGAGATCTTCTGGATCACCCGGGCAAACAGGACGCTGATCAGATAGTCCGAGGTGATCAGGCGGAAATGGCGCTTGCTGGTGGCGGGGTCGAACACCGGTTTGGCGGTGATCGAGGACTGGATCGTCAGCAGTATCTGGCGCACTGGCGCCGCCAGTTCACGGGCATAGGGCGTGGGCTGCATCTTGCGCCCGACCTGCGCCAGCAGTTCGTCTTCGAAATAGACCCGCAGCCTGCCCAGTACGCCGCTGGTGGCGGATTGGGTCATGTGCAGGCGTTCGGCGGCGCGGGTGATGTTCTGCTCTTCCAGTAACACATCAAGCGCCACCAGGAGGTTGAGATCCAGGTGGTTAAAACGCATGGCGGTCTCGATTTTTGTATTTATTTTGTAAATACCTTCCGACCTTCCTATCGCGGCGTCAAGCCCCGTGAAGAGGTGCGTCGACCGATGTCTTTGCGATTTTTCACGTCGTTTGGCGCTGCGCAGCCAGGTATCGCGTTTACCGATAGGTCGCATCCCGACAAGCGATTAGTCAGTGCGTTTTCGCCACTTCAGTATCGACCCACAGTCGGTTGGCCGTGACGCTTGATCGACTCCAAGACCCGCCTCGGCAGCGCTTCGCCTGGCACGGCTCCCGTAAGCGGGGTGCTGGCCTGCGCTGAATAATTACAATGGAGTGGTAACTCAATGAACATCATTGGCCTTGATGCCTTGATTTTTGGCGTCGACGACATTCAAGCCTGTACCCATTGCCTGCGTGACTACGGCCTGCAACCTGTCGATGTCGACAGCGAGGGCGGTCGTTTTGAAGCCCTCGACGGCACTGCCGTGATTATCCGCCGGGCTGACGATGCCAGTCTGCCGGCGGCCATCGGGCCTGCACCCTCGATTCGTGAAACCATCTATGGCGTGGCCAGCGGTGCGGATCTCGAGGCCATCGCCGATGAGTTGGGGCGCGATCGCCTGGTGATCCGTGGTGCCGATGGCTCCGTGCACAGTGTTGACGATATGGGGTTCGCCATTGGTTTTCAGATCAGTGTGCGGCGTCCGTACAGTGCCCCGGCCGACCTGACCAATGCGCCGGGCCATGCCCCCCAGCGCCCGGTCAATCAACCGGGTATCACCCCCGATATGCAGGCCCTGCCGCGCACCCTGTCTCATGTGGTGTATTTCGTGCCGGATGCGCTGAAGGCCGAGGCCTTTTACAAGCGCCTGGGCTTCATGACCACCGATACCTTCGTTGGTGCTGGCCCGTTCATGCGTCCAGCCGGTTCCGATGACCACCATTGCCTGTTCATGATCCAGACGCCACCGCACATGAAGGGTTGCGAGCACTTTACCTTTCACATGGGCAGCGGCACGGAAGTGCTGCTGGCCGGGCGACGCTTCGAACAGCAAGGCTGGACCAGCTTCTGGGGCCCGGGCCGTCACCTCTTTGGCTCCAACTGGTTCTGGTACTTCAACAGCCCATTGGGCTGCCACATCGAATACGACGCCGACATGGACAAGCACGATGATGCCTGGCAAGCGCGTCAGGCGCCTTTGTCGGCGGATAACTCGCAGCTGTTCCTGTTCACTTCCCGGGAAAAATGGTTCCCGAGCGGTCCGCCGCCCAAGCAGGCCTGAGTGCGGAGTTTGTCCATGAGTCTCGACGCCCTTGCGCTATGTCGCCTGGATGAATTGCTCGAAGGGCAGGCCCGCGGATTCGATCCTCTGGACACAGGGAAGGACAGCGTGTTTGCCCTGCGCCATGGCGGCGAGGTGCGGGTCTATCGCAATAGTTGCCCGCATCTGCAGGTGCGCCTGGAGTACCGCAAGGATCGTTTTCTCAGTGTCGATGGCAGCCAGATTGTCTGTTACGCCCACGGTGCCCGGTTCCTTCCGGACAGTGGCCTGTGCATCTACGGGCCGTGCCTGGGAGAAAGCCTGAGTGCTCTGCAATGGCATGCGGAGGCTGATTGGCTGGTGCTCGAAGCGGGTCAATTGGAGGCGTTTGCACCTGAATCAACGTATCGCGGTTGCTGATACATCGTATCCCTACATGCGATTAGTCAAACGCCTGCTTTGCCGAGAAAGTGAGCACAACGCGGTAGCGAATGCGTGCAGAAACAGCCGGTAGTGAGGCCTCTGATCGCTCCGGCAGATAGCTTGCGTGAATAACAAGAATAAGAGTGAGACAAGCATGAAAGCAGTGAAAAAAGTGCTTATCGTCGGTGGTGGTATCGGTGGTCTGTGCGCCGCGATTGCTTTGCGTCGCCAGGACATCGAAGTCGATCTGGTCGAGCTCAAGACGCAATGGACAGTCTACGGCGTCGGCATCATCCAGCAGAGCAACGTCGTGCGTGAGATGGCCAAGTTGGGTGTGTTGGACGGCTACCTGGATGCTGCCTACGCGTTCGAGGATGTGACCATCAATACCACAGCGGGTGAACAGCTGGCGCGAATACCCGGCCAGCGCCTGGCCGGCCCCGAATACCCGGCCAACGTCGGCATCTCGCGCCTGGCCCTGCATCAAGTCCTCAGTGACACCGCCATCGCCCTGGGCGCCTCGATTCGCCTGGGCCTGAGCGTGCAAACCCTGGAGCAGGTGGACGAGGGCGTTGATGTGCTGTTCACCGACGGCAGTCGCGGTTGTTACGACCTGGTCGTGGGTGCCGATGGCCTGTACTCGCAAATGCGCGGTTTGCTGTTCGGCGAGCAGTACCGGCCGCGTTTCACCGGCCAGTCGGTGTGGCGCTACAACTTTCCACGCGCCGCTGGAATCGATCACCTGGCTACCTTCCAAGGCCCTGCTGGCAATGCCGGACTGGTGCCGCTGGGTCGTGACCAGATGTACATGTTCGTCACCTCCCATGAACCCGCCAACCCCCGGATGGATGCCGCCACGCTGGCGACCCAGATGCGCCAGCGCCTGAGTGGTTTTACCGGGCTGATCGGTGAACTGCGCGAGCAGATCCTCGACAGTGACCAGGTGGTCTACAAGCCGTTGGAGGTGGTGTTCGTCAGTGAGCCCTGGTACCGCGGCCGTGTCGTGCTGATTGGCGACGCGGTGCACGCCACGACGCCGCACCTGGGCCAGGGCGCTGGCATGGCCATTGAAGATGCTGTCGTGCTCGGCGAAGAGCTGGTCGCCGGTGGCAGCGTCGAACAGCAGCTCGAACGCTTCATGGCGCGCCGATACGAGCGCTGCAAATTCATCAGCGAAAGCTCGGTGCTGGCCGGTGACAAGGAAATGGCCCACGACAGCAGTTTCGACCGGATCGGCCTGGTCAGGCGGATGCTCGAGGTCACGGCAGAGCCCATCTGAGGCGCCGGCAAGACTGAATTCGCTCTCCCATGGATGTTTCATGCCTGTGCAGGCTTGGCCCGGTTGGACTGCGGGCGCCGTTTCACCAGAAGAGCTGACATACAACAACAATAAAGAGGGTTACTTCGATGGCTACTCGCAAGATCGCTGCGTCGCGGCGCGTCCCCTTCACCCTGACCCTGGCGGCCAGCCTGGGGCTTGGCGCTTCGGTTGCCCAGGCCTTTCAGATCGATACCGGCAATCCCGATCTCAGTTTGCGCTGGGACAACACGCTCAAGTACAGCGCGGCCTGGCGCCTGAAGGAGCCCAGCAGCAAACTCAGCGAGGGCCAGACGGCGCTGAACCAGAATGACGGCGATCACAACTTCGGCAAGGGGTTGATCTCCAATCGGCTGGATATTCTTTCCGAACTGGACATTGGTTTTCACAACTTCGGTGCCCGTTTGAGCGGTGCCGCGTGGTACGACACCGTCTACCAGGACCGCAACGACAACAACGACGCGGCCAGTGCCAACCAACGTTCGGTGGGCTTCGACGAGTTCACCAGCGACACCCGTCAACTGCACGGTGGTGACGGTGAACTGCTGGATGCCTTTGTCTATTGGAACGGTGAGTTGGCCGACCGTGCCTTATCGATTCGCGCCGGGCGCCACGGCCTGATCTGGGGCGAGAGCCTGTTTTTCGGCGGCAACGGTATTGCCGGTGCCATGGCACCGGTGGATGTGGTCAAGGCGCAATCGGTGCCCAACACCCAATTCAAGGAAATCACCCGGCCGGTCAACCAGCTCTCGACCGCCTACCAACTGACCGACGATGTGTCATTGGGCGCCTTCTACCAGTTGGAGTGGGAAGCCACTCGCTTGCCGGGCGCCGGCAGCTACTTCTCCACCAGCGATACCATCGGCGACGGCAATGAACGGCTGATCACTGGCGGACCGTTTCCTGATTTCCTGGGCGGTAATGCCAATAGCCCGGCTGCGTTTTTCCATGGCAAGGACAAGAAAGCCAGGAGCTCCGGTCAGGGCGGCCTGCAGCTCAAGTACAACACCGGGACGACGGATTACGGTCTGTACGCGCTCCAATATCACGAGAAAACCCCAACGTTGTACTTGAAGCCGAATGCCACCGGGCCGGATTTCGGTACTGGCAAAGTCGGCGAGTACTCCTGGGTCTATCCGGAAGATATCCGTGTCCTGGGGGCCAGTTTCGCCACCTCCGTGGACGAGTACAGCTTTGCCGGCGAGGCATCGATGCGCTGGAACATGCCGTTGGTGTCCAACGCCCAGACCGTCCTGCCGGGCGTCGAGGCGGACAACAACGATGATGCCCTGTACGCCGTCGGCCGTACGGCTCACGTCAACCTCAACGTCCTGGCATCGCTGGGCCCTTCCTTCGTCGCCAATGAAGCCAGCCTGACAGGGGAAGTGGCCTGGAACCGCCTGCTCGCCGTGACCAAGAACCGCGCAGCCCTTGATCCTAACGCCACCGACGACGCCCTGGGCCTGAAACTGGTTTACACGCCCACCTATCGCCAGTTCTTCCCGGGCGTGGATATCAGCGTGCCGCTGGGCATCAGTTATTTCCCCATGGGCAAGTCGGCTGTGATCAGCGGGTTCGGCCCCGACAGAGGGGGGGATATGAACATCGGTGTCTCCGCCACCTACCTGGACCAAGTGACTGTGGGGCTGACCTACACCCACTTCTACGGGCCCGAGGACACCAGCCTCAACGCCGCCAACCAGTTCAATTACAAGCAGTCGCTGAAGGACCGGGATTACCTGGCTTTCTCCGTCAAGACCACGTTCTAAGAGGATTTGCGCATGACCATTCAGTTCACTCTAAAGGCCTTGTGCTTAACCCTGCTGGCCGCCGCCGCGCCGATGGCCTTGGCCGCCAGCGCCGAACAAGCGGCCGCGCTGGGCAAGACCCTGACGCCCTTCGGTGCCGAGAAAGCCGGTAATGCCGACGGCAGCATTCCGGCCTGGGACGGTGGCTACACCAAGGTTGATCCGGCCTACACACCGGGCGGCAAGCGCGGCGATCCGTTTGCCGCGGACAAACCTTTGTTCAGCATCACCGCGCAGAACGTGGCGAAGTACGCCGACAAGCTCAGCGACGGCACCAAGGAGCTGTTCAAGCGTTTCCCGGACACCTATCGCATCGACGTCTATCCGACCCGGCGCACGGCGGCCGCGCCACAGTGGGTCTATGACAACACGTTCAAGAATGCGACCCGCGCCAAACTGGTCGACAGCAGCGCCGGCCTGATCCCTGACGGTGCCTTTGGCGGGATCCCGTTTCCGATTCCCCAGAATGGTACCGAAGCCATTTGGAATCACTTGCTGAACTGGCGCGGCACCTCGGTGGCGGGGCATTTTCGCCATTATCTGATGACGGCCGACGGTAACCAGGTGATGACCAGCGACGGCCTGTTGACCCAGGAAATGCCCTACTACTTCGAGGAAGGCAGCCCTGAAAACTACTCGGGTGATTATTGGCAGGTGCGCTTTGTCAATCTCGGCCCGGCGATTCGTGCCGGCGAGCAGATCCTGGGGCGCGAGAACATCAACGGCGACAAATCCCAGGCCCATGTCTATCTGAGCGGCCAGCGCCGGGTGCGCACGCTGCCCAACGCTTGCTGCGATACCCCTACGCCGTCCACTGCCGGGGTCATGTCCTTCGACGAACTGTTCGTGTGGCAGGGACGTACGGACCGGTTCGACTGGAAACTGGTGGGCAAGCAGGAAATGTATGTTCCCTACAACACCAACAAGATGCAGGCCGCCGCCCAGCCGCAAGACCTGTTCGCCAAGCACCATCTGAATCCTGACTACGTGCGCTGGGAGTTGCACCGCGTCTGGGTAGTCGAGTCGACGTTGGCCGCCGGCAAGCGTCACCAGTTGCCCAAAGGTCGCTACTACCTCGACGAAGACAGCTGGCAAGCCCTGCTCGGCGACCGTTGGGACGCCAGCGGCCAACTGGCCAAGACCCTCTGGTCCCTGCCTTCCGTACTGCCCGACTTGCCAGCCGTGGTGCAACTGTCTGCCGGTTTTTATGACCTGACTTCGGGGGCGTGGTTTATCCAGAACGTCTACGCCGGATTGCCGGAGCAGTATCACGCGGTCGATCGCTACAAGGCCTCCGAGTTCTCGCCAGCGGCGATGGCCGGGCGCGGCGTGCGTTGAGTCTGAGCTGAGCGTGAAGGGCAGGCCTGTCGGCTTGCCCTTGAGGTGCGAGTGTTTTTCCGAGGTAGGTTATGAACAGAATCAGTCAGGCGGGCACTGTGCTCTTGGCCCTGTATTTGCCCTTCGCCACGAGCGTGTGCCTGGCCGGGCCGGCTGCGGTGGACGTGCCGCTCAGTACCCCGGCCATGCGGGTACCGGCTGCGCAGAACAGCGTATTGATCGACCTGGCGCGTGCCGGCACACGTCTGGTGGCCGTGGGCGAGCGCGGCCTGGTGCTGCTCTCCGACGACAATGGGCAAAGCTGGCGTCAGGCCTCGGTGCCGGTTTCGGTCAGCCTGACGGCGGTGCAGTTCGTTGATGCGCAAAAGGGCTGGGCCGTCGGTCACGCGGGCGTGGTATTGGCCACGCGTGACGGTGGCGAGCATTGGACGCTGCAACTCGACGGCGCCCGTGCGGCCCAGCTCGAACTGGACGCAGCGAAGGCTGACCAGCCCAACGCTGCCAACCCGGATGACGCATTGGCACGCGTACAAAGTGCCGAGCGTCTCGTCGCCGATGGGGCGGACAAACCCTTCCTGGCGCTCGAGTTCATTGATGCCCAACACGGGCTGATCGTCGGCGCCTACGGGCTGGCGCTGTGGACCTCCGATGGCGGTGCCACGTGGCAGTCGCTGATGGGGCACATCGCCAACCCGAACGGGATGCACTTGTACGCCATCAGTCACCAAGGCGCGCGCTGGTTCCTGGCGGGCGAGCAGGGTTACCTGGCGCGCTCGGATGACGACGCGGCTTCGTTCAGCCAGTTGGAAAGCCCCTATGAAGGCAGTTTTTTCACCTTGCAGAGCCGCGCCGATGGCGCCTTGCTGGTTGGCGGCCTGAGGGGCAATGCCTTTATCTCCAATGACGGTGGCGAAAGCTTCCAGCGCCTGTCAGTCCCTATGCCGATTGCCTTCAACGACGCCACCCGCCTGGCCGACGGCCAGGTGTTGCTGGTCAACCAGGGCGGCGCACTGTTTCTCAACGGTGAGCAGACCGGGGCGGCGCTGCTGCCACTGGGCAAGCCCTTGGGTAAGCCTGTTTCAAGTCTGATCGAGGCCGCCGATGGCAGCCTGGTCGTTGCCGGTTTCACCGGGCTGCAGCGTATTGCGCAGCCGTCCACTGCCGCTTCGGAGTGAGGTTATGACGTCCCCTGGTAATTTCCCCCAGTCTCCTGCGAATGCGTTCGATGACTTTGATCCGCGTTCCGGCTCGGTGCTTGAGCGAGCACTGTTCAACCATCGCCTATGGGTGTTGCTGCTGTGCCTGGCGACCACGCTGGTGCTGGGTTGGCAGTCCAGTCGTGTCGAGCTCAACGCCAGTTTCGAAAAAATGATCCCCACCCATCACCCCTATATCGCCAACTACCTTGAGCACCAGAAGGAGTTGAGCGGGCTGGGTAACGCGGTGCGCATCGCGGTGGTCAACAAGCGGGGCGACATCTATGACAGCGCCTACCTCAAGACCCTGCAGGCGTTGAGCGACAAGATCTATCTGTTGCCCGGTGTCGACCGTGCCTACATGAAGTCGCTGTGGACGCCGGCCACGCGCTGGGTGGCGGTGACCGAAGCAGGCCTGGATGGTGGGCCGGTCATTCCGGATAACTACGATGGCGGCGCCGCCAGCCTCGCGGCACTGCGGCGCAATGTGCAACTGTCCAACGAAATCGGCCAGTTGGTGGCGTTCGACCAGGCATCGAGCATCATCCATGTGCCCCTGCTGCAGCGCACCCCCGACGGCCAACCGTTGGACTACACCAGGCTGTCGCAACAACTGGAGTCGCTGCGCAGCCAATACCAGAGCGATAGCATCGACATTCGCATCACCGGTTTCGCCAAGAAAATCGGTGACCTGATCGCCGGTCTGCGGCAGATCCTGATGTTCTTTGCCGTGGCCATTCTGATCACCGCCGTGGTGCTCTACTGGTACACCCGCTGCATCCGCAGCACCTTGCTGGTGGTGTTCTGCTCGTTGGTGGCGGTGGTCTGGCAGCTCGGCCTGCTGCCGCTGCTGGGCTATCAACTGGATCCCTATTCGGTGTTGGTGCCGTTCCTGGTGTTTGCCATTGGCATGAGCCATGGCGCACAGAAGATGAACGGCATCATGCAAGACATCGGTCGGGGCATGCACCGTGTGGTCGCCGCGCGTTTCACTTTCCGCCGCCTGTTTCTCGCCGGTCTCACCGCGCTGCTCTGCGACGCGGTCGGCTTTGCGGTGCTGATGATCATCAAGATCCAGGTGATCCAGGATCTGGCGATGATCGCCAGCATTGGCGTGGCCGTGCTGATCTTCACCAATTTAATCCTGCTGCCGGTACTGCTCTCCTATGTTGGTGTCAGCCGCCACGCTGCGCGACTGAGCCTGAAAAGCGAGCACGCTGAACAAGCTGGCCAGAGTCGCCACGGGTTCTGGCGTTTCCTCGACCTGTTCACCCAGCGTCGCTGGGCTGCATTGTGCATTGCGCTGAGCCTGGCACTGGCTACCGCCGGCTTCGTGGTCAGCCTGCAATTGAAAATCGGTGATCTGGATGCGGGCGCACCCGAGCTGCGGGCCGACTCGCGCTACAACCAGGATGATGCGTTTCTTACCCATCATTACGGCGCCAGCAGCGATCTGTTCGCGGTCATGATCAAGACGCCCGCCAGCGCCTGTTCGCGTTACGACATCCTGCGCAAGGTCGATGCGCTCGACTGGCAATTGCGCACCTTGCCAGGGGTTGATTCGACCAATTCGCTGGCGCTGCTCAACCGCCGGATGCTGGTCGGTCTCAGCGAAGGCAGCCCGAAGTGGTACGAGCTGCAGAACAACCAGGCGATGCTCAACATGGTCACCGCCGGGGCGCCGCGCGGGCTGTACAACGAAGACTGCAGCCTGCTGACACTGTACGTCTACCTCTCCGACCACAAGGCGCAAACCTTGACCCGCCTGGTGGATCACGTCGAACAATTCGCCGCGGCGAACAATACCGACGAGGTCCAGTTCCTCCTGGCCGCAGGCAATGCCGGGATCGAGGCCGCGACCAATATCGTGGTCAAGCAGGCCAATCGCGAAATGCTGTTCTGGGTCTACGGCGCAGTGATCCTGCTGTGCCTGATCACCTTCCGCTCCTGGCGCGCGACGATTTGTGCGGTGATCCCGCTGATGCTCACATCGATCCTCTGCGAGGCGCTGATGGTCTGGCTGAACATCGGCGTCAAGGTCGCGACCCTGCCGGTGATCGCCCTCGGCGTGGGCATCGGCGTCGACTATGCGCTGTATGTGATGAGCATCCTGCTCGGCCATATGCGCCAGGGTACCAGCTTGTCGCAGGCGTATTACCAGGCACTGCTGTCCACCGGCAAGGTGGTGATGCTGACCGGTGTGACCCTGGCGATCGGCGTGGCCACCTGGATGTTTTCGCCAATCAAGTTCCAGGCTGACATGGGCGTGCTGCTGGCCTTCATGTTCGTCTGGAACATGGTCGGTGCGCTGGTTCTGTTGCCGGCCCTGGCCCACTTCCTGTTGCCAAGCAAGCGGGTGTGCAAGGGACAGGCCGAGCACCAACCCTGGGATGAAAGCCATGGCCTGACGAGTGTGCCGCAGGTGCCCGTCACCGCCGAGCAGGGAACCAGGGTGCAGCCTTCAGCGTGCAAGAAAACAGTCTCTGCGGCGGCTAATCCGGTCGCGCCATAACAACAAGAAAGGACGTTGCCATGCCTCGTATGTATCTGTTCCAGCAGCCTCTATGGCTTGACCTTATAGCCGGCCTGAGCGCCTTCGGCATGGCGTTCTGCGCAGCCCAAGCATCGGAGGTGAACGATGAGTGTTGAACGCCAGGCCGGTTTGCCACAGTCGTTGTTGCTGTTGCTCGGCAGTTGCCTGCCGGTGCTCGGTGCGGTGCTGCTGGCCCCCATACTGCCGCGGATGCAGGAGTACTTCGCGGATACACCGGGTGTGGCCGTGCTGGTGCCCATTGCCCTGACGCTCCCGGCGTTGATGATTGCGCTGTTGGCACCCGTGGCCGGGATCATCGCCGACCGGCTCGGGCGCAAGCCATTGCTGATCGGCGCGATGTTTCTCTACACCGTCTGTGGCGTGTTGCCGCTCTGGTTGGAGTCGCTGCAGGTCATCGTTATCAGCCGCGCCGGTATCGGCGTGGCCGAGGCGGCGATCATGACCTGTTGCACCACGATGATGGGCGACTACTACAGCGGCGCGCGACGTGAACGCATGTTCGCCCTGCAAATGGTTGCGACCTCGTTGTCGGCGGCGATTTTCATTTCCGTCGGCGGCGTGCTCGGCGAGCACGGCTGGCGCACCCCGTTCGCCCTGTATGGGGTGGGGCTGGTGTTCCTGCCGCTGATGCTTTGGTTGCTGTGGGAGCCACGCGTACATGTCGTCACGGCGACAACGGCGGTGAGGAGGGCATTCCCCTGGCGCCCCCTGGCACCGTTGTATGCCCTGTCATTCCTGGCCGGCTTGAGCCTGTTTATCGTGCCGGTACAAGTCGGTTACCTGCTCAATCTGCTGCATGTCGAAGGGTCGCAGCAGATCGGCATGACCATGGGCGCCAGTCAGTTCGGCGTGCTGGTCGGCGCCCTGAGTTTCCGTCTGTTCAGGGGGGTAGCGGCGTACCGACAGGTGCTCCTGGCCTTCGTCGCGGCCGGTATCGGTGGCGGGTTGCTGGCGGTGGCCGACAGTCATGGATGGGTGGTGATCGCCGTGCTGATCAACGGCCTGGGCATCGGCTTGATGATGCCGACTCTGCTCACCTGGATCATGGCCCAGATCGACTTCCAGCAGCGTGGTCGCGCCGCCGGCGGCTTCACGGCGATGTTCTTTGCCGGTGAGTTCGCCAGCCCGCTGGTGGTGCTGGCGATTACCGGTGGGGTGAGCAGCGCTTTGCCTGCCGCGCTGGGGATCGTTGCGGCCTTCCAAATACTGGTGGCCTTGGCATGCATTCGGTTGCGTGGCCGCAGGGCAGCTTTTCCCGCCTCTGTCGCCGTGGACCCTGAGCGCTGATCTGGCCCATTCGACGTTTTATCAAAATAAGAACAACGAGGAGAACATCATGAGTTATTTGCTCAACACCTGGTACATCGCTGGGTGGGCAGACGAGCTGGCGCCAGGGGGGATGCTGGGCAGAACCATTGTCGAGCGCCCCATTGTGTTCTTTCGCGACAGCCAGGGCACCCTCCAGGCTCTGGCTGATCGCTGCCCTCACCGTTTTGCCCCGCTGCACATGGGCAAGATTGTCGGCGACAGCGTTCAGTGTCCGTATCACGGCTTGCGTTTCGATGGCAGTGGCCAATGTACGGACAATCCCCATGGCGATGGGAGTATCCCCAAGGCCGCCTGTGTTCGTTCCTTCCCCGCCGTTGAGCGCCATGGGGCGATCTGGGTCTGGCCTGGCGACCCGGCCCTGGCCAGCGATGCGCTGATCCCCGATTTTTCCTTTTTTGAGCAGGCACTCCCCCATGCCAAGGGACATGGGTATTTGCCAACCCGCGCGCACTACGAGTTGCTGTCCGACAACATCATGGACCTGAGCCACGTTGATTTCCTGCACCCCGATACGCTCGGTGGTGGAGCGTTGTCACGCACGCGCGCCAGCATCGAAGAGTTGCCCAATGATCGCGTGCGCATCAGTTGGTGGGCGCCTGATGACGTCCCCCCGCCGGCTTTCGGCGCTCATCTTGAAGACCCGACTCGAGCGGACGTGTGGGCCGAGGTCATCTGGCACGCCCCTGGCCTGATGCTGCTGGGCAGCGGCGCCACTGCGCCAGGGCGCCCGAGGGAGGAGGGGCCCGTGACATGGAACCTGCATCTGATGACCCCGCAGGACGCGGCGAATACCCATTACTTCTTCGCCAATACGCGCAATTTCGAGCAGCACAATGAGCAGTTGAATGCCTTCATCCAGAACATGTTGATCGGCATTTTCGCCGGTGAAGACAAACCCATGGTCGAGGCACAACAGCGTCAGATTGGCGAGGTTGATCTGCTCGGCCTCAACCCTGTGTTGCTGCCAGTCGATGCCGGGGCCGTGCGTTGCCGACGGGTTCTGCGCCGATTGATCGCCGCCGAGCAGTCAGTGGGTACCCCGTGATGATCGAGGTAGTCGTTACCCGCAAGCATCGCGAAGCCGAAGGCATCTACAGTTTTGAACTGGCCCCGGTAGAGGGATCCATGCTGCCTGCTTTCAGTGCCGGCTCGCATATCGACGTGCACCTGCCCAATGGCCTGGTGCGCCAGTACTCGCTGTGCAATCACCCGGAAGAATGCCACCGCTACCTGTTGGGCGTGTTGCTCGACCCGGCGTCTCGCGGCGGTTCGCAGGCCATGCACGAACACGTGCACGAAGGCAGCCGGCTGCGCATCAGCGAGCCACGCAACCTGTTCCCGCTGGAGCATGCGGCGGGGTACAGCGTGCTGTTCGCAGGCGGTATCGGTATTACCCCGATCCTCTGCATGGCCGAGCGCCTGGCGCGGATCGGCGCACCTTTTGAGCTGCACTACTGTGGTCGTTCGGCCGGGCGCATGGCTTTTATCGAGTACATCCGCCATTCGCCATTCGCCGACCGTGTGCATGTCCATGTGGACGATGGCGAGGAGTCCCAGCGTCTTGACGCCGCCCAGGTTTTATCCATGCCAGCCGCTGACCGTCATCTGTACGTCTGTGGCCCTAACGGCTTCATGGAACACGTGCTCGGTACGGCGCGCGAGCGGGGCTGGGCCGAGGCGCAATTGCACCGTGAGTACTTTGCCGCCGCCGCAGCCCCGGCCAGTGAGGCGGGGGGCTTTGAGGTGCAGCTCGCCAGTTCGGGGCTGTGTCTGCAGGTACCTGCCGATCGCAGCGTGGCGCAGGTGCTGCTGGAGGCCGGTATCGACATCCCGTTGTCCTGCGAGCAGGGCATCTGTGGCACCTGTATCACGCGCGTGCTGGAAGGCGAGCCGGACCACCGCGACATGTTCTTGACCGATGCCGAACGAGCCCGCAACGACCAGTTCACGCCGTGCTGCTCGCGTGCCAGGAGCACCCGACTGGTGCTCGATCTTTAAGGTTTTTTCATGAATCCATCTTTACCCGCTGTCGCGTTTCGCCAACTGATTGAGGAGTCGAACATGCAACAACTTCCTGGTTTCAAACGCGTAGTCACCGGGCACGATGCCCAGGGCCGGGCGGTGGTCGCGCTCAGCGGACCGACGCCCAATAGCTTCCCGCTCAAGGCGGTACCCGGCACGGTCTTCCATGAGATCTGGAACAGTGGCGCCAGCCCGGCCGTGCTGGATAACGGTGACGACCCCACCAGCAAGCCGCTTCAACTGAGCCCGGCACCGTTGGGCAGTGTCATCCGCGTGGTGGATATTCCGCCGGACAGCGTGCAGAACCAGGTCAGTGCCGAGGATGCCGCGGCGGCCTTCGCCGAAATTGGCCAGGCCCATGCCGGGACAGGGCAGGCGGATTCCAAGCACAAGCTGATGCACCGCACCGAAACGCTCGATTATGGCGTGGTCACCGAGGGCGAGGTCTGGTTGGTGCTCGATGGCGAGGAGGTGCATCTCAAGCGCGGTGACATCGTCGTGCAGCGAGGCACCAACCACGCCTGGAGTAATCGCACCGAGCAGATGGCACGCATGCTGTTTGTCCTGCTCGATGGCCGCTTCGCCCCCGAGCTGCAAGGAGAGCAGGCATGAAGCTCAGTACCCTCAAGAATCACAGCCGCGACGGTCGCCTGCTGGTGGTGTCGCGCGACTTGGCCTGGGCGGTGGATGCCGGTGATATTGCCGCGACGCTGCAGGACGCCATCGATCGGTGGTCCAACGTCGAGGGCGCGTTGCGCGCGCGGTATGACGCCTTGAATGCGGGCTCCCAGGCCGGTGCCTTTGCTTTCGATCCGCAGCAAGCCGCTGCGCCGTTGCCGCGTGCCTGGCAGTGGTTGGATGCCTCGTCTTTTCTCAGCCATGGGGAGCGGATGCAGAAGGCTTTTGGGCTCGATCCAATTGAAGGTGTTGAACACACTCCGCTGATGTATCAGGGCTGTGGCGATGATTTCCTGGGCCCCCACGATGACATCGTTCTACCGAGTGAAGCCCATGGCATCGACTTCGAAGGGGAGTTCGCGGTGTTGGTCGATGACGTGCCCATGGGCTGCTCGGCAGAACAGGCCGCAAGCCATGTCCGGCTCATTGTGCAAGTCAACGATGTCAGCCTGCGAGGGCTCGCACCACGTGAAATGAAGACCGGCTTTGGTTTTATCCAGGCCAAGTCCTCATCAAGTTTTGCCCCGGTGGCGGTGACCCCTGACGAACTGGGCGAAGCCTGGCGTGGTGGGCGGGTGCATTTGCCGTTGCGGGTGGATCGGAACGGGCAGTGGTTTGGTCACGCCAATGGCGGCGCCATGCATTTCGGCTTTCATCAACTGATTGCTCACGCGGCACTGACCCGACGCCTCAGGGCGGGCTGCCTGATCGGTTCCGGCACCGTTTCCAATGCCGACCCCAGTGTTGGCGCGGCCTGCATCGCCGAGCGTCGTGCGGTTGAGATGATTGAGCAGGGTGCCCCGCACACGCCCTTCATGCGCTTCGGTGATCGCGTGCGCATGGAAGTCTTCGATCAACAAGGGCAGTCGGTATTCGGGGCGATAGACCAGCGTGTCGTGTGCGGAGGTCTCCCATGCGCGTGATGATTACCGGGGCCAATGGTTTTGTCGGGCGGGCGCTGGTGCAACGATTGCTCGAAACCAATGAATTACAAGGCCAGCCGATCAGCGCGTTGATCCTGCTGGATAAAGAGTTGGTGGGGTTTGCACAAGATAAGCGCCTGCGCCGGCATTGCGGCAGCGTGACTGACGCTGCGTTGTTGCGTCGTGCGCTGGCCGATGGCATCGATGTGGTTTTTCACTTGGTGAGTATCCCCGGTGGGGCGGCCGAGCAGCACTATTCACTGGGCTATCAGGTCAACCTGCAGGCGAGCCTGGAGTTGCTTGACCAGCTGCGCGAACAGCCCGGCCGGCCGGTGCTGGTGTATGCCAGCAGCGTGGCGGTGTACGGTGGCGACCTGCCGGCGCGCATCGATGAGCGCGCCGCGCCGCGCCCGCAGCTGAGCTACGGTACGCACAAGGCGATGGTGGAAATGGCACTCAACGACCTTGCCCGCCGAGGCGAGGTGGACGGCCGAGCGGTGCGCCTGCCCGGCATCGTTGCGCGTCCACGTGAACCCAATGGCCTGCGTTCGGCTTTCATGAGCGATCTGCTGCATGCCTTCGCCGAAGGCCAGCCGTATTGCTGTCCGGTTTCGCCGCAGGCGCAGGCATGGTGGATGTCGGTGAAGTGTTGCGTGGATAACCTGCTACGGGCCGCCGAGCTGCCAGTCGCCGAGCTCGGCGACTCACGGGTCTGGCAATTACCGCTGTTGCACCTGTCCATTGCCCAGGTCATCGATGCCCTGGCCGTAGCCTACGGCCAAGAGCGCCGCGGGTTGATCAGCTTCGCACCGGATGCTGGCCTGCAAGCGTTGTTCGGCAATTTCCCGGCGATGAAAACCCCCCTTGCCCGTGCCCTTGGCTTTCGTCATGACGGCTCTGCCGGCGCGTTGATCCGTAATAGTTTGAATGCTGCTACCCCTGCGCGTCGTGCGCGTGGGCGGGTGGCGCTTGGAGTGAGCGAACATGCAATCGACTAAACGCCGTCTGGTGGACCTGTCCGTGACCCTGGACAACAACCCGTACACTGATCCACCACCGTTGCTGCCGAAAATCGACTACATGGATCACCAGCAAGGCTGGCCGGAAATGGCCGCGATGTTTCCCGGGCTGTCCAAGGAACAGCTGCCGGGCAATGAGTCCTGGGCCGCCGAACGCCTGCAGATCACCACTCACAGCGGTACGCATATGGATGCCCCTTGGCATTACGCCTCGACGACCGACGGCGGCAAGCCGGCTTTCGGAATCGACGAGCTGCCGTTGGATTGGTGCCTGCAACCCGGCGTGAAGCTGGATTTTCGTCACTTGCCGGATGGCCATGTGGTCAGCGCCGCCGAAGTGCAAGCGGAGCTGGAGCGCATCGGTCACGTGCTACGGCCGCTGGACATCGTCCTGGTCAACACCCGCGCCGGGGCGCTGTTTGGTCAGCCGGGCTATCTGGATGCCGGGGTTGGCATCGGCCGCGAAGCCACGTTGTTTCTGCTGGAGCATGGCGTGCGCGTGGTCGGCACCGATGCCTGGAGCTGGGATGCGCCCTTCAAGTACACGCGCGAACGCTTCGCGGCCACGGGCGACGCCTCGATCATCTGGGAAGGACACAAGGCCGGGCGCGACATCGGTTACGGGCAGATGGAGAAACTGGCCAACCTGGAGTGCTTGCCGGCCCATGGTTTCCAGGTGTCCTGTTTCCCCTACAAGATCCGGCACGCCTCCGCCGGTTTCGTCCGCGCCGTGGCGATTTTCGAGGAGTGAGCGTGCCTGTGGCCACTGCTTTGACGATTGTCGATCCTCGATGGACATTGTTCGTACGGGTCGCGGCGGCTGGAAGCCTGAGCAAAGCGGCTGTTCTACTGGATATGCCCCAGTCGATGGTGAGTCGAAATATCGCTCAGCTCGAAGCGCAGTGTGGCGAGCGGCTGTTCCAGCGTACCGGACGTGGGGTGGTCCTGACTGAGTTTGGCGAACAGTTGCTGCCTTGCGTATCGAGTCTTCTCGCAGACGCTGAAGGCCTGGCCGACGACATTCGTACCCGGCGTGGCAAGCCGGTGGGGGAGGTGGTCGTAGGGATGCTGCCGTCTGCGGTACGGCGGTTTGCCGGTACGCTTTTTGCGGCGGTGCAGGCGCAGATGCCGGGGGTGAGGTTGCACTTGATCGAGGGCGCGAGTGCTCAGCTCGAAGAGCAGTTGCAGGATGGGCGTCTCGACATGGCGCTGGTGTTGCGCGAGAACGAAGCGAGCATCGGCGAGGCGTATCTGCTGGCCAGGTTGCCGCTGCATTTGATCGGGTCGGCCAGTGATCCAGTCCTCGCTGAGCGGGACATTGCATTGAAGCAATTATCCGGATTGCCGTTGGTGGTCCCCGGGCGTCCCCACCTGTTGCGAGCCAGGCTCGATCACCTGGCGCTCGAGCACTTCATGGAACTGAGCGTTGCCGTGGAGGCCGACTCCGTCCAGCTCCAGTACGAAGTGGTTGCGGCAGGCGGAGGTTATGCGATTGCCTCTGTGCTACCGGGCTCGCTGGATCAACGGCTGATTTCATCGCGCATCGTCGAGCCCGTTCTCGAGCGTTTTGTCGTGCTTGTCGAGTCTCCCCGTCGTCCTGTGACGCGTGCCTCCCGTGAAGTGCGACGGTTGATCTGCAATCTGTCCATGCCATCGATTTGAGCGATAGCTGCTTTCGATCCCCAGCAGTATTCGGCGTGGTGCGCGCCTCGTAGGGTGTCAGTCAATCAATGGCTGATACCCGATTGCGAGGTTAGCGACATGCATGACTCCCCAGTGCCCCCAGTAGTTGCCCCGACGCTCTTTCTCAGTGACGCCGATGTCGCTTCGCTCGCCGACTGGCGCGTAGCCGTTGCCGCGCTCGCCGAGGCGTATGCCTGCCCGACATCGGATGCCATGGTGCCGCCGCGTTCCATGGCGCGGGGCGACGGTATCTGGCTGCGCAGCTTGACTGCCGTACCTCCCGCTGGCGGTCATATGGGTTGCAAATTGATCGCAGCCTCCATGCGGGCACGCTGCGCCAGCTACCTGATCGCCTTGTTCAATCAGCAAACCATGGCCCTCAGTGCGCTGATCGACGGCAATCGGGTGACGGGCCTGCGCACCGCTGCAACCGCTGCGTTGGCGGTCGATTTACTTGCGCCGCAACGAGCGCTGCGGGTGGGCGTGATTGGGGCCGGGTTTGAAGCCCGTGGCGCGCTGGACTGCCTTAAGTCGGTGCGGGATGTCGCCCAGGTGCGGGTGTTCAGTCCAACGCCGGCAAGCCGTGAGCGGTTTGCCGAAAGCTTCAGGCCTGGGCTGGATATCCAAGCGGTGAACACTGCGCAAGAGGCCGTGCAGGACTGTGACGTAGTGATTTGTGCCGCACGCAGTCGTGACGAATCTCCGGTGCTGCAAGGCGCGTGGCTTTCTGCGGGCGCTACGGTCGTGTCCTTGGGTTCCACCTTGCCTGAGCAACGGGAGGTCGACCCGGCCACGATGGAGCGAGCCGTGTGCATCGTCGCGGATATGCCGCAAGAGGTGCTTCACGACACCGGCGACGCGATTGCCGCGATCAGCGCCGGTGTTTATGTCGCCGACAAATTAGTCGCGCTGGCGGATCTGGTGGCGGGGCGTGTCATTGCGCGCCAAAACGAAAGCGACATCGTTCTCTACAAATCGGTCGGCTCGGCGCTACAGGATGTCGTCATCGCACAAGCGCTGTACGAACGCGCCAGGCAACAAGGCCTCGGCATCGAGCTGCCTGCCAGCATTGTCCCTGTCTCGAAATAACCCCTCCACTGATCGAAGGAAATCATCATGGCCACTTACAAGAAAGCTGATGCCCGTGCCTGGGCCCGTGAAAACCTGGTGGGCTGCTCGGCGGTCACCATCCCAAGCTTCAGTGCTGATCTCAAGCGGCTCAATGAACGTGGCATTCGCCACGACATCGAGCACACGGTTGGGCTGGGCTACAGCAGCACCTTGCTGTGCAGCGAGCTGGCGATCTCTGCCCAGGAAAACGCGCAATTCACCGCCTGGGCCCGTGAGTCGGGGAAAGACCTGATCCTGTTTTTCCACGCGGCGTTTGGCACGCTGGCGGAGAACATCGAGGCGGTGAAGCTCGCCGAGAATGCCGGTGCCGACATCGTCCTGCTCTCTTATCCACCGCAGTTCTGGCCGACCAGCGAGCAGGAAATCTACGACTACACCAAGTCATTCTGCGATGCGACCGAGCTTGCCGTCATGTTGTTCCCGATTCCGCTATGGGGCTTTGAGCGCGTGCATCCGGCGGGGATGTCGCTGGAGTTGGTTCGTCGTCTGTTGGCCGATTGTCCGAATATCGCGGCCATCAAGTCGGAGCAAGGGTTTCCGCTGCCGGCGGGCATTTGCGAAATGTATTACCACTTCCGTGATCAGGTCGTGATCAGTTGCCCGATTGAAGGTGATGCCATTCCGTTGATGAGCCTGATGAAGCTGCAGTTTTCCGGCACCAGCAACACCGCCTGGATGAGCGACTACTACCCGAAAGCTTTCGAACTGGCACGCACGGGGCGGTTCGAGGAGGCGATGGAGTTGTATTGGAAGGTCAATCCGGCACGCAGCGCCAACGGCGCCGCCGCGCAAACCTATGCCGGCGGTACCGGGGTGCTCAATCGCACGATGTGGAAATACCAGGACTGGCTCGCCGGCTTCAACGGCGGCCCATTGCGTGCCCCGGCGATGCGCGTGCCGGATCGCCTGATGAAATCCCTGCGTCAAGGGCTGGTTGCGGCGGGGCTGCCGGTGACTTCCGATCCCGATAGCGCCTTCATGATCGGGCGTCACCCTTGCTGATTACGAGGATTGCCAAGTGAAGCATTTACTTAAAGACCCCACGCTGTGGCGTACCGGTGCCTACATCGCTGGCGAGTGGCTGAACGAGACACCGCACGGTCAGTACACCCTGCGTAATCCGGTGGATCAAGCGGTGCTCACCGAGCTGCCGCGCTGCCGCGTGCCTGAAGTACGCCGGGCAATCGATGCGGCGCATGAGGCCTTTGGTCCATGGCGACGCTTGACGGCTAAACGCCGTGGCGAGGTGTTGCGCCGTTGGTATGAGTTGATGGTCGAACACCGTGAGGACATTGCCACGCTGATTACCCTGGAGGAGGGTAAGCCACTGGAGGAGGCCCGTGGTGAAGTCGATTACGCCGCCTCCTTCGTCCGCTGGTTTTCGGAAGAGGCCACGCGGGTGCGCGGTGACATGATCCCCGGTGTGAAAGACACCCAGCGTATCGTCGCATTGCGTGAGCCCATCGGAGTCTGCGCCGCCATAACGCCGTGGAACTTCCCGGCCGCCATGATCACCCGCAAGGCCGCTCCGGCACTCGCCGCGGGCTGCACGATGGTGGTGAAACCGGCAAGCCAGACGCCGATGACGGCGCTTGCCCTCGCCGAACTTGCCCAGCGTGCCGGAGTGCCAGCGGGTGTCTTCAGTGTGATCACCGGTAATGACACCCGGGATATCGCTGGGGAACTCACGGCCAACCCGTTGGTGCGCAAGCTTACGTTTACCGGTTCCACTGAAGTGGGCCGACTGCTGTTGGCGCAAGCGGCGCAGACCGTCAAGAAATGCTCGATGGAGCTGGGCGGCAATGCACCCTTCATCGTCTTTGACGATGCTGACCTTGATGCGGCTGCCGACGGAGTGATGTTGGCCAAGTTTCGCAACAGCGGCCAGTCGTGCATCGGCGCGAATCGGGTGTTGGTGCAGGCTGGGGTGTATGACGCACTGGCCGAGCGCATTGTCGAACGCGTGGCACGGCTTAAAGTGGGCAACGGTCTGGAGCCCGGTGTGCAGGTGGGGCCGTTGATAGACGCCGCCGCGGTGCAGAAATCCCAAGCGCTGGTCGATGATGCGCTGGCGCACGGTGCCCGCCTGTTGGCCGGCGGTAGCCGTCATGCAGTCGGCGGCGGGTTCTTCCAACCCACGGTGCTGGCGGATGTGACGCATACGATGAAGGTTGCCCAGGAGGAGATCTTCGGCCCGGTCATGCCACTGTTGCGTTTCGAGACGGATGACGAGGCGATCACCATGGCCAACGACAGCGAGTATGGCCTTGCCGCCTACTTGTTCAGCCGTGATGCGGCGCGGATCTGGCGTAACGCCGCGCGCATTGAATCGGGCATGGTCGGGATCAACTGCGGGTTGATCTCGAACGAGGTCGCCCCCTTCGGTGGTGTAAAGCAGAGCGGTCTTGGTCGGGAAGGATCCCACCTTGGGATCGATGAGTTCCTTGAGGTGAAATACCTCTGCTGGGATGGCTTGGAAAGCGTTTGAGCTAACGGAGTTAAAGGCCCTTGGAGGCCCGCTCCCACATAGGGTTTGTGGGTGTTCACCGCATCTGCACACAACACAAAAACCTGTGGGAGCGGGCTTGCTCGCGAAGGCGTAGGCACACCCAATATCACCGTCAACTGACCCTCCGCTATGGCGAGCAAGCCCGCTTCCACATTGGGTGTGTGGAGGGCACAGCGACAGCCATCTTCTCCAGCGATACCTCGGATTGTGGAAAGCGATTTCAGCGCGGATAGCCGATTCGATAGTCTCGTCGTTGATCCGGCTTTGTCAGTCGGAATTTCATGAACTTGCGGCATTGAGTCGATAGTGCTGCAGAGCTCGTCGGTGCGCCATGCAATGTCAGCCCGATTGAAATAAGAATAATTAGGAGAGCGTGATGATTGCAGCAGTCAATAAGGTCCTGGTCATCGGAGGAGGGTTTTCCGGCATGACCGCGGCTATCCAGCTTGCCCGTCAGGGCGTCGAAGTCGACCTGGTCGAAATAGATCCTTTGTGGTGTCCCCTGGGGGCTGGTATTACGCTCAGTGGGCCGACGTTGCGAGCGCTTGATACGGTCGGCATCCTTGAAAGGGTGGCCAGCGAAGGGTATCTGTCGACCGATTTCGATGTGTTTTCACCCGCAGGCGACCTGATCGTGCAGTTGGCGCTGCGACCTCCGGTCAGTGATAAACAGATTCCCTGTGGCGGCGGCATCCTGCGCCCAGTGCTGGCGCGAATTTTTGCCGATAAGACCCGGGAAGTCGGCACCAACGTGCGCCTGGGCATTACGTTCGACAGCATCGTCGAGCACGTGGATGGCGTTGAAGTGTCTTTCACCGACGGTACTTGCGGGCGCTACGACCTGGTCATTGCCGCCGATGGCGTGCATTCGCGTATGCGAACGGACTTTTTTCCAGAAGCACCCTCGCCAAAACCCATTCACCAGAGTGTCTGGCGTGCGGTGCTCAAGCGCCCGCCGGAAATCGTGCGGCCCAGTCATTGGCTGGGACGCACCAAGGTCGGCGTCAATCCGATTTCCGAAACGCACATGTATATGTTCCTCATGGAAAGCCGCGAGTTTTCCGAATGGATTGACCCGGCCAATTGGGCAAGCGAAATGGCACGTCTTCTGGGCGAGTTCCCGGCCCCGATCCTGCAAACGCTGGTGCCGCAACTGTCCGAGCCGGGCGCCAATATCGACTACCGCCCGCTGGCCAATCTGTTGGTCCCGCTGCCCTGGCACAAAGGCCGCATCGTGATGATCGGGGACACGGTGCATGCCACCACGCCACATCTGGCTTCCGGGGCTGGCATTGGCATCGAGAGCGCCATCGTGTTGGCCGAAGAACTGTTCACTGAAAGCGATCTGCAGGCGGCCCTGAACCGGTTCGAAGCGCGGCGTTGGGAACGTTGCCAACTGGTGGTCGAGAATTCCGCACGGCTGTGCGAGATAGAAAAAAGTGGGGGTGACAAGGAAGAGCATGCTCAGATCATGCGCGAGTCCACTGCTACGTTGGCTGAGCCAATCTGAGTTAAATGAGTCGCTGTTCTACATCTAACCGGCATTGAAGTGATGTAGAACAGCCGCCCCATTGATTAAGTTGTTACTGGCTCAGATCCATAATGACCACCTCTTTGACATACACGAAAAAAGACTCTGAGGACAGCACGACGCCTTCGTCAGAAAGCTGTTGGAACAGTGCTCGCTGATATTGGCGAAAGATAGAAAAGTCGGCTTCATGTTCAAACCACATGCTGCAAACCCCTTCGTATACCGCGATGTCTGGTCCGAAGTAGGAGGTCACTCTGTCACCTTCGGGCAGGTACCTGGAACGCACATGTCGGCGTAGCGCCTTTTGGAAGTCTGGGTATTGATTGGTGATCGCATCGTGGGCCAGGTCCCACTGGGTGAAAAAGGTCTCCAGGGTCACAGCCGGGTTCTTTTTCAGGAAGACCATCGCCTTCCATTCGAGGGGGGCGGCACCGGCGTTGGAGGTCTCTAGCTCATCCATCAACTGAGCGGCCTGGTTGGCCAGGTCAGCGAAATTTCTTGCATCAGGTCCGACGGTTTGTTGGGTATAGGGATCGCTGAAGGTTTGAATCAAACCTGACATGTCGTCAAAAAATAACTCCGTGATGGAATCCCTGTGGAAGGTTTTTGTGTAGGTCATGTCGGCGTCAACTCCGAACGCCGCGTCGATGACATGATTCTGCACGTATCGTTTGACACCCAAGGGTTTGGCTCGAGCGATTTTTCCGTGCTGGTGCTCTATATAATCCAAAAACTCAGCGTGGGTCATTCCGGGTTTTCGGCGTACGGCGGCTAGCATTTTAATCATGATGACTCTCGCGTCTGGCAGGGTTTAATTAAATTGTTTTTGTCGTTCTAAACACTGAATGCGGTTTTTTCAGAAGGTATGCACCGTAAGACTTTTTCAGACATGAACGATAAGTCGAAAAAAGCCCCGATAACCAATCGGTGTTTCTGTTGGCAGGTATCACTAAACAACATGCTTGACGAGATTTGCTCTCGGCCCGGAAGAACACGTCGAACCCGGCCGCCGGGTATCCTCGGCCAGCACCTCGATCGATCCGGCTGGCAACCACTGGGCAATCTTCATCAAACTGTCACGAAACTGTGGCAGCGCGCTTGAACAAACTTCATCAGACTCGCGCTCTACTGGGGTTCTGCGTTTCGGTGTTTCTTCATGCGTGTATTCATTTTCCTGGCCGCGTTGTTGTTCGGCCTGCCGTCGATTGCGGCGTCTCGGTGTGACGTCAATGTTGCGACCCAACGGGTCGATCTGGAGCAGGTCAGCCTGGCGTACCAGAGCATCGGCCGTGCCTCGGATCCGGCGTTGCTGTTGGTGATGGGGCTGGGCGGGCAGCTGATCCATTGGCCGGATGAGGTGGTGGTTGCCCTGTGCGAGCAAGGTTTCCGGGTGATCCGCTACGACAACCGCGATGTGGGCTTGTCCACCTGGCGCCAGGCGCCGGGCAGCGCCAACCTGACCTTCGAAGCCCTGCGCTACAAACTCGGCTTGCCCGTGGCCGCGCCCTATACCTTGACCGACATGGCTGACGACGGACTGGGGCTGATGGACGCCTTGCACGTGCAAAGCTTCCATGTACTGGGGGCAAGCATGGGCGGGATGATCGCCCAGCACATGGCGGCCATGGCACCCGAGCGGGTTGAAAGCCTGACCCTGATCATGACCAGTTCCAGCGCCGCAGGCCTGCCGGCGCCCAGCGAAAGGCTGGTGCAACTGTTGTCCCGGCGCGGTGCGCCGAATCGCGAAATGGCCCTTGAGCAGCAGGCCGATCTGCTGGCCGCCCTGGGCAGCCCGATGGTGGTCGACGACCGCCAGGTGCTGCTGCATCAGGCGGCACTGGCCTATGACCGGGCCTTCAACCCCGAGGGCGTGAAGCGCCAGATCATGGCGATCATGGCCGAGCCGAGCAGGGTGGCGCTGCTCAATCAACTGCGGGTACCGACCCTGGTCGTTCACGGCACTGCTGACCCGTTGTTGCCGGTGATGCATGGTGTGCATCTGGCGGCGCACATCCAAGGCAGCCAGTTGAAGCTGATCCCGGGCCTGGCCCATCGTTTCCAGGATGCGTTCAAGGCACCGTTGCTGGGGGCGGTGTTGCCTTACTTGCAGCAACACCGCGAAGACACCTCGCACTGGGCGCAGATCGAGCCGGTACAGGCGCCGAATCTGCTCTGATAAAACACTCTTTCTAAAAGCTTGCCCTCTGTGGCGAGGGAGCAAGCTCCCTCGCCACAGAGGGCTGTGCGAAGCGGCTACCGCGCTCGGGCCTGCTCCACCAACCAGCCCATCAACTCCTGCAACGGTTCCGACGCCTCGGGTTTGCGCGGGTGCACCAGGTGATAACCCAAGCCGGTCTTGACCTTCAGCTCGAACGGCATCACCAGCCGCCCGGCGCTCAGGTCGTCGCCGATCAGCGACCAGTCGCCAATCGCCACGCCCGTGCCCTGGGACGCCATGGACATTGCCAGGTCGAGGGTTTCGAAATGCTGACCCTTGCTGACGTTGCTCAAGTGCACATTCGCCACCTCCAGCCAGGCGTTCCAGTCGCGCTCGTCACGGGTGGGGTGCAACAGCAGGTGTTGTTGCAGGTCGGCGGGTTCACGCAGCGGCACGGAGCCTTCCAGTAACGGGCGGGAACACACGGGGGTCAGTTGTTCATCAAACAGGTGCAGGCACGCCAGTGAGGCGTCGGGTGGTGGGCCATAGACCACCGCGGCGTCGAAGGCTTCGCGCTGGAAGTCCACACCGTGCCTGACCGTAGTGGTCAGTTCCACCGGCACGTCCGGGCGTTCCTTTTGCCATTGCAACAGGCGTGGCAGCAACCAGCGCATCACACAGGTCGGCGCCTTGAGTTGCAGGGTCTGGCGCTTTTCGCCGATCTGCTCCACCGCCTCGTCGATCAGGCTGAACACCTGCTGTACCCGTGGCAGCCAAGCCTGGCCCTCGGCGGTCAGGCTCAGGCCACGGGCCTGGCGCTGGAACAGCGCATAACCCAAATGATCTTCCAGCCCGGCGATCTGCCGGCTCACCGCGCCTTGGGTAATGTGCAGTTGTTCGGCGGCCCGGGTGAAGTTGCAGCATTGGGCCGTGATCAGAAACGTGTGCAGTGCCGGCAGTGGGGGAAGTCGTTTCATTTCGGATCCAAGCCATGACGTGAGGACATGGCTAGTATGACTTTTTATCCATTGTTGCGGCTATGGCCGGCCCGTTCCAATAACGCCATTCCAAGGACAAAAAGAGCCTCGCAGGGCTCAGTCCAAGACAAGAAAAAAGGTAATGGCAATGGCGACGTGCGGCGAAGTATTGGTCAAGTTACTCCAAGCGTATGGCGTGGAGCAGGTATTCGGCATTCCCGGCGTGCACACCGTCGAGTTGTATCGCGGGCTGGCCCGTTCCAGCATCCGCCATGTGACCCCGCGTCACGAACAGGGCGCAGGCTTCATGGCTGACGGCTACGCCCGTGTCAGCGGCAAGCCCGGCGTATGTTTCATCATCACCGGCCCCGGCATGACCAACATCACCACCGCCATGGGCCAGGCCTACGCCGACTCGATCCCGATGCTGGTGATCTCCAGCGTGCAATCGCGCAGCCAGTTGGGCGGCGGACGCGGCAAGTTGCATGAGTTGCCGAACCAGGGTGCGTTGGTGGGCGGGGTGGCGGCGTTTTCCCACACGCTGATGTCCGCCGCCGAATTGCCCGGCGTGCTGGCCCGGGCTTTCGCTTTGTTCCAGGCCGGGCGTCCGCGGCCGGTGCATATCGAAATTCCGTTGGATGTTTTGGTCGAAGACGCTGACGCTTTGCTCGCCAGCACACCGGTGAGCATCAGCCGTGCTGGCGCTGCACCGGATGCCGTGGAGCAAATGACGGCCATGCTGGCGACGGCCAAGCGGCCCTTGATCCTGGCCGGTGGCGGCGCCATCGACGCAGCGGTCGAATTGACCGAACTGGCCGAACGCCTCGGCGCGCCAGTGGCGTTGACCATCAACGCCAAGGGGCTATTGCCGTCCCGGCATCCTCTGCTGATCGGCTCGACCCAGAGCCTGGTCGCCACCCGGGCGTTGGTGGCCGAGGCTGATGTAGTGCTGGCCATCGGCACCGAACTGGCCGAAACCGACTACGACATCACCTTTGCCGGCGGTTTCGAGATCCCCGGTGCGTTGCTGCGTATCGACATCGACCCGGACCAGACCGTGCGCAACTATCCGCCGCATCTGGCGCTGGTGGCCGATGCTCGCACCGCCGCCCGGGCCTTGCTCGACACGTTGAACGCGCAACCCTTGGCCGAGCGCTGCAACGATTGGGGCGCGGCTCGCGCTGCGCGGTTGCGGGCCGATCTGGCAGGGAACTGGGATGCTGCGACCCGCGCCCAAACCCTCTTCCTCGACACTGTCCTGCAGGCGTTGCCCGAGGCGATATTTGTCGGCGACTCCACCCAACCGGTGTACACCGGCAACCTGACCTTCAACCCGGAGCAGCCGCGCCGCTGGTTCAACTCGTCCACCGGCTACGGCACCCTCGGCTATGCGTTGCCGGCGGCCATCGGCGCCTGGCTCGGCGGTAGGGACCTGGGGCACGGTCGCCCGCCGGTGGTGTGCCTGATCGGCGATGGCGGGTTGCAGTTCACCCTGCCGGAGCTGGCCAGCGCGGTGGAAGCGCGTACGCCAGTGATCGTGCTGCTGTGGAATAACCAGGGCTATGAAGAGATCAAAAAATACATGGTCAACCGCGCCATCGAACCGGTGGGCGTGGACATCTACACCCCGGATTTCATCGGCGTCGCCAAGGCGCTGGGTTGCGCTGCACAAGCCATCGATGGCGTGGAGCAACTGCACGGTGCATTGCTCGCTGCCAGTGATCGGCAAGGTCCGACCCTGATCGAAATCGATCAGGCAGGCTGGATGGCAGAGGTGTCGAAATGAGTTTCCTCACCACGCAAGACGGGCTGTACATCAACGGTAAATGGTTGGCCGGTGATCAACCGCTGCGGGTGATCAACCCGGCGACCGAGGCGCTGCTGGCCACCGTTTATGGCGGTGATGAGCACGCTGTCGATCAAGCCTTGAGTGCCGCTACCCAGGCTTTCGGCCCATGGTCGAACACCCTTGGCACCGAGCGCGGCGCACTTTTGCGCCGTATTGCCGCTGGCGTGCAGGCCGCTCGTGAGCGGCTGATACAGCTGCAATCGAGCAACAACGGCAAACCGTTGTTCGAAGCGGCCATCGATGTCGACGATGTGGTCGCCACCTTCGAGTACTACGCCGAGCTGGCCGAAGGTCTGGACGCCCGCCAGGACAGTCCGCTGGCATTGCCCAGCGATGATTTCAGCGCACGCCTGCGCCGCGAACCCTGCGGCGTGGTCGGCTTGATCGTGCCGTGGAATTTTCCGATGGTCACCACCGCCTGGAAACTCGCTCCGGCTTTGGCTGCCGGGTGTTGCGTGGTGCTCAAGCCTTCGGAAGTCACGCCGTTGCCGGAGTTGGAACTGGCCGCGATCATCGCTGGCTGCGGTCTGCCGGACGGGGTGTTCAACCTGGTGTGTGGCACAGGCCTGGCAGTCGGGGCGCCGCTGGCGGCGGACCCACGGGTGGCGAAGATTTCCTTCACCGGCAGCAATGCGGTGGGCGTGCAGGTGATGCAGCGGGCGGCGGAAACGGTGAAGGGCGTGAGCCTGGAGCTGGGCGGTAAATCGTCCTTACTGGTGCTGGCCGATGCCGACCTGGACCTGGCGGTGGAACTGGCCTGTGGCGGCGGTTTCTTCAATGCCGGGCAGATGTGTTCGGCCACCAGTCGCGTGTTGGTCGCCGATGAGCTGGCCGATGAGTTCCTGCAACGGCTCAAGGGCCGCGCCGAGGCGATCCGCGTGGCCGACCCGTTCGACCCGGATGTGGAGATGGGCGCGCTGGTCAACCAGGCGCAATACCAGCGGGTGCTGGGGCACATCGACCGAGGCTTGAGCGCCGGAGCGACGCTGGTGAGTGGTGGGCAGCGACCGGCGCATTTGCCGCGCGGCTTTTTTTTACAGCCGACAATCTTCACTGACGTGCCCCTGGACAGTGCGTTGTGGTGCGAGGAGATCTTCGGGCCCGTGCTGTGCGTACGCCGTTTCAGCAGCCAGGCGCAGGCCATCGCCTTGGCCAACGACAGTCGTTTCGGCCTGGTGGCCAGTGTGGTCAGCCGTGATACGACGGCTGCCGAACAGGTGGCCAACGCCTTACAGGCAGGACTGGTGTGGATCAACGCCCCCCAGGTGATTTTCCCCCAGGCGGCTTGGGGCGGTTACAAGCAGAGCAGTCTCGGCCGCGAATTGGGGCCTTGGGGATTGGCGGCGTTTCAGGAAATCAAGCATGTGATCCGGGCGGTCTGAAGGCGCGTTATCAGGTCACGCATGCCTCGAAAAAAGGCATGCGCCAGGAACATGGCTTCAATGAGTTTTTTTCGATAGTCAGGGATTTTGCACAACCCCAGGATGGCCGCAGGCGGCGGCAAAGCCCAGGCAGTACGGGGCTTTGCTCGACGTCGAACGGTGCGGGCGCAGCGGTTTTTACCCACCTCATACTTAAAAGAATAAAGGGAGTCCTCCATGGGCGAGCATGATCTGAACAGACGTCAATTCATCAAGACCGCAAGTGTGGTTTCGGTAGCGGCCGCCGCCATGAGCGTGCCCTTCATCAGCGCTCGGGCCAGTGATACGCGGTTCGTCGGCAAGACCTTGCGCCTGCTCACTTGGTCCGACGACACCGGTCTGGCGGCGTTGCGCAACATCGCGGCGACCTTCGAGGCCAAGACCGGGGCCAAGGTCATTGCCGACCGCACCGGCAGCACGTCGGAAATGGTCGCCAAGCTCAAGGCCGGTGGCGACCGACCGCAGTACGACATCATCACCCTGGCAGGCGTCGGCGCCGAGGGCCTGGCCGCTGCCGGGCTGCTGGAAAAGCCCGACCTCAATCGCATTCCCAACCTGGCCGATGTGCCGGCGCAATACCGCACGGGCGCCGGCGGCCATGGCATTGGTTACCTGTTGTGGTGCAACAGCCTGGTCTACAGCACCCGGACCTTACAGCAGGCGCCGGGCAGCTACGCCGCGCTTTGGGATGCGGACCTGGCGCCGAATATTTTCCTGCCGCCGCCGAACTGGACCGAGGCCATGGACCTGATCATCATCGCCGCCAAGCTGGCCGGCGGTGACGAGCACAACATCGAACCCGGCTTCAAGAAACTCGCCGAGCTCAAGGACCGGGTGGTGACCCTGGGGGAAAACCCGAACCAGATCGCCGAGCTGTTTCGCACCGGTTCCCTGGACATGGGCGGGTTGTACGCGCCGGCGTTTTTCCCCAAGCAGATCCGCGACCCGGCTTACGGCCTGGGGGCGACGTTTGGCATGAAGGAGGGGTTCTACACCGACCTGATGCTCTCGGTCATGCCGAAAAACCGCCCGGGCGACACCGACCTGGCCTACGCCTTCATCGACCACTCCCTCGACCCGCTGGTGCAGGGCAAGATGGCCGAAGACATCTTCAACGGCCCGGTCAACGCCAAGGCCATCATCTCCGCCGAAGCGCGCAAGAGCCCGTACATCCTCACCCCGGAGCAAATCGCCGACATGGCGATCATGCACGACAACGCGTTCCTGGCGACGGTGCATGACCAATGGATTCGCCGGTACACGGAAATCTTCTCTTCCTGATTCGAACTCCACTGTGTGAGCGGGCTTGCTCGCGAAGGCGGTGGAGCAGTCGATGGAGATATTGACTGTGCCTTGCCCTCATCGGAAATGAGTGGATCTGAAATTGTGTTTGTTCTGTCGTTTTCCACTGACGAGACCTTGCCATGGAACACCAACCGTTAGCTCATCCCCAGAGTGTTGCGCCCATGCGTGTCACCCGGGGTATTTCACCCACCAGCCGGGCCTGGCTTTTCCTGTCGCCGTCGATGTTGTTTCTCGGTGTGCTGATCGCTGCCAGTCTGTTGGTGCTGCGCATGAGTGTCGGCACCAAGGGCGCGGAGTGGAGTGGGTTCAGTCTTGCCAGTTACGGGCAGTTGCTGGAGCCCTATTACCTCAAGTCCCTGCTGCTGACCTTGCGCCTTGCGTTGATTAGCGCGGTGATCGCCGTACTGCTGGCGATCCCTGTGGCCTACACCATGTCGCGCCTGGCCTCGCCATTATTGCGGCGGGTGTTCCTGGCGGCGGTGCTGTTGCCGTTGTTGGTCAACCTGCTGCTGCAAAGCTATGGCTGGCTGGTGATCCTTGGTCCTGCCGGCATGCTCAATCAGGCGCTCATGGGGCTGGGCCTGATCAAGCGGCCGATCATGCTGCTGTACAACCAGAATGGTGTGTTGATGGGGCTGGTCCAGACGGCATTTCCACTGGCCGTGCTGCCCATCGCCAGCGCCATGCGTGGCGTTGCCCGCAGTTATGAAGAGGCCGCCGCCACCCTCGGCGCCAGCCGTTTCCAGGTGTTTCGCCAAGTGGTGCTGCCCATGAGCCTGCCGGGCATCATCACCGGCGCGACATTGGTGTTTGCCTACAACGCCAGCAGTTTCGTCGTGCCGCTGCTGCTGGGTGGTCGACGGGTGCCAATGTTGGCGGTGATGGTCCACGACCAGATCGCCCCGTTGATGAACTGGCCGGCCGCGTCCGCCGCCGGGGTGGTGCTGATCGTCACGACGCTGATGATCATGACCCTGTCCGAATATTTCACCGGCCGTCGTCGGCGGATGCTGGAGGCTTCTCAATGAGTGCGCTGACTAAAAAACGCCAGTCGCTGTTGCCCGGTGAAACCGGGCGAGGCGTGGGGCTGCTATCGGGCTTCATCCTGCTGTTGGCGGTACTGCCGATCCTGACCATGATCGTCATGTCCTTCAGCGGCGCCGCGAACCTGGATTTCCCACCGAGCAGCTACAGCCTGCAATGGTATCGGGCCGCCTGGCATACCTTCGTCTCGCCGGATGCCAGCGACGTGTTGAGCCTGGGCCAGGCAATGGGGACCAGCCTGTTGGTGGCCTGCCTGACGATGATTTTCGCCACGCTGATCGCGGTGCCGGCGGCCTACGCGCTGACCCGTTGCGAGTTCCGTGGCAAGGCCGTGGCGCTGCAACTGATGTCGCTACCACTGGTGTTTCCCATGGTGGTGTTGGGGTTGGCGTTGCTGCTGGTGTTCGACGGCCTGCCGTTCCAGATGAGCACCTCGCGGCTGGTCATTGCCCACGTCATTTTGGCCTTGCCGTTCGTGGTGAAGAACTGCACCGCCGCCATGCTCGGCATCGGCAGTGAAGTTGAAGAGGCCGCGCGAATGCTGGGGGCCACACCGCAGCGGGCCATCGTCGATGTGGTGGTGCCGTTGATGAAATCGGGAATTCTCGCCGGGATGCTGCTGGCGTTCATTGTCTCGTTCAACGAATTCACCGTGACCTATTTCCTCTACACCATCGATGTCATGACCGTGCCGATCTGGATGTACAGCCGCACCGTGTCGTCCCTGGACCCCACCGTTTTTTCGTTTGCCGTGCTCATCGTGCTGATCGACTTCGTGCTGATCTGGGCGTTGGAGAAACTGGTGGGCGAGGGCGGCGTTTCCTTTTGATTTCGAGGTGAAGACATGACTGGACTGATACTGGAAAACGTCGAGAAACATTACGGCTCGGCCTGCGCGGTAACGGACGTTAACCTGCATTTGCCCGAGGGCAAGCTGGTGTGTTTCCTCGGGCCTTCGGGCTGTGGCAAGACCACGCTGCTGCGTATGATCGCTGGCCTGGAAAGCCTCAGCGGTGGCGAAATCCGCCTGGATGGCCAAGACATCGGCCATACCCCGGCGCACCTGCGCAACTTCGGCATGGTGTTTCAATCGCTGGCGTTGTTTCCCCACATGACCGTCGGCGAGAACATCGCCTATCCGCTGAAGCTGCGGGGCGTGAGCAAGGCCGAGCAACAGGCGCGGGTGGTGGAGTTGCTGGAACTGATCCAGCTCCAGGCGATGATCGATCGGCCCGTGGCCAAGCTTTCTGGCGGCCAGCGCCAACGCGTGGCGATTGCCCGGGCCATTGCCGCCCGGCCGAAAATCCTGCTGCTGGACGAGCCGCTGTCGGCCCTGGACGCCAAGTTGCGCGAATCGATGCAAGTGGAAATCCGCCAACTGCAACAGCGGCTGAACATCACCACCATTTTGGTGACCCACGATCAGCGCGAAGCCATGACCATGGCCGACATCGTGGTGGTACTGGGTGAGCATCGGGTGCAACAGGTCGGTACGCCGATTGAGATCTACCGGCACCCGGCCAATGAATTTGTCGCCGATTTCATCGGTTCAGGCAACATCTTCCCCGCGACCACGCTGGGCAACGGGCGGGTCGGGCTGCCGGGCGGGGATTCTCTGGAAGTGCCGGCCAGCCATAGCACCGTCGTCGGCGAGAAGATCAAGTTGCTGGTGCGCCCCGAAGACCTGCAACTGTCCGCGCCCCAGGTCGCGGCGGGTAATCGGTTGCTGGGCAAGGTGACGTTCGTGCGGGACATCGGCGCGACCGTCGAGACCACGGTGGAGTGTTCCGGGATTTCGTTCACGGCGTTGAGTACGCCTTGCCAGGGCATGGACCTGGGGATCGGGCATGCGGTGTCGGTGACGATACCGGCGCAGGCGTGTCGGTTGCTCAGTGCCTGAGTTCAAGAGATGAGGCGCTTCTACTGGCCCCATCGCGAGCAAGCTCGCTCCCACAGGGGATCTTCAGTGAACACAGATTCTCTGTTCACAACAGACCCAATGTGGGAGCGAGCTTGCTCGCGATGAGGCCGGCCCAGTCAACAAAAAAACGGATCAGACGGTCATCCGCAATCGCGCCAGATCCCGCAGCGGCGGCGCGCCGAACAGCCGGCTGTATTCGCGGCTGAACTGCGAAGGGCTTTCATAACCCACGCGATATCCAGCCGCCGAAGCTTCCAGCCCTTCGGCCAGCATCAGCCGTCGGGCCTCCTGCAGGCGCAATTGTTTCTGGTATTGCAGCGGACTCATGGCGGTCATGGCCTTGAAGCGGTGATGCAAGGTCGAGACGCTGAGGTTCACTTCCCGAGCCAGGTCATCGATGCGCAACGGCTGTTCGAAATGGCCGTTGAGCCATTTGATCGCCTGGCTGATGCGATGGCTCTGACTGTTGGTGATAGCGATTTCATACAGGCGATAGCCCTGTGGACTGCGCAGCAGGCGGTACAGGATCTCCCTGCGCACCAACGGCGCGAGCATGGCGATGTCTTTCGGGCTGTCCAGCAGCCGCGCCAGGCGCAGTACGGCATCGAGCATCGGCGTGTCCAGGCGCTCGACGTACAGGCCTCGCCCCGTGGGGCGGGTCGGCACGCCCAAGGGGCCGGCGTCGGCGATCAGCGCGGTGATTTCCGCCGGGTCGATGTCCAGGCGCAGGGCCAGGATCGGCTGTTCGGGCGAAACGGCGGTCACGCACCCACTCAATGGCATCGACACCGAGACCACCAGGTAGTGGAGCGGGTCGTAGTTGAACAGTTCGTCCGCCAGGTGCACCTGCTTGCTGCCCTGGGCCATGATGCACAGCGCCGGTTGTGCCAGCACGGGGGCAAATTTATGAGGCTTGCTGTGACGCGACAGGTTCAGCGAGCCGATGGCCGTGGCGTAGCTACCATCTTCGCTGGTGTTACGGTCGATGATCGATGCCAGTTCGGCGCGCTGTTGTTCCAGGTACGTGTCCAGCGGGACGTGGGCGTGATCGAGCGGCGACATGCCGGAATCCTCAGGAAATAGGGAGCGATGAACAAAGCTTAAGTTTGTGCAAGATGCAGCGATAGCCACATCCTGTTGAAAGCTTGCCTGATCCTGCACGGTACTTCGGATCAGGGCCGGACAATGCTGCTGAAACTTGCTTGAAACCTTTTGTTTCAACTATCCGGATTCCAGCCCTATCCATGTCGAGTTTTGTTACGTCGGTGGGCAGGATTGTGCAATGGGTCGGCAGGAATCGACTAACCAGGCTGGCGTGGCGACGCTTAACCTTTGATCCTGTCGCAGCCTGTCCCCGGCTGCACAACGGATTACCTGGGAGGGTTGAACATGTCTACACAGATCCCCGTCAGTCACATGGCTTTTGTCCGCGCCCGTGCCGGTTGCTCGAAGCAATTGGGGGCACGCCTGAGTACCCTGATCGCGCCTTCGCGCCAGGCCCCCGGTTGCCTGCACTTTGCCTTGCAACATTCCCAGTGTGATGCGGATCTGTGGCTGGTGTCCGGGCTCTGGTTCAATCAGTCGGCGATGGATGCCTACTTCAACTCTCCGGCCATGGCGATTTTCGCCGAGCTGGTGCAGGACCTGGTGGTGAGCAGCCTGGACTTCCACACCTTCAGGGACGTATCCGCCGCCCAGGCGACCGAAGGGTGTCTGGCGAAGGTACACAAACTGGCTGGTTGAAGGTTTAATGGCGGTCATTTTTCACCGCCAGGATGCACAAACATGGCACGCAAAGCCTTTGAAACCTTTGAAGCTGTTTCCGCAGTCGTTCCCCGGGAGGGCGGTGGTTATTTCGCCGCTATTGCCACCAAAGCCATTGGCGGCTCCGGTGCGCCGCGCTTTAACAAGGTGCTTGAAGAGCACAGCTTCAAGACTGCTACCGAAGCCGACGATGCAGCTGCTGTGCAGTTGACGCATCTCAAGGGTGTTGACGACGAGGGTGGGTTGGTCTGGTAAACCAGCATCGATGGGATTGCTTTTGTGACGAGGGAGCTTGCTCCCTCGCCACGGAGGATAGCGCTGCTTCTATCGAGGGCGATGCATCTTGAACAACGCCTCAGGCCCCAACTGGAAATAATCCGCCGGCCCGCCACCGCGCAAGATCGGCTCGGCGGCAGCGGTGTCGTACACCCCATCTTTCAACAGCCACTTGGCGATATGCACGGCGACCACTTCGCCTAGGATCAGCCAGCTCGGCACCAGCCCTTTGTCTGCTCGCTGCAACTGAATGATCTGAGTGACCTTGCATTCGAAGGACACCGGGCTTTGCGCTACGCGCGGCACCTGGATCACCCGTGACGCCGCCGGCGTCAAACCCGCCAGTTCGAACTCATTGACCTCAGGTGCGACCATCGCGCAGCTCTGGTTCATCTGCTCGGCCAGCGGGCGGGTGGCCAGGTTCCAGGCGAACTCGCCGGTCTGTTCGATGTTGTTCAGGCTGTCTTTGCGCCCGACGCTGGAAAAACCAATGATCGGCGGAATGTAGTTGAAGGCGTTGAAGAAACTGTAAGGCGCCAGGTTCAGGCGGCCTTCGGCGTCCTGTGACGAAATCCAGCCGATGGGACGCGGACCGACGATGGCGTTGAACGGGTCGTGGGGCAGGCCGTGGCCTAGGGCGGGTTCGTAGTAGTGGATGTCGTCGGGCATAGCTGAAGGCGGTCCTTCGTTGGGTTTATAAGGAGTTGAGGATAGTGCAGGTCCCCGCTGTTTTTGTCAGCACCGTAGCATCTTGTGGGAGCGGGCTTGATTCGTGGCGATTACGAAACCAGTGTCCGCCTTCCTTTTCCATGCCCTAAAAACAACTAAGCCCGGCCGAAGCCGGGCTGTGAGGGTGGGGTTATCGGATTAGCTGATGGCAGCAGTGTTAGTGCGATCAAAACCATCTTCAGCGACGGTAGCGCCGCCAGTGCGATCAAAACCATCTTCGGCAACGGTGGCGCCGCCAGTGCGATCAAAACCATCTTCAGCGACGGTAGCGCCGCCAGTGCGATCAAAACCATCTTCGGCAACGGTAGCGCCGCCAGTGCGATCAAAACCATCTTCGGCAACGGTAGCGCCGTTAGTGCGATCGAAGCCATCAGCAGCGACAGCGGCGCCACCAGTACGGTCGTAACCATCAGCAGCAACAGTGGCAGAGCCAGTGCGGTTGTAACCATCAGCGGCAATAGCCGAGCTGGTGCGGTCGAAGCCATCGGCGGCGAAAGTGTTGGCAGCCAGTACCGACAGGGTCAGGGCGAGGATCAGTTTGGTTTTCATGGTCGTGCTCCAGAGTGGTTGGCGTTAAGTGCCTTGGGTGTGGAATTCATATTACGCTGGTTAATTTGATTAAAAAGCGCAAAAAAACGCTTAAACCAATCTATTAATTCGATATGTTTGTGGTCGCCTCAGAGCGGTTTGGAAACCTCATCACAGGACGTATCGAATTGCGTTTGGTTGAGAGTGAGAATGAAGAGCAGGCATTAACCAGAGATTAATGTCAGATAAATCTTCAGACATGGAACGAAAAAAGGGGCGAACCTGTTCAGGTTCGCCCCTTTTGCTTGTACGACTCGTATGTCAGTCGGTGAGGATCCGCGAGTGCTTGCGGGTGTCTTTCATGGTGATGTACACCAGCAGCGAGACCGCGATGCACGCCGTCACGTACCAGTAGTAGCCAGTCTCCATGCCGATGCTCTTGAACCACAGCGCGATGTATTCAGCGGTGCCGCCGAAGATCGATACGGTCAGTGCGTACGGCAGGCCGACGCCCAGGGCGCGGATTTCGGTGGGGAACAACTCGGCCTTCACCACGGCGTTGATCGAGGTGTAGCCGCTGACGATGATCAGCGCGGCCATGATCAGGAAGAACGCGCCCCACCAGGTCTGGATGGTGTGCAGGGTGGTGAGGATCGGCACGGTGCACAGCGTACCCAGGATGCCGAAGGCAATCAGGATCGGCCGGCGACCGACCTTGTCCGACAGCCCGCCGATCACCGGTTGCAGGCACATGAACAGGAACAGCGTGGCGGCGGAAATGGTCGTGGAGTCGGAGATGCTCATGCCGACGGTGTTCACCAGGTATTTCTGCATGTAGGTGGTGTAGGTGTAGAACGCCAGGGTGCCGCCCATGGTCAGGCCGACCACGGTCATCAGTTCCTTGGGGTGGCGCATCAAGGTGCGCATGGCGCTTTCCTTGGACTTCTCTTTCTTGGTGAACGACTCGGTTTCTTCCATGCCGCGTCGCAGGTACAGCGCCACGACCGCGCACAATGCGCCGATGGCGAACGGAATGCGCCAGCCCCAGGCATACAGCTGTTCGGTGGTGAGGAACTGTTGCAGCACGATCAGCACGCCGAGGGCGATGAGCTGGCCGGAGATCAGGGTCACGTACTGGAAGCTGGAGAAGAAGCCGCGACGTTCCTTGGTCGCCATCTCGCTCAGGTAGGTTGCCGACGTGCCGTACTCGCCACCCACCGACAGGCCTTGGAGCAGGCGGGCAAACACCAGCAGGATCGGCGCGCCGACGCCGATGGTTTCATAGCTGGGGCTCAGGGCGATGATCAGCGAGCCGAAGCACATCAGGTACACCGAAGCCATCAACGCGGCCTTGCGGCCGGCGCGGTCAGCGTACAGGCCCATGAGCCAGCCACCGATCGGGCGCATCAAAAAGCCCACGGCGAAGATCGCGGCGGTGTTGAGCAGTTGGGCGGTGGTGTCGCCTTTGGGGAAAAAGACTTTGGCAAAGTACAACGAGAAAGCGGCGTAGACGTACCAGTCATACCACTCGACCATGTTGCCGACCGAACCGCTGAAGATCGATTTGATCCGGCTGGCGGTGGTTCTTTCACGGGCGGGCACGGCAGCCGACCCAATGGGCAGGGCGTTGGAGTTATCCATTGAAGGATCCTTCGTTTAATTGTTTTTGTGGAGCGCGTGGGAACGCAGCCTGACAGGGCTATAGCAGGAGCTGTGCCAGCTGCTGGAAGGCCGGGCTAGAGGGGTTTGCGGCGTTAAGTGAGCGGAAATCCGCTTGTTCTGAATTGGGTGTGAGCGGGAATCCGCTTATCCGTGGGGCAGATGTGCTGTCTGGGCTGGCCTCATCGCGAGCAAGCTCAGCTCCCACAGGGTATGTGTACGCAGGTCAAAATGTGGGAGCCGAGCTTGCTCGCGATGGGGCCGGGACCGGCACAGAAAATTCAGCGGCACTACAAGAACATCTCCCGACTCAACCCATGCCGCTGCATTTTTTCATTGAAGGTGCGGCGCGGCAGTTGCAGTTCTTCGAGCACCGCTTTCACATCACCTTTGTGCCGTGTCAGGGCGGCGCGCAGGCATTGGGCTTCGAAGGCTTCCTGCTGGGCGGCGAGGGACTGCCCAGGTTCTGTTTCCAGGGTGTGGGGTTGATCGAGCCCCAATACCTGGCGCTCGGCCACGTTGGCCAGTTCCCGCACGTTGCCCGGCCAGTCGTGGCTGAGCAGGTGACTCAATTGCGGGCCGCTCAGGGGCGCGGCGCGGCGGCCCAGGCGTTCGGCGGCGCTGTGGGTGAAGTGTTCGAACAGCAGCGGAATGTCCTCGCGGCGTTCACGCAGCGGCGGAAGGCGCAACTCGGCGACGTTCAGGCGATAGGCCAGGTCTTCACGAAACCGTCCGGCTCGAGCTTCGTCCAGCAGATCGGGCTTGGTGGCGGCGATGATGCGCAGGTCCACCGGGATACTCTGGTTCGAGCCCAGGCGTTCGAGTTTCTGCTCCTGCAACACCCGTAGCAGCTTGACCTGTTGCGCCAGAGGCATGCTCTCGATTTCATCGAGGAACAGCGTGCCGCCGTCGGCGTATTCGAGTTTGCCGATGCGCTTGCTCTGGGCGCCAGTGAAGGCGCCGCTTTCGTGGCCGAACAGTTCCGCCTCGAACAACTGCTCGGGAATCGCCGCGCAGTTCAACGCGACGAAGGGTTTGCTCGCCCTCGGGCCGAAGTCGTGCAGGCAGCGAGCGACCAATTCCTTGCCGCTGCCGGTTTCGCCGCGGATCAACACGTTGACCGGCAGTGTCGCCAGGTCCAGCACCTGGCGCCGCAGGTTTTGCAGGGTCCGGGAAACCCCTAACAGCGTTGTGTCGAGCTTGGCCTTGGCGTCGGCTTGTTCATGCAAGCGACGGTTCTCCAATACCAGGGTGCGCTTGTCCAGGGCCCGGCGCAGGCTGCCGAGCAGGGCTTCGGGGCTGAAGGGTTTTTCCAGGAAATCGTAGGCGCCGTCGCGCATGGCTTCCACGGCCATCGGTACATCGCCGTGACCGGTCAACAGAATCACTGGCAGGTCGGGGTCGCGCCGTTGCACTTCGGCCAGCAGGTCCAGGCCGCTGAGGCCGGGCATGCGCACGTCACTCAGGATCACCCCAGGAAAATGTTCCGGCAAGTGCGCCAGGCATTCCTCGGCGCGGCTGAACAACTGCACCTGGAACCCCGACAGGCTCAACCATTGCTCGACGGCGCTGCGGATGCTGCCTTCGTCGTCGACCACTATCACTGAGTCAAGCATGCAACTGCGCCTCCTGATCGATGGGCAAGGTCACGCAGAACACCGCGCCGTGCTCATGGTTGTCCGCCGACAGCCGTCCACCGGATTCATGAATGATCGCAAACGAAACCGCCAGGCCCAAGCCCAGGCCATCGCCCACCGCCTTGGTGGTGAAGAACGGATCGAAGACCTGGGCCAGGTGTTCCTCGGCGATGCCGCTGCCGCTGTCACTGACCGTCAGGCGCCACAATTGATCATCGGCTTCCAGGCGCACTTCCAGGCGCTTGAGGGGCTGGCCGGCCATGGCGTCGAGAGCATTGCGCAGCAGGTTGATCAACACCTGTTCGAGACGGATCGCATCGCCACGTACCCACGCCGGGCGCGTCAGGTGCAGCACAGTGCTGACCTGTTCGTCGCGCAGGCGGGTGTCCAGCAGTTGTAGCGCCTGGTCCACCACCGCCGCCAGGTCCAGGCGTTCGCGCAGGCCGCTGGGGCTTTTACGGGCGAAGGTTTTCAGGTGACCGGTGAGGGCGGCCATGCGCGTCAGCATGTCGTCCAGTGGTTTGAGGGCTTTGTAGGCATCGTCGACCCGGCCGTGATCAAGCAGCAAGCGCAAGGTTGCCAGTTGCATGCGCTGGGCGGTCAGCGGCTGGTTGATCTCATGGGCCAGGGCCGCCGACATCTGCCCCAGCGCCGCAAGCTTGGCCGATTGCACCAAGCCGTCCTGGGCGGTGCGCAAGTCCCGGGTGCGCTCTTCTACTAATCGTTCAAGTTCTTCGCGGCTGCGCTGACGCAGTTTCGCCAGGCGCCAACGCTGGTTGAGAAACAGCAGCAGGAACACCAGGGTCAGCCACAATCCGGCGGCGGCGAGCCCGGCATTGCGACGGTCTTCGAAGGCAATTTGCGGGCGGCGCAGCAAGTGCAGCGTCCAGCCTTCGGCACTCAGCGGCAGGGATTCCCACAGGTAATCGGCCGGGCCATCGGGGGCTTCGACCCGGGCCAGGTGACTGTTGTCGTCAAAGCGTCGCAGCGGTTCATAGGCCAGGGGTTGCAACGGTTGCTTGTCGTATTGGCGAGTGGTCTTGAGTTCGGCGCGGTCGCTGTCGGTCAGGGGCTGCAAGTGGCGATAACGCCAGCCTGGGCGATTGGCGATGAAGACGATGCCTCGGGCATCGCTGACCAGCAGGGTGTCGCTGCCCTGGCGCCACTCACGCTCAAGCTCCGGAAACTCCAGCTTCACCACCATTGCGCCGAGGAACTCGCCGTTATCGCCGGTCACCGCGCTGGAGAGGAAATAGCCCGGGATGCCGCTGGTCACGCCCACCGCATAAAACCTTCCGGTGCCCTGGGTGCGGGTCTGGAGGAAATAGGGGCGAAAGCCATAGTTGTGCCCGACATAACTGCTGGGCAGACGCCAGTTGCTGGCCGCCACGGCCAGGCCGGTGTGGTCGAGCAGTTCCAGTGTGGAAGATTGCGCGGCGCCGTTGATCTGTTCCAGTTTGCGGTTCAAGGCGTCCTGCTGCACCGCGTTGACGGGCCCCTTGAGGGCTGCGCGCAACTCCGGGTCCAACGCCAGCACGGCGGGCAGGGCGCGGTAGCGTTCGATCAGGGTGTGCAATGAATTGGCGTACAGCGCCAACTGCTGGTTCGCCCGGCTGGCGTCTTCCTCCAGGGCCTCGCGTTCGGCGTGACGCACGGCCAGGGTGGCGGCAACCGCTGCGCCGGCAAGGATCAGCAAGGTGTACAACGACAGGCGCAAGGTACGGGTAGTCGGCAGCATACTGGCATAAACAGGTAGACAGTCGGGCGGGCACGATAGCATGGCGCTCGCGAAGACGGCTGCCCATCCAACATGGATGCAAGCTGACCCACCGCTATCGCGAGCAAGGCCGCTCCCACAGGGGATCTGTGGTGAGCAGCAATTTTTGTGAGCAACCCGCTCCCACAGGGATCTGTGGTGGACATCAAATGTTGTGAGCACAAAAAAAGGCCGGTGAGCTTGTCGCCCACCGGCCTTTTTCACAGCAGCAAAGTGCGTGTTACTGCACTTCCACCGCCAGGCTGTCACTGATCTTCTTCTGCCAGATGGCTGGACCTGTGATGTGCACCGACTCGCCTTTGCTATCGACCGCGACGGTCACCGGCATGTCCTTGACCTCGAACTCGTAGATCGCTTCCATCCCCAGTTCGGCGAAGGCCAATACCTTGGATTTCTTGATCGCCTGGGCCACCAGGTAAGCGGCACCGCCGACGGCCATCAGGTAGACAGCCTTGTTGTCCTTGATCGCTTCGATGGCGGTCGGGCCGCGCTCGGATTTGCCGATCATGCCCAACAGGCCGGTCTGCTCGAGGATCTGGCGGGTGAACTTGTCCATCCGCGTGGCCGTGGTCGGGCCGGCCGGGCCGACGACTTCGTCACCCACCGGATCAACCGGGCCAACGTAATAGATGAAGCGACCCTTGAGGTCCACCGGCAAGGTTTCACCCTTGTTCAGCATCTCGACCATGCGCTTGTGCGCCGCGTCGCGACCGGTGAGCATCTTGCCGTTGAGCAGCACGGTTTCGCCCGGTTTCCAGCTTTGCACGTCTTCCGGGGTCAGGGTGTCGAGGTTCACGCGACGAGCCGATGGGCCGGCTTCCCAGACGATTTCCGGGTAGGCGTCCAAGGGTGGCGCTTCCAGCGACGCCGGGCCGGTGCCGTCGAGCACGAAGTGGGCGTGGCGGGTGGCGGCGCAGTTGGGGATCATGCACACCGGCAGGGAGGCGGCGTGGGTCGGGTAGTCCATGATCTTCACGTCGAGCACGGTGGTCAGGCCACCCAGGCCCTGGGCGCCGATGCCCAGTTGGTTGACCTTCTCGAACAGCTCCAGGCGCATCTCTTCGATACGGTTCTGCGGGCCGCGTGCCTTGAGCTCGTGGATGTCGATGGACTCCATCAACACTTCCTTGGCCATCACCGCGGCTTTCTCGGCGGTGCCGCCGATGCCGATGCCCAGCATGCCCGGTGGGCACCAGCCGGCACCCATGGTCGGAACGGTTTTCAGCACCCAGTCAACGATGGAGTCGGACGGGTTGAGCATGGCCATTTTCGACTTGTTCTCGGAACCACCGCCCTTGGCTGCCACGTCCACTTCCACGGTGTTGCCCGGGACGATGGAGTAGTGGATGACCGCCGGGGTGTTGTCCTTGGTGTTCTTGCGCGCGCCTGCCGGGTCGGCGAGGATCGACGCACGCAGGACGTTTTCCGGCAGGTTGTAGGCGCGGCGTACGCCCTCGTTGATCATGTCGTCCAGGCTCATGGTTGCGCCATCCCAACGTACGTCCATGCCCACGCGCACGAACACGGTCACGATGCCGGTGTCCTGGCAGATCGGCCGGTGGCCGGTGGCGCACATGCGCGAGTTGATCAGGATCTGCGCCATGGAGTCACGGGCCGCCGGCGATTCTTCGCGCAGGTAGGCCTCGTGCATCGCCTGGATGAAATCCACGGGGTGGTAGTAGGAAATGAACTGCAGGGCGTCGGCAACGCTCTGAATCAGGTCATCTTGCTTGATCACGGTCATGAGTCGCGCTCCTCTCTAAAGACGGGAACATTCAATAAGGTGCCGGCCGTTTGGGTGCATCGGTCGACGGGCGGCACCTCTTAAGGCACGCCGGGCATGCTGGCGCGACACTAAAAAGGCGCGGCAGTATATCGCAGGCGGGCACCCTGTGGGAGCGAGCTTGCTCGCGATAGCGACGGATTGATGAGGTCGGATGTGGAAACCTGTGGTGAGGGAGCAAGCTCCCTCACCACAGGTAAACGCTCGCCAGGGACATCAGACAACTGCGTCAATTTTGGCCATTGCTTTGACGCCATTTTTCTGCTCCAGAATTGAATGGTCATTTGCCCTGCACGCCACTAAAGTGGCGTCTGGCCTGTAGCGTAGGACGCCTCCTGTCAGTTCCTTTCCCATGGTGAGTCAACGATTGACCCATAACGCCATCCAACGTCTTTTGCTGAAACGCTTCGCCTTGGCAGCTGCCACTTACGCGCTGGCATTGGTGTTGCTGTGGCTGGCATTTTTCAGTGGTCATTACCTCGATTCGTTGCGCGATGTCATCATCGGCAGTGTGTTGGTGGTGCTGTGCCAGGCAGGGCTGTTCGCGCTGTTTATCACCGACCGCAACTTGCGCTTCGCCGATCCCAGCCTCACTGAAATACAGGTGTTGATCGGCCTGGGCTGGCAGACCTGGATGATGGCGCACCTGGATCAGGCGCGGGGCGTGTTCCTGGTGTTTTATGTGCTGATCCTGCTGTTCGGCCTGTTCCATCTGTCGCGCCGGGCTTTCGTGCGCTGCGCGATGTTGGTGTTTATCGGTTTCACTGGCATTACCCTCTGGGACGGCTATTTCTTCCAGCTTCCCGACCCCACATTGGCCGGCTTGCAGGTGTGCGTGCTGTTTCTCGTGCTGGTGTGGCTGGTGTTTTACGCCCGCTATGTCCAGACCTCACGCCAACGTATGCGCCAGCGACGGTTTGCCCTGCAAGCGCACCAGGACACCCTGCGCGGCATGATGCGCCAGCTCGAAGACCTGGTGGCCACCGACGAACTGACGGGCCTGTTCAACCGCCGGCACTTTCTGCGCCTGGCGTCCCGCGAGCTCAACACCCTCAGGCCTGGCGTCGCCCATGGCCTGGCCTTGATCGACCTCGACCATTTCAAGCGCATCAACGACCTGCACGGCCACGCCGCTGGCGATCAGGTGCTCCAGGCCTTTGCTGGCGTTGCCACGGCCTGTCTGCGCGAAGGCGATGTGCTGGCCCGTTACGGTGGTGAAGAGTTCGTCATGTTGTTGCCCGCCTGTGATCCCTCGCGCCTGACCGCCTGTTGCGAGCGGCTGCGGCTGGCATTTACTGAAGTCGAACTGATTGGCCTGCAGGTCGGCCCCCTCAGCCTGTCGGCGGGTTTGACCCTGCTGGAAGTGGGCGATGACCTGGACAACGCCTTGCAGCGTGCCGACCAGGCTTTGTACCGAGCCAAGCGAGACGGCCGCAATCGATGCGCCGCGGCCTGGGAGAATGTCGATGCCTGAACTGACAGTCGCCGGCAAGCAGTGGACGGTGGCGGCAGGCAGTAACTTGCTGGACGCGTTGAATCAGTCCGGCGTGCCGGTGCCCTACAGTTGTCGCGCCGGCAGTTGCCACGCGTGCCTGGTGCAATGCGTGGACGGCGATGTGCGCGACAGTCGGCCCGACGCCCTGAGCCCTGCGCAGCGCGATCAAGGCTGGCGGCTGGCCTGCCAGTGCCAGGTGGTCGAGGATGTGCAGATTCATACGTTCGACCCGCAACGCGACGGCCAGGCAGCCCAAGTGGCGGCGGTGGATTGGCTGGGCCCTGATGTGCTGCGCTTGCGCGTCACCCCAGAGCGGGCGCTACGTTACCAGGCTGGCCAGCATCTGGTGCTATGGGCCGGTGACGTGGCCCGACCCTATTCCCTGGCGAGCCTGCCCGAGGAAGACCGCTTCCTGGAGTTCCACCTCGATTGCCATGAGCCCGGCCGATTCATCGATGCGGCGCGAAAAATGAAAGGCGGCGACCCGATTCGCCTCGGTGAGTTGCGCGGCGGCGCCCTGCATTATGACCCCGACTGGCACGCCAAACCCCTGTGGCTGCTGGCCGCCGGCACCGGCCTGGCGCCACTGTTCGGCATCCTGCGCGAAGCCCTGCGCCAGCATCACCAAGGCGCGATTCGCCTTATTCACGTGGCCCATGATGCTGCCGGGCATTACCTGGCCAAACCCCTGGCGGCGCTGGCGGCCAAGCATGAAAACCTCTGCGTCGAGCTGCTGACCGCGGCCGAGGCGCCGCCTGCGTTGGCGCAACTGCGGCTTGTTTCCCGGCAAACCCAAGCCTTACTCTGCGGCCATCCCGACCGGGTCGAAGCCTTTGCCAAGCGCTTGTACCTGGCCGGCCTGCCGCGCAATCAACTGCTGGCCGACGTCTTCCTGCCCCGTGGTTGAGCGCTGATCTTCAGACGCGAGACCGACCATGACCGAAACCCTGCTGCTGGAACGCGAACGCGGTCTGCTGACCTTGCGCTTGAACCGCCCGCACAAGAAAAACGCTCTGACCCGGGCGATGTACAGTCAATTGGCGCAGGCCCTGGCGATGGCGGATGCCGATCCGCAGATCCGTGCGGTGCTGCTCACAGGTTCCAGTGACTGCTTCACCGCTGGCAACGACATCATCGACTTCCTCGAACAGCCACCCGCCGACCTCGATAACCCAGTGTTCCAGTTCATGCTCAGCTTGCTCGATTGCCGCAAACCGGTGATCGCCGCGGTGGCCGGGTCGGCGGTGGGGATCGGCACGACCTTGCTGCTGCATTGCGACCTGGTCTACGTCAGCCGGGATGCGCGGCTGCGCATGCCGTTCGTTAACCTGGGGCTGTGCCCGGAATTCGGTTCCAGCCTGATCCTGCCGCGCCTGCTCGGCCAGGCCAGGGCGGCGCAATTGTTGCTGCTGGGCGAGGGCTTCAGCGGCGAACAGGCGGTCGCCTGGGGCATCGCCACCGAGGCGTTGGGCAGTGGTGAAGCGGCATTGGCCAAGGCTCGGGAGGCGGCGCTGCGCTTCGAATCGCTGCCGCCTGACGCGGTGCGCGTAAGCAAGCAACTGATGAAAGCACCGGATCGGGAACAACTGCGCAGGGTGATCGAAGAGGAGGGCAAACTGTTCACCCAACGCCTGCGCTCGCCCGAGGCGTTAGAGGCGTTGTCGGGGTTTATCAACAGGCATTAACTTTGTAGTGCCTGGGCTGGCCCTATCGCGAGCTTGCTCGCGATAGCGGCCGACGAGGTGATACCTGTGCATCAGGTAGAAACCAAAAAGCCCCACCATTCACATGGCAGGGCTTTTGTTTTTCGAGCAGCAGGTCACTCAGACCATCGGGTCGCCAACGTGCAGGATTTTCATCCCGTTGGTGCCGCCGATGGTGTGGTAGCTGTCGCCTTTGGTCAGGATGACCCAGTCGCCGGTTTTCACCACGCCGCGCTTGACCAGTTCATCCACCGCCGCCTGGCTGACTTCGCCCGGTTGCAGGGCGGCCGGGTCGAATGGCACGGTGTAGACGCCACGGAACATGGCGGCGCGGGCCTGGGTTTCGCGGTGCGGGGAGAACGCGTAGATCGGCACCGAGGAACGGATGCGCGACATGATCAGCGGCGTGTAGCCACTTTCGGTCAGGGCGATGATCGCCTTCACGCCCGGGAAGTGGTTGGCGGTGTACATCGTCGCCAGGGCGATGCTCTCGTCGCAGCGCTCGAAGGTCTTGCCGATACGGTGGCTGGAGGTCTTGCTGGTCGGATGCTTTTCAGCGCCGATGCAGATGCGCGCCATGGCTTGCACCGCTTCGAGCGGGTAGAGGCCGGCGGCGCTTTCGGCCGAGAGCATCACGGCGTCGGTGTAGTCGAGTACGGCGTTGGCTACGTCGGACACTTCGGCGCGGGTCGGCATCGGGTTCTGGATCATCGACTCCATCATTTGGGTCGCGACGATCACCGCTTTGTTGTGGCGGCGTGCATGCAGAATGATTTTCTTCTGGATGCCCACCAGCTCGGCGTCGCCGATTTCCACACCCAGGTCGCCACGGGCCACCATCACGGCGTCGGACGCCTTGATCAGGCCGTCGAGGGTTTCATCGTCGGCCACCGCTTCGGCGCGTTCGATTTTCGCCACCAGCCAGGCAGTACCGCCGGCTTCGTCGCGCAGTTGACGGGCGTATTCCATATCAGCAGCGTCACGCGGGAAGGACACGGCCAGGTAGTCGACTTCCATTTCCGCGGCCAGCTTGATGTCGGCCTTGTCTTTCTCGGTCAGGGCCGGCGCCGTCAGGCCACCGCCGCGACGGTTGATGCCTTTGTGGTCCGACAGCGGGCCACCGATGGTCACGGTGCAGTTCAGTTCAGTGGCGGTGGCGGTATCGACGCGCATTACCACGCGGCCGTCGTCGAGCAGCAGCTCGTCGCCCACGCCGCAATCCTTGACCAGGTCCGGGTAGTCGATGCCGACCACTTGCTGGTTGCCTTCGGTCAGCGGATGGCTGGTGGAGAAGGTGAAGGTGTCACCAATCTTCAGCTCGATGCGCTTGTTGGCGAATTTGGCGATACGGATCTTCGGGCCTTGCAGGTCACCCAGCAGGGCAACGAAACGGCCATGCTTGGCGGCGAGGTCGCGCACCAGCTTGGCACGGGCCTTGTGCTCTTCGGGGGTGCCGTGGGAGAAATTCAGACGGGCAACGTCCAGGCCAGCCAGAATCAGCTGTTCAAGAACTTCCGGCGAATTACTGGCCGGGCCAAGGGTAGCGACGATTTTGGTGCGACGGACGGACATGCAAGACTCCTCAAGTTCAAGCGCCAGCGAAGGCTACTATGCTCTTTGGGTGTAGTCATTGTTCATATGCACTACTTTTTCGTTTGTTTTTCGAAATGAACATTCCTGAAAATTTTTGCGTCTTTAACCGCTAAAGCCGAACATCGCTCTTGTGGCGAGGCAAGCGTTTTCGGGCTGAAGATTTTCTTGCCCAGGTCGATACAGAGCTCAAGACAGGAGAACCTCCCCATGCGATTCGTGCTTTTCGTTGCCCTGGCCCTGAGCGTCACGGGCTGCACCCGTTGGTCGATGAACCATCACATGAACCTGGCCTACAAGGCCTATGACCGCGGTAATTGCGAGCAAGTGATGCTCGAATTGTCCCAGGTCGACCGCGCCAGCCGTGCCCGCCGCTATATGCAGCCGGAAGTCTCGATGCTGCGCGGCCAGTGCCTGGAACGGCAGAAGCTGTTCATCGATGCGGCGCAGACCTACCAGTTCATCCTCACCCAATACCCTAACAGCGAATACGCTTACCGTGCCCGCGCGCGGCTCGAAACCTTGCAGAGCCTGGGTCATTACCCGACCCGCAGCGCCTCGGCGATCCGCCCCTCCGCGTCCTGAGACCGTTCGTCCAACCCTTTGCCATCGGCAGGTGATTGCGTTGGGGTAGATGAAAGGTGCGTACCTGGGCTGGCTGTCGCCAAACCTTGAGCTATATTTGTACAAGTCGTATTAGAGCTGAGTCTCTAATGTTAAGAAGCACCTGTGACCGGCAGAGGTATGGCCTGGACGCTGTCAAGTGTCTGGCACCGGGATCGGGGAGAGCGGACTGGTATAAGGTTCGTTCCGAAGTATTCGTTTCCCCTGTCCGGGGTCGTTTAAAAGCGATACAAGACATGTACAAAAAAAGGCGAATCGAACGGCACCAGTTGCCGTGCTTCCTGCGCGTGTTCAACGGCGTCAATGACAGGCCCATCGGCTTTCTGGGCAATGTCTCTGAAAATGGCCTGATGCTGATCAGTCATTTGCCTTTGATGGTTGGCGCCGACTTTGAACTGCACTTGAAAATCCCTTCCGACGAGGGACCGCAACAAAACATCAAGTTGAAAGCCAATTGCCTGTGGTGCCATGAAGACGTGACGCCGATGCATTTCGATGCCGGCTTCAGACTGCACTGGACGCCGCCGGAGTACCTGCAACTGATCAGTGCGTTGCAGCAATATTTCAGTTTTTATCCGTTGCCGGAATCGGCTTAAACCGCGGGTGTACTCAATCCAACTGTGGGAGCGAGCTTGCTCGCGAAGGCGGCGACACATTCAGCATTGATGCAAGCTGATCCACCGCTATCGCGAGCAAGCTCGCTCCCACGGGTCCTTTATGCACCCTGTAGTTCTACAGGTCATTCGGCCTTCAGCGCTGAATCTTCGCCTCGTTATCCAGCAGCCTCTCCAGCAACAACACCCCCATCTCGCCCATCTGGTGAATCGCCAGGGCCAGGTTGCGCGGGGCGCCTTCGAGGTCTTCGGATAAATCCAGGATCAGCGTGCTCACCGAGCAGAAGGTTTCGTAGCTGTGGGCGAGCATGCCTTCGGGGTCGGCGTCGGGGGCGACGATGAAGTAGTCCAGTTGCTTGTCGGTTTTCTTGTCGGCTTGGCCGTTGTCCGGCTTGAGGTAGTAGTCCAGGGCCCTTTGGGCGGCCTGTTCGAGTTTTTCGGGGTCGAGGGTTTCGTGGGGGGATAGTGGGTCGGTGTGTGGTGGGTTGGGTGTAGCCTTGAACATGATAGGTCTCCTTAATGGGGCCTCCACCCGGTTCGCGACTAAACGAATGTAGGGTGGCGGCTGGACGCAGGTTAGTCGACCGGCGGAGACACGAAGTCCGGCGCGCCCGGGGGCGCCCTGCGTACAGCCACCATCAAGTAAGGGATAGGGGAACCCCACTGGATGACGCTTGTGCACATCGTGTCAAACCGCCGGGCGACTAAACCCGATCGCTGGATATCAGCGACGCGAATCAAGTTACGGGGCAAGACCAAGGTGCACAAGCCGGCGGATTCTGGCGGATCTGTAGTCCGTTGCGCAAGGCGCTGTAGTCAGCCGGACCTCTGCTTGTTCGCTGTAGGACCTAGGCGGTCCCCGCCTTTTTCCAGGCCAGATATTGCGTCACCAATTGCGCCCCCAATTCACTGGGGCGCGCATCCAGGGTCGGGATGCCATGGGCGCCCAGTTGCTGATGCAGTTCGGCCCGCGCATTCACATAGTCCACCGTGCCGCAGTAAGCCAAGGCCTCAGGCAGTGTTTGCACCGGCACTTGGCGCAAGCGGTCGAGCGCCTCTTCCCGCAGGCTGGCCACCAGTACCCGGTGGTGTTGGCCCAGCCGTTTGACGGCGGCCAGCAGTTCTTCGTCGTCCTCGTCCCGCAGGTTGGTCACCAGCACCACCAGCGCCCGGCGTTTTTGCCGGGCCAGCAGTTGAGTCACGGCCGCCTGGTAGTCGGCGGGGCGTTGGCTGCTGTCGAGGTCGTACACGGTGTTGAGCAAGACGTTGAGCTGGCCGGTGCCTTTGACCGGTGCGAGGTAGCGCGGCTGTTCGCTGGCGAAGGTGCCCAGGCCCACGGCGTCGCCCTGGCGCAGGGCGGTGTAGCTGAGCAGCAGGCAGGCGTTGAGGGCGTGGTCGAAGTGCGACAGCTCGCCGTCCTGGCTGCGCATGCGCCGGCCGCAATCGAGCATGAAGATGATCTGCTGGTCGCGCTCGTCCTCATATTCCCGGGCAATCGGTATCCGATGGCGGGCGGTGGCCTTCCAGTCGATCTGACGCAGGCTGTCGCCTTCGCGAAATTCGCGCAGTTGATGGAACTCCTGGCCCTGGCCGCGCCGTTGCCGCTGACGGATACCGAGCTGGCTCAGCCAGTTGTCCACCGCCAATAGCTGGCCTTCGTAGAGTCTGGCGAAATCCGGGTAGACCCGAGTCTCATCGATCGCGTCCAGCAGGCGCTTGTCGGTCCACAGGCCCAACGGGCTCGGCAGGTTGATTTCGCACTGGGCGAAGGTGAAGTGACCGCGTTTGAGCGGACGCAGGCGGTAGCCGACCTGGTTGTGCTGGCCGGGTTGAAGCTCGACGGACAGGGGCAGGTTTTCGAAATCCAGGCCGTCGGGTACGTGATCGAAGACCTGGACGTTCAGCGGCTGCGCAAAGTCGTGGCCGATTTCCAGGCGAACTTCGCCCCATCGACCCAGTGCCAGGCTGCCGGGCATCTGCCGTCGCACCCGGGGCGAGGGCAAGCGCCTGAGGCGCACGGCGTCGAGCAGCGCCAGGGCCAGCAGCGCCAGCATCAACCCCCAGTTGATCGACAGCAGCGTCGATGGCAGCGCAATGCCCAACGCCCGCAGCGTGCCCAGCGCGATGCCGAGGGCCAGGAGGATGGCGAGCCAGGTCAACAGCAGGCGGGAGGGTTTCATGGCCTCATCACAACCGCGGCGCCGGCACTTGATCGAGCAACTGCCCCAGCACCTGATCCACCGTCAGCCCTTCGATGTCCAGCTCCGGCGCCAGTCGTACCCGATGGCGCAGCACGGCCAGGGCGCAGCCTTTGATGTCATCCGGCACCACGAACTCGCCGCCGCGCAACAACGCCCGGGCCCGGGCGCAACGCACCAGGGCAATCGAGGCGCGAGGCCCGGCGCCGAGGGTCAGACCCGGCCAACTGCGGGTGGTGCGGGCCAGGCGCACGGCGTAGTCGAGTACCTGCTCGTCCATCGGCAGATCACTGGCGATGCGTTGCAGCGCTTGCACGTCCTTGGCCTGCAACACCGTACGCAATGGCTGCACGTCAAGCATGTCGGCGCGGGTCGAGCGGCTGACCTGGCGCACCATGTTCAATTCCTGGTCGGCGTCGGGGTAGTCCATGCGCACCTTGAGCATGAAACGGTCGAGCTCGGCTTCCGGTAGCGGGTAGGTGCCTTCCTGTTCGATGGGGTTCTGGGTAGCGAGCACCATGAACGGCTGGGCGATGGGCAGGGCGCGGCCTTCGAGGGTGACCTGGCGTTCCTGCATGGCTTCGAGCAGCGCGGCCTGGGTCTTGGCCGGTGCGCGGTTGATCTCGTCGGCCAGCAGCAGGTTGGTAAACACCGGCCCTTTGCGCAGCTTGAACTGCTCGGTCTGCAAGTCGTACACCGCGTGCCCGGTAACGTCGCTGGGCATCAGGTCGGGGGTGAACTGGATGCGGGCGAACTCGCCACCGAAACAACGGGCCAGGGCACGCACCAGCAAGGTCTTGCCCAACCCGGGAACCCCTTCGAGCAGAACGTGACCGCCGGCGATCAGCGCCGTGAGCACATCGTCGATCACCGCGCTCTGGCCGACTACCGCCTTGTGCAGCTCGGTGCGGATCGCCTGGGCCAACTGACTGGCGCGCTGGCGCTGTTGGACGGCGTGGGTCTGGCCGTCGGCAGGTTCGTTCTGTTCAGTCATAAGGCATTCCTAAGGGTTTGCAAATGGGCGACCTGGCGGCAGAACTCAGCGCGGGACATGCGCTGTTTCGGTCGGGGGCTCAAGGCCTGGCTGATGGCTCGCGTGGGCTGGCGGGTCAGGCGGGCGAGCACCTGCCATTGTTCGGCGACGACCAGTTGTTCGAAGCCGGGATGAAGATGGCGGGCCCGGCGCAGCACGTCCTGTTGCAACGTCTGCAACAGCTGCTGCTGGCCGTTATGGCGCAGATGGAAACCGGCGCTGGCCTGCAAGTGTTCTTCCAACTGACGCCGCGCCTTGGGGGCCGGTTGTTGCAGCGGGCCATGGCGTACCGCCGAGCGCCAGAGCCACAGGGCAATCAGCGCCAGCAGCGCCACCAATGCCTGGGGGAAATAGCGCAGCAGCAAGGTCAGCAGGTTGTCGTGGTCGGTGTTGAACAGCAGGGTGACGTCCGTGTCGGCGCTCAAGTACCAGAGCAGCCAGGCGTTGTCGTATTGGTCGATGTGCTCGTTCTTCCACAGCTCGGCGTCGGTGATCACGGTGATCGAGCCCAGGCCGAGGGTCAGCTGCATCATGTGAGTCGCCAGTTCGCTGTTGGCCCAGGCCTGGGCGAGGTTGTGCGGGTCTTCGAGGTGGAAATCCGTATCGAAGCCGATATACGCCGGCGCCTCTTCGTCCTCCAGGTACAACTTGGTCAGCTTGGGGTAACGATCCTTGATGAGTTCCGCTGGCGGTTCCTTGAGGTCCTCACTCAAGAGTTGACGCAGGCGCACGCGGTCCAGCAGCAAGTCGCCGCTGCTGCCGGTGCTGTCATCCCACAGGGCCTCGGCGACAAACAACAGGCGCCCACCGGCCCGGGTCCAGTTCATCAACTGATCGACTTCCCGTGGCGTCATGTTGGTTCGTTCACCCAGCAACAGCAGGCTGCGCTGGTGCGGCTCCAGGTTGGGTAGCACGCCAAGGTTATTGACGTGCTCGACGTTGATACCCTGCTTGCGCAGGAAGTGTTCGGCGGCCAGGTAGGGGTTGGCCCGGGCTTCGGGAGAGGGGCCGTGATCGACGGTCTCCTGATAGGGCACGGCCTTGACGTAGAGGTAAGCGCCCAATGCGCACATCAGCGCGGCCAGTACTACCCCGGCCAGCAACCCCGGGCGCCGGCTCATCGAGACACTCCCGGACCGAACAACCCGCGCCAGCGGTCACACAGTTCCTGTTGCAAATGGGGCGGCGGCGCACGATGCCCATAGGCAATGTTCTGCCAATGCAGGGTCAGGCTTTTACTGAACCCCAGCAGGTTTTCCTGTTGAAGCTGTTCGACGCGTTGCAGTACCTGGCCTTCAGTGTCGGCGGGTTTCAAGGGGACCTTGAAGTCGTGATGCAAGCGACTGAGCAGGGCCCGGTACAGTAGGCCCAGGGCCTCGCGGGGGTTGCTGGACCACAACTGCTCGACGCTGGCCGCCACGTCGACCGGCAGGCTTTCTTCACGGATATCCAGGCCGAACATCTGCGCAGGTACAGGCCGCTCCACCGGCAGGCGTTGCGTCGGTCGGCGATTCACCAGGGCCTTGAGCCGTTCACGATAGCGCCAGGCCAGCCAGACAATCGCGCCCACCAGGCAGGCCCAGAGCACGATCTGGATCAGTGTGGCGGCGATGTCGAAGCGTTGGCCACTCATCCATTTGAACAACGACTTGAACCAGCCTGGGGCTTCGCCCTTCTCGGGAGCGTCGGTGGTTTCTTCGCCGAAACGATAATGGGTGACTGCTTCCGGGTTCTTGAACGGTGGGGCATCGAGGATCGTCTTGATGCTGTCCCGGGAGGCTTCGCTGGTGAGGGGCTGATTGAGCAACCGGGGGCTGTCGGGGCCGATGCTGTCCTCGTCGGCCCATGCCGGGGGGGCCAGTGGTAGCAGCATCAGTGCCAGCAACATCAGCATCGGGGCTATGCCGCTCAGGCGCTGGCGCAGGCGTCGGAACGCCAGTTCGATGTCCCAACCCTCGAGGATCGTGCGTCGGTTCAGGTAGAGGCTGAAGCCGCAGGCGACATAGATCGGCTCCCAGACGATCAACAGCAGGGGATAGAGGAGGTTGACCAGGTGTTCGAACCACAACCAATCGTGCTCGGCCGCTGCGACCAGCATCTGCCAGTCCCATTCCAGTTCGACTTGTTGTGGCACGAACAGATAGAACAGGGCCATCAGGCCGAACCAGAGGACGGTTTCCAGGTGCATGCCGATGATGGTCAGCCATTGCGCCGCGCCGCCGCTGCGTTGCAGTAGGACCCGCAGGCGCTGCTCCCGTGCCTCACCGGCGAGGCCCTCCAGTTGCACCACGGGCATCAGGAAGCTGCGGCTCAAGCTAAACCTGCGCCAGGTCAGGCTCGCCAACAACTGGGGCTTGAGCAGCGCGGGCCACTGGCGCAAGGCCTGTTTCAAAGTGGGCGTTTCGCCAAACAGCGCCTTGGAGAGAATGTACAACGGCAGACGATCAAAGGCCGGTTTCAACCACCAGAACACCACCACGACCAGGGACGGCGAATCCCACAGCAACAGCGCCAGCAGCAGATACACCGGCAGCGTGACGATGGCCCAACTGGTCATCAGCAGCCGTCGATGTTGCTGGCTCATCAGCACGCCGAGGTCCATGGCTTCCCAGGTGGTGCGCGGGCGGATAACGACCGTGGCGTCACTCAGGCGCATGGCGGACCCGTCCGGCAAACAGCAGATAACTGATCACCAGCAGCCACAACAACGCGCCGACTGTGTATTTGGTGGCGGGCGTCACGGCGCTGGAAGACCAGTAGGCCTCGATGAACGCGGCGATGAGCAAAAACAGTATCACCCCGCCGACCATCAGCACGCTTTTGCCCGCCGCCAGCCGCAAGGCCTCGCCCCGGGTCAGGCGCCCCGGCGCGATCAAGGCCCAGCCCAGTTGCAGGCCCGCGGCGCCGGCCAGGGCGATGGCGGTGAGTTCGAAGGCGCCGTGGCCGATGACGAACGACCAGAACGTTCCTCCCGAACCGATCTGGGTCAGGTGCCCGGCCACCGCGCCAATGGTCAGGCCATTGAAGAACAGGAAGAACGCGCTGCCCAGGCCAAACATCAAGCCGCTGGCAAACGTCTGAAAGGCAATGCCGATGTTGTGCATGATGTAGTAACCGAACATGACCCAATCCTCGCTGGCGGCTCGTTCGATCGAGCGCCCCAGGTGCCCGGCGGCCGGGTCGTACATGCTGCGTATCTGGCTGACTTCTTCGGCGCTCAGCAAGCTGTAGACCAACTCGGGGAACAGATAGACCAACAGCCCGATGCCCACCAGGCTGCCCAGGAACATCAGGCTGGCGGCCAGTACGAAGCGCCATTGTTCGCGGACCAGTCGAGGAAAACCGGCGAGGATAAAAGCCGAGAGACTGGCCGAGGGGCGGCTGCGGTCCCGGTAGAGTTGCTGGTGACCGCGCAGCGCCAGTTGTTGCAGGGTGTCGATCAGCAAACTGCTGTAGCCCCGGGCCTGGGCCAGCGCCAGATGGTGGCAAAGCCGTCGATAGGCAGGAGGAAAATCGCTGCTCTGGGAAACGTTGCGGCTGCGCTCCAGTTGATCGAGCAGGCGCGACAAATCTTCCCATTCCCCTTGGTGGCGGCTTTCGAACAGGCTTTGCTTCATGTCGGCCCCAACAGACCGCGGGCAATGCCATTGAGTTCGGCCACGGCGTTGGGCGCCTGCAGCTTCAATGGCGCGGCCAGGATGGCAGCCAGTTCGTTGACTCGTTCAGGGGAAAGCTGGGCTTGGCGCTCGGCGAAACTCAGTACCGCGCGTTGCTCGTTCAGGCTCAGGGCAAACGGTGCTCGTATCGGTTGTATCAATGGCAATGCGGGGCGCTTGACCGGTTGCTCGCGATACACCACCAGCGTGCCGGCCGCGAGGTCGCCCAGGCGTTTGAAGGCCGGATGTTGCAGGCAACTGATTGCCCCGAAGGCATAGGCGAAGGGCAGCATGTCGACGAAGCGCAACAGGTTGCGGATCAATGAGGCGGACCAGCCGATGGGGCGACCGTCGTCCTGCACCACGCGCAACCCCATGATCTGCTTGCCGGGAGAGCGCCCCTGGTTCAGCACCTCGAACAGCACCATGTACCACCAACTGATGATAAAGAGCAGGATGGAACCCAGGCCCATGCCCAGTTCACCGAAAAACGCCAGGATGAGAAAGAGCAGGCCCAGCACCAGCCCGCGTATGCCCAGATCGATGGCAAAGGCCAGTGAACGAGGCATCAACCCCGCCGGGCGCAGTGGCAGGTCGATGCCTTCGGGCGTCTCAACCTGATACCGCGTGTCCAGTGGCACGGGCAGCGTCGCGTTCCTTTGCAGTGCTGGTGTCTCGAGCATGGGCAACCTGAGTGATGGGCCGGTTCGAAGGTTCAATGTCGGCATCGATGCTAGCAGCCTTCGCGCGGGCAAACGATATAACTGTGTATGTCATTTTATGGATTCAACAGGATTGAGCGGGCGAGCACAGTCTGTAGCCTCCAGCTGCCTTGTTCTCGGGAGTCCACAGACCCTGCATTCACCGCAGGTCCCCCTGTGGAAGCGAGCCTGCTCGCGATAGCTGCATCGATGTTGAATATGCAGGCGTCATCGTGAGCAAGCTCGCTCCCAGACTGGGTCCTCGGGTGTTTATGGATCTTGCGCTTGCCCCAGGTCCCGGATTGATTTCAAAAGTTACAGGAGCGCTGGCCGCAGGCAGGTGCGAGCGCCTAGACTTCGCCAGTCTTCAGCTCAGGAACTGCCCGTGACTTCCATCTTCTGGTACGACTACGAAACCACCGGTATCAACCCGCGTTGCGATCGGCCCTTGCAGGTGGCAGGTATCCGTACCGATTTCGAACTCAATGAAATCGACGCGCCGGTGAATCTCTACTGCCAGCCCAGCGATGACATTCTGCCCCATCCGGCAGCCTGTGCGATCACCGGTATCACCCCGGCATGCCTGGCCGAAAAAGGCTTGAGCGAAGCCGATTTCATGACCCGGGTCCACGCGCAACTGGCCGCCCCCGGCACCTGTGGCGCCGGCTACAACACCTTGCGCTTCGACGATGAAATGACGCGCTACAGCCTGTATCGGAATTTTTTTGATCCCTATGCGCGGGAATGGCAGGGCGGTAACAGCCGTTGGGACTTGATCGACCTGGTGCGCGCCGCCTATGCGTTGCGCCCCGACGGCATTGTCTGGCCGCAAGAGGAGGGTCGCGTCACGCTCAAGCTCGAGCGCCTGACCGCCGCCAACGGCATCGACCATGGCCAGGCGCACGATGCGTTGTCAGATGTGCGTGCAACGATCGCCCTGGCCCGGCTGATTCGCCAAAAACAGCCACGACTCTACGACTGGCTGTTCCAGTTGCGCAGCAAACAGAAGGTGATGGACCAGATCCGCCTGCTGCAGCCCATGGTGCATATTTCCGGGCGTTTCTCGGCTGCGCGCAACTATATCGGTGTGGTCCTGCCACTGGCCTGGCACCCGAAAAACCGCAACGCCCTGATTGTCTGCGACTTGCACCTGGACCCCCAGGGCTTGCTGGAGCACGATGCGGACATTCTGCGCCAGCGTTTATATACCCGCCGTGAAGAGCTGCTTGAAGGGGAATTGCCAGTGCCCCTCAAACTCATTCATATCAACAAGTGCCCGGTGATTGCGCCGTTGTCGGTGCTGCGCGCCGAGGACCAGCAGCGGCTGCAACTGGACATGGACGCTTATCAGCAGCGGGCGTTGCGACTAACTGACGCACAGAAAGTTTGGCAGGACAAACTTCAGGCTATTTATGGTCGTGAGGATTTCACTGCCAGTGAGGATCCCGAGCAACAGTTATACACAGGCTTCATCGGCGATCGCGATCGTCGTTTATGTGAGCAAGTTCGCATTTCGGATCCAGCTCAGTTGGCGCAAGAACACTGGCCTTTCGATGACGAGCGTTTGCCGGAATTATTGTTTCGATATCGTGCGCGCAACTTTCCAGACACGTTGAATCCCGAAGAGCAGGGGCGCTGGAGACTTTTCTGTCAACAACGTCTGTCTTCTGCGGAGTGGGGAGCGCCTAATACCTTGAACAGTTTTGATGAGGCAATGAGAGAGTGGATGTCCCTCTCTACGCCATTGCAGCGAGAGGTACTCATTGAATGGCAGGGCTACAGCCAGCAATTGCGTAAACGCTTAAGCCTTTGAGGCCGTGCCAGGAAATAAAAGACCGGCATAAAAAAACGCCAGCAAACGCTGGCGTTATTGTGTTCGCAAAGAGCGATGCGAACCGGTGAGGCTTAACCCAGCAGGGTTGCCCAGCCTTCAACCACGTCACCGCCCCACTTGGCTTTCCACTCTTTCAGGGTCTTGTGGTTGCCACCTTTGGTTTCGATGACTTCGCCGTTGTGCGGGTTTTTGTATTGCTTAACTTTGCGAGCGCGCTTGGTGCCGGTAGTTTTTACCGCGCCACGAGGGGCTTTGCTCGACTTGGCTTCTGGATCCAGCAGGGCAATGATGTCGCGCAGGGACTTGGAGTACTCGCCCATCAGCGTGCGCAGTTTGCCTTCGAATTCAAGCTCGGTTTGCAGTTTGTCGTCTTGGGACAGGTTTTTCAGACGGGCTTGCAGTTCTTTGATGGCTTCTTCAGTGGCGCGGTATTCATTGATCAAGGACATGGGGACTACCTTATGTAGGACGCGGGGTGACAAGGACACAGTGCGACAATAGTAATCAGACAGTTTCATCAAGTAAACATTTAAGCCGTGTTTTATTTAATTAATTAGTGCACTGCCACAAAAATGGGCATTGCAGTTAAATACTGCAATGCCGTCTCACATCTGTTTGCAATTATAGCTTGCCGCCCCAGGCCACGCCGTTCGCGGCCTGGGGTTGTCGCGAGGGGCGCGGTGCGTCATCGATACTGCAGTTTTGCTGCGCAATGGCTAGAATGGCCGCCTTTGCGAAGTTCTGGAGTTCCCCTAATGCGCACTTTTCGGCTGGTGATTGCTTGCCCGGACCGCGTCGGCATCGTTGCTAAAGTCAGTAACTTTCTGGCGTCCCATAACGGCTGGATCACTGAAGCAAGCCATCACTCGGACAATCACAGCGGCTGGTTTTTCATGCGTCACGAGATTCGTGCCGACTCGCTGCCCTTTGGTATCGAAGCTTTTCGTGAGGCGTTCGCACCGATTGCCGAAGAGTTCTCGATGGACTGGCGCATCACCGACACCGCGCAGAAAAAACGCGTGGTGCTGATGGCCAGTCGTGAATCTCATTGCCTGGCGGACCTGTTGCACCGCTGGCACAGCGATGAGCTCGATTGCGACATCGCCTGTGTGATTTCCAACCACGACGACTTGCGCAGCATGGTGGAGTGGCACGGCATCCCGTACTACCACGTACCGGTCAACCCGCAGGACAAGCAGCCGGCGTTCGCCGAAGTCTCGCGGCTGGTCAAGCAGCACGAGGCGGAGGTGGTGGTGCTGGCGCGCTACATGCAAATCCTGCCGCCGGCCTTGTGCAGCGAATACGCCCATAAGGTCATCAACATCCACCACAGCTTCCTGCCGTCGTTCGTCGGGGCCAAGCCGTACCACCAGGCCTCGATGCGCGGCGTGAAGCTGATTGGCGCCACCTGCCACTACGTGACCGAAGAGCTCGACGCCGGCCCGATCATCGAGCAGGACGTGGTGCGCGTCAGCCACAGCGACAGCATCGAAGACATGGTTCGTTTCGGTCGCGACGTGGAGAAGATGGTGTTGGCGCGGGGCTTGCGATATCACCTGGAAGATCGGGTGTTGGTGCACGGCAACAAGACCGTGGTGTTCTGACTTACACTCAAAGGGCCTGGACGAGCGATCGCCAGGCCCTTTTACATGAGGCTCGCGATGACCGATCCGTTGGACAAAGCCACTTCCCGAGCGCCGGCGACCCTGGGTGAGGGCTGCCTCAGCCGTTACGACCCTGACGCGTTGGGCCCGGAAGACGGCACTGAGTTTCCCGACGCCGCGCAATTGTGGGAGCAACTGCATCCCCAGGACGAGCCCGAACAGAAGCCGTGATCGGTCACGCCTGTCTGAGCTTGATCAGCTTCTTGATCAACGGTCGCCCGACCATCAAAAAGAACACCGGCCCGCCGGCCACCAGGTAGAAGTAATAGGTCACTGCTCGCCAGATCAGAATCGCCGCCGCCGCGGTGGATTTGCCCACCATGGGCGCCAGCAGCGCCGCCGAGGTCAACTCTGCCGCCCCGGCACCGCCCGGTAGCAGGCTGAACTGCCCTGCGCTCAAGGACAGCATCTGGATCAGGAAACTCCAGGCCCACTGCACATCCGCCCCCAGTCCTTTCAACGCCAGGTACAACACGCTATAGCGCAGTGCCCAATGCAGGCACGTCAGGCCGAAGACCTGGAACAGGGTCTGTCGCGGCAACTTCAAGGTGTCGGTAAACGCCGCCAAAAAGTGCAGGATCTTGCGCGCCCAGCGGCGGCGGGTGCTGCTCTTTACGCGCAAATGGCACAGCAGCCGAGCGCTGAGCCGAATCAGCCGGCGGTGGTAGCGGGCCACCAGTACACAGGCCAACAGTCCGCCAAACAATGAAACCGCGCTCAACATCAGCATCCATTCCAGGCGCTGGCTGAGGTTCTGGAACAGCGCGTAAAACAGGATGCCGACCAGGGCGCATAGGAAGAACAGCAGGTCGCTCAACTGATCCATGGCAAACACCGCACTGCCATGGGCCGGGCGTACGCCGTTGCGCGCCAGCAGGGCCATCAGCGTCAGCGGCCCGCCACTGCCGCCGGGCGTCGCGCACATGGCGAACTCGGTGGACATCACCACGCCCATGCTTTTCAGCCCGCCGATGCGCCCGCGATGTTCGCCCAGCAGCAGGCGCAGGCGCACTGAGTTCAGGCCCCAGCACAGCACAATCATGCCGAGCATGAGCAACAGCAGCGACACGGGAAAGCGTTGCACCCGTGACCACATCTCCCCGCCGCCCACCAGCAGCGGAACCAACAACGCCGTGAGCAGGGCGACGGCCAGCCAGATCAGCCGTTTCATGCGGCGCTGCTGACCTGTAGCCCCTGGGTCGCCAGCCAGCCGGCTTTGGTCAGTGGTACGCGGCCGTCATTGAGCAGGCGTTCGAGGGTTCGCAGCCAATAGTCCCGGGAGAATCCGTGGCGCATGTCCACCGGGTGCAGGCCCAGGCGAATCACCGGGGCTTGGCGCCAGCGCTGTTCACGCTGGTCGCTGAGGATTTTCGACAGGCCACGGCGCCAGGCACTGCGAGCGCTCCAGACCAGCCCCGGGGCGTTGATAGGGCTGAAGTCCGGCAGGCGATAAAGGTGTTGGCTATCGCTGGTGTAACTCAGGGGCAACTGGCGCAAGGCCTGGCGCGTGCCTTCGCTCATCAGCCAGGCCGGTGCAACGAAGCCTTCCAACGGCCAGTGGTAACGCTGGAAGGTTTCGATGCCGGCCCGCAGGCGGGCGAGGGCGGCTTGCTCGGACAAGTTGTAGAACTCGCCTTCGTGGGTATAGACCCGGCGCATGAACCAGTCCTTGGGATGCAGGGCCAGCGGACCGTCGTCGCAATGGTAATAGCCATGCAGCACCAATTCGTCGCCGCGCTCGACCCGGCTGTCGAGCAGGCGCCGAAAGCCTGGATGATTCTCCAGGGCATTGCTGCGGTGAAAGTCCGGCACCACCAGCCAGGTCATCGGCACGTGACCGAGGGCGTCGACGGCCTCGACGAAGGGCTGGTAGTCGGGCCAGGTTTGCGGTGCCACGTCGTGCAGCACCAATAACACGCTGGGCGAGTGATTCATCGACACGGACCTCGCCTCACGCGTTGGCCAACAGTGGCAGTTGTTCGCCCAGCACCGAGTGGTAATGGCCCAAGAGGCTGTTGACCACCGTATCCCAGGCATAGTGATGCTCCACATGCCGGCGCGCCAATACACCACGACGTTTACAGCCTTCAGAGAAGAGTTGCCGCACGGCGTTGGCCATGGCCTGTGGATTGTTGGGCGTGCACAGCAGGCCGCAGTCTTCATGGACGATTTCGGTGAAGGCCCCGGCCGCCACTGCCACGACGGGAATCCCGCTGGCCATGGCTTCGAGAATCACCAGGCCGAAGGTCTCCTGATCACCGGCGTGCAGCAGGGCGTCGGCGCTGGCCATGAGCCGGGCGACTTGCGGCGCCGGGCAGAATTCGTCGACTACCGTGACATTGTCCGGCACCACGGCAGGCATCGAGGAGCCCACCAGCAGCAGGTGGTAGCGTTCGCCCAGGCGTTTCATGCACTTGAGCAGCACCGGCAGGTTTTTTTCCTTGGAACCGCGCCCGGCGAAAATCAGCAGGCGCGTGTCTTCGGCAATGCCCAGCTCGGCCCGCAGCCCCGGGTCGCGGGCGGTGGGGTTGAAGGTTTGCAGGTCCACGCCCAACGGTTGCACGTAGACGTTCTTGACGCCCAGTCCGGTCAGTTTGTCGGCCATGACCTGACTCGGCGCCAGGACCCGGTCGAAATTACCGTACAACTTGCTGACATAGGCTTCGATATTGGGCGTGAACCAGTTACCCATGCGGTTGCTCACCAGCAGCGGCAGGTCGGAATGGTAAAAGCCGATCACGGGTACATCGAGCTGGCGCCGGGCATCCAGGGCGGCCCAGGCGGTGAGGTAGGGGTCGCCGACTTCAATCAGATCCGGCTGCAGATCACGCAGGACATTACGCCAGGGTGCCAGGCGAAGTGGGAAACGATAGCCCTTGCCAAACGGCAGTGCGGGGGCTGGAACCTTGTAGATCCCATCGTGCTCGCTCAAATGCGCGCCGGGGATCAATAGGCTGTGGCGAATCCCGGGCCGATCACCCAGGCGCCGGTGCTTGGCATCCAGATAAGTTCGCACGCCTCCGCTGGCGGGGGCGTAGAACATGGTTATGTCCGCTATATGCACGATGAACGTCCCTCCGGTCTGTGTTCTCCTGTGTTGACCTTTAGTAAGAATAGATGTTCGGTTGGGGTTGTGGAGGTGGGGTGTCAGTGAGGTGATAGGTGTTTGTGATGGCCTCTTCGCGAGCAAGCCCGCGCCCACATGTGCTTTTATATAAGCGTGCAAAATGGCGTCATATCGCAAATACCACGGGTGACCACATGCCTGACTCATCGCAACTCGTTATCGGGGCCGACCTTGCCGGCCAGCCCATCGCCCAAGCCATGCGCCTGGCGAACCGTCATGGTCTGGTGGCGGGCGCCACCGGCACGGGCAAGACCGTCACCTTGCAGCGCCTGGCCGAAGCCTTCAGCGATGCCGGCGTGGCGGTGTTCGCCGCGGACATCAAGGGTGATCTGTGCGGCCTCGGTGCCGCTGGCAATCCCCAGGGCAAGGTCGCCGAGCGTATCGCCGGCATGCCCTGGCTCGGCCACAAGCCTCAGGCTTATCCAGTGACCTTGTGGGACATCCACGGTCAATCCGGTCATCCGTTGCGCACGACGCTGAGTGAAATGGGCCCCTTGCTGATCGGCAGCCTGCTGGAGCTTACGGACAGCCAACAATCGGCGTTGTACGCCGCCTTCAAGGTCGCCGACCGCGAAGGCCTGTTGCTGCTGGACCTCAAGGACCTGAAGGCGCTGCTCAATCACCTCAAGGACAACCCCGAGTTGCTGGGCGACGATGCGGCCCTGATGACCACCGGTTCCAGCCAAGCCTTGTTGCGACGCTTGTCCACCCTGGAGCAGCAGGGCGCGGACGCGTTGTTCGGCGAGCCGGCCTTGCAACTCGAAGACATCCTGCAACCGGCCAGCGATGGTCGCGGCCGCATCCACTTGCTCGACGCCAGCCGTCTGGTTCACGAAGCCCCCAAGGTCTACGCAACGTTCCTGCTGTGGCTGCTGGCCGAGCTGTTCGAGCAATTGCCTGAGCGCGGCGATGCGGACAAACCGCTGCTGGCGCTGTTCTTCGATGAGGCGCATTTGCTGTTTGCCGGCACGCCCAAGGCTTTGCAGGAGCGGCTGGAACAAGTGGTGCGGCTGATTCGCTCCAAGGGCGTCGGGGTGTATTTCGTGACCCAGTCACCGGGGGATTTGCCAGACGACGTGCTGGCGCAGTTGGGGTTGCGCATTCAGCATGGCCTGCGGGCCTTTACCGCCAAGGAGCAGAAGTCGTTGCGGGCGGTGGCGGATGGTTTCCGGCCGAACCCGCAGTTCGAGGCCCTGGCGGTGCTGACTGAACTGGGCATCGGTGAAGCCCTGGTGGGCACCTTGCAGGAAAAAGGCACGCCGGAAGTGGTCCAGCGCGTGCTGGTGGCGCCACCGCAGTCGCGCATTGGCCCACTGACCGAGGCCGAGCGCGCCGGGCTGATTGCCAGTTCGCCATTGCAAGGGCGTTATGACAAACCCATTGATCGCGAATCGGCCTATGAAGTGCTGATGGGGCGCAAGGGGCTGGAGCCGCAGGCAGAAGAGGCCTCGGGCAAGCCAACGGCCGAAGAGCCGAGCTTCACCGAGAAAGCCGGGGAGTTTCTTGGCACGGCTGCCGGCCAGGCTTTGAAGTCGGCGATGCGCCAGGCGGCCAATCAGTTGGGGCGGCAATTGGTGCGCGGGTTGATGGGGTCGTTGCTGGGGGGTAGCAAGCGCCGGTAGGTCTGGACTCAACCTGTGGGAGCGAGCTTGCTCGCGATGGCGTTCCAACAGGCAATGAAAATCTCAGTCCTTGGGCCTGGCATGCGCCGCCAACCGCTCCAGCGCTGCCCGCAGGTTGGGGTCGCTGATGCCATCCGCCGTGGCCTGGATCGTCGCGGCGGCATCGGTGGACAAATCCAGCGTATGCCCCTTGACGCCGACCTGCACCGTGGGCGGCTGGACCTTGAACAGAATCCGCGTCAGGTTGGCGAACTCTTCGAACGCCAGCAATTGACGCAGCAGGCGCTTTTGCTGGTAACGCAAGCGCGTGGCCCAATGGCCGTCGGTGACGATCAGCAACAAACTGCCTTCGCGCCAGGACGCCACGTGGCAATGCTCGCGGGCGGCCGGCTGCAACTGGCTGTCGAGCAGGCGCTGCAAGTGGCCCAGGCGTTTGGCGTGGCCGAAGATGGCTTTCAGCGGTTTGGCTTCGCGCAGCAGGACGGCGGGAGCCTTGGCTGGAAGAGGGCGAAAGGCCATGAATGAATACCGCAAGTGACAGAGGCGCCATGGTAGCAGAAAGCGCCGAGGCCGCCTCGACCGCTGTCGCCCGCCCAATCAACGCGTAACTTCTGTGCTTTGTGGGTTGAAGTTCGCGCAAAAGCCCTTATTTTAGGGAGGCCCCGTCACAGCGCTGTGCCAGCATCGTGGAATAACGCCACTTTCCTCTCCATCGTTTCCGGGTAGAATGCTCGTTCGCATGCGGCCATGAGGGCTGCTCGGGCGACTCATGGGGCCGCCCTCCATCCCTTTAGTGTGGAAGATCCTGCCGATATGTTTGCGCCTTTGTTAAAGAAACTTTTTGGAAGCAAGAACGAGCGTGAAGTCAAACGCATGCTCAAGACGGTACAGACTGTCAATGCCTTCGAAGAGCAAATGGTGGCCCTTTCGGACGATCAGTTACGCGCCAAGACTGCCGAATTCAAGGACCGCATCGCCAAGGGGGAAACCCTTGACCAGCTCCTGCCCGAAGCCTTTGCGGTCGCCCGTGAAGCCGGCAAGCGGATCATGGGCATGCGCCACTTCGACGTTCAGTTGATCGGCGGCATGACCTTGCACGAAGGCAAGATCGCCGAAATGCGTACCGGTGAGGGCAAGACCCTCGTGGCCACCCTGGGCGTCTACCTCAACGCACTGTCCGGCAAGGGCGTGCACGTGGTAACGGTCAACGACTACCTGGCCCGCCGCGATGCCAACTGGATGCGCCCGCTCTACGAATTCCTCGGCCTGACCGTCGGCGTCGTCACGCCGTTCCAGCCGCCGGAAGAGAAGCGCGCCGCCTACGCTGCCGACATCACCTACGGCACCAACAACGAATTCGGTTTCGACTACCTGCGCGACAACATGGCGTTCAGCATGGAAGAAAAATTCCAGCGTGAACTCAACTTTGCCGTGATCGACGAAGTCGACTCCATCCTCATCGATGAAGCCCGTACCCCACTGATCATTTCCGGTCAGGCCGAGGACAGCTCCAAGCTGTACATCGAGATCAATAAACTGATCCCGCAGCTCACCTTGCACGTCGAGGAAGTCGAAGGCGAAGTCACCCAGCCCGGGCACTACACCGTTGACGAGAAGACCCGCCAGGTCGAGCTCAACGAAGCCGGTCACCAGTTCGTCGAGGAAATGCTCACCCGTGTCGGCTTGCTGGCCGAAGGCGAGAGTCTGTACTCGGCCCACAACCTGGGCCTGCTGACCCACGTCTATGCAGGCCTGCGAGCCCACAAGCTGTTCCATCGCAACGTCGAATACATCGTGCAGGACGGCCAGGTCGTGCTGGTGGACGAACACACCGGCCGTACCATGCCGGGTCGTCGTCTGTCCGAGGGCCTGCACCAGGCCATCGAAGCCAAGGAAAACCTGAACATCCAGGCCGAGAGCCAGACCCTGGCCTCGACCACCTTCCAGAACTACTTCCGCCTGTACAACAAGCTGTCCGGCATGACCGGTACCGCTGACACCGAAGCGTTCGAGTTCCACCAGATCTATGGCCTGCAAGTGGTGGTGATTCCGCCGAACAAGCCACTGGCCCGTAAAGACTACAACGACCTGGTGTTCCTGACCGCCGAAGAGAAATACGCGGCGATCATCAACGACATCAAGGAAGGCATGGCCCAGGGTCGTCCGATCCTGGTGGGTACCGCCACCATTGAAACCTCCGAGCACATGTCCGCCTTGCTCAACAAGGAAGGCATCGAGCACAAGGTCCTCAACGCCAAGTTCCACGAGAAAGAAGCCGAAATCATCGCCCAGGCCGGTCGCCCGGGTGCGCTGACCATCGCCACCAACATGGCCGGCCGTGGTACCGACATCCTGCTGGGCGGCAACTGGGAAGTGGAAGTCGCTACCCTGGAAGACCCGACCCCCGAGCAGATCGCGCAGATCAAGGCCGACTGGCAGAAGCGTCACCAGCAAGTGCTGGAGTCCGGCGGTTTGCAGGTGATCGCTTCCGAGCGTCATGAATCGCGCCGTATCGACAACCAGCTGCGTGGCCGTGCCGGTCGCCAGGGCGACGCCGGTTCCAGCCGCTTCTACCTGTCCCTGGAAGACAGCCTGATGCGTATCTTCGCCTCTGACCGGGTGAAGAACTTCATGAAGGCCCTGGGCATGCAGCCGGGCGAGGCGATCGAGCACCGCATGGTGACCAACGCCATCGAGAAGGCCCAGCGCAAGGTCGAAGGCCGCAACTTCGACATTCGCAAGCAACTGCTCGAGTTCGACGACGTCAACAACGAACAGCGTAAAGTGATCTATCACATGCGTAACAGTTTGTTGGCCGCCGACAACATTGGCGAGACCATCACCGATTTCCGCCAGGACGTGCTCAACGCCACCGTCAGCGCTCACATTCCGCCGCAGTCGCTGCCTGAGCAGTGGGACGTCGCCGGTCTGGAAGCTGCGTTGCAGAGCGACTTCGGCGTGGCATTGCCGATCCAGCAATGGCTCGACGAAGACGATCACCTGTACGAAGAAACCCTGCGCGAGAAGCTGCTGGCCGAGCTGATCGCCGCGTACAACGAGAAAGAAGACCAGGCCGGCGCCGAAGCGCTGCGCTCGTTCGAGAAGCAGATTGTGTTGCGGGTCCTGGATGACTTGTGGAAAGACCACCTGTCGACCATGGATCACCTGCGTCACGGCATCCATTTGCGTGGCTACGCCCAGAAGAACCCGAAGCAGGAGTACAAGCGCGAGTCCTACACGCTGTTCTCCGAGCTGCTGGATTCGATCAAGCGCGACTCGATCCGTGTGCTGTCCCACGTTCAGGTCCGCCGCGAAGACCCGGCCGAAGAAGAAGCCCGCCTGCGTCAGGAAGCCGAAGCCCTGGCCGCACGCATGCAATTCGAACACGCCCAAGCCCCTGGCCTGGACGTGGTAGCCGAGGAGGGCGTCGATGTGGATGTCGCGCTGGCGACCGCGCCAGTGCGCAACGAGCAGAAGCTGGGCCGTAACGAACTGTGCTATTGCGGTTCGGGCAAGAAATACAAGCATTGCCACGGGCAGATCCAATAACCCCCGTTTCAACGCTGAATGACCCGCGCCGCGACTCACCATCGCGGCGTTTTGCCATTTTGATCCACCGTTTCGATTAAAGACGGTGCCGATATACATCTATTTGAGGAGCGCATTCATGGCTGTTGGTCTTGGTCCGTTGCCAACGTTGCACCCGGTTGCCGGTTTTGAACTCGGTATCGCTTCGGCGGGTATCAAGCGCCCCGGGCGCAAGGATGTCGTGGTGATGCGTTGCGCCGAAGGCTCGACGGTTGCCGGCGTGTTCACCCTCAACGCCTTTTGCGCGGCGCCGGTGATCCTGGCCAAGCAACGTGTGCAGGGGCCGGTGCGTTATTTGCTGACCAACACCGGTAACGCCAACGCTGGCACCGGTGCGCCAGGCCTGGCTGCCGCCGAGCGCACGTGCGCCAAGCTGGCCGAGCTGACCGGTGTCGACGCCAGCCAGGTGCTGCCGTACTCCACGGGTGTGATCGGCGAGCCGCTGCCGGTCGAGAAGATCGAAGGCGCGCTGCAGGCCGCGCTCGATGACCTGTCGGAAAACAACTGGGCTGCGGCCGCCACCGGCATCATGACCACCGACACGCTGCCCAAGGGCGCGAGCCGCCAGTTCCAGCACGACGGCGTGACCGTCACCGTCACTGGCATCAGTAAAGGCGCAGGCATGATTCGTCCGAACATGGCGACCATGCTCGGCTATATCGCCACCGACGCCAACGTCTCCCGGCAGGTGCTGCAAGACCTGATGCTCGACGGCGCCAACAAGTCGTTCAACCGCATCACCATCGATGGCGACACGTCGACTAACGACTGCTGCATGTTGATCGCCACCGGCAAGGCCAACCTGCCGCAGATCACCGAGGCCAGCGGTCCGCTGTTCGCGGCCCTGAAGCAGGCCGTGTTCGAAGTGTGCATGGAAGTGGCCCAGGCCATCGTCCGTGACGGTGAAGGCGCAACCAAGTTCGTGACCGTGCAGGTCAACGGCGGTGGTAATCACCAGGAATGCCTGGACGTCGGCTACACCGTGGCGCACTCGCCGCTGATCAAGACCGCGTTGTTCGCCTCCGACCCAAACTGGGGCCGGATCCTCGCCGCCGTCGGCCGTGCCGGCGTGCCGGAGCTGGACGTGAGCAAGATCGACGTGTTCCTGGGTGAAGTCTGCATTGCCAGCCAGGGCGCTCGCGCTGCGACCTACACCGAAGCCCAGGGTGCGGCAGTGATGCAACAGGAAGAAATCACCATCCGCATCGAGCTGGGGCGTGGTGATTGCAGCGAAACCATCTGGACTACCGACCTGTCCCACGAGTATGTGAAGATCAACGCTGAGTATCGAACTTAAACCGAGTCGTCCCATTCGCGAGCAAGTCGGATCGCCGCACCGCCGCTCCCATAGGGATTTGTTGGGTGACATAAAACGTGTTCACACCGTAAATCCATTGTGGGAGCGGGCTTGCTCGCGAAGGCGGCCTGCCAGATCCACAGTTTGCTCCACAAGAAAGGAATCCACATGAGCCTGCACCTGATCATCGGCGACAAAGATCTATCTTCCTGGTCCATGCGCGGCGCTTTGGCCCTGGCGCTGACCGGCGCGAAGTACACCGAAGAGTTGGTCAGGCTCGACCAGCCGGACACCCGCGAGAAACTGCTCAAGTATTCAGCCACCGCCAAAGTCCCGTTGCTCAAGACCGAGTTCGGTGTGATTGCCGACTCCCTGGCAATTGCCGAATACCTGGCCGAACAGTTCCCCAGCGCCGGTCTCTGGCCCAAGGATGTTGCCGCTCGGGCCCAGGCACGTTCGGCCTGTGCACAAATGCACAGCGGTTTCTTCGCCATCCGCAGCAACATGCCCTTTGACTTGCTCCGCGATGCGCCGCTGTCGCCCGTGCCGGTGGAAGTCCAGGCGGAAATCCAGCGGATGCTGGCGCTGTGGGCTGAATGCCGAGCCGCGGCCACCGAGAGCGGTCCCTACCTGTTCGGTAGCTTGAGCCTGGCCGATGCGTTTTTCGCGCCGATTGCCGTGCGCCTGCGCACTTATCAGGTGGAACTGCCGGAAGTCGATGCGGCCTATGTCGAAACCCTTTATCAATGGCCGGCGTTCAAGGCGTGGCAACAGGCCGGCCTGGAGGACACTGCGCGGTGAAACGAATACATGTAGCGGCGGCGGTCATTCGTGACGCTGCTGGCAAAATCCTCATTGCCCGTCGGGCCGACACTCAGCACCAGGGCGGCCTGTGGGAGTTTCCCGGTGGCAAGGTCGAGGCCGATGAGTCCGTCGAAACCGCCCTGGCCCGGGAACTTCAGGAAGAGCTGGGCATTGTGGTCGGCGCGGCGCGGCCACTGATCAAAGTGCGCCACGACTACCCGGACAAACAGGTATTGCTGGATGTCTGGGAAGTCTCGGCGTTCACCGGCGAGCCCCATGGCGCCGAAGGGCAACCGCTGGCTTGGGTCGCGGCCCGGGATCTGCCGAACTACGAGTTTCCGGCGGCCAACCAGCCGATCGTCGCGGCAGCCCGTTTGCCGAGTGAGTACCTGATCACGCCTGAAGGCCTCGAAACACCGGCCCTGCTGCGAGGCATGCAGAAGGCCATCGCCGGCGGGATCAAACTGGTCCAGCTACGCGCGCCCAACGGCTACGACCCGCAATATCGCGATCTGGCGGTGGACGCGGTGGGGCTGTGTGCCGGCAAGGCCCAGTTGATGCTCAAGGGACCGTTCGAATGGTTGGGGGATTTCCCCTCCGCCGGCTGGCACATCACCGCTGCGCAACTGCGCAAGCATGCGGCGGCAGGGCGCCCCTTCGGCAAAGATCGCTGGCTGGCGGCCTCCTGCCACAACGCCGAGGAGCTGTCCCTGGCACTGCAGATGGACGTGGACTTCGTCACGCTTTCTCCGGTGCAACCGACCCAGACCCATCCAGACGCTCAACCGTTGGGTTGGGAAGAGGTTGCACGGCTGGTCGAGGGTTTCAACAAGCCGGTTTATCTGTTGGGCGGGGTCGGGCCTGGCGAACGGCAAAAGGCCTGGGAGGCCGGGGCGCAGGGTGTGGCGGGGATTCGGGCGTTTTGGCCTGAGGCTTGATTTTGTGGTGTGGCTGCTGGCCCCTTCGCGAGCAAGCCCGCTCCCACAGTAATATGTCACCCAGTAGGTCCCTGTGGGAGCGAGCTTGCTCGCGATGAGGAACTCACAAACGATACACCTCTGTGATCAACCCTCAGGCTTGGCCGCCGCCACCCAAAGCACCTCCGCCACCCCCTGCCGCCGGGCGATGACCCGCGCCGCCACGAACAACAGGTCCGACAACCGATTGATATAGGCCAGCCCCGGCCCGGCCAACGGTTCCACGGCGTTCAACTGCTGGCAACGGCGCTCGGCGCTGCGGGCCAGGCTGCGGCAGACATGAGCCAGGGCAATCAGTGTCGAGCCACCGGGCAGGATGAAGTTTTCCAGCGGCCCCAGTTCTTCGTTCCACACATCAATCGCCGCTTCCAGGCGCTCGACTTCCGCCGTGGTCAGTGCTTGATAGGCTGGCATCGCCAGTTCACCGCCCAGGTCGAACAACCGATGCTGACAGGGCGTCAGCACGTCGATGACCTCCTTCAGCGCCGGGTATTGACCCATTTCAGCGGCAAGGCCGGCCAGCAGCAACCCCAGCTGACTGTTCAGCGTATCCACTTCACCGATGGCCTCGACCCGAGGGTGATCCTTCGCCACGCGGCGGCCATCTCCCAACCCGGTTTCACCTTTGTCGCCGGTGCGGGTGTAAATCTTCGACAGGCGAAAACCCATGCTCAGCGCTCCAGTTGCTTGTTTTCCTGCGCCACCATCGAAGTGCCCGCCAGGGGCAGGCGCAGGGTGAAGCAGGTGCCCTGGCCTGGCGCCGACTGCACTTCCATCTGGCCCTTGTGATTATTGGTGATAATGAAATACGACACCGACAGCCCCAGGCCGGTGCCCTGGCCGATTTCCTTGGTGGTGAAAAATGGCTCGAAGGTGCGCTTGCGCACGTTCTCGCTCATGCCGATGCCGTTGTCCTCGACCTGGATCTCCGCCCACGGCGGATTCAATCGCGTGCGCAGGATAATACGCCCTGGCTCGCTGTCGTCCTGGCGTTGGTGGATCGCCTGGGCGGCGTTTTTCAGCAGGTTGAGCAGCACCTGCTCCAGCTCGTTGGCCGTGCCAGGCACCGGGCCCAGGTTTGGGTCGAACTGACGGATGATCGCCTGGCCCTTGAAGTCGAAACCAATTGCCAGGTCGAAGTCGTTGCCCGCGATTTCCACCGCCTGGTCGATCAGCGCTGGCAGGTCGCACGGCGCCATCTGCCGGGTACTGCGACGGCTGAAGCTGAGCATGTGGGTGACGATTTTCGCGGCCCGGGCGCCGGCCTGTTGAATGCCGTCGAGCAGTTGCGGGATCTCCCGGCCCTGAAGGTAGCGATTGACCTCTTGCAACTCGATACCCAGTTGCTCGGCCTGTTCGAGGTTCTTGGGCAGTTCCGGCGACAGGCGTCGGCGGATGTTCTGCACGTTGTGCAGGATCGCCCCCAGCGGGTTGTTGATCTCGTGGGCCATGCCCGCCGCGAGGCCGCCGACCGAGAGCATCTTTTCCGATTGCACCATCATTTCTTCCAACGACAGGCGCTGGGTGATGTCATCGATGCGGATCACCACCCCGCGCCCGGCGCCGCCCATCAGCGGGTAGAAAGTGAGGGCGTAGTGTCGGGCTTCGTCGTCCTTGGTCCAGGTGACGCGTTCGATCTTGGCCACCGTGTGCTGCTCGACCGTTTGCTTGAGCTGCGGCAGGTAGGGCTTGAGCGGTTCGAAGGCGAGGAAGATCGGCTGGTTCAGCGCCTCGTCCAGCCGAGTTCCGGAGAGCGCGCTGGCTTCCTGGTTCCATTGGGTGACGTAGAGCTGCTCGTCGAGGGCGATCAGCGCCGACGGCATGGAGTCGATGATGCTGTTGAGGTAGTTCTGAAAACCCGTGAGCTTCTTTTCGATCTTGCTGCGCACCTGGACTTCCAGCTCCAGCTTGCGGTTGGTGTGGCGGGTTTCTTCCGCCAGGCCCTGGGCCTGGTCGTAGGCAGCTTGGGAGTCATCCCGGGCGCGCTTGAGTTGTTGTTCCCGGGCTTCGATGCGCGAGAGCATGGTATTGAACGCCTCGGCCAGGCTGCCGATTTCATCGTGGTTGCCGCGAGCGGCGCGCAGGGAATAGTTCTCCTCGCGGGTGACCTGGCGCGACAGTTCTTCGAGCTGATGGATCGGCTGGGTGATCAGGCGTTTGATCTGCTGGGCAATGATCAGCCACAACAACACGCTGAAAATCAGGATGCCCAGGCTGGCGGTCAGGGTGCCGGTGTAGAACGCCGTCGGCAGTTCGCTGCTGGCCACCAGCAACAGGTGGCCCGGCTCCGTACCGGGGCGGGGCAGGGTGATGACCTGGTTGCTGCGAAATTCACCGGCCTGCCAGGCCTGCATATAGCGGTAATGGTCCGGCAGCTTGAGTTTTTCGGCATGTTGCAATTGCGCCAGGCGTTCGCCCTGGCCGTCATACAGCGCCGCTGCCCGTAGCGGTGCATAGCTGTTGAGCTCATCGAGCAGGCGCTTGGCATTTTGTGGCGATTGCAGGGCATCGGAGATCAGGCTCGGATTGGCCACCAGCCGGCCGATGGTCTGCAGGGCCTGGGGCGCCATGCTTTCCTGGGAAATGTAATAGGCGGCGCTGATAAAGGTCAGGTTGGCCACCAGCAGGACAGTGGTCAACAACACCAACAGGGCGGCCAGCAGTTTCTGGCCGACCGGGAGGTTTTCAAGGTGCTGGCGCAATGGCATCAGGCTCGTCGCAAAAAAGGAACACGAGGGCCAGCGTAGCCGCTGCTCAGTCGCTGGGCAATCCGAGGTTGTTCAAGTGCCCAATCAATCGCTGGCGCAGCTGTTCCAGGTGCGGCACCGTCAACCCATGGCGCTGGGCGACCTTGCAGGCGTGGCCGAGCAAGTAGCTGATTTCGGTGCGGCGGCCGTTGGCGACGTCCTGGTACATCGAGGAGTAGTTGGCGGCGGTGGCCTGGATCACCCGTTCGACTTCGCTCGGCAAGTCTTCGGCTGCCGCCGGCTGACCACAGCGCTCCAGCAGATCGGTGAGTTCGGCGCACAAGGTTGCCACTTCACAGTGATGCGTCTGCAAGCCGCCGTTCTTGCAGTGATGCAGCACGGTCAGTGGGTTGATCGCGCAGTTGAGCGCCAGTTTGCGCCAGAGCCGCGTGAGAATGTCGGCGCTCCATTGGTGGGGAATGCCGGCGGCGCTCAGGTCATCCAGCCAGAACGGTGCTACCGGGTGGGCGGGGTCGCCCAGCCAGGTGTAGCCGTGGCCGGCGAACACCACGCGCCAGTCACCGTCGCGGAACGCGCCTTCGGTGCTGGAGGCGCTGATACAACGGGCCTGGGGCACGCGATTGGCCACCGCATCCTGGCTACCGAGGCCGTTCTGCAGCAGGATCAGTTCCGTCTCGGCGCTCAGGCGATGGGCCACCGAGGCCACGGCCGCCTCCGCATCATAGGCCTTGCAGGCCACCAGCAGGCGGTTGATCGGCTCGGGGCTGACCGCCGTTTCGCCAGGCACCGGGTAACACTGCGCTTGGCCCTGTTCCACCAAGGTCAGGCCACCGGCGGCCCGATAGGCCTGCAAGCGGGTTTCGTTGCGCAGCACCAGCCGCACCGGCAGGCCGGCCCGGGCCAGGCGGGTGGCCCATAAGGTGCCGAGGCTGCCGGCCCCGAGGACATGCCAGGTGGTGGACATCAGTTTTTTACTCGGTTTGGCGCAGGCATCTGAGGGGCTCGCGGTATCGGCAAGAAAAGACCCGTTATAATGAGCCCGATTTTAACCACAAGCCAAGTGCGCGCCTTCGTTACGGGCGCGCCTTTTTATTTGGAGAACACTACATGCCGTCATTCGACGTGGTATCCGAACTGGACAAACACGAAGTCACCAACGCCGTTGAAAACGCCGTCAAGGAACTCGACCGTCGTTATGACCTCAAGGGCAAGGGCAGTTTCGAGTTCAAGGAAAAGGACCTGACCGTCAACCTGACCGCCGAGGCCGATTTCCAGCTCGAGGCGATGATCGAGATCCTCAAGCTGGCCCTGGTCAAGCGCAAGATCGACGTGCAGTGCCTTGAGGTCAAGGATGCCTATGCCTCGGGCAAGCTGATGAAGCAGGAAGCCGTGCTCAAGGAAGGCATCGACAAGGAACTGGCGAAGAAAATCGTCGCTCATATCAAGGACGCCAAGCTCAAGGTACAGGCCGCCATCCAGGGCGAGCAGGTGCGCGTCACCGGCAAGAAGCGTGACGACTTGCAGGAAGCCATCGCGGCACTGCGGGCCAAGGAATTCGGCATGCCATTGCAGTTCAATAACTTTCGCGACTGATACCTCAGTTGTATGGAGACACTGTGGCGAGGGAGCTTGCTCCCGCTGGTTGCGTAGCAGCCCCTTAGTAGGTGGGCGCGACGCACCCAAGCGGGAGCAAGCTCCCTCGCCACAACGCGTCTCTGCAGGTCTTTCGTGGTAACAGGAACAAAGGAGAATTAGATGGACTTGAACGCTGAAGTGGACAACCTGGTCAAGGCTTCCCAGACCTGGATCCCCATGATCATGGAATATGGCAGCCGGGTGCTGCTGGCGATCATCACCCTGGCCATCGGCTGGTGGCTGATCAACAAGGTGACGCAAAAACTGGGTGCTTTGCTGGCACTGCGTAACGCTGACCTGGCGCTGCAAGGGTTTATCAGTACCCTGGCAAACATCATCCTGAAAATACTGCTGATCGTCAGCGTCGCGTCGATGATCGGTGTGGAAACCACCTCATTCGTCGCCGCCATCGGTGCCGCCGGCCTGGCCATCGGCCTGGCGTTGCAGGGCAGCCTGGCGAACTTCGCCGGCGGCGTGCTGATCCTGCTGTTCCGTCCGTTCCGTATCGGCGACTGGATCGAAGCCCAGGGTGTGGCCGGTACGGTCGACAGCATCCAGATCTTCCACACGGTGATTCGCACCGGTGACAACAAGACCGTCATCGTGCCCAACGGCAACCTGTCAAACGGCATCATCACCAACACCAATCGCCAGCCGACCCGCAAAGTCGTGTTCGACGTGGGCGTGGATTACCAGGCCGACCTGAAAAAGGCCCAGCAGGTGTTGCTGGATTTGGCCAAGGATGAGCGCGTCTTGGCCGAGCCGGCGCCGGAAGCGGTGATTTCCACTTTGGGCGACAGTTCGATCACGGTGTCGTTGCGGGTTTGGGTCAAGACGGCGGATTACTGGAGCGTGATGTTCATGTTCAATGAACAGGCCCGGGATCGTTTGAAAGAAGCGGGTATTGATATTCCGTTTCCGCAGCGGGTTATTCGGGTGGTCCAGGAAGGGGCACCGCAATAACGATTTGAATATAACCTGGCGTTAGGGTCAGGTTATGTTTAGTTAGCTTGCTATTTATAAGTTGTCGTAGCGTTGATATGTAGCGGATACAAAAAAACCGCTCACCTGGATCAGGTGAGCGGTTTTTGTTTGTTGCGGGTGCAGCTATCGAATTAGCACTGAATTACAAGATGCTCAGTGGGTATTCGACGATGAAGCGGAAGTCATTGTTGTCGCGGTTGTTAACGGCGGCAGTATAAGAGCTGTTGGTGCGGTAGAACGCGCTACGCAGGCGGAACGACAAGTCTTTGGCTGGACCGCTTTGCAGAACGTATTTGGTTTCGAAGTCCCACTCGTGCTCTTTTGCTTCCCCATCAGGAGTGGAAATGTTGTCACCAGTGACATAACGGGTCATGAAGCTCAGGCCAGGAACGCCGTAAGTTTTCATGTTCAGGTCGTAGCGAGCCTGCCAGGAGCGCTCGTCCTGACCGTTGAAGTCGGAGTACTGGATGGAGTTGGCGAGGAAGATGGTACCGCCGCCGTCAACGCCGTACGCATAGCCGGTATCACCGGTGGAGCGCTGGTGAGCCAGGGTGAACTTGTGGGCGCCGATGGCATAGGCTGCTGCGAGGGACCAGATGCGGTTGTCAACTTCGCCGCTGAGCTTCTGGCCTTGGTCTTTGCTGTCATAACCGTTGAAGTCGAAGTTCAGCGACTGATCTTCGTTGATCGGCAACGTGTAGTTCAGGTTCAGGTATTTCTTTTTGTAGTGATCTTCGACGTCGGAAGCCGCTACGCCGGCTACGAAATTGTCGGTGAACTGGTAGGTTGCACCGGCAATGTCAGCGGATTTCAGGCCAAGGCCGTCATCACCCATGCCAGTTTGCGAGCTGATGGCGTTGAAATGACCTGCGCTCAGCTCCAAGCCTTTGATTTCTTTACTGGTGATCAGCGTACCGGTAGCAACTTCTGGCAGCAGACGGCTGTCGTCAGTAGAGAAAACCGGGCTGGTAGTGAACTGGTTGCCGTATTTCAGAACGGTGTCGGACAGACGGAACTTAACCGCGCCGCCAATCTTCGATTGTGTTTCTTCCAGGTTGCCATCACTGTCCTGAGCGAACAGGCCGTTACCGGCGCGACCAGTACCACCGTCGAAACGGGCGGAGCCGAATGCGAAGGCGTCAGCGCCTACACCAACGGTACCTTGGGTGAAGCCCGACTCGTAGATGGCGCGAACGCCAAGGCCGGCTTCTTCACGATAACTTTGACGAGTGCTTGGTTCGTTCTTGAAGTCGCGGTTCATGTACAGCATGCGGCTCAGAACATTCAAGCTCTGATCTTCAAAAAAGCCCTTGGATTCTTCCTGGGAAGAGGCCATTGCGAACTGCGAGGTACTGGCCGAAACAGCCAGTGCGATCATGCTCCACTTCATCACGCGCATCGTGATTTGCTCCTTTGGTTTTTAGAAGAGTACTGCCGTCCCACCTGTTTTTTTATCTGGGCGGCTCTTTCTTTTTGTGTCGGCGCAAACTTATATCACGACGACATTATTGGCGATACTTGCCCATCCAACCTTTTAGCTTCTTTACGACCATGTCGCCAATGGCTCGATCCATGTCGTATTTCGGCTGTTCCGGCGCAATCGGACTCACAACTCGAAGTTGCTTCTTTTTTCCGGCGACGGTGTAAAGAGTCCTTTGTTACTGCGCTTGAAGCTCCTTGAGGGCAACCTTGCCACTTTATTTATAGGCCAGCTGGTTTTCGCTTCCGGCGACACCTTGCTGGCGATGTCTGGGATGAATGCAACAAGCATGCTCAAACCCGGATTTTGTTCACGTTTTTTTCACATTCTGTGTTTTGACGTGGTGAAACCTCATGAAACCGGGCTCCAAAGGCCTTGTTTTAAATAGGGTTGACTGCCGTGTAGCTCTCGTGTTTGGGGCGCACAAATGTCGCGAGACCACCAAAAACGTTACCGGTTCACCCTGCCAGTGAGTAAATCCCGGATGCTTCGTGCACTGAGCGTAGACGCGTTGTGCTGTTTTGGTGCAAAAAATTTTCAAGCTGTACGATAATTTTACAGCGGCAGCGCTTAGCGCAACCCCTGGGATGGTCGTCTCAGGCGTTTGCGGGACCTGTTGCGCTGTGTTGGTGCGCGCGTTGCCCGTGTTAATGCCAGTTGGAGCGCACAGTGAACGCGTTGGCGTTCGCAGGTATGCTGCGGGTCTGTGCCTGATGCAGGCCTGCGAGGCGCTGAGCCGGGCAGAATCAATAACGAGGAGTACGCGGTGTTTGCCTTAGACCCACGATTGCAACAAGACACATTGCCCATCGGTGATTTCCCGCTGTGCCGGTTGCTCTTGTCCAACGATTCGAATTACCCGTGGTTCATTCTCGTGCCGCGGCGGGAAGATATCAGCGAATTGTTTCAATTGGATGACGCCGATCAACAGCAACTGTGGAAAGAAACCACGGCGCTGGCCGAAACCCTCAAGGATTCGTTCGACGCCGATAAGATGAACGTTGCAACCTTGGGTAACGTTGTCAGTCAATTGCACATGCATGTCATCGTGCGCAAGCGCGATGATGCCGCCTGGCCCGCGCCGGTCTGGGGCAAGCATCCGGCCAAGCCGTATAATGCCGAACAGGTGACGGCCATTCGCGAACGCTTGCGAGTGGCCCTCGCCAATGATTTCAAGTTTCTGGAGGGCTGAAACCATGAACCTTGAAGCGCGTGTAACCGATCTGGAAAGCCGCCTGGCGTTTCAGGATGACACCATCCAGGCATTGAACGACGTGCTGGTGGAGCAGCAGCGCGTTGTCGAGCGTTTGCAGCTGCAGATGGCAGCGTTGCTCAAGCGCCAGGAAGACATGGCCGGGCAATTCGAATCCTTCGAAGAGGAAGCACCACCGCCTCATTACTGACCCCGCCCTGATTGGCAGGCAATAAAAAACCGCGAGCAGCCTGGCTGCATCGCGGTTTTTTTACGCTTGGATCAGCGGCGCGGCAGCGCGGCGATCACATCTTCGGCCTGCAGGCCCTTGTCGCGGTTCATCACGGAGAACTCCACGCGCTGGCCTTCTACCAGGACGCGGTGGCCTTCGCCACGAATGGCCCGGAAATGCACGAAAATATCATCGCCGGAGTCGCGTGAAATGAAACCAAACCCTTTGGAAGTGTTGAACCACTTCACGGTGCCGGTATCGCGGTTGGACATGTCGTAGTTCTGCGGCGCGGCGGCGGGTGACGACTTCTTGTAGAAGCTGACGGCCAGGTGCAGTGCTACCGCCAGCAGGGCCGCAGCCAGGCTGAGCAGGATGGCCGGTTGACCGGCGATTTCCGGCATGGGGGCCAGCAGGGCCAGGGTTTGCACGGCAACGGCCAGCACCAGCAGGGCACTGACGAGGTTTTGCAGTTGATGACGTGGACCTTTGTTCCAGTAAGGGATAACAGGTGCGAGGGTCAGGTTGAGCAGGCCGAAAAAGGCCAGGTACAGCGCATCGGGATGTTGCAGGTAAGGTGTGGCTTCGGAACCCAGGCTAGGGATGAAGGACAGCAGCAGGGCAGCTGCGCCCATTAGCAAGTGGACGATTTTCAACATTTTGATTGGCTCACGGTTAAGACAGATCACAAGGAAGAGCTGGTCGGAGGCGGTTCGCTTCGAGACAATGAGAGGCGTTGGACACGTCTCCGAATCAGCCTATGCGCCATACCCGGAAAAATAGGCGTAGCGACACACTGCCTATTTAACAGCAAAGCCCCGGCCTTCTCAAACGCGTTACGGACGTGTACCACGCTGTTCGTCGGCCAGGAAAAGCCAATCGGCACTTGAAGGGGGCTGGCAAAGGGCGTTGAATTTTCCCAGCTGGCCGGAACCGTCAGGTGTCCAGGCTTGTCGGTTCAGCAGGATTGGCAATTTGTCGCAGGCTGCCGGCGGCGATATCCACTAAATTGTCAAATTCATCACCGTCAGGAGATCAACCAGCATGGCAATTGATATCGGTATCAGTGAAGAAGATCGCAAGTCCATCGTCGACGGGCTGTCGCGCCTGTTGTCGGACACCTATGTGCTGTATCTCAAGACCCACAATTTCCACTGGAACGTCACGGGGCCGATGTTTCGGACCCTGCACCTGATGTTCGAGGAGCAATACAACGAACTGGCGCTGGCGGTGGACCTGATCGCCGAGCGTATTCGTGCCCTTGGCTTCCCGGCCCCAGGCGCTTACTCGGTGTATGCGCGCTTGTCTTCTATAAAGGAAGAGGAGGGCGTACCTGGCGCCGAGGACATGATCAAGCAACTGGTCGAGGGCCAGGAAGCGGTGACGCGTACGGCCCGTGGCATCTTTCCTTTATTGGACAAGGTCAGTGATGAGCCGACCGCCGATCTGCTGACCCAGCGCATGCAGGTCCACGAAAAGACCGCATGGATGTTGCGTTCGTTGCTCGAAGGGCAGTAAGCGTCGCGCAACTGCTGATGTGGCCATCGGTATCATTGCCTGCGCGTCAGGTGTAGGACGGCGTAACTCGTCGCCTGTCTGCTGCTGGCTTGTCCTACGTCGATGGTCATAAAGTCATCTGGATCTGGCGATGCCGTTGAGCTTCCATAGAGCTACAGATTGGTTGTCCCAATTGAGAGGTTCGTATGGCAAAGGAGTGTCAACGGTATGATTCAAGGAAAGGAATCCAGGGAGGGCGCGCTTGGGCGTTGTCAGCCCATAAGCATCGATCCGTTCGTCAGTGGCTTCGACATGCAGCTGGCCCGTCCCTTGGCCCGATCCATCCGCCTGAACGGGTTTGCTACCTGTCTGCGCCTGGAACAGGTCTATTGGGATATTCTCGGCGCCATGGCCCGGCTCAACAGCTGTTCCGTCAGCACGTTGCTGTCCCATGTGGACCGGGAGGTGCATCTGCGCCATGGCGGGGTACGCAATTTCAGTGGGTTGGTGCGGGTGGTTTGCGTGGTGCACAGCTTGAAGGAGACCGGGATGGCGGTTGTGGAGCCCTCGTTGGCAGGCTGAGCACATAGCTCCATCAAATGATGGGGGCGACCTGTGCCGTCTTACGGCTGCACAGGCCGCATTTAATGGATATAATCCCGCTCTTTGCCGCAAAGCCCAGTCTTTGCGCGAGTAACCTGATCGCCGAGACAACCCCCATGCCGATGTACGACTATCAATGTGCTTCCTGTGGTCATCAGATGGAAGCCATTCAAAAGATCAGCGCGGCACCGCTGGTCGACTGCCCTGCCTGCCAGGCGCCGGAACTGAAAAAGATGCTGTCCATGCCAGGTTTCCGCCTCGGCGGCACCGGCTGGTATGAAACCGACTTCAAGACCGGCGCCAAGAAAAATCTGGCCGGTGGCGACAAAGCTGATTGAGTTGAACACGCGCGAGTTCTTGCACGGGCAGGGCCTCCAACCGAATTTCGAATTACGAGAAGTGAAACCACTACCATGATGCGCAGCCATTATTGCGGCCAACTGAACGAAAGCCTGGAAGGTCAGGAAGTTACTCTTTGCGGATGGGTCCATCGTCGCCGTGACCATGGCGGGGTGATTTTCCTCGATATCCGTGATCGTGAAGGCCTGGCCCAGGTGGTGTTCGATCCGGACCGCGCGGACACCTTCGCCACCGCCGACCGCGTGCGCAGCGAATATGTGGTCAAGATCACTGGCAAGGTCCGCCTGCGTCCGGCCGGTGCCGGCAACGCCAACATGGCGTCTGGCATGATCGAAGTGCTGGGTTATGAGCTGGAAGTGCTGAACGAATCGGAAACCCCGCCGTTCCCACTCAACGAATACTCCGATGTGGGCGAAGAAACCCGACTGCGCTACCGCTTCATCGACCTGCGTCGCCCGGAAATGGCCGAGAAGCTGCGTCTGCGTTCGCGCATGACCACCAGCATCCGCCGTTACCTGGACGAGAACGGCTTCCTTGACGTCGAGACGCCGATCCTGACTCGCGCCACGCCGGAAGGCGCCCGCGACTACCTGGTGCCGAGCCGCACACACCCCGGCAGTTTCTTCGCCTTGCCGCAATCGCCGCAGTTGTTCAAGCAACTGCTGATGGTGGCCGGCTTCGATCGCTACTACCAGATCGCCAAGTGCTTCCGCGATGAAGACCTGCGTGCCGACCGTCAGCCTGAGTTCACTCAGATCGACATCGAGACCAGCTTCCTCGACGAAAAAGACATCATGGGCCTGACCGAAGGCATGATCCGCAACCTGTTCAAGGAAGTGCTGGGTCTGGAGTTCGGCGAATTCCCGCACATGACCTTCGAAGAGGCCATGCGCCGCTACGGTTCCGACAAGCCGGACCTGCGTAACCCGTTGGAACTGGTGGACGTGGCCGACCAGCTCAAGGAAGTCGATTTCAAGGTGTTCAGCGGTCCGGCCAACGACCCGAAATGCCGTATCGCGGCCCTGCGTGTGCCAGGCGGGGCCAGCATGCCGCGCAAGCAGATCGACGATTACACCAAGTTCGTCGGCATCTACGGTGCCAAGGGCCTGGCGTACATCAAGGTCAACGAGCGCGCCGCCGGTGTCGACGGCCTGCAATCGCCGATCGTGAAAAACATCCCTGAAGCCAACCTGAACGTGATCCTCGATCGCGTGGGTGCGGTTGACGGCGACATCGTGTTCTTCGGCGCCGACAAGGCCAAGATCGTCAGCGAAGCCCTGGGCGCGCTGCGCATCAAGCTGGGTCACGATCTGAAGCTGTTGACCTGTGAGTGGGCACCGATGTGGGTCGTCGACTTCCCGATGTTCGAAGAGAACGACGATGGCAGCTTCTCGGCGCTGCACCACCCGTTCACCGCGCCGAAGTGCTCGCCGCAAGAGTTGGAGGCCAACCCGGCCACCGCTCTGTCGCGCGCTTACGACATGGTCTTGAACGGCACCGAGCTGGGTGGCGGTTCGATCCGTATCCATCGCAAGGAAATGCAACAGGCGGTCTTCCGTCTGCTGGGCATCAACGAAGCGGAACAGGAAGAGAAATTCGGCTTCCTGCTCGATGCGCTGAAGTACGGTGCACCGCCCCACGGTGGCCTGGCCTTCGGCCTGGACCGCCTGGTAATGCTGATGACCGGCGCCCAGTCGATCCGTGAAGTGATTGCGTTCCCGAAAACCCAGAGCGCGGCCGATGTCATGACCCAGGCTCCGGGCGTGGTGGATGCCAAGGCGCTGCGCGAGTTGCACATCCGTCTGCGTGAACAGCCAAAGGCTGAGTAAGGCCGGCACCTGAGGGCGCATCTTCGGATGCGCCTTTTCATTGGGGTCCATATTTCTGATTGCCGGCTGCTGCGTGAGCGCAGGGCGGGCAATGTTTCAAAGCAAAACCGGAGCGAGTTATGGCAGGTCATTCCAAGTGGGCGAACATCAAGCACCGCAAAGAACGTCAGGATGCCAAGAGGGGCAAGATCTTTACCAAGTGGATCCGTGAGCTGACGGTCGCGGCCCGCCAGGGTGGCGGCGATCCGGGTTCCAACCCGCGTTTGCGCCTGGCCCTGGACAAGGCACTGGGTGCGAATATGAGCCGCGACATCATCGACCGGGCCGTCGCCCGGGGCGCGGGTGCGACCGAGGCCGACAACGTTGAAGAGCTGACCTATGAAGGTTACGGCCCGGGCGGTGTGGCGGTGATGGTCGAGTGCATGACCGACAACCGCAACCGTACCGCGGCGGCCGTGCGTCACGCCTTCAGCAAGTGCGGTGGCAACCTGGGCACTGACGGTTCGGTGGCGTACCTGTTCGAGCGCAAGGGGCAGATCAGCTTCGCGCCGGGCCTCGATGAAGATGCCCTGACAGAGGCGGCCCTGGAAGCCGACGCCGATGACGTGGTCAGTCATGAGGACGGTTCGTTCGACGTATTCACTTCGTTCGTCAGCTTCTATGCCGTGCGCAACGCCCTGGAAGCAGCTGGGTTCAAGCCGGCCGACGCGGAAATCGTCATGCAACCGACCACCAGCGCCGAGCTCGACCTGGAAGGCGCCGAGAAGGTGCTCAAGCTGATCGACATGCTCGAAGACCTGGACGATGTGCAGAACGTCTACTCCAATGCCGATATTCCGGAGTCGGTGGCTGAACAGCTTGGCTGAGAAGGCCTGGTCAAACATTGACGATTGCTAATGACCAAAATGTGGGAGCGAGCTTGCTCGCGATAGCGGTACTTCAGTCAACGCTTTGCTTGCTGATCCGACGCCATCGCGAGCAAGCTCGCTCCCACAGGTCTGAATAACTCCCCTCAAACCGCAGGCGCTATGACTTTAATCCTTGGCATCGACCCCGGTTCGCGCATCACCGGCTACGGCGTGGTTCGCGACACCGGGCGCGGCTGCGTGTACGTCGCTTCCGGCTGTATTCGTACCGGTGCCGGTGAGTTGCACGAGCGTTTGCAGATTGTTTATCGCGGCGTGCGCGAAGTCATCCAGACCTACGGCCCGGTCACCATGGGCATCGAAAGGGTCTTCATGGCGCGCAACGCCGATTCTGCCCTGAAGCTGGGGCAGGCCCGGGGCGCGGCGATCGTGGCTGGCGCCGAGGAAAACCTGGAGATCGCCGAATACACGGCCACCCAGGTCAAGCAGGCCGTTGTCGGAACGGGCGCGGCGAACAAGGAACAGGTGCAAATGATGGTGATGCACTTATTGAAACTGGTCAGCAAGCCGCAAATCGACGCCTCCGACGCCCTGGCCATCGCCATTTGCCATGCCCATACCCGTTCCAGTCTGTTGCCTCACGGCCTGGGAGCCGCACGCAGTCGTGGCGGGCGCCTGCGTCTCTGATAGCATCAGCGCAATCTTTCGTGAGCCCGAGCATTTTGCGCCTGTGTTGTCGGCGTTCCTGCTCTGGCTGTGACTCGCCAGCCAGCAGCTGGCCTACGCCCAAGGATCTGAAACGTGATTGGACGCTTGCGCGGCACCCTGGCTGAAAAACAGCCGCCGCACCTGATTCTGGATGTAAATGGCTTGGGTTATGAGCTTGAAGTGCCCATGACCACGCTGTATCGCTTGCCGTCGGTCGGTGAGCCGCTGACCCTGCACACCCATTTGGTCGTGCGTGAGGATGCACAGTTACTCTATGGCTTCGTCGGCAAGCGCGAGCGGGATTTCTTCCGTGAGTTGATTCGCCTCAATGGCGTCGGCCCGAAACTGGCCCTGGCCTTGATGTCGAGCCTGGAAGTCGACGAGCTGGTGCGTTGCGTGCAGTCCCAGGACACCTCGGCCTTGACCAAAGTGCCAGGTGTGGGCAAGAAAACTGCCGAGCGCCTGTTGGTCGAGCTCAAGGACCGCTTCAAGGCCTGGGAAGCCGTACCGGCGATGTTCGCATTGGTGCCGAACCAGCCGGACGCGCCGGCACCTGCGGTCAGTGCCGAAAGCGATGCGGTTACCGCGCTGATTTCCCTGGGCTACAAGCCGCAGGAAGCCAGCAAGGCGATTTCCGCCATCAAGGAAAAAGGCCTGAGCACCGAAGATATGATTCGTCGTGCCCTGAAGGGAATGATTTAAGTGATTGAAGCTGACCGTCTGATCGCCGCCACGGGCGCGCCCCGTGACCGCGAGGAAATCCAGGACCGCGCGATTCGCCCCGTCAGCCTGGCCGACTATATCGGTCAACCGACCGTGCGCGAGCAGATGGAACTGTTCATCCAGGCAGCCCGTGGGCGCAGCGAGTCGTTGGACCACACCTTGATCTTCGGCCCGCCGGGCCTGGGCAAGACCACCCTGGCCAACATCATTGCCCAGGAAATGGGCGTGTCGATCAAGAGCACGTCCGGGCCGGTCCTTGAGCGGCCGGGTGACTTGGCGGCGCTGCTGACCAATCTTGAGCCCCACGACGTGCTGTTCATCGACGAAATCCATCGCCTGTCGCCGATCGTCGAGGAAGTGTTGTACCCGGCCATGGAAGATTTCCAGCTCGACATCATGATCGGCGAAGGGCCGGCGGCGCGCTCCATCAAGCTCGACCTGCCGCCTTTCACCCTGGTGGGCGCCACCACCCGCGCTGGCATGCTGACCAATCCACTGCGCGACCGTTTCGGGATCGTCCAGCGCCTGGAGTTCTACAACAACGCCGACCTGGCGACGATTGTCAGCCGCTCGGCAGGCATCCTCGGGCTGCCGCTGGACCCGGACGGTGCTTATGAGATCGCCCGTCGGGCCCGGGGCACACCACGGATCGCCAACCGACTGCTGCGCCGGGTCCGGGATTTCGCCGAAGTCCGGGCCAAGGGCCACATCACCAAGCCGATTGCCGACCTGGCATTGAACCTGCTGGACATCGATGAGCGCGGCTTCGACCACCAGGACCGGCGCCTGCTGCTGACTATGATCGAGAAATTCGACGGGGGGCCGGTGGGTGTGGACAGCCTGGCCGCGGCCATCAGCGAAGAGCGCCACACCATCGAGGATGTGCTGGAACCGTATCTGATCCAGCAGGGCTACATCATGCGCACCCCCCGTGGACGCGTGGTGACCCGCCATGCCTATTTGCATTTCGGCTTAAACATCCCGACACGAATGGGTGAGATGCCGGTGGTAGACGAATTCCTCGATGCCGTGGACGATTGAACGAGCTTTGTGCAACGACTTTTTTCGGGTTCGTGCTGTCCCAGACGACACTCGGAGCGTCAATGCCTTCGAGAATGAAAAAACAGTTGCCTGGCCGATTGGCAACCTGAGGAGTAAGCACTAGAGTATGCGCGCGCAAAACGGGCTGGAGTCGTTCGCACATCGCTGTCGCGTTTATTACGAGGACACCGATGCCGGCGGCATCGTTTACTACGTCAATTACCTCAAGTTTATGGAACGGGCTCGAACCGAACGGCTGCGGGAACTGGGTTTTGCCCAATCCGCACTGGCAGGGGAGGACCTGTTATTCGTCGTGCATTCCAGCGAAGCGCGCTACCACGCGCCGGCGCGACTGGACGACGAGCTTCTGGTAAGTGCCGATGTCATCGAATTGAACCGTGTCAGCCTGCGTTTCAAGCAGCAGGTCAGGCGGGCTACGGATAATGTGCTGCTCTGTGAAGGGCAGTTTTTGGTGGCCTGTGTGCGCACCCATAGTTTGAAACCCCGGGCCATTCCCGAAGCTCTACGTGCGGCCTTTGCCGGCGTGAGCGGCGCGGGTACACACTCAGAGCAGGAGATAAAGCGTGGAAGCTAACGTCGTCGACCATACCTCCATGTGGAGCCTGGTCAGCAATGCCAGTGTCGTGGTGCAACTGGTAATGCTGATCCTGGTAGCCGCATCGGTGACCTCATGGATCATGATTTTTCAGCGCAGCAATATGCTGCGCGCCGGTCGCCGTGCCCTGGAGAGCTTCGAAGAGCGCTTCTGGTCCGGCATCGACCTGTCCAAACTCTACCGCCAGGCCGGTAGCAACCCGGACCCGGATTCGGGCGTGGAGCAGATCTTCCGTGCCGGCTTCAAGGAATTCTCCCGTCTGCGCCAGCAGCCAGGCGTTGACCCGGAAGCGGTGATGGAAGGCGTGGCCCGTGCCATGCGTGTGGCTATCTCCCGTGAGGAAGAAAAACTCGAACAGGGCCTGTCGTTCCTGGCCACCGTCGGTTCGGTCAGCCCGTATATCGGCCTGTTCGGTACCGTGTGGGGGATCATGAACTCCTTCCGTGGCCTGGCCTCCGCCCAACAAGCGACCCTGGCTACTGTAGCCCCGGGTATCGCCGAGGCACTGGTCGCCACCGCCATCGGCCTGTTCGCGGCCATTCCGGCCGTTATCGCCTACAACCGCTTCGCTGCCCGCAGCGAAACGCTGACCAGCCGCTACTACACCTTCGCCGATGAGTTCCAGGCGATCCTGCACCGCAAAGTGCACACCAGCGAAGAATAAGCAGGTATTTCCCCATGGCTTTAATCGCTCGAGCCCGAAACAAGCGCAAGCCGGTTGCCGAGATGAACGTGGTGCCCTACATCGACGTGATGTTGGTGCTGCTGGTCATCTTCATGGTGACCGCGCCGATGCTCAATCAGGGCGTGAAGGTCGATCTGCCCAAGGTTTCCAGCGAAGCCTTGCCGCAGGACAACAACACCCAGGTACTGACCATTTCGATCAAGGCTGACAAGACCTACTACTGGAACCTTGGCAGCGAAGTCGACACCGAGAAGCAGCAGGACCGCGCCATGACGTTGCCGCAGATGACCGACGCGGTGACCAAGATCATCAATGCCGGCAACGGTAACGGCAAGCGCACCCAGGTCTTCATTCGCGGCGACAAGACCGTCGACTACGGTGCCGTGATGGGCGCCATGGGCGGTTTGCAGAAAGCCGGGGTCGGTAACGTTGGCTTGATCACTGAGGCGCCCTGATGCAGCAACAGCGAGAGCCGTCCGCCTCGGAAAGCTACTTCTGGCCCAGTGTCCTGGCAATCGGCCTGCATGTGCTGGTGTTCGGCATGCTGTTCGTCAGTTTTGCCATGACCCCGGAGCTGCCGCCGGCCAAGCCGATCGTGCAGGCGACGTTGTACCAGCTCAAGTCGAAAAGCCAGGCCACCACGCAGACCAACCAGAAGCTGGCCGGTGAGGCGAAGAAATCCGCTGCGCGTCAGACTGAAGTCGAGCAGATGGAACAGAAGAAGGTCGAGCAGGAAGCGATAAAGGCAGCGGAACAAAAGAAAGAGGAAGCGGCTCAAAAGGCCGAGGAAGCCAAGAAGGCCGACGAGGCGAAGAAAGCGGACGAGGCAAAAAAGGCTGATGAAGCCAAGAAAGCCGACGAAGCGAAGAAAACCGCCGAGGCAAAAAAGGCCGAAGAGAAACAATTGGCTGATATAGCCAAGAAGAAAGCCGAAGAAGAAGCCAAGAAAACCGCTGAAGAAGAGGCCAAGAAAGCGGCCGCTGAAGAAGCGAAGAAAAAGATCGTCGAGGACGCGAAGAAAAAAGCGGCCGAAGACGCCAAGAAGAAAGCTGAAGCTGACGAGGCGAAAAAGAAAGTCGCCGAAGACGCGAAGAAGAAAGCCGCCGCCGACGCCGCCAAGAAAAAGGCCCAGGACGCAGCGCGTAAATCCGCCGAAGACAAAAAGGCCCAGGCCCTGGCAGATTTGCTTTCCGACACGCCGGAGCGCCAGCAGGCATTGGCCGATGAGCAGGGCGATGAAGTCGCCGGCAGTTACGATGATTTGATTCGCGCCCGAGCGGCGGAAGGCTGGGCTCGCCCACCTTCGGCGCGTAAAGGCATGACGGTAGTATTGCAAATCGGCATGTTGCCCGACGGTACGGTTACCTCGGTCAGCGTTGCCAAGTCCAGCGGTGACGGTCCGTTCGACGCTTCGGCGGTTGCAGCGGTCAAGAACATTGGGCGATTGACGGAAATGCAAGGAATGAAACCGAGCGACTTTGCTCCCTATCGTTCATTCAAGATGACATTCACACCTGAGGATCTAGCCTTGTGAGAAACCTTCTTCGATCAATGCTGGTCGTTATCTGCTGCCTGGCAGGGATAGCGGTAGCAGAGGAAAAGAACATTCTGGTCACCAGCGGCAGCGATCGGGCCACCCCGATCGCCGTCGTACCGTTCGGCTGGCAGGGCGGTAGCGTCCTGCCGGACGACATGGCGGAAATCATCGGCAACGACCTGCGCAACTCGGGTTACTACGCGCCGATTCCGAAGCAGAACATGATCAGCCTGCCGACCCAGGCCAGCGAAGTCATCTACCGTGACTGGAAGGCCCTGGGCGCCCAGTACATCATGGTCGGCAGCATCGTTCCGGCTGGCGGTCGCCTGCAGGTGCAGTACGCCCTGTTCAACGTCGCCACCGAGCAGCAAGTGCTGACCGGCAGCGTGTCGGGCAGTGTCGATCAGTTGCGCGACATGGCGCACTACATCGCCGACCAGTCGTTCGAGAAACTCACCGGCATCAAGGGTGCGTTTTCTACCCGCATGCTCTACGTGACGGCCGAGCGCTTCTCCGAAAACAACACCCGCTACACCCTGCAGCGTTCCGACTATGACGGCGCCCGTGCAGTGACCCTGCTGCAATCGCGCGAGCCGATCCTGTCGCCGCGTTTCGCCCCCGATGGCAAGCGCATCGCCTATGTGTCGTTCGAGCAGAAGCGTCCACGCATCTTCATGCAGCACATCGATACTGGTCGTCGCGAGCAGATCACCAACTTCGAAGGCCTCAACGGTGCGCCAGCCTGGTCGCCGGACGGTACTCGCCTGGCGTTCGTGCTGTCCAAGGACGGTAACCCGGACATCTATGTGATGAACCTGGCTTCGCGCTCGATCTCCCGCGTCACCAATGGCCCGGGCATCAACACCGAACCGTTCTGGGGCAAGGATGGCTCGACCATCTACTTCACCTCCGACCGTGGCGGCAAGCCACAGATCTACAAGACCAGTGCGGGTGGCGGCGGTGCCGAGCGTGTGACGTTCGTGGGTAACTACAACGCCAACCCTAAACTGTCGGCGGACGAAAAGACCCTGGTGATGATCCATCGCCAGGATGGTTTCACTAATTTCAAGGTGGCGGCCCAGGATTTGCAGCGCGGTAGCGTAAAAATCCTCACTGATAGCACTCTGGACGAGTCACCTACTGTTGCGCCCAACGGCACCATGGTAATCTACGCCACCCGCCAGCAGGGCCGGGGAGTCTTGATGCTCGTGTCCATTAATGGACGCGTGAGGCTCCCGCTTCCTACCGCACAAGGCGAAGTCAGAGAACCGTCCTGGTCCCCTTACCTGAACTGACGCGGCGCTATACGTTTTACTTAACACACTGGGGTTCATTAGGAGTTTCACGATGGAAATGCTGAAGTTTGGTAAATTTGCTGCGCTGGCTCTGGCCATGGCTGTAGCTGTAGGTTGCTCGTCCAAAGGCGGCGACAACGCCGGTGAAGGCGCTGTTGATCCAAACGCTGGTTACGGCGCTAACACTGGTGCAGTTGACGGCTCCCTGAGCGAAGAAGCTGCTCTGCGCGCAATCACCACCTTCTACTTCGAATACGACAGCTCGGACCTGAAGCCAGAAGCCATGCGCGCTCTGGACGTTCACGCCAAAGACCTGAAGTCGAACGGCGCTCGCGTTGTTCTGGAAGGCAACACCGACGAACGTGGTACTCGTGAGTACAACATGGCACTGGGCGAGCGTCGTGCGAAAGCCGTTCAACGCTACCTGGTACTGCAAGGTGTTTCCCCAGCTCAGCTGGAACTGGTTTCCTACGGCGAAGAGCGTCCAGTTGCTACCGGCAACGACGAGCAGTCCTGGGCTCAAAACCGTCGCGTCGAACTGCGTAAGTAATTCGTCATGCGAACGTGCCGTCGTGCTGTAACTGTTCTGGCTCTCAGCCTCGCGCCGCTTGCGGCGTGGGCTGCGGTTCCTGTGGTCGATAACGATACCGGCTATAACAATAGCGGGAGCAGCTATCCGCCTGCAGGTTACGGTACGAACGGCGCCTATGCCGGGGGAGGGGTTTCGGCCCCTGTCTCGGCACAGGGCGAGCTGTTCAACCAGCTCCAACAAATGCAGGATCAGCTGTCGCGCCAGCAAGGCGTGATTGAAGTTCTGCAAAATGATATTTCGCGCATGAAGCAGGAAAACCTGGAGCGATACCAGGATCTTGATCGGCGCATAGGAACCGGCGTTGCACCTGCACCTGCCGCGACTCCTGAGAATTCTCCTGCCGGTGGCGACTTGAACGCCCCCGGTGCAGCCGCAGGCGCTGGGGCAACTGCTCCAGCACCGGCCGCCGGTGGCGAGCCGGCTGATCCGGCGAAGGAAAAGCTCTATTACGATGCTGCCTTCGACCTGATCAAGGCCAAGGATTTCGACAAGGCCAGCCAGGCCTTTGCCGCTTTCCTGCGCAAATACCCAAACAGCCAGTATTCGGGCAACGCCCAATACTGGTTGGGTGAAGTGAACCTGGCCAAGGGCGACCTGCAAGGCGCCGGCCAGGCATTCGCCAAGGTTTCGCAGCTGTATCCCAAGCACGCCAAGGTGCCGGATTCACTGTACAAGCTGGCTGACGTAGAGCGCCGCCTCGGTCACACTGACAAGGTAAAAGGCATTCTGCAGCAGGTGGTGGCCCAATACCCGGGTACCTCCGCCGCCCAGTTGGCCCAGCGTGATCTGCAGCGCATGTAGACCGGTTTGACCCTGTATTGAAGAAACCCGCGCCTGTCGCGGGTTTTTTCGTTAGAATTCACGCCCTTTTTATGAAACACGCTTTTTGGGATCTGCGCGTTGGCGGGGTTCCTTCAAGTGCCTGACGGAGGCGGACAGCCTGTTTAGCTGTTACGCCCGTGGCGACTATGCAAGACACATTGAGAATCACCGAAGTTTTTTACTCGTTGCAGGGTGAAACGCGAACGGCCGGGCTGCCCACAGTTTTTGTGCGCCTCACCGGCTGCCCGTTACGTTGCCAGTACTGCGACAGTGCCTACGCGTTCAACGGCGGCACCTTGCGAACCCTCGACGATATCCTTGAGCAAGTGGCCGGCTATCGTCCGCGCTATGTGTGTGTCACAGGGGGCGAGCCATTGGCGCAACCCAATGCCATCCCATTACTCAAGCAGCTGTGCGATGCCGGTTATGAGGTTTCGCTGGAAACCAGCGGTGCCTTGGACATTTCGGCCGTCGACCCGCGCGTCAGTCGCGTCGTGGACCTGAAAACCCCGGGTTCCAAGGAAGCGCATCGCAACCGTTATGAGAATATCGAGCTGCTGACGTCCAACGATCAGGTCAAGTTTGTCATCTGTTCGCGGGAAGACTATGACTGGGCGGTGTCCAAACTGATTCAGTACGGTCTCGACCAGCGTGCCGGCGAAGTATTGTTTTCGCCGAGTCATCACGATTTGAACGCCCGGGACCTGGCGGACTGGGTGGTGGCGGACAATCTGCCGGTGCGCCTGCAATTGCAGTTGCACAAATATCTTTGGAACGACGAACCGGGGCGCTGATATGACTGAGCAAGCGAACATTGCAGAAAAACGTGCGGTTATCCTGCTGTCTGGTGGCCTGGACTCGGCGACGGTGGTGGCCATGGCCCGCGCTGAAGGCTACCGCTGCTACACCATGAGTTTCGATTACGGTCAGCGTCACCGTGCCGAGCTGCACGCCGCCGAGCGGGTTGCCCGGGATTTGGGTGTGGTGGAACACAAGGTGATTGGCCTGAACCTCAACGGCATTGGTGGTTCGGCCCTGACCGACAGTTCCATTGCTGTACCCGAAGCACCGAGCGAAGGCATTCCGGTGACGTATGTGCCGGCGCGCAATACGGTGTTCCTGTCCTTGGCGCTGGGGTGGGCCGAAGTGCTGGGCGCCCGTGACATTTTCATTGGCGTCAATGCCGTGGATTACTCCGGCTATCCGGACTGCCGCCCGGAGTTCGTCGAAGCCTTCGAGCGCATGGCCAATCTGGCGACCAAGGCTGGTGTTGAGGGGCAGGGCTTCCGTATCCAGGCGCCGCTGCAGAATCTCAGCAAGGCCGATATCGTCAAGGCCGGTGTAAAGCTTGGTGTGGACTATGGACTGACCGTTTCCTGCTATCAGGCCGACGATCAGGGCCGTGCTTGCGGCAAATGCGACAGCTGCCGCCTGCGTGCAGAAGGCTTCGCAGCGGCGGGCGTGAGCGATCCAACCCGTTATTTTTGATTTATTTCAAATTAAGTGTTGAATAGTCCTTAAAAATCAGTATTATACGCGCCACCACACAGCGGGTCGTTAGCTCAGTTGGTAGAGCAGTTGGCTTTTAACCAATTGGTCGTAGGTTCGAATCCCACACGACCCACCATTTTTAGCAGTTTTAAAAGTCTGGAAGGCCCACGAAAGTGAGGATTTCCGGATTTTTTTTTGCCTGATGAAAAGTCGCAGGCCGCCATCCTGAGCCACTCGACGGTTCGAGTGGCTCCCGGGTCGATTAAAGCAGGCCGTCCTCAGCGCATACTTTTACGATCTGTTCGCGAAACCAGATGTTGGCGTTGTCCAGGCTCGGTTTTTCGCTCCACATCATCTCCAGCGTGAAGTTCGGTAAACCCGTCGGTGCTCGGCGATGGCTGAATTTGTGTTCATCGCAGGTCAACGCCTGGATGCGCCGAGGCAGGGTGAGGATGAAGTCGGTCCCGCTGATCATATTGAGTGCCGCCACATAACTGTTGGCCCGAGCGACAATCTGGCGGGTGTAGCCCTGGCGGGCGAGCCATCCATCTATCATGTTGGTGTCGGATGTCCAGGGCGTCGGAAAAACATGCTGGCACGCGGCAAATGTCTCCAGGCTGAAGTCCTCTTGCGTCAGCGTGAAGTTTTTATCAACTACGCAGATCAACTCATCTTCCAGTAATACTTGCGAGCGCAAACCTTTGCCACCGCGATGGAGGTTTGGGCCAAAACAAATGACCAAGTCGAAGCGGCCATCCATCAGTTCCTCGGCGGGAATATCTCTGTGAAATTTCGTTATGTTAATGATGACCGGAAGACGGCTGCCGATAAAACATTTTACTAATTTTGGCAAGATAAGAAGTTCAAAGTACTCGGGCGCGCAAACATTGAATACTCTCTCTTTTTGGGTCGGGTCGAATGCCTCAATGCCGGAGTGGCAGATATTTATTGTTTTGAGAATCTTCAGTATATGGCTGTACATGGCGGTGGCTTTGCTGGTGGGGCGCATGCCACTGCGGGTATTAACGAAAAGTTCATCTTCGAAGCTTGTGCGCAGCTTCTTCAGGCAGTAGCTCACGGTTGACTGGCTGACACACAGGGCCTCGGACACCTCGGTGACGCTGCTCTGCTCGTACACTGCGACAAACACCATCAAGTCCTGCATGTCCAGCTTTCTAAGCAAATTACTATTGAGCATAAGATCCTTCTTGGCGCAATCCATGGACTAGCGTCCTATGTTTTTATGACAAAGACGTTTATTTACATATTAGCGGAAGCAATTTATTTTTTAAATGGTCTGTAGGACTTTTCCCCAATATGCTCGCCTCGCTTTTTACAGGAATCCTGCACAAGGACGGAGGAGGACGAAATGCAAATACGTGTCGCTGAAACTAAGACGCCGTTATGGGTGCAAGCCACAGAAGTAGTGAAGGAGAAATTTCGCAGTTCTTATTCCGCTTCGGTTGAACCGAATCCGCAATACTTTGCGGTCACTCAGGATCCGGCAGATCGTATTCTTGCTTGCGCCGGTATTACGTTTGCGGACCACCGCACGTTGTTTTCCGAGCAATACCTGACACAACCGATAAACGAGATATTGTCCCAGCGTTTCGAGAAAACCATTGATCGCTCGAACATTGTCGAGATCGGTAACCTGATCTCCCATCACCTGACGGCCGGAATGATTCTGGTCAACATGATTCCGTTGTTGGCCTGGTGCATGGGTGGGCACTACCTGTTGTGCACGGTGACCCCTCGAGTCCGGCAAATGATGGAGAGTTGCCAGATCGATTTCGAGCCACTGCTGACCGCAGACCCTACGCGCCTGGCCGACGGCGACGGCAAGAAATGGGGCAGCTATTACGCCAAGTTGCCAGTCACCGGTTTTATCCGGGTAGATCCACAGCGTTCACGTTTCGCCGCCATGACCCTCAATACTTCATTCACGCAATTGCCCAGCGATTCTCTGGTGAGGGCGCGGCCATGAGCGGCGGCTTTATCAGTCAGTTGCAACGCGCGTTGCGGGACAACCGCCAGGCCATCTGTGCGGTTGACTGGTCGCAATCGGGTAATGAGCCCGTGGAATTGACCTATGGCGAGCTGGAACATCGCTCGCTCAATCTGGCGGCAACACTGCAGCGGCGTTTCGCAAGCCAGGCTCATGGCGATCAGGTCGTGCTGGGGATTGCGACACGTAACAGCAGTGACTGGCTGGTGGCCGACCTGGCGTGCCTGTTCGCCGGGATCACTGCGTTGCCCTTGCCGTTGGCGTTCAGCCAGTCCCAGGCTGAGCACTTGGCTGGAGGGTGCGACGGGTTTCTGGTGGATGCCGCCGGGCAGCGAACCCTGGCGCAACGCTGGAAGCTGAATTTTCCCGACAGCCGCCTGCAACGCCTCAATGAACCGCTGATTGAGCAGCCACTGTTATATACGCCGGACGGCGACGATGACTGGATCTGCAAAATCATTCACACCTCGGGCACCACAAGCCGGCCAAAGGGTGTGCGCCTGAGTACCCAGGCGGTTGGCACAGTGCTGGCGTCGCTGCGCCAAGGCATGCCAGCCAATGCTCATCGTCGTTACCTGTCGCTGGTCCCGTTGAGTTTGTTGCTTGAACAGGTGACCGCCGCGTATCTGCCGCTGCTGGCTGGCGGGACCGTGCATTTTCTACCGCCGAACGAACCGTTGCTCGGTGAGCCTGGCGCTTCACCGCAGCGCCTGGTCGACTGGCTCCTGCAAGTCCAGCCAACGGCCCTGACCGTTCCGCCGGTCATGGTCAATCGCTTCCTGGAACAACTGAACGAGGGGGGCGAGCAGGGCGAGGGCCTCGCGCGTTACTTGAAATCCGGCGTGCATATCACCTGCGGCGGTGCGGCGGTGAGTATTGATGTCCTGCGCGGTCTGGCTGAGCTAGGTATTGGGGTGTACCAGGGCTACGGGCTTTCGGAGAACGCCTCGGTCGTCAGCATGAATACCGTCGAGCAGCAACGTCTTGGCAGCGTCGGCAAGCCGTTGCCCCATGTCCAAGTGCGTATCGGTGCCGACCAGACCATCGAGGTCAAGAGCAGCTCGCTGTTCAGCGGCTACTCGGGCACCGACCCTAGCGCCTGCTCCATGTCCGGCGACGGCTGGATGGATACCGGTGACTTGGGGACCCTGGATGCCGATGGCTACCTCTATGTGCATGGGCGCAAGAAGAACGTGATTTGCCTGCCCAATGGCCGCAACGTCAGCCCCGAGCAGGTTGAGCTTGAGTATCGAAAATACCCAGGCGTAAACGACGCTGCGGTGTTTTTTGATGAGCTTCACGGTCTGGTGGCGTTGCTGTGCGTCGAGTCGCCACCGGCGCGTAATGAGCTGGTTGCCTGGTCGGCGGGGCGTTTCTCTGACATCGAACGCCCGAACCGACTCTGGTTGTTGACCAAGGACGATCCGTTGCTCGAGCAGCTTTATACCGTCACCGGCCGGCCGAAACGTGCCGATATCGCCAGTGTTTTTTCCACTCTGCAAAGGAATGCATCCAATGAGCACACCTGCCTTTCACTTTAAGAACCCGGACGTATCCATCGTCGAGCCGCACCATTTCGCCAGCCTGGGTAAGGGCGAGCTGTATGAGCTGCTGGGGCATTACGGTGTCGTGTTGTTGCGCAACTGTATCCACAACGCCGAGGATTTCAGCGCGTACGTGAAGCAAAACAGCTCGCGATTGAGCCTGGATCCGGCACGGGTCATGGTCGGTGGCGCGGCGCAGTTGGTGGATGCCGGGCGCCAGGCGGTCGGCCTGCATTGCGAAAATGGCAACTCACCGTTCTGGCCGGACATGACCTGGTTCTATTGCCAGGAAGCGCCGCGCAAGGGCTCGCAAACCACCTTGTGCGACGGTGAGAAGGTACTGGCGAAACTGTCCCCAGGCTGTCGCAGTTTCTTTGAAGAAAACCCTATTCGCTACAGCCGAACCGTGGCGGGAGAAAAATGGCGCCGCCTGGTTTGTCACTACTCAGCGACGTTGTCGGACCCGGCGGCCGTGGGTATCGACGACCTGTTGCAGGTCATCGGTGATGATCCGCAAACCCAGATTTCCTTCAACCCCGCCGACGACTCGATCCACTACGCCTTCAGCACGTCGGCGATCCTGACATCCGCCTTCAGCCAGCGCCCGGCTTTTGCCAACAGCATCCTGGGGCCGTCCTTCAACTACGAAGCTCCGGTGATCGATACGGTGTCCGGGCAGCCGATTCCCGCCAAGTTCCTGGCCGAGATCGCCGAGGTGTCCGAGCAGTACACCTGTCCGGTGGGCTGGCGGGATCACGACGTGGTGATGATCGACAACCGTCGGGTCATGCACGGTCGGGAAACCATCGTCGATGAGCGTCGGCGCATTTTCAACGCCTTGAGCTACCGCTGAGACTCCTCATGAAGAACAACAAATACATTATCAGCGGACAGTACGAGACCTACCTCGACGGCGATGGCCGGCAGATTATCGATCTGAGCGGCGGGTTCGGCTTCCAGGTGCCGTCCGTGATCGAGGCGGTCAGCCGCCAGGCGGACATCATGGGCCTGTCCAATCGGGTACTGATGTCCGAACCGTTGCTTGCCTTGTGCCGACGTCTGGCCGAGCTGCTGCCCGCGCCGCTGGTCAGCTCATATGTGTGCAGCTCCGGCGATGAGGCTTTTGAGGGCGCCTTGAAGTTGTGCAAGGGACTCAAGCCCAAGGGCAACACCATTGTGTTCATCCAGGGGGGGGATTACGGCTCGCTGACTTACGGGCGTTGCCTCAATGCCACGCAGGGCGATCTTGGCGTGCAGGGTTTCCTGGGGTTCAAGCGAGCGGCGATTCGTCATCTCGCTGACCTGGACACGGTGGATTGGAGCGACTGCTTTGCGGTGTGCCACAGCAGCACCCGCACGGATGCAAACGGCCGGCTGCAACTGCTCGAGCCGGCCTTGATCGAGCAGTTGCATGCTCGCGCGGCACAGGCGTCGGCGCCGGTCATCGCGGTCGACACCCAGAGCTGCCTCGGCAGCCTGGGTTCGCTGTTCGGTTTCCAGCGTTATCGCCCGGTTCCGGACATTGTCGTGCTCGGCGGGCCCCTGGGCGGCAGCGCGATTCCCATCGGCACCTATACCTGCAGCGAGCACATGGCCTGGCAGGTCTATGGGCGCAGCAGCCCGGCCAAACACGGTAGCACCACCGCCGGTAATCCAATGGCCTGCGTGGCGGCCCTGGCCGCGCTGGATTACGTGCAAACCCACGATTCGCCCTGGCAATGCCAGGAAAACGGCCAGTACCTGGCACAAACCCTGGCTTCATTCGGGGCCGTGGCCGTGGGGGCCTGGGTCAGTTTACCGCTGACCGATGACCTGCAACCGGCCATGCTCTGCGAAGCGCTTTACCAGCAAGGCGTCTATGTCAGCGCGCCCCGTGGCCGCGAATTGATCTTGCGCTGCCCGATCAGCGCTCGCCCTGAACACATTCAACGTGCTGCGCACATCATCAAGGAAACGTTAAGCCATGTCCTTACTCAGGCCGCATGAACAACTGTTGGATGACTGCCAGCGCCACTGGAGTGCGTCGGCGGCCAAGCTGTATCGCCTGGGCAAGACCAGCGTCGAGCAACAGGCCGATGGCATTCATGTCACCGACCACACCGGCAAGCGCTTTATCGACTGCGCGTGCAGTTATGGCGTGTTTATCGTCGGCCATCGCAATCCGACGGTGCGTGAGCGGGTGCAGGTGCAATTGAATCAGATGGCCTGGGTGCCGGAAGGCCGGCGCCACCCGCTTCAGGACACCCTGTCCGAGCGGCTGTGCCAGTTGGTGCCGGGGGAATGGGGCGATGTGCAATTCATGGTCTCGGGCGCCGAAGCCGTCGAGCAGAGCCTGCGGTATGTGTTGAAAGTCCAGTCCCATCGGCGTGGAATCGTGGTGATGAGCGGTTCTTACCATGGCAAGACCTTGGCGGCGATGAGCATTCTTGGCCAGCAACAGAACCATGCCAGCTATGGTATCGATCCCCCTGACGTGACCTGCGTGCCCTACGGCGATTTCGCCGCCCTGCAAAAAGCCGTGGGCGAGGGCGTGTGTGCGGTGTACGTCGAACCGATTCTGGGTGGTGCTCATTTACAGGTGCCCCCGGTGGGCTACATGGCCAATCTTCGGGCCTTGTGCGATGCCACCGGTACGCTGTTGGTGGCCGATGAAATCCAGACCGGTTTCGGGCGCTGCGGCAAATGGTTCGCTGTGCAATATGACGAAGTAGTGCCCGACATCATGATCCTCTCCAAGGGCTTGACCGGCGGCTACACCTCGTTTGCCTGCGCCATGTACAGCCAGCGCCTGGTCACCCAGTATCCGCTCAGCGAAATCGAGCCTGACACACGAACCAACGGCGGGCACCCGGTGGCCTGTGCTTCGGCGCTCGCGGCCATTGACTACATCGAGCAACACAACCTGGTGGAGCAGTCGCGGGTCAACGGTGGTTTATTGCGTCATGGCCTGCAACGGCTGGCCTTGCGCTATCCGCACATCGTCGAGGACGTACCAGGCGTCGGTTTGATGACCGGCCTACGTCTGCGCGGCTCGGTCTATGAAGCCTTGATGAGCATGGAACTGGGCAAGCGTGGCGTGCATGCCGGGCATTCGATGAATGAAAAGGCCACACGCCCGGTACTGCGCTTCTATCCGCCGCTGAACATCAGCGCCGAAGCGTTGCACCATGTCCTGGTGATGATCGAAGAAGCCCTGGAAGCCATCGACCGGCGCCCGGCGCTGGCGGTGAAGGCGTTTTCCCTGGTGGTGCGCAATATGTACCAGTTGCCCAACAAGTGGCTGCGCGGCAGGAAGGCATCATGAACATGTTCAATCCTGACACGCTGACCCTGCGGGAAATGGCGGGTCTGCTGCGCCGCGGCGTGCTGACCAGCGTGACGTTGTTGGAGTTCTACCTGCAACGCATCGCCGAGCGTAACCGGCACATCAACGCATTAATTCAACTGGCGCCGGTAGAGGTGTTGCGGCGCCAGGCCCGTGAGGCGGATGAGCTGGCACGCGTTGGGCAGATCAGCGGTCCATTGCACGGCATTCCCATCACCATCAAGGACGTCCTCCACGTTCGCGGATTCAAGATGTCCCGCGGCGTGGGGGAGCTGATGGGCGATGCCAGTCAGGAGGATGCGACGACGGTTGCCCGGCTTCGACAGGCCGGCGCGATCATTCTGGGCATCAGCAATGTGTCGGAATTGTGCATGGCCTTCGAGACCGAGAACCTGATCTACGGTCGTACCCTCAACCCCCACGACCTGCGGCGCTCCGCTGGAGGCAGCAGCGGCGGTGAAGCGGCAGCGATTGCCGCCGGCTGCTCGCCGGCCGGGCTGGCTTCCGATGCCTGTGGCAGTGTGCGGATTCCCGCGCACTTCAATGGTATCTGCGGCCTGAAACTGACCCAGGGTCGGGTGCCGTTGACCGGTCAGTTTCCCAATGACCGGTCCGGGCTGTTCCATATGACCTCGGCCTTTGGCGTGATGGGGCGTTATGTCGATGACCTGGCGCTGCTTGGTCAGTTGATCAGCGGCGCCGACGGCTATGACCCGGATACCGTCGATGTGCCGTTCGCCGCCAGCGAGCCGCTGGCCGAACTGCGCGTCGCGCTGTTTTCGCAGTCGAGCCGAACCCCCGTCAGCGCGGCGGTGAGCCAGGTGCTGCAGCAGGTCGAACGGTGCCTGGGGGCGGTGGCGGCGCAGGTGGATACGGTTGCGCCGCCGTTGCTCGGCGAGGCCTGCGATGTGCTATGGCGGGTGTTCATCACCGGCGCTGATGCCGGACGCGGCTGGCGGCAATTGTTCGATTCCATGAACAAACGCCAGTTCACTGCGCCTATCGCTCAGTTGCTGGACATGAGCGAAGCCGTGAAATTGAGCGTGGATGACGTCAAGCGCGACTGGATCATGATCGATACCTTCCGCTATCAGTTGGCGAAGTTCTTCAAGCAGCACGATTTGTTCATCTGTCCGGTATTCCCGGACGTTGCATTCCGTCATGGAGAGTCCCTGCAAGATCGCGATCGGTATGCCTTCGTGTTCCCGTTCAGTCTCAGCGGCTCCCCCGCGGTGGTGATCCGTGCCGGGTTCGACCCCGCCACCGGGATGCCCATCGGCATCCAGATTGTCGGGCCGCACTGGCAAGAGCAGCGTCTGTTGGCGGTGGCCGGTTTCCTTGAACGGGAGCTGGAACGTTGGAGCGCGGTTACGCCTTGCGAGGCATCGACCTACTGACGAATCTCAAGCCGTGGCAACCTTGGCAATGCGGCTGCCGGCCACCAGGGTCAGCATGCCAACGCCCACCAGGGTGGCGCCGATGATTTCGATCATCATGGGTTGCTCCCTGAGCCAGAACCAATGGATCAACGTCACGAACAGGGTGTTGAGGTACACATAGGAAATCACTGTCGACGGCGCAATCACCCCAATTGCCCGGTGCAGCAACCAGAAAGTGGCGAGTGTGCCGAACAATGCCAGGTACACCAGCCAGCCGATATCCAGCGTCGACAATTGCACGCCGCTGCGCCACCCGCCGCTGAACAGGCAGAACACCAGCAGAAACAGCGCGCCGAACAACATGTTCCAGAACGTCATCGTCACGGGTTCCCGGCCCTTCAATACCGAGGCTTTGAAGCGCTGGCTGAGGGGGGAGTACAACGCCATCGCCAGGCAACCGACGCCGAAGACCAGCGACGGATAGAGCGCAGGCAATTGCCCTGGGGCCGAGCCTTTGAGGGTCAGCAGCAGCGCGCCGATTGCCGCGACCAGCATGGGCAGCACGCGGGTCTTGAGGCTTGGGTTGGGCAGCAGGAATGCCTCGAAAAACAAAGTTATCAAGGGCACCAGCGTGTACAACGTCGCGGTGTTGACCGCTGAGGTATAGCGCAGTGCTTCGAACAGCGAACCAAAGTAAGTCGCCAGCAGCAGGCCGAGTACCGCGTGGGCTAGCAGGCCCCTGGTGGAGATGGGCGAGGTGTGTTTCAGGAGCAGTAGCGGCAGGAACATCATTGCCGAAAACAGCAGCCGCAGGCCGGTGAGCAGGATCGGATCGATCGTCTGGCTGACCTGTGCCGCGGCGAAGAACGACGAGGCGATCAGCATCGCCCAGATGAGCATGCCCCAGTGAGCGGCTGCAAAACCGACGTGTTTCATCAAGGTCTTATTCCTGCGTTACAGACCGCAGCGTCGTGAGGGACGAGTCGGTCTGCCGTCGTGGGTGAGTGTTGAAAAGTGGAGCGGCACGTAATGCCGCCCTTTGACTTTGTGCGCGGGGCTGTCTTCGGCGATTAGCTGATATGCCGCGCGTAGTGCTTGGGATTGAAGCGAAGGACCATCAGGACCATCAGAGCCATGACCGCGGTGAGCGACCACCAGGCCCATTCGAAGCTGCCCAACTGATCGCGAATCATCCCGGCAATCAACGGCGAGAGCCCTGCGATCAGGTAGCCGATGCCTTGCACGAACGCCGTCAGGCCACCGGCCCGGCGTGGGTTGTCCAGGTGGTCGAGAGACACGATCAGGCTCATCGGGAACAGGCCGCCGATGCCCAGCCCCAGCAGGCAGGGCCACAACAGGCTAAAGCGTTCCGGGCTGAGGATCAGGCCGCAGAAACCGCCCATGATCAGGAGCAGCAGAACGGCGAGGACCAGGCGTTTATCCTGGCTGCGGTTGGCAATCGCCGGGGTGACGAGGCCAGACAACACTTCCATGGCCGTGAGGAACCCCAGCAGCAGGCCGGCGTGTTGTTCGCTCCAACCCTTTTCCACGTAGTACGGCGCCAGCCAGGCGAGCACGCAGGTGTAGGAAGCAGTGCCGAGGCCGAAGAAAATCGCCAGCAACCAGGCCCGGGAGTTGCTGAAGAACGATTCTTTCTGCCGGGCAGGTGCTTCGGGTAACGGGGTGACGGCTGAGCGCTGGGCGTACCAGCAACCCAGGGCGATCAGCGCCAGCAGCGCCCAGATCGCCAGGCCGATGCGCCAGCTGCCGGTTTGTGTCAGGACAAACGGCGAAAACGACGCGGCAATCGCCGCCCCGCCCATGATCGAGGTGACATACAGGCCCATGAACAAGGAGACGTTGTCGGCGTAGCGCGACTTGATCAGCGCCGGCATCACGGCCTGGATCAGGGCGATACCGAGCCCGGCCAACACCGCACTGATGATCAGCTCGGCGGCGCTGTCCAGGTACAAACGCGATGCCGTGGCGATGCCGATGATCAACAGCGACAGCACAATGGTGCGGTGTTCACCGATGCGCAGGGCGATGCGCATGCCCAGGAACATCGCCAGGCCCATCGCCATGACCGGCAGCATGGTCAGCAGCGAGGCCGTGCTGAAACTCAAGGGCACCTCGCCGCGAATGGCCGACAACAACGGCCCGACCGCGGCCATGGAGGGCCGCAGATTCAGCGCCACCAACACGATGCTGACCATCAGCCAGACGGCGTGGGTGCTTGAGGTTCGAACGTTTTCCATAACAGAGCCTTGGCTTAACAAAGCCCTATTTAGGCTACGGCACCCTGCTATGGGCAAACTGAAAACTGGCGCGGCGTATTGAATAATTAAATGCCGCGCCCGAGTCGTGAAGATCCGGTGCTCTTGTGGCGAGGGGATTTGTCCCCGCTGTGGGAGCAAAGCTTGCTCGCGATGGCCGCGCCGCGCTCTAACAGCTGAACCGCGTTATCGTTCATCGCGGGCAGCCTTGCTCCCACAGGATTTGCTGTAGTTCACAACCTCCTATTCCATCACCGGGCTCAACGTCCCCAGCCACGCCACCAACCCCAGAATGACCACTGCCACACAGAGCTCCAGCACCATGCTGCGTCGCAGGGCATTCACCGCGACGCTGTGCTCCCCGGTCTGCCGGGCCTGCTCCAGCAGTGGGCTGAGGTGAAAACGATTCAGCGCGGCGAACACCAGCATAACCGCGAACAACACCAGTTTGAGCGCCAGCAACTGACCATAGGTACTGTCCAGCAGCCCTTCGATATTCGGGCCGACGATGAATAGATAGTTCACCACCCCCGTCACCCCGACCACCAACACCATCACCGCCCCGGCTGTTTCAAACCCGGTCAGCGTGCGCGCCAGAACCGGCAGTCGAGGTTCGGCCTGGTGCAGCAGCAGGGCAAATGCGGCCAAGGCGCCAACCCAGCCACCGGCGGCCCATAAATGCAAAAAGTCGGTGATGAAGTGCCAATTGCGGCGCTCACCTTCGTCCATGGCGCCATGCCCGGCCCAAGCCAGCGTTGCCAGCGCTACGGCGCCGCCCAGCAGGACCAGGGCCAAGCTGGCGCTCGGCCAACGTTTATTGAGCATCACGGCGAAACCAGCCAGCACGAGCGCCGCGATCCGCAGGTTCCAGCTCCAACCCACGTCGGTCTCGAATACCATCATTTCAATGTGCGGCCACAGCTCGGCCCAGTCCGCAATACCGCTCATGGCCCGAGCCATGCACACCATGGCGAGCACGGACAACAGCACGCCGAGCACGGTCGTGGTCAGCAGCAACGGCGCGAAACTCAACAGCGCACCCGACATCCGCTCTTTGCCACGCAGGCTATAGAGACCAAAAGCGGCCAGGCCGAACAGCAACATCAAATCCAGGTACAGGGCAAAGCGCAGGGCGATGTTGATGGACTCGCTCATCGAATCACTTCACCTTGAACGTGACGTTGCCGGTGATCGGATGAGTGTCGGATGACACCGCGCGCCACTGCACCTGGTAGGTGCCTGCGCTGAGCGGGGTGTTCGGGATGATGACCATGGTCTTGGGGTCATCGCTGCCGGACACCTTGGCTGGCATGGGCATCGGCGAATGGGCCGCCATGCCGGGCATTTCAGTCATCATCAGCTTGGCGCCGGAAAACTTGGTCATCAGGTTTTCCGAAAAATGCAGTTCGATTTTTGCCGGTGCAGCCCCGTCCGCACCTTCGGCGGGGGTAGAGGACAGCAGTTTCGGATGGGCCTGGGCCAAGCCACTGAGCAACAGGCCGGCGGACAGCGTGACAGCAACAACAGCGGTTTTGAGTAATGACATGCAAGGACTCCTACAGCTCGGTTTTTTAGTTTTTAGTGGAACAGATCAGCGGGTCAGAACCACATGCGCAGGCCCAGCACCAGGCGCGCTTCGCTGCGGTCTTCGCCTTCTTCCCGGGCGTAGTCGGCGGTGTTGCCGTAGACCCGATTCCAGGTGACGCCAATGTATGGTGCGAATTCACGACGGACTTCATAACGCAGGCGCACGCCGAGTTCGGTGTCCGACAGCCCCGAACCGACGCCGCGGGCAGGATCGTTCTTGCCATAAAAATTGACCTCGGCGGTGGGCTGCAGGATCAATCTATTGGTCAGTAGTATGTCGTAGTCGCCTTCCAGGCGCGCCGCGCTCTGGCCACCCTCACCGATGAATGCGGTGGCCTCGGCTTCGAAGTTGTAGAGCGCCATGCCCTGCACGCCGAAGGCGGCCCAGGTTTGCGGATCGCCAGGCTTGAAGTCCTGGCGTACGCCGGCGACCACGTCCCACCAAGGGCTGATGGCGTGTCCCCACAGCGCCTGAAGTTCCGCCTCTTCGGTCTTGCCATTGAGGCGTTCACCTTCGGAGCGCAACCACAAGCGGTCGATATCGCCGCCGATCCAACCGGAGGCGTCCCAGCTCAGGGCGCTGCCGTCATCGGCGTCTTGCCATTCCAGCTGGTCAATCAGGAAAAACGAATTGATGGCGCTGTCATGCACCGCATGTCCGCCATGATCCTCGTAGACGGCGGCGCGGTCGGCGGCGGTCAGTTCGGGGATCGGCGTGCGGCTGGTGGTCGGCGCCGATTGCATCGGTTCCATGCCCTGCATCGAATCCATGCCTTGCATCTGGCTGTGGTCCATGCCTTGCATCTGGCTGTGGTCCATCCCCGGCATCTGGCTGTGATCCATGCCTTGCATATCGTTGCCCGCCGCCCAGGCCGAGGCGGTGGTGCCGAGGGTCAGGCTGGCAATGACAGCCACGGGCAGGGTGCGGTGTTTAGTCATAATGCTCATGCTGGGCTCCTCATTCCTGCACCCGAACTTCACGGAACATCCCCATCTCCATGTGAAACAGCAGATGGCAGTGATACGCCCAGCGCCCCAGGGCATCGGCGGTGACCCGGTAGCTGCGCTTGGAACCCGGTGGCACATCGATGGTGTGTTTGCGCACCATGAACTGGCCGTTTTCGTCCTCCAGGTCGCTCCACATGCCGTGAAGATGAATGGGGTGGGTCATCATGGTGTCGTTGATCAGCACGATGCGCAGGCGTTCGCCGTACTTGAGCAGCAGCGGCGCGGCGTCGGAGAATTTCACGCCGTTGAACGACCAGGCGAATTTCTCCATGTGCCCGGTCAGGTGCAATTCGAGGGTTCGCCCCGGATCACGGCCGTCCGGGTCGGGAAAGGTGCTGCGCAGGTCGGCGTAGGTCAGCACCTTGCGTCCGTTGTTGCGCAGGCCCATGCCCGGGTCGTCGAGCTTGGGCTTGACGCTCATGGCCTGCATGTCCACCAGCGGGTTGTCTTTCTCGGTGTCCGGATGGGACTGCATGTCGCCCATGCCTTGCATGGAGCCGTGGTCCATGCCGGCCATGTCGTCCATGCCCTGCATCTGGCTGTGATCCATGCCCGACATGCCCGACATGCCCTGCATCGCCCCATGGTCCATGCCGCCCATGCCCATGTCGTCCATGGTCACCAGCGGTCGTGGGTCCAGCGCTGGCACCGGCGCCGAAAGGCCAGCCCGGGTGGCGAGGGTGCCGCGGGCGTATCCGGTGCGGTCCATCGACTGGGCGAACAAGGTGTAGGCCTCTGCGCTGGGTTCGATGATGACGTCGTAGGTCTCGGCCACGGCGATCCGCAACTCATCGACGCTCACTGGCTTGACGTACTGTCCGTCGGACGCCACCACGGTCATTTTCAGGCCGGGAATGCGCACATCGAAATAGGTCATGGACGAACCGTTGATCAAGCGCAGGCGCAGCCGCTCGCCAGGTTTGAACAGGCCGGTCCAGTTTCCATCCGGCGCCTGGCCGTTCATCAGATAGGTGTAGGTGGCACCGCTGACGTCGGCCAGGTCCGTGGGGTTCATCTTCATTTCGGCCCACATCTTGCGATCCGCTACGGTGGCGGCCCAGCCGTTCTTGCTCACATCGTCGATGAAGTCGCCGACGGTGCGCTTGTGGTAGTTGTAGTAGTCCGACTGTTTCTTGAGCTTGCGGATGATGGCGCCGGGGTCTTCGTCGGTCCAGTCGCTGAGCATCACCACATAGTCCCGCTCGTACTGGAAAGGCTCGGGTTCCCTGGCGTCGATCACCAGCGGGCCATAGACCCCCGATTGCTCCTGGAAGCCGGAGTGGCTGTGGTACCAGTAAGTGCCGTTCTGACGGACCTTGAACTGATAGACATACATGCCGTCGGGCTCGATGCCTTTGAAGCTCAGCCCGGGAACGCCGTCCATGTTGGCCGGCAGCAAAATACCGTGCCAATGGATGGAGGTGGCGTCCTTCAAGCGATTGCGCACCCGCAGGGTCACGGTGTCGCCTTCGCGCCAGCGCAGCAGCGGGCCGGGAATGCCACCGTTGATGGTTTGGGCTGTGCGCGGACGGCCGGTGAAATTGACCGGGCTTTCGCCGATGAACAGCTCGAATTCGGTGCCGGTCATTTCGTTGAGTTGGCCGGGGCTGGTCACCGCCCAGACGGGCGAGCGCCATAACCCCAGGCCACCGAGGATGCCGCCGGCAGTCAGGCCTTTGACGAAGGTTCGCCGGGAAGTTTTTGTTTGCATCGATGGAAATCCGTCAGTCGATTCGCAGCGAGCACAGGAACAGTTCCCTGTGCAGGTTTGAAAAGAAGATGACATAAGCCGGCGCGGCGGGTGATTACATTTCAGTCAGCTTGGCGGGGGGGAGGGAGCCCACAGTGGACCCCGTCCGGTTCTGTGGGCGGGCACAGGTCAGAATGATCTTTTGCATCGACGGGATATTCTGTAGCCTTGCCGGCTTCACGCTGTCCCGTGCCTGATTGATACCCACTTTCCCGGCGGTACCCGAGTGGTCCGGAGCCGGGTGTATACTCGACTTTCGCGCAAAACGCGCTTGCAGGTCTTGCGAACATGACGCAAATTTCCGAACGCCTTCTGGTCCAGGCCCACCTCGACGCCAAGCAGCCCAAACCGCTGAGCGCCGAGCAAGAGGCCTGGTACCGCGCCGCCATCGCCGCCGAGCTCAAGGCTCAGGACGCGGTGCTGGTCGCGCACTTCTATTGCGACCCAATCATCCAGGCCCTGGCCGAAGAGACCGGCGGTTGCGTGTCCGACTCCCTGGAAATGGCCCGCTTCGGCAACGCCCATCCGGCCAAGACCGTGGTGGTGGCGGGGGTCAAGTTCATGGGTGAGACCGCGAAGATCCTCAACCCGGAAAAACGTGTGTTGATGCCGACCCTGGAAGCCACCTGCTCCCTGGACCTGGGTTGCCCGGTGGATGAGTTCTCTGCTTTCTGCGACCAGCATCCGGAGCGCACCGTGGTGGTGTACGCCAATACCTCGGCGGCGGTCAAAGCCCGGGCCGATTGGGTGGTGACGTCCAGCTGTGCGTTGGAAATCGTCGAGAGCCTGATGGACAACGGCGAGACCATCATCTGGGGCCCGGACAAGCATTTGGGCACCTACATCCAGCGCAAGACCGGCGCCGATATGCTGCTCTGGGACGGCGCCTGTATCGTCCACGAAGAGTTCAAGTCCAAGCAGTTGGAGGACATGAAGGCGCTGTATCCGGACGCCGCGATCCTCGTGCACCCGGAGTCGCCAACGGCGGTGATTGAGCTGGCCGACGCGGTGGGCTCCACCAGTCAGTTGATCGCCGCAGCCCAGAGCCTGCCGAACAAGACCCTGATCGTCGCCACCGACCGCGGGATTTTCTACAAGATGCAGCAGCTGTGCCCGGACAAGGTCTTCATCGAAGCCCCTACCGCCGGTAACGGCGCGGCGTGCCGCAGTTGCGCGCACTGCCCGTGGATGGCGATGAACACCCTGGAACGCACCCTCAAGAGCTTGCAGGAGGGCACCAACGAGATCTTCGTCGACCCGGCGCTGATCCCCCAGGCCATTCGCCCGCTCAAGCGCATGCTGGATTTCACCCAGGCCGCGCGGATGAAGCTGGCGGGGAATGCCTGATTGTTGGGAGGCTTGAGACTTTCGAAGGTCTTGAGGCTTATAGAGGGGCTTGAAGCTTGGGAAGGCCTTGAGGTCTATGAGGCTTTTTGTGGCGAGGGAGCTTGCTCCCGCTGGGCTGCGAAGCAGCCCCTCTTGTCAGCACCCGATATCTTCAGATAGATCGCACAAGCCTCTTACGACTGCTTCGCAGCCGAGCGGGAGCAAGCTCCCTCGCCACGGGGTCTGATGGTGGCTTCACTTGGTCTTCTTGGGAATCCGCACCAACTGCGTATCCGAGTAGATGTCATGCCAGCTGCGCTTGCGCTTGTCGAACAGCGCCCAGATAAAGCCCAGCCCCACCAGCAGCAATGACGCGATCGACACCACAAAGCGCAACAGCGCCTGCCACAGGCTGATGGCCGTGCCATCGGCGTTCTGTACGCGGATGCACCACACCTGCATGCCCAGGGTCTGGCCGTTGTGGGTCCAGAACTTGGCGAAGAAGCCGAACAGCACGAAAAGCAGCACGGTGGACAGCAACGGGTCGCCGTCCAAGGCGCCCGCTTCCGTGAGGGCGCGCATTTTTTCTTCGCCGATGATCGCCATCTGGATCATCTTGTAGACGCCGCTGGTGACGATCAGCAGCGCCGTGCACAGCAAAAAGTCATAGAACATCGCGGCCAGGCGACGGCCAAGGCCTACGGGGGGGAAGTCGCCCTGGGGGGTGAGCAGGTGTTTCGGCATGACGGCCTCGGACGAAAAAAGAAGCCATTTTACGGATTTACGCCCATAAAAAAGCCCCTGATATCAATCAGGGGCTTTTTAGTTCGCGAAAGCCTTAGGCTTCGGCTTGTACTTCGTCAGCTTGCATGCCTTTCTGGCCTTGCACGGCAACGAAGGTGACTTTCTGGCCTTCTTTCAGGCTCTTGAAGCCATTGCCCTGGATGGCGCGGAAATGCACGAACAGATCCGGACCGCTTTCAGGCGTGATAAAACCAAAACCCTTCTCGTCGTTGAACCACTTGACGGTACCGCTCTGACGTTGAGACATTTTCTTATTTCCTTTGACGCTAAAATTGATGACAGCCTCTTTCACATGAAAGAGTACTGGGGCTGGGTTGCAGGAAAGTAAGAGACGTCGAACGGGATGTAGCGAACTTCATAAGCTACTGCCCAGGTCACGATTCCAAGCGACCCATGCAAACACAGTGACCAAACTCTACGCCAACTTCGAATAAAAAAACAACCCCCCTGCAAGGCCCGTATTTGCTCAGCTTGCCAGCATTTATGCCGCTTGCGGAGCAGGGCTTATTCGATAGGCTAGTTCAATTGTTTACGATCGTTATAAGGTCGGTTGAGTGTCTAAAGATATGCACCCTTTTATGGCGGTTGCGTGACACATTAGTGCACGTATAACGCAACCGCGTTACTTATAGAAACAACCAATCAGCCGCGGTAGTAGCGCTGTGGAACGAATGGCATTTTGCTTACAAGCAAAGGCACCTTTTTCCCACGCACAATGGCCCAGACCGGCGTATCCAGCGCTACATAGGCACTGTCCAGGTAACCCATCGCCAGCGGAGCGCCCAAGGTGGGGCCGAAACCGCCGCTGCACACAGAGCCGATGATCTCGCCGGCTTCGTTGACGATCTCCGCGCCTTCACGCACCGGTGTGCGTTCCTGGGGCAGCAGGCCGACGCGTTTGCGCTTCACGCTGCCCTGTTGTTGGGCGAACACGCTCTCAGCCCCGGGGAAACCACCGGCGCGAGCGCCATCGGCACGGCGCACTTTGGAAATGGCCCACAGCAGGCTGGCTTCGATCGGTGTCGTCTCGGTGTTCATGTCGTGGCCATAGAGGCACAGGCCGGCTTCCAGGCGCAGGGAGTCACGGGCGCCGAGGCCGATGGCCGCGACTTCCGGCTCGGCCAGCAAGGCGCGGGCGAGTTTTTCCGCGTCGGCGGCGGGTACGGAGATTTCGAAACCGTCTTCACCGGTGTAGCCCGAACGGCTGACAAAGCAGTCCACGCCCAATAGCGTGACGCGCTGGAACTGCATGAAGGTCATCTTCGCCACGTCCGGCGCCAGGCGGGCGAGCACGGTGACGGCGGCCGGGCCTTGCAGGGCGAGCAGGGCACGGGCTTCGAACAGCGGTTCGATGCTGCACTGCTCGCCAATATGGGCGCGCAGGTGCGCCAGGTCCTGATCCTTGCACGCCGCGTTGACCACCAGGAACAGCTCGTTGTTACCCAGGTTGGCGACCATCAGGTCGTCGAGGATGCCGCCGTTGTCGTTGGTGAACATGGCGTAGCGCTGCATGCCCACTGGCAGGTCGATGATGTCCACCGGCACCAGGGTTTCCAGAGCCTTGGCAGCACCTGCGCCGGTCAGGCGGATCTGGCCCATGTGGGAGACGTCGAACAACCCGGCCTGGTCGCGGGTGTGCTGGTGTTCTTTCATCACGCCCAGTGGGTACTGCACCGGCATGTCGTAGCCGGCGAATGGCACCATGCGCGCGCCGAGTTCGAGGTGCAGCGCATGCAGCGGGGTTTTCAGCAGTTGTTCGGTGGACATATCAGCTCCTGGAAAATGTGGAAGTGAGGCAAGCGCGCATCAGCATTCGATGATGTTGACCGCCAGACCGCCGCGGGCGGTCTCCTTGTATTTGCTTTTCATGTCGGCGCCGGTCTGGCGCATGGTGCGGATGACTTTGTCGAGGGAGACGAAGTGATGCCCGTCGCCGCGCATGGCCATGCGCACCGCATTGATGGCTTTCACCGAGCCCATGGCGTTGCGCTCGATACACGGCACCTGCACCAGGCCGCCGATGGGGTCGCAGGTCAGGCCGAGGTTGTGTTCCATGCCGATCTCGGCGGCGTTTTCCACTTGTTGCACCGTACCGCCCAGCACTTCGCAGAGGGCACCGGCGGCCATGGAGCAGGCCACGCCGACTTCACCCTGGCAGCCGACCTCGGCGCCGGAGATGGAGGCGTTTTCCTTGTACAGGATGCCGATGGCGGCGGCGGTCAGCAGGAAGCGCACCACGCCATCCTCATTGGCGCCGGGGATGAAGCGCATGTAGTAATGCAACACGGCCGGGATGATCCCCGCCGCGCCGTTGGTGGGCGCAGTGACGACGCGCCCGCCGTAGGCGTTTTCTTCGTTGACCGCCAGGGCGTACAGGTTGACCCAGTCCAGCACTGACAGTGGATCGCGCAGCGCGGCTTCGGGGTTCTTGCACAGCTGGCGATGCAGCGCCGCTGCGCGGCGCTTGACCTTCAGCCCACCCGGCAGAATCCCTTCGTTGCGACAGCCGGCGGCTACGCAATCCTGCATGACCTGCCAGATCTTCAGCAGGCCGGCGCGGGTTTCGGCTTCGGGGCGCCAGGCGCTTTCGTTGGTCAGCATCACCTGGCTGATGGACAGGCCGTAGGTGGTGCAATGGCCCAGCAGGTCCTTGGCGCTTTTGAAGGGGAAGGTCAGGGGCGTGGCATCTTCGACGATACGGTCGGCGCCGGCCGCGCCTTCGTCGACGACAAAACCGCCGCCCACCGAGTAGTACTCGCGGCTACGCACTTGCAGGCCCGCGGCATCGAAGGCACGGAAGATCATGCCGTTGGGGTGAAAGGCCAGCGGCTTACGGATCATCGCCAGGTGCAGTTTTTCGTTGAATTCGATGGCGTGCTCGCCGAGCAGATTCAGGCGACCGTTGCTGCGGATCGATTGCAGGCGGGCATCGACGGTTTCGGTATCCACGGTATCGGGGTGCTCACCTTCCAGGCCCAGCAGCACGGCTTTGTCGCTGCCGTGACCTTTGCCGGTGGCGCCAAGTGAGCCGTAGAGCTCGACCTTGACGCTGGTGGTGACATTGAGCAGGTCATCACGACGCAGCCCTTCAGCGAAACGGGCGGCGGCACGCATCGGGCCGACCGTATGGGAGCTGGAAGGGCCGATGCCGATCTTGAACAGGTCGAACACGCTTAACGACATGGTGTTTCTCCGGTTTCTTTTTATGAGGATCGACGAATATGAGTTTGGCGTAGATCCAATGTGGGAGCGGGCTTGCTCGCTCCCACAAGGGGATATGCGGTGTTGTTGAGAGGGCGGGCAAACCCGCCCCCTCCACAGGTCAAGCGTAGCTTTCGATCGACGGGCAGGCGCAGACCAGGTTGCGGTCGCCGAACACGTTGTCGACCCGGCCCACCGGCGGCCAGTATTTACCGTCGATCAACGACGCCACCGGGTATACCGCCTGTTCGCGGCTGTAGGGGTGGGTCCACTCGCCGACGATTTCCGCGGCGGTGTGCGGGGCGTTTTTCAGCGGGTTGTCGTCTTTGTCCAGGCTGCCGTTTTCTACCGCGCGGATTTCTTCGCGGATGCAGATCATGGCGTCGCAGAAGCGGTCCAGTTCTTCCTTGGATTCGCTTTCGGTCGGCTCGATCATCAGCGTGCCGGCCACCGGGAACGACATGGTCGGGGCGTGGAAACCGAAGTCGATCAGGCGCTTGGCCACGTCATCGACGCTGATGCCGCTGCTGTCCTTGAGCGGACGCAGGTCGAGGATGCATTCGTGGGCCACCAGGCCGTTGCTGCCGGAGTAGAGCACCGGGTAGTGCTCTTCCAGGCGCCGGGCGATGTAGTTGGCGTTGAGGATCGCCAGTTGCGAAGCGCGCTTGAGGCCGGCGCCGCCCATCATGCGGATGTACATCCAGGTGATCGGCAGGATGCTCGCGCTGCCGAACGGCGCCGCGCACACCGCGCCTTCCTTGCGTTCCATGTTGGCATGGCCGGGCAGGAACGGTGCCAGGTGGGATTTGACGCCAATCGGGCCGACGCCCGGGCCACCACCGCCGTGGGGGATGCAGAAGGTCTTGTGCAGGTTCAGGTGGGACACGTCGCCGCCGAACTTGCCTGGGGCGCAGAGGCCGACCATGGCGTTCATGTTGGCGCCGTCGATGTACACCTGGCCGCCATTGTCATGAATGATGCCGCAGATTTCGCGGATGCCTTCTTCGAACACGCCGTGGGTGGACGGGTAGGTGATCATCAGCGCCGCGAGGTGTTCGCGGTGCTCGATGGCCTTGGCGCGCAGGTCTTCGATGTCGACGTTGCCGCGGGCATCACAGGCGGTCACGACCACACGCATGCCGGCCATGTTGGCGGTGGCCGGGTTGGTGCCGTGGGCCGAGGACGGGATCAGGCAGATATCGCGACGGTCTTCGCCACGGCTCTGGTGATACGCACGGATCGCCAGCAGGCCGGCGTATTCGCCCTGGGAGCCGGCGTTGGGTTGCAGTGACACCGCGTCATAGCCGGTGGCGGCGCAGAGCATCGCTTCCAGTTCGTCAGTCAGTTGCTGGTAGCCGGCGCTTTGCTCGGCGGGGGCGAACGGGTGCAGGGCGCCGAACTCGGCCCAGGTCACCGGGATCATTTCGCTGGCGGCGTTGAGTTTCATGGTGCAGGAGCCCAGCGGGATCATGGTGCGATCCAGGGCCAGGTCCTTGTCGGCGAGCTTGCGCAGGTAGCGCATCAGCTCGGTCTCAGAATGGTAGCGGTTGAACACCGGGTGGCTGAGGATCGCCGACTGGCGCACCAGTTCGGCCGGGATGCGGCTTTGCACGGTGGCGGCCAGCGCAGTGAAGTCCGGCAGTGCCTTACCGTCGGCCAACAGGCTGCCTATCAAACGGAGCAGTGCTTCAACGTCGGCCTGGTTGGTGGTCTCGTCCAGGGACAGGCCCAGGCGTTCAGCGTCCACCACGCGCAGGTTGATGCGCTGGGCGCGGGCCTTGTCGTGCAGGGCGGCGGTTTGCGCGCCGGTGTGCAGGGTCAGGGTGTCGAAGAAGCTTTCTTGCTCGACGTTCAAGCCCAACGCGCCCAGGCCCTTGGCGAGGATCGCGGTCAAGTGGTGGATGCGGTTGGCAATCTGCACCAGGCCCTTGGGACCGTGGTACACGGCGTACATGCTGGCGATGTTGGCCAGCAGCACCTGGGCGGTGCAGATGTTGCTCGTGGCTTTCTCGCGACGGATGTGTTGCTCGCGGGTCTGCATCGCCAGGCGCAGGGCCGGTTTGCCGAAGCGGTCCACGGAAACACCGACCAAACGGCCCGGCATGTCGCGCTTGAAAGCATCCTTGGTGGAGAAATACGCCGCGTGCGGTCCGCCGAAACCCAGTGGCACGCCGAAGCGTTGGGCACTGCCGATGGCCACGTCGGCGCCGAATTCACCTGGCGCCGCCAGCACGGTCAGGGCCAGCAGGTCCGCTGCGACCGCCACCAGGGCGTTGCCAGCGTGGAAGCGTTCGGTCAGTTCACGGTAGTCGAACAGGTCGCCGTTGCTGGCCGGGTATTGCAGCAGTGCGCCGAAGAATCCTCTGACGTCGCTCAATTCGTGTTCATCGCCGACCACCACGTCGATGCCCAGGGGCTCGGCACGGGTGCGCAGTACGTCGAGGGTCTGCGGATGGCAATGGCGGGAAGCGAAGAACGCATTGCTGCCCTTGTTCTTGCTCAGGCGCTTGCAGAAGGTCATGGCTTCGGCGGCTGCGGTGGCTTCGTCGAGCAAGGAAGCGTTGGCGATCGGCAGGCCGGTGAGGTCGCTGATCAGGGTCTGGAAGTTCAACAACGCTTCGAGACGGCCCTGGGAAATTTCAGGCTGGTACGGCGTGTAGGCGGTGTACCAGGCCGGGTTTTCCAGCAGGTTGCGCAGGATCGGCGCCGGCGTATGGCAGTTGTAGTAGCCCTGGCCGATGTAAGTCTTGAACAGCTGGTTCTTGGCGGCAATGGCTTTGATCGAGGCCAGCGCATCGGCTTCGCTCTGGCCGTCGCCCATGTCCAGCACGCTGGTGCCCTTGATGCTTTCCGGGATGACACTGGCGCTCAACGCTTCCAGGGAGTCGTAGCCCAGGCGTTCGAGCATGGCTTGCTCGTCGCTGGCCCGCGGGCCGATGTGGCGGGCGATGAATTCGTTGGCGGTGCCGAGATTAACGGTCATGTTGCGCTCCTCAGGCTTCGGCGTTGGCTTTGATCAGGCGGTCGTAGGCGTCCTGATCCAGCAGTTGGTCAACTTGGGCGGCGTCGGCGGGCTTGAAGCGGAAAAACCAGCCTTCGCCCAGCGGATCTTCGTTGACCAGTTCCGGATTGCTCTCCAGGGCCGGGTTGATTTCGAGCACTTCACCGTCCAGTGGCATGTAGACGCCGCTGGCCGCTTTCACCGATTCCACGGTGGAGGCTTCGGCACCCTTGTCGTAGCTTTGCAGTTCCGGTAACTGAACATAGACCACATCGCCCAAGGCGTTCTGGGCAAACGCGGTAATACCGACGGTAACGCTGCCGTCGGCTTCAGTGCGCAGCCATTCGTGATCTTCAGTGAAACGCAACTCGCTCATGGAAACTCCTGGGGCCAGATTCGTCTGGTGGACGCGAAGAAAGGCGCGGGGCTTGGCCCGGCCGAATGGCTATACCCTTAGCAAGAATACGGCCAATGTTGATAAGTGTTTATAAATCAATGCGTTGGTTGATTTTTTTGCGAGACGAATGAATTCGGTTGTAGCGAAATCGCTACAGTTGCAGGCCTGGATAAAATCGTTGTGGGATCAAAGCCTTACTTGGCGCTGCTTAGCGGCTGCTGTAGCGATATCGTTCCACTGTAGCGCTTTCAGTACAGGTGGAGGTCGGTTTTGGCTCGGTTTTGAAGCCACTGGAGATTCCTTGTGGGAGCGGGCTTGCTCGCGAAGGCGGTGGGTCAATCGATATCCCATTGACTGTCACACCACCTTCGCGAGCAAGCCCGCTCCCACATTCGACCGCGTAAGGCTACGGCTTCCCGGAAATCCCATACTTGCGCAACCGGTGGGCGATCGCGGTGTGGGAGGTCTGCAGGCGGCTGGCGAGTTGGCGGGTGGAGGGATAGTTGACGTAAAGGCTTTCGAGCAGGTGTTTCTCGAAGCTTTCCACGGCCTGTTCCAGGCTTTCGACTTCCACATCGCCTTGACGCGCCACGGAAGTACCGGCGATGTCCAGGTCGCCGATGTCCACCAGGCTGCTTTCACAGATCGCGGCGGCGCGGAAGATCACGTTCTGCAATTGCCGCACGTTGCCCGGCCAGCGATTACCCAACAGTGCCGGGTAGGTGCCGGGAGCCAGGCGGCAGACCGGGCGCTGGATCTGCGCGCAGGCCTGCTGCATGAAATAACGCGCCAACAGCAGAATGTCCTGGCCGCGCTCACGCAGCGGTGGGACTTCGACGTTGAGCACGTTCAAGCGATAGAACAGGTCTTCGCGGAACGAACCTTCGCTGACCATTTTTTCCAGGTTGCGGTGAGTGGCGCTGAGGATCCGCACATTGACCTTGATTTCCCGGTCGCCGCCGACCCGGCGAAAGCTGCCGTCGTTCAAGAAGCGCAGCAGTTTGGCTTGCAGGTACGGCGACATTTCGCCGATCTCATCGAGGAACACCGTGCCCTGGTTCGCCAGCTCCATCAGTCCTGGCTTGCCGCCCCGTTGCGCGCCGGTGAAGGCGCCGGGGGCGTAGCCGAACAGTTCGCTTTCGGCCAGGTTCTCCGGCAGCGCGGCGCAGTTGAGGGCCAAAAACGGCGCACTGTGACGGGCACTGATGGCGTGACAGGCCCGGGCCACCAACTCCTTGCCGGTGCCGGTTTCACCCTGGATCAGCAGCGGTGCATCCAGGGCCGCGACCCGCTGGGCCCGGGCCTTGAGGGTGCGGATCGCTGGGGATTCACCGAGCAGCGCGTCGAAGCCTTCGGCGTGGTCGTGGTGCAGCGCCGACAGGCGTTCGCCGATGCGGTTCGGCTGATAGAGCGTCAGCAGGGCGCCGGCGTCCGTGATGGGGGTGGCGTCCAGCAGCAAGGTCTGGCCGTTGAGGGTGATTTCCCGCAGCGGCAGGCGGAAACCATTCTCCAGCAGGGTGCCCAACAGCGCTTCGTCCGCGAACAGTTCGGCGACGCTTTCCCCGGCCGGCTCACGACCGTACAGGGCGATCAACGCCGGGTTGGCGAGCAACACCTTGCCGGCGCTGTCCAGCGCCAGCACCGGATCGGTCATGGCCGCGAGCAGGGCATCGAGCTGCAAGTGCCGGCGCTGGCCCGGCAGGATGTCCACCACGGTCACCGCCTCCACGCCCCGCACGCTGAACAGCGCCTCGCGCAACTCGTCCAGCACTTGCGGGCTGAGGGTCGGGGCGTCGATGTAGACGTTGGGCGGCACCATCTCCACCGCATCCAGATTGAGATTGCGCCCACCGAGCAACGCCAGGACTTCCTGGGTGATGCCGACGCGGTCGATGAAACTGACGTGGATACGCATGGGGCGGTTTTGGGTTCTGGAATGCGGAGGGTGGCAAGTATGCCTTGGGGCGGGCTATTGGTGAAATCCTGGTGAAAAGCTTGAGATCGTACAGAGATCCCCTGTGGGAGGCAGCTATAACCCCACATCCCACTCCGGCCTCTCGGGAAACCGCAGCACCAAAAAATCCAGCAGGCTGCGCAGCGCCGACGGCATGTGTTTGCGGGATGCATACACCGCGTACATGTTCATCTGCCGGGGTTCGGCGTGGGCCAGCAGGCGGATCAGTTCGCCGTTCTTGATGTGGGTGCCGGCCTGATAGCTGGGCAGCATCGCCACGCCGGCGCCGGCTATCGTGGCCTGAAGCAATGTGCTGGCTTCGTTGGCGCTGATATTACCTTGCACCGGCACCGAAACCTGCTCGCCGTCCTGCTCGAAATGCCAAAGGCTCTTGCCGACGTAGGAGTGGGTCAGGCAGTTGTGCCGGCTCAGGTCTTCCACGCGCAGCGGTGTCGAGTGCTCACGCAGGTAACCGGGCGAGGCGCAGATCACCGAGCGACAGACTGTGAGGCGACGGGCGATCAGGTTCGGGTCCAGGTCGTTGCTCATGCGGATCGCCAGGTCGATGCGCTCGTCCACCAGGTTCACGGTGCGGTCGAGCATTTGCAGGTCGACGCTCACCCCTGGGTAGCGCACGACGAACTCGGTCATGGCGGACGCCAATTGGGCCTGGCCGAACGAGGTGCTGGCACTGATGCGCAGCATGCCTCGTGGCGCATCGCCCTGAGTGGTGACCGCTGCTTGCATGTCGCCAGAGAGCTCCAGCATCTGTCGACAGCGCGGCAGGATCTCGGAACCTGCGGCCGTCAGGCTCAGCTTGCGGGTGGTGCGGTGCATCAACCGGGCACCGACCCAGTCCTCCAGCTCTGCGAGATAACGCGATACCACCGGGCGTGACAGGTCCAGGTGCTCGGCCGCCGCCGACTGGCTGCCCAGGTCCACCACCGTGACGAACACCCGCATTGCTTGTAGACGATCCATGATTAGCCCGGTTTTAGAAACAAACTATGTTTCAGCATCGCATTTTTTAGAATGAATCAGGTAACTAAGCTCAGTCTCATCGCCTTTCGGGCATTTCGACAATGGAGCACACATGACCGGATTTACCCCACTCAAGCGCCTGCTGCTGGCAACTGCCTCGATGGCTTTCGCGGCCCACACCTGGGCAGCCGACCTTACGCTCGATGTCTACAATCCAGGCGCGGCGGCGGTTTTTCCGGTGACCTCGGTTTTGGTCAGCGGCGAAAAAGAAGCGATCCTGGTGGACGCCCAGTTCGGCAAATCCCAAGCCGAACAGGTTGTGGAAAAGATCCGCGCCAGTGGTAAGCGATTGACCACGATCTACATCAGTCACGGTGATCCCGACTACTATTTTGGTCTGGAAACCCTGACCACCGCCTTCCCTGAGGCCAAGGTCCTGGCATCCGCGCCGACCGTGGAGCACATTCAGCACACCATGGACGGCAAGCTGAAATATTGGGGGCCGATCCTGAAAACTGACGCGCCAGGCAAAGCCATCGTGCCTCAGGTCCTCAAGGGCGACAGCCTGACCCTGGAAGGCAAACGCTTGCAGATCGTCGGTCTTGATGGCCCGCAGCCGGACCGTAGCTTTGTGTGGATTCCATCGATCAAGGCGGTGGTCGGCGGCGTGGTGGTGGCCGAGAACATTCACGTCTGGATGGCCGACACCCAGACGCCGAAATCTCACCAGGATTGGTTGGCGACGCTGGCGGGCATTGAAAAGTTGCAACCGAACACTGTGATCCCCGGCCATTACCTGGGTGAAAGTGCCCGGTCCCTGGCCCCGGTGACATTCACCGCCGGCTACATCAAGGCCTTCGACGAGGAAAACGCTCGGGCCAAGGACTCCGCCGCGCTGATCGCCGCCATGAAGCAACGCTACCCGAACCTGGGCGAAGACAGCTCTCTGGAACTCAGTGCCAAGGTGGCCAAGGGGGAGATGAAGTGGTGAAACCCGATCTGTGATCGGAACCCCAAGAGCATTCATTTCAAACATCGCTAATCACTGGAGAACATCATGAGCAAAATCGCAATCATCGGCGCCACCGGTCGGGCCGGCAGCCAACTGTTGGAAGAGGCCCTGCGTCGTGGTCACAGCGTGACGGCCATTGCCCGCAATACCGCAAAAATCGGCGAAAGGGCCGGGGTGGTCTGCCAGCAGTTGGACGTGTTGGACAGCGAGGCCTTGATCGCAGCCGTCACCGGTCATGACGTGGTGATCAGCGCGGCCCACTTTGCCAGCGTGCCAGCCGACAAGCTCATCGCGCCACTGAAGGCCGCTGGGGTCAAGCGGCTGCTGGTAGTGGGCGGGGCCGGTTCGTTGTTGCTGCCGGACAACAGCCGGGTGATCGACAGCGAGGGCTTCCCGGAGGAATACCTTGCCGAAGCCAGCGCCGGTGCGTTGTTCCTCGACGTGCTGCGCAAGGAGCAGGACCTGGACTGGACCTTCCTCTCGCCTTCGGCGGAGTTCGTCGAAACCGAGCGCACGGAGCAGTTTCGTCTCGGCAAGGATCACCTGTTGTTCGACGATGCCGGACGCAGTTGGATCAGCTTTGCCGATTTCGCCATCGCGATGATCGATGAAGTGGAAACGCCACAGTTTTCGCGGGAGCGGTTCACCGTCGGGTACTGATCCACCCTTCACCGTGCAGGAGCCCGCGACGGCTCCTGCCGGGCACCATCAGCCGTGAACCCTCACCCAGACGCTGACCAGCACCGTCGCGGCCATCAGCCATGCCACCGCCGCCACGGCCAGGGACGCCTCCAGGCGCATGCGGTCGACCATTACATACAGCGTCGCCAGATAGACGAAATACGGAATGATCGACCACATTCCAAACACGATGGTGGTCTTCAGGTCCTCTACCGAGCGGCCTTTGCCGACAATGTAATGGGCGATCAGGGCGAATGTCGGGAACAGCGGCACCAGCCCGGCGATGTAATAGTTTTTGGTCTTGGCCAGCATCGCCAGGATGACCACCACGGCCGCACCCAGCGCCGCCTTGAAAATCAAGTCCACAGGTTTACGCCCCGGTTAATGGCTCAGGCCATACTTTTTGACTTTGTCGAACAGCGTGGTCTTGGCCATGCCCAATTCCAGGCTGGCCTGGGTCAGGTTGCCACCGCTGCGTTGCAGCGCGTCCACCAACAAATTGCGCTCGAAAGCTTCTACTGCTTCGGCAAAGGCCAGGCTCTGGTTGCCGCTGCTGGCTCCGGACTTCTTGAAGGCGGGTAAACCGAGGGCGTAGCGCTCGGCGACGTTGCGCAGTTCGCGCACGTTACCCGGCCAGTCGTGGCTCATCAGGTTCGACAGCGTCTGGTTATCCAGCTCCGGCACCGTACGGTCGAAGCGCAGGGACGATTGCTGGAGAAAGTGCTTGAACAATTGCAGGATGTCTTCGCGTCGTTCGCGCAGGGGGGGCAGTTCCAGGGTCACCACGTTGAGGCGGTAATACAAGTCGCTGCGAAACTGCCCAACCCGGCCCATTTCGTCCAGGTCGGACTTGGTGGCGGCAATCACCCGGCAATCCACCGCGACGCTCTGGTTTGAGCCCAGGCGTTCGAGAGTGCGTTCCTGCAACACCCGCAGCAGTTTGATCTGCAAGGGCAGGGGCATGCTTTCCACTTCATCGAGAAACAGCGTGCCGCCGTCGGCGTGTTCGATCTTGCCGATCCGACGTTTGCCGGCGCCGGTAAAGGCGTTGGCCTCGTGGCCGAAAATCTCGCTTTCGAACAGGTTCTCCGGCAGGCCGCCGCAATTCAGCGCGACGAATTGTTTTTCGTGGCGGCGGCTGAAGTCATGCAGGCAGCGGGCGACCAATTCCTTGCCGGTGCCGGTTTCGCCTTCGATCAGCACGTTGGCCGAGGTATCGGCGACGTTGGCGATCAGCGCTCGCAGGTGCTGCATGGCCGGTGAACGGCCAATGATCCGGCCTTCCAGGGTATCGCGCTCGGCCAGTTGCCGGCGCAAGGAGGAGACCTCACGGGCCAGGCTGCGCTGTTCCAGGGCGCGGCGGGCGACGTCCACCAGACGTTCCGGGGAGAAGGGTTTCTCCATGAAGTCGTAGGCGCCTTTTTGCATGGCGCCGACCGCCATGGAGATGTCGCCATGCCCGGTGATCAACACCACCGGCAGGCTGCGGTCCCGTGCCTTGAGGCGTGTCAGTAGCTCCAGGCCATCGATGCCCGGCAGGCGAATATCGCTGATGACGATGCCGGCAAAGTCATCGCCGACCCGCTCCAGGGCTTCTTCGGCGCTGCCCACGCCGACGCAGGGAATGTCTTCCAGGGTCAGCGCCTGCTGGCAGCCCAGCAGAACATGGGGGTCGTCTTCGACGATCAGTACGCTCAGGTCGTTGTTCATAGCGGCTCGGCAGGTAAAAGGCTTACCAACGGTAAACTGAGGACAAACGTGGTTCCATTGCCCTCGACCGGGTGCTCGACGCCCAGGTAGCCACCCGTGGCGGCGGCCAGGCTGGCGGAGAGCGTCAGGCCCAGACCCAGGCCTTGTTCGCCGGGTTTGGTGGTGAAGAAGGGTTCGAACAGATGCTTGCGTGCTTCTGGATCGATGCCGTGGCCGTTATCGCGCACGCGCAGGCGATATTTGCCGTCGCCGGCCTGGCCTTCGAGCCACAGATGCGGCTCGGGTTGGGTCTGCATGGCGTCCAGGGCGTTGCCGATCAGGTTCACCAGGATCTGCTCCAGGCGCGTCTGGTCGATTTGCACCTGGACGTCGTCGAAACTGGAATGGATCTGGATGTTCAAGCTTTCCAGGCGTGCGCCGAGCAGTTGCAGCGCGGCCTCGACGCCCTTGCCGAGGCTGGCCTGGCCCTGGTCGTCCCCGCGCCGGGCAAAGGAGCGCAGGCTGGCGGTGATGCGGCCCATGCGGTCGATCAAATCGTTGATGGTCTTGAGGTTGGCGCTGGCGATATCCAATTGACCGCGTTCCATGAAGCGCACGGTATTGCCGGACAAGGTGCGCAGTGCCGCCAGCGGCTGGTTGAGTTCGTGGGCGATGCTGGTGGACATCTGGCCGATGGCCGCCAGTTTACCGGCCTGCACCAGTTCGTCCTGGGCCCGGCGCAAGGTCTCTTCGGCCTGTCGCCGCTCGCGGATCTGGCCCTTGAGGCGTTCATTGCTGGCCCGCAGGTCGGTGGTGCGTTCGGTAATCCGACGCTCGAGCTGATTGTTGGCTTGTTGCAAGGCTTCCCGGGCGGCGAGGCGGGTAGCAATGACCTTGCGCCGTTCGTTCCAGGCAATCAGCAGGAACGCCACCAGGGCGAATGCCACCGCCACCAGGATGCCCTGGTTGATCGCCTGGCGACGCAGGTCTTCAAGCGGGGTCAGCAGGGTGAAATTCCACGGCGTGTCACTCAGGGGCCGGGTCTGGGACAAGTAGCTGATGGCGCGTTCGTCGGACACCAGTTCGGTGTTGGCCGGGAAGGTCAGCTTCTCCATGCCTTCGGCCAGTCGTTCCCTGGCCAGGGGCACCAGTTCGTTCAGCGGAAACCAGTAGTACTGCAGGCTGCGGGCCAGGCGCTCCTTGGTCTCATCACTGAGCGGGCGCACGGACTTGAGCCGCCGCGCCGGGTCGCTGGACAAGATGATGATGCCGTTCTCGTCACTGACGAACGCCTCCAGGCGCGCGCGCTGCCAGCGTTCTTCCAAGGCTTCGAGGCGCACCTTGACCACGGCGACGCCGATGATCTTGCCCTGTTGTTCCAAGCCATGGGCCAGGTAATAGCCGGGCTCGCCGTTGGTGCTGCCGATGCCGTAGAAGCGCCCCGGCTGGCCGCGCACGGCGTTCTGGAAATAGGCGCGGAAGGACAGGTCTTCTCCCAGGTAACTGTCGACGTCGCGCCAGTTACTGGTGGCCATGACCCGGCCGGTGGTGTCCATGACATAGATGGCCCGGCTGCGGCTGCGCCGGTTCAGGCCTTCGAGGTATTCGTTGACGGTTTTGCGATGTTCGGGCGTCGGGTCGTCGAGCAATTGCGAAACACTGGACTCAAGCTCCAGCAGGCTGGGCAGGTAGGTGTACTTGCTGATCTCGCTCTCCACCGCGCGGGCGTGCAGCTCCAACTGGCGCTCGCCGTTCTCGGCGAGGCCGCGAACGCCGTAGTGCTCGCTGATCCAGAAGCCGAGATAACCCAGGCCGATCATCAGGGCGATGACCAGCGGCGGCAGGAACAGATGGCGGATCAGGCGAGGTTTCACGGCAAGTGATGGCGGCGCGGCGCGATAGAGGGTGGGGTCGCATTTCATCACAGAAGCCTTGGGTCAACCACAACACAAATCGACAAACCAACACTGGATCCTTGTGGGAGCGAGCTTGCTCGCGATGACTGCTGATCAGCCGACAATGATGTTGACTGGCAGTCCGCTATCGCGAGCAAGCTCGCTCCCACAGGAGCGGTGCGTGTTGTTTAGTGCTGCAGGATTTTCTCAAGGAAATGCTGCGCACGTTCGGAGCGGGCGCTGATGTCGCCGAAGAACTCTTCCTTCTTGCAGTCTTCGATGATCTGCCCCTGGTCCATGAAGATCACCCGGTTCGCCACTTTGCGGGCGAAGCCCATTTCGTGGGTCACGCACATCATGGTCATGCCTTCGTGGGCCAGTTGCACCATCACGTCGAGCACTTCGTTGACCATTTCCGGGTCAAGGGCCGAGGTCGGTTCATCGAACAACATCACCACCGGATCCATCGCCAGGGCACGGGCGATCGCCACGCGCTGCTGCTGGCCGCCAGACAGTTGGCCCGGGTGTTTGTGGGCATGGGCCGACAGACCGACCCGCTCAAGCAATTGCAGGCCTTTCTTGGTGGCCTCTTCCTTGCTGCGGCCCAACACCTTGATCTGCGCGATGGTCAGGTTTTCGGTGATGGTCAGGTGCGGGAACAGTTCGAAATGCTGGAACACCATGCCCACGCGCGAACGCAGTTTCGGCAGGTTGGTCTTCGGGTCGGCGATGGACGTGCCGTCGACCACGATGTCGCCTTTCTGGAACGGTTCCAGGGCGTTCACGCACTTGATCAGCGTGGATTTGCCCGAACCCGAAGGGCCGCACACCACCACAACCTCACCCTTGCTGACCTCGGTGCTGCAATTGGTCAGTACCTGGAAGTCCCCATACCACTTGTTGATGTTCTTGATAGAGATCATACGGCGAACCTTTTTTGCAGACGCTTGACCAGCAGCGAGGCGGCAAAGCTGATTGTGAAGTACACGAGACCTGCGACGATCAGGAACTCATTGGAGCGGCCGATGATGTCGCCATTGGCCCGCGAAGCATTGAGGAAGTCCACCAGGCCGACCGTGTAGACCAGCGAGGTGTCCTGAAACAGGATGATGCTTTGTTGCAACAGCAGTGGGGTCATCTTGCGAAACGCCTGGGGCAGGATGATCAGGCGCATGGTCTGGCCATAATTCATCCCCAGTGCCTGGGCGGCGCCCATCTGGCCCTTGGCGATCGACTGCACGCCGGCCCGGACGATTTCGCAGAAATACGCAGCTTCAAACATCATGAAGGCCACGACGCAGGAGCCGAACGCACCGATCGGGGTGTCTTCGCCGGTGATCCAGCGCAACACGAACGGCACCGCCAGGTAGAACCAGGTGATCACCAGCAGCAACGGGATCGAGCGGAAGTAATTGACGTAGGCGCCGGCGATGTTGGAGACCAGCTTGTTATGGGACAGGCGCATCAGCGCCAGGATCGTCCCCAGGATGATCCCGCCGATGACGCCCATGACCATCAGTTGGAGGGTCATCAGCATGCCGTTCCACAAACCGGGAATGGCCGGGATGACGCCACTGAAATCGAATTCCATTATTTACCCCCCACGGAGATCAGGCCGGGCACCGAGACCTTCTTCTCGACCATGCGCATGAGCAGCATCAGGCTCATGTTCAGGGTGAAGTAGATCAGCGTCGCCAGGGTGAAGGCTTCGAACAGGTTGGCGGAGAACTCGGCGGTCTGTTTGGTCTGCGCGAGCAGCTCCATCAGGCCGATCAGCGAGGCCACGGAGGAGTTCTTGAAGACGTTGAGGAATTCCGAGGTAAGCGGCGGAATGATGATCCGGTAGGCCTGGGGCAGCAGCACGTTCCAGTAAATCTGCGGCAACTTGAAACCCATGGCACGGGCCGCGGATTCCTGGCCACGGGGCAGCGCCTGGATACCGGTGCGCACCTGCTCGCAAACCCGGGCGGCGGTGAACAGGCCCAGGCACACGACGACGCTCAGATAGGCCGAGGTGGTCGGGTTCAGGTCCTGCTTGTACCACTCCTGCATATCGGCGGGCAGCAGGTCCGGCACCAGGAAGTACCAGATGAACAGCTGAACCAGCAGCGGCACATTACGGAAGAGTTCCACGTAGCAAGTGGCGATACCCGACACCAGCCGGTTCGGCACGGTGCGCATCACGCCCAGTACCGAGCCCAGCAGCAGGGCGATGATCCAGGCCACGACGGCGATGGCGATGGTCCAGCCCAGACCGGCGATGTACCAGTCGAGATAGGTCTCGCTGCCCACGCCGGTGGACTTGAAGAACACGCCCCAGTCCCAGTTGTAATTCATTAGGGTCTCCCCTCAGATCGTTCGATGTACAAGTGCCCGCCTGGGGAAACTCCGTTCCCGTCCCGACTTGAGGGTCGGGCACACGCGATCGGCTCGACAGCCACCGGTTCGAGTGTTTCCAGAATATGCCAGCAGGGAGTGACCATCCCCTGAAAGAGCCGGGCTCTTCCAAGGGATAAGGTTAGTCAGAAATCAGGATTTCTTGTCGTCAGCCGCTTTGTCGGTCGGCTTGGCGATCAGTGCCTTGAGTTCGTCGCTCATCGGGAAGCTCAGGTTCAGGCCTTTTGGCGGGATAGGTTGCATGAACCATTTTTCGTAGATCTTGTTGATCTCGCCCGACGCGTAGGTGGCCTTGATGGCGTCATCGACAGCCTTTTTGAACGGCTCGTCGCCCTTGCGCATCATGCAGCCGTAGATTTCGTAGGACTGTGGGGTACCGGTCACGGCCCAATCGTCGGCTTTCTTGGCCTTGGCTGCTTCACCTGCCAGCAGGGCGTCGTCCATCATGAACGCAACGGCACGACCCGATTCCAGCATCTGGAAGGATTCACCGTGGTCCTTGGCGGAGATGACGTTCATGCCCATCTGCTTGTCGGCGTTCATCGCCTTGAGGATGCGCTCGGACGTGGTACCGGCGGTGGTCACGACGTTCTTGCCCTTGAGGTCGTCGAAATCCTTGTACTTGGAGTCTTTCTTGGACAGCAGGCGGGTGCCGATCTCGAAGATGCCCACGGAGAAGTCAACTTGCTGCTGACGCTCGACGTTGTTGGTGGTGGAGCCGCACTCCAGGTCCACGGTACCGTTCTGCACCAGCGGGATACGGGTTTGCGAGGTGACCAGGTTGTACTTGACCTGCAGGTTCGGCAGGTCCAAGTCTTTTTTGATCGCTTCGACGACTTTCAGCTGGATGTCGTGGGAATAGCCGACCGGCTTGCCGGAAGCGTCCGCGATGTAGGAGAACGGAATGGAGGCGTCGCGATGGCCAAGCGTGATGACGCCGGACTCTTTGATCTTTTTCAGCGTGCCGGTCAGTTCGGCTGCGAAAACCGGAGTGCTGATCAGAGCAGCAGCAATGGCTGCGCCCAGGAGATGGGGAACGATGCGCATCTATATTTCCTCGACATTGTTTTTCTTATTTAGCCGGTTCGTCGGCCCTGAGTGCTTCGAATGCTCGGTAGCTCCTGTTGTGTTGGCGTCCAGGCATTCGTCTCCCGGAGTGTAGAGCATGACTCGTGCCAGGCCAGGGCTGCTATCGTAACTTGTTGTTTTAAAATGAAATTAATGTTTTGTTTCAGGTTTTTGGCGGCTTGATTATCCGGTTAGCCGAATTGACTGGCGGGTTCTGTTCGGAAAACCGAATGGCTTGGGCCTGTCTCGCTCCCACAGGGGGTATCGGTGGACGCCAGATAGCAAAAAGCCCCTGAATCGATAGATTCAGGGGCTTTCGTATAAGCGGTTAACCGATCAGGCCGCTTCGATCTTGCGACGGTTTTGCTCAACTTTACTCAGGTACTGCTGCAGCTTTTCCTGTTCGACCGCAGTGGTGAACAGCCCCAGCTTGCTGCGGCGCCACAGGATGTCCTGGGCATCGACGGCCCATTCGTCGCTGCACAGGTAGTCGACTTCCCGAGTGTAAAGACCTGCACCGATGTGCTCACCCAGATCGCCGAGACTGTGCACGCCTTCGAGCATGCGCCAGGTGCGGCTGCCGTAGGTGGTGGCCCAGCGCCGGGCGATGTCGGTCGGCAGCCAGTCGAACTTGTCGCGGATCGCCGAGCAGAGTGCCTGCGGGGTGGTCATGTTTTCGCCGCCAGGGAGGGCTTCTATGGCGGTCCAGCTCGGACGCATCTGCGTGAAATACGGGGCCAGCTGCGCCATGGCCGATTCGGCCAGTTTGCGATAGGTGGTCAGCTTGCCACCAAACACCGACAGCAACGGGGCTTCTTCACCACTGCCGGAGAGCGCCAGGGTGTAGTCGCGGGTGACGGCCGACGGGTTGTCGGATTCGTCGTTGCACAGCGGGCGCACACCGGAATAGCTGTGCCGGATATCGTCGCGGCTGATCTGCTTCTTGAAGTGCGCGTTGACCACTTTCAGCAGGTAATCGGTTTCACCTTCGGTAATGGCCACTTTGGCCGGGTCACCGGTGTATTCACGGTCGGTCGTGCCGATCAGGGTGAACTGGTTCAGGTATGGAATGGTGAACACGATGCGCTGGTCTTCGTTTTGAAGAATGTGCGCGTGCTCGCCTTCGTAGAGTTTCGGCACGATCAAGTGGCTGCCCTGGATCAGGCGGATGCCGTAGGGCGATTCCATCTTCAGGTCATCGCGAATGAACTTGGCGACCCACGGGCCGGCGGCGTTCACCAGGGCCTTGGCGCGTATCGAAAACAGGCTGCCGTCGGCGCGCTCCAGATGCAGATGCCACAGGCCTTTGCTGCGGCGGGCGTTAACGCAGCGGGTACGGGTGTGGACATGCGCGCCTTTTTCCCGGGCCGCCATGGCGTTGAGCACCACCAGCCGCGCGTCATCGACCCAGCAGTCGGAGTATTCGAAGCCTTTGGTGATTTCGCTTTTCAAGGCGCTATCTGCACCGAACTTCAAGCTCTTGGAGCCGGCGAGCTGCTCACGTTTGCCCAAGTGATCGTAGAGGAACAGGCCGGCGCGAATCATCCAGGCCGGACGCAGGTGCGGGCGGTGGGGGAGCACGAAGCGCATTTGCTTGACGATATGCGGGGCCTTGGTCAGCAGCACTTCGCGCTCGGCCAGTGCTTCACGCACCAAACGGAATTCGTAATGTTCGAGGTAGCGCAGGCCGCCGTGGATCAGCTTGCTGCTGGCCGACGATGTGTGGCTGGCCAGGTCGTCCTTTTCGCAAAGGAACACCGAAAGACCGCGACCGGCAGCGTCCGCGGCAATCCCCACGCCGTTGATACCACCGCCAATGACGGCGATATCGTAAATCTCGGCGAGAGGGGGCGTAGGCAAGGTGGAAGTGGGCATCGGCTGGCCTCGGGTTCTTTTCGTAATATTTGAATTCGAACATTAATGTTCATTTTCGAAAATACTAGCCTATAAACTCGGCAACAGCCAGCTGACTTCGATTGAAAATACTGATCAAAGGAAGCTGAAAGGAAAATTTTCGAACATGAAGAAGGGTTGAAGCCGACAGGGTGGCCGTTGCGGCGAGGGGATTTGTGGGAGCAAAGCTTGCTCGCGAAACAGGCACCTCGTTCTATGTAGAAACCGTGTCGCCGTCATCGCGGGCAAGCCTTGCTCCCACAGCGGCCTCGCCACAGGGTATTGGGGAGGGCGTCAGACCACCTCCAGCCGAATCTTGTGCTGGCTCAGCAATTGCGCCAAAGCCGGCACTGGTTGCTGGTCGGTGACCAGGCAATCGATCAGGCTGATGGGGCCCAATCGAACCATGGCATTGCGTCCGAATTTGCTGGAGTCCGCCGCCAGCAGCACTTTCCTGGCATTGGCGATGATCGCTTGGGAAACCCGTACTTCCTGGTAATCGAAGTCCAGCAGACTGCCGTCCTCATCTATGCCGCTGATGCCCACCAGGGCGAAGTCGACTTTGAACTGGCTGATGAAGTCGACACTGGCCTGGCCGACGACGCCGCCGTCACGGCGTACGTTGCCGCCAGCGATCAGGACCTCGAAGTCGTCCTTGGCGCTGAGGATCGAGGCCACATGCAGGTTGTTGGTGATGACCTTGAGATGGTTGTGATTGAGCAGCGCCCGGGCGATGGATTCGGTGGTGGTGCCGATGTTGATGAACAACGAGGCGTGATCGGGGATCTGCGCGGCAATGGCTTCGGCGATGCGTTGCTTCTCGTCGCGCATCTGGTCGGCGCGCATGGCGTAGGCGGTGTTTTCCACGCTGGAATCGTAGGCAGCGCCACCATGGTAGCGGCGCAACAGGTTCGCTTCCGCCAGCTGATTGATGTCGCGGCGGATGGTTTGCGGGGTGACAACGAATAGCTGCGCCATTTCCTCGATGCTGACATAACCGCGTTCGCGGACCAGTTCGAGGATTTGCTGCTGACGGGGAGGCAGATTCATGGGCGTCCTTTGGGCTGCCGAAATTTGCCCATGATGCCGCAGGAATCCACTCCCGACCAGTTTCCCAGCCTTATCGTGCCCGGCCTCAGCTTATTCAGCGTCTTCGTGAGGCTCCCAATCGCGGGTGCGGCTGACCGCTTTCTGCCAGCCGGCGTAGAGTTTTTCTTTCGCTTGCTCGTCCAGTTGCGGTTCGAATTCGCGCTCGATCACCGCCTTGCCGCGCAGTTCTTCCAGGCTGCCCCAGAAGCCGCATGCCAGGCCGGCCAGGTACGCGGCACCCAAGGCGGTGGTTTCGCGCATTTTCGGGCGTTCGACCTGGGTACCCAGGATGTCGGCCTGGAATTGCATCAGGAAGTTATTCGCCACCGCGCCGCCGTCCACGCGCAGGGCCTTGAGGCGTTCGCCCGAATCCTGCTGCATGGCGTCAAGTACGTCGCGGGTCTGGTAGGCAATCGACTCCAGCGCCGCACGAATGATGTGATCGACTCGCACACCGCGGGTCAGGCCAAACAGCGCGCCACGGGCATAGGGGTCCCAGTACGGCGCGCCCAGCCCGGTGAAGGCGGGTACGAGGTAGACGCCATTGCTGTCCTTGACCTTGCTGGCAAAGTACTCGGTGTCGTGGGCATCGTTGATGACTTTCAATTCATCGCGCAGCCACTGCACCGTGGAGCCGCCATTGAACACCGCGCCTTCCAGGGCGTAGGCCACTTCGCCGCGCGGACCGCAGGCGATGGTGGTGAGCATGCCGTGATTGGATTTGACGGCTTTGGCGCCGGTGTTCATCAGCAGGAAGCAGCCAGTACCGTAAGTGTTTTTCGCCTGGCCCGGTTCTACGCACATTTGGCCGAAAAGGGCCGCCTGCTGGTCGCCGGCGATGCCGCCGATGGCGATGCCGCTCTTGGTACGGCCGTAGATTTCCGAGGAAGACTTCACTTGCGGCAACATCTCGCGGGGGATGTCGAGGATGTCGAGCATCTTCGCGTCCCACTCCAGTGAGTGAATATTGAAGAGCATGGTGCGCGAGGCGTTGGTGTAGTCGGTGACGTGGACCTTGCCGCCGGTAAATTTCCAGATCAGCCAGCTGTCGACGGTGCCGAACAGCAGTTCACCGTTGCGTGCACGCTCGCGGCTGCCTTCGACGTTGTCCAGGATCCACTTGAGCTTGGTGCCGGAGAAATACGGATCGGTGACCAGACCGGTGGTTTCGTTGATGTATTGCTCGTGGCCGTCGCGCTTGAGCTGCTGGCAGATCTCGGTACTGCGACGGCATTGCCAGACGATGGCGTTGTAGATCGGGCGGCCGGTGGTCTTGTCCCAGACCACGGTGGTTTCACGCTGGTTGGTGATGCCGATGGCGGCGACCTGGTCATGGTGCAGGCCGGCCTGGGCAAGGGCTTCGACCATCACCGCGCTCTGAGTGGCGAAAATCTCCATCGGGTCGTGTTCGACCCAACCGGCCTGTGGGTAATGCTGGGCGAATTCGCGCTGAGCGGTGCAGACCACGTTGGCGTCACGGTCGAAAATGATCGCGCGCGAGCTGGTCGTACCCTGGTCGAGGGCAATGATGTAGTTCTTGTTCTGAATGTCGGTCATGTCGATTGCCTTGGGACGAAAATAAGGGGAGAAGCCATGGCGCACGCTGGAAGGACCGCGTGCGCACACTGTTTCAGGATGTTCTGGGCTTGCCGTCAATGGCCGGTGTTGCATCCTTTGTAGCAGGTGTGGCGCTGGGCAGATGGCGGGCAATCAGCCCGCGATAGGCCGCAGCACCCAGGCACGCACCGAAAATCGGTGCAAAAATCGGAACCAGGAAGTACGGGATGTCGCGTCCCCCCGTGAGGGAAATTTCACCCCAGCCAGCGAAGAAAGTCATCAGTTTAGGGCCGAAGTCCCGTGCCGGGTTCATCGCGAAACCCGTCAGTGGCCCCATCGAGCTGCCAATCACCGCAATCAGCAGGCCAATCAGCAGTGGCGCCAGCGGGCCACGGGGCAGGCCATTGTTGTCGTCGGTCAAGGACATGATTACGCCCATCAGGATGGCGGTGATGATCATTTCCACCACGAACGCCTGGCCGGTGGACAGCGCCGGGTGCGGGTAAGTCGAGAACACCGAGGCCAGTTCGAGGCTGGCTTGGCTACCACGAATCATGTGCCGGGATTGTTCGAAATCGAAGAATAGATTGCTGTACAGCGTGTAGACCAGCAGCGCAGCGCAGAACGCACCGGCCACTTGGCTGACGATATAGAACGGCAGTTTGCGCTTTTCGAAGTCAGTGAAAAAGCACAGGGCGATGCTGACGGCGGGGTTCAGGTGCGCACCGGAAATACCAGCGCTGAGGTAGATCGCCATGCTGACGCCGATGCCCCAGATGATGCTGATTTCCCACAGGCCGAAACTCGCACCCGCGACCTTGAGCGCCGCAACGCAACCGGTACCAAAAAAAATAAGCAGGGCGGTCCCCAGGAATTCGGCCATGCACTGGCTGGAAAGGGACGGCTGTTGTGAAGCAATTGTCATTCAAACCTCGGTTCTTGTTGTTTTGCGGCGCCTTCGATACAGCCCGATGGCGCGATTTCCGCCGAGGCAGGACCTCCATCCTGATCTCGGGTTGCTGTTTGAGACATGCGTTATGACTTTCAGTTTCGAAAAAATATAGACAAGAAACGCTAGTGTCAAAGGTCGAAAGTGAACCGTCGGTCATATTTCAACTATTCGTGGCGTGAATGACGGTTTCATCGCCATCGCTCCGCCCGTATTGACGCCTTTTTGGCTGACGATGGCTTAGAATCCGGCCCACTGTTTTTTGATTTGCTTGTCAGGAGCCGTCATGACACCCGCATTGGATCTGCTGAAGAAAGTGCGCGCCGAACATCGCATCCACAGTTATGAACACGATCCCAAGGCCGCGTCCTATGGCCTGGAAGCGGCGGAAAAGCTCGGGCTGGAGCCGGCGCAGGTGTTCAAGACATTGCTGGCGGCCAGCGAGAAAGGTGAATTGCTGGTGGCGGTGGTGCCCGTGGCCGGGAGCCTGGATTTGAAAGGCCTGGCCCATGCCGCCGGGGTGAAAAAGGTCGAGATGGCCGACCCGGCCGCCGCGCAGCGTTCCACCGGTTATTTGCTCGGTGGCATCAGCCCGCTGGGGCAGAAGAAGCGTCTGCGTACTTTTATCGACAACTCGGCGCAACCACTGGCCAGCATTTTTGTCAGTGCCGGGCGGCGGGGGTTGGAGGTGGAGCTGGCGCCCACGGTTCTGGCCGAGCATACCGGGGCGACGTTTGCGGATATCGGGCGGGCCTGAATCCACTGGGGCCGCTTCGCACCCCAGCGGGAGCAAGCGCCCTCGCCACAATGGTGAAGGGCTCAAGCCTGGCAGGATTCTCACGCTAATCTGTAGGGTGAAAATTGCGCTGATCTGTCACTGGAAAACCGGGAGCGCGGGCCCTCATGCTGGCGCATCAATAAAAAGGAGAAGTGCCATGCAGCTTGCGTTTCATCAAGTCGACGCGTTCAGTGATCGGCCGTTTGGCGGTAATTCGGCGATGGTCTATCGGCTTGACGCCTGGCTTGCCGAGGACCTGATGCAAAAGATCGCCGCCGAACATAACCTGGCTGAAACCGCTTTTCTGGTACGCGAAGGCCAGTATTGGCATATCCGCTGGTTCACCCCCACCACTGAAGTCCCGTTGTGTGGGCATGCCACTTTGGCCAGCGCCTACGTGCTGTTCGAGGTCTACCACGAAACCGCCGAGCGATTGGATTTCATCTGCAAATCCGGGCCGTTGAGCGTCAGTCGCGAAGGCGATCGGTTGTGGCTGGATTTTCCCGCCATGATGCCTAGTGAGTTGGGTGCGTCCCTGGCCGTGCAGAGCGCCCTGGGTGTCGAAGCGGTGGATGTGCTCAGTTCGAACGTCCTGTTCGTGGTGCTGGAGTCGGAGCAGGCGGTGCTCGATTGCAAACCGGACATGGTGGCCCTGGCGAACCTGCCGTGGCCGGGCGCTATCGTGACTGCTCCGGGCAGCAAGCATGATTTTGTCTCGCGTTATTTTGCACCGGCGATTGGCATCAATGAGGATCCGGTGACGGGGTCGACCCATTGCAGCCTGATTCCGTACTGGTCCAAGCGCCTGGGCAAACAGGGGCTGACGGCTTACCAGTGCTCGGCCAGGGGCGGGGCGTTGTTCTGCCGGCTGGAGGGGGAGCGCGTGAAGATTGGCGGGAATGCGACGTTGGTGGCCAGCGGGACGTTGATGCTGGGTCAACACTGATCCTTTGTGGGAGCGGGCTTGCTCGCGAAGGCGGCACATTCAATATCAATGCAAGTTGAACCCACCGCTTTCGCGAGCAAGCCCGCTCCCACGATGGATTCGCGTTGTTAGCTGGCGGTGCTATAGCGCCGCACGCCACTGTCCACCGGCGGTATATGCGCAGCGGTACTGCCCGAGGCCTGGAACAGCACCAGGTGTTCAGCCGCCACGCGAATACCGACGGTGTCCCCGACCTGATGGTCGGCATGGCTTGGGAAGATCGATTCCAGTTGCGCGCCCGTCGGCAATTGCAGGCGATACAAGGTCGAGGCTCCCAGGAATGTCTTGCCGACAATGCTGGCTGTGAGCGGGCTGTCCGGTGCGTAGACGATATCGTCCGGGCGCAGCAGTACGTCCACTGCGCAGCCGATCGGCCACGTGTAGGCCCGGTTGCCACGCAGGATGCCCAGCTCGGTCTGCACCGATTCCGGGCTCTCGAGCCGGCCGCGAATGAAGTAGCCTTGGCCAATGAAACTGGCGACAAAGGGCGTCAGCGGTTCGTGGTACAGGTTGTAGGGCGTGTCCCATTGTTCCAGCCGACCTTCCTTGAACACGCCGACATGATCACTCACCGCGAAAGCTTCTTCCTGATCGTGGGTGACCAGGATCGCGCTGGTGCCACGGGCCTTGAGAATGTCCCGCACCTCATGGCTGAGCTTGCGTCGCAGCTCGCCATCGAGGTTGGAGAATGGCTCGTCGAGCAGCAGCAACTGCGGCTCAGGGGCCAACGCACGGGCCAGGGCCACACGCTGTTGCTGGCCTCCGGACAATTCGTGGGGAAAGCGCTTGCCCAAACTTTTCAGGTTGACCAGTTCCAGCAGTTCTTCGACGACGCGGTCCTGGTTCGGATGCTTGCGAATACCAAAGGCGATGTTCTCGGCCACGCTCAGGTGGGGGAACAGCGCATAGTCCTGGAACACCATGCCGATGCGGCGTTTTTCCGGGGCGAGGGTGAAGCCGGCGCGGGAGATGGTTTCCCCGGCCAGTTGGATCTCACCCTCGTGCACCGGTTCGAAGCCGGCAATGGCGCGTAACGTCGTGGTCTTGCCGCACCCGGACGAGCCGAGCAGGCAACCGATGTCACCAGCATTGAGGTGCAGGTTGAGGTTCTGCACCACCCGCTGGTGTTGATAGCCGCAGGCCAGGTTGTGCAAATTCAGCAGCAGCGAGTGGCTCATGCGTGGCGGTACGCTGGCTCGACAAGAAACTCGAGCAGGGCCTTTTGCGCGTGAAGCCGATTCTCTGCCTGGTCCCATGCCACTGAGCGTGGGTCGTCCAGCAAATCGAAACTGATTTCCTCGCCACGGTGGGCCGGCAGGCAGTGCATGAACAGCACTTGCTCATCCGCGAGGTCGAGCAGGGCACGGTTGACCTGGAACGGCGCGAACAGCTTGAGGCGCTTGGCGGTTTCTTCTTCCTGGCCCATGGAGGTCCAGACGTCGGTGCTCACCAGATGCGCACCGGCCACGGCTTGTTTCGGATCACGAACGATGGTCACTCGATCCCCGGCCCTGGCAACCAGTTCAGCGTTCGGGTCGTATCCTTCGGGGCAGGCGATGCGCAGCTGGAAGTCGAATTGCATCGCCGCTTCTATATAGCTGTTGCACATGTTGTTGCCATCGCCGATCCAGGTCACGGTCTTGCCCTGGATCGAGCCACGGTGTTCGAGGAACGTCTGCATGTCGGCCAGCAGTTGGCAGGGGTGCAGGTCATCGGACAGACCGTTGATCACCGGCACGCGGGAATGGGCCGCGAACTCGGTCAGGGTGCTGTGGGCAAAGGTACGGATCATCACGGCGTCAAGCATGCTCGACATGACGATGGCGCAATCGCTGATGGGTTCGCCACGGCCCAGTTGGGTGTCACGCGGCGACAGGAAGATCGCCTGGCCGCCCAGCTGGATCATGCCGGCTTCGAAAGAGATGCGCGTGCGGGTCGATGACTTCTCGAAGATCATCCCCAGCACGCGGTTTTTCAAGGGCTCGAACAGTACGCCGCGGTTACGCAGGTCCTTGAGCTCCACGCCTCGACGGATCACGCCGAGCAACTCATCGGGCGTGAAATCCATCAGGGAGAGAAAGTGCCTTGCGCTCATGATTGACTACCTTTTTTGTAACTGACCGCAGATGCTCAGAGCCTTGTTTATTCAAAAAACGGGCGAGACCTGCGGCAAAAGCCGCACGGGGCGACGAAAATAGGGGAAGGCGCGATATTGACATTAAATGTCGCGTCTTACCAATAGGCTACGGTGTTTAGGGGATTTCAGCGAGGCCATCGCAGGTCTGCGATGGCATGTATGAAGCCGGTTTCCTGACAGCAGCGGCCCATTTGTACACTGGCGTTGCGCAGCTTGGCAATCGAGCAGGGCGGGTATGGCGTAGTGGGGAGTCGGTCTGTGGCCTGTCATTCCAGGTTTTCGCCTGTCTGTTGTCGGGTGCGAAACATTTCCTAAAGCAAGGGGCTGGGTTATAAATGAGCCTCTAGACGCAGGAGCCCCCGAAATGGATTCGAAAGAGCAACAATTAATGGAACTACTGGGGCTGACGGCACGTTCCCTGACTCATCTGACCGCTTCGGTGACGTCCATGTCATTCGAATTGTTGCGCAGCGACGACGAGGTAACCAAGGCCGCAGGCCGCAGAATGATCGATCGCATGGCCACCATCAGCAATGGACTCGACGAGCATTGGCGCCTGATTGGCGAGCTGACGGGCGTGCCCATTGCCCAGGAGCAGGTGGAAACCGTCGAGGAAATCCAGCTGCTGGCGCCGCCTCCCGAGCGGCCTTGACGCCCCTGCATCGGCGGGCCTGATGCCCGGCAATTCACAGGACGAACGTCGCTGGCGCTGCTGGGGATCACGCGCCATAGTTTTGTTCCCGCGGCCGAAAGTGCCCGCTACGAATAAAACAGAGACTGGCCATGACCAAGACTCTCCACCACCGTGCGTGCCATCTGTGTGAAGCCATCTGCGGCTTGACCCTCGAAACCACCGAAACCGACGGCCAGGGCCTGGCGATCACCTCGATCAAGGGCGATGCGCTGGACAGCTTCAGCCGAGGCCACATCTGCCCCAAGGCGGTGGCCCTGCAGGATATCCAGAACGATCCGGACCGCCTGCGTCAGCCTATGCAGCGGATTGGCGACGAATGGCAACCCATTGCCTGGGACGACGCCTTCGCGCTGGTGGCCGAGCGCCTGGCGGGTATCCAGGAGCGCCACGGCCAGAACGCGGTGGCGGTCTACCAGGGCAACCCCAGCGTGCATAACTATGGGTTGATGACCCACAGCAACTATTTCCTCGGCCTGTTGAAAACCCGCAGCCGCTTCTCGGCGACCTCGGTGGATCAACTGCCTCATCACCTGACCAGTCATCTGATGTATGGCCACGGCCTGTTGCTGCCGATTCCGGATATCGATCACACCGATTTCATGCTGATCCTGGGCGGCAATCCGCTGGCGTCCAACGGCAGCATCATGACCGTGCCGGACGTGGAAAAGCGCCTCAAGGCGATCCAGGCCCGTGGCGGCAAAGTGGTGGTGGTTGATCCGCGCCGCAGCGAAACGGCGGCCATTGCGAACCAGCATGTCTTCGTGCGCCCCGGTGGCGATGCCGCGCTGCTGTTCGGCTTGCTCAATACGCTGTTCAGCGAGGGCCTGACCCGCGACAGCCATCTGCCGGTGGACGGCCTGGAAGAGGTGCGCGAGGCCGTTGCCACCTTCACGGCTGAGGCGATGAGTCCGCTTTGCGCCGTGCCAGCGCAACAGATCCGCCAATTGGCCCGGGACTTTGCCGCAGCGCCGTCCGCAGTGTGTTACGGGCGGATGGGGGTTTCGACCCAGGCATTTGGCACGCTGTGCCACTGGCTGATTCAACTGATCAATCTGGTCACCGGCAATCTCGATCGGGTGGGCGGGGCGCTGTGCACCGAACCGGCGGTGGATTTGGTGGCCACCACCTCGGGCGGGCATTTCAACCGTTGGCAGAGCCGGGTGTCCGGGCGTCCCGAGTACGCCGGGGAGTTGCCAGTATCGACCCTGGCCGAGGAAATGCTCACCGAAGGCGAAGGCCAGATTCGCGCGCTGGTCACCGTGGCCGGCAACCCGGTGCTGTCCACGCCCAACGGGCGGCAACTGGAGCAGGCGCTGGACGGGCTGGAGTTCATGGTCTGCGTCGATTTGTACATCAACGAAACCACGCGCTACGCCGACCTGATCCTGCCCTCGACCTCGGCGCTGGAAAACGACCATTACGACACCACGTTCAACCTGTTCGCAGTGCGCAACGTGACTCGCTTCAACCGGGCCATTCTGCCCAAGCCAGAAGGGGCGTTGCATGACTGGGAGATTTTTGTTGGCCTGGCCAAGGCCTTTGCGGCCCGAACCGGCAAGGAACTCAAACCGACCATGCCGCCAGCGCAAATGATCGATTTCGGTCTGCGGGCCGGGGCGTATGGCGATGCTTCGCCACACAAACTGTCCCTGGCGACCTTGTTCGACCATCCCCACGGCATTGACCTCGGCGCACTCAAGCCCAACCTGGCCCCGCGGTTGAAAACCGAAAACCAACGGGTGCAAGCCGCGCCGGCGGTGATACTCGCCGATCTGGAGCGTTTTGCCGCGTTGCAGGCTCCCGCACCTGACGAGTTGCTGATGATTGGCCGTCGCCATGTGCGCAGCAATAACTCCTGGATGCACAACTTCCACCGGTTGGTGAAGGGCAAGCCGCGTCATCAGTTGCTGATGCACCCGGATGACCTTGCCAGTCGCGGGCTTGTCGACGGACAGCGGGTGAAGGTCAGTTCGCGGGTGGGTATGATCGAAGTCGAAGTGCAGGGCAGCCTGGACATGATGAAAGGCGTGGTGAGCCTGCCCCACGGTTGGGGCCATGCCCGGCCGGGCGTGCAGATGACCATCGCCAGTGGCCAGCCGGGCTCCAGCGCCAATGACCTGACCGATGATTGTCAGCTCGATGAGTTGTCCGGCAATGCGGCGCTCAACGGCGTACCGGTGAAGGTGGCGGCTGCGTAAAATTGTCTCTGGAGCACGTTCGGCTTTCCGTTACAATGCGTCACCGTGTCGACAACTTAAGTCGCAAGAGTTTTAAGCCGAGGTGCTCCATGGATATCATCGAAACGATTAAAGACCAGATTGCCAACAACACCATCCTGCTTTACATGAAAGGCTCGCCGAACGCGCCACAGTGCGGTTTCTCGGCCAAGGCTGCTCAGGCCGTGATGGCGTGTGGCGAGAAGTTTGCCTACGTGGACATCCTGCAGAACCCGGAAATCCGCGCCAACCTGCCCAAGTACGCCAACTGGCCAACTTTCCCACAGCTGTGGGTAGGTGGGGAGCTGGTCGGTGGTAGCGACATCATGACCGAGATGGCCGCTGACGGCTCTCTGCAGGCCACGATCAAGGAAGCGGTAGAAAAAGCTGCGGCGAACAAGACTGAAGCCTGATCCATGATGATCTGTGTTCACCACATGATGAGTTGAACACGGACATGTGGGAGCGGGCTTGCTCGCGAATGCGGTGGGTCAGTTAGCACTTCTTTACCTGACCCACCGCATTCGCGAGCAAGCCCGCTCCCACAGTGGATTTTCGGTGGCCTGGGAATCCAGGCAATAAAAAGCCCCGCCTCTCGAAAGAGGGCGGGGCTTTTTAGTGGCTCACTGTCGGGGAAGGTTACTCTTCACCCATCTGCGATTGCAGGTAGTTCTCCAGACCGACTTTGTCGATCAGACCCAATTGGGTTTCCAGCCAGTCGATGTGCTCTTCTTCGGACTCGAGAATGTCCTCAAGCAGTTCACGGCTGCCGAAGTCGCCAACGCTTTCGCAATGGGCAATGGCGATTTTCAGGTCCTTGTGGCCGGCGCGCTCGATTTTCAGGTCGCACTCGAGCATTTCCCGGGTGTGTTCGCCGATGTGCAGCTTGTTCAGGTCCTGAACGTTCGGCAGACCTTCGAGGAACAGGATGCGCTTGATCAGCTTGTCCGCGTGTTTCATCTCGTCGATGGACTCGTGGTACTCGTGCTTGCCCAGCTTGTTCAGGCCCCAATCCTCGTACATGCGCGCATGCAGGAAGTATTGATTGATCGCGACCAGCTCATTGGCAAGGATCTTGTTGAGATGCTGGATGACTGTAATGTCGCCTTTCATGGTGAGGGCCTGTCCTGTAGGTGCTGTGTATAAGGCCGAGTTTGAGCCGCACATTTATCAGTGTCAAACCTAAGTTATTGAATAATAAATGAAAATTAATCGGAATAAGAATGTTTGTGTTCCGCGTCTGGAGGCTAAGCAATTGATTTACAGGCATAAAAAAACCGGACATTGAGTCCGGTTCTTTAGAAAGCTGGATTTAAGCGGCAGTAAATTCTACCGGATAAGGAATAGAAGCCTGTGCCGTTTGCACTTTGGCGAGGGTCTCACGGACCACTTCCTTGGCCAGGCAGGCACATTTGCCGCATTGGCTGGCTACGCCGGTGGCCTGGCGGACTTCGCGATAGCTGCAGCAACCTTCATAGATCGCTTCGCGGATTTGTCCGTCGGTGACGCCAGTGCAGAGGCATACGTACATAAGCAAGAACCGTCGCTGGTTGTGACTCAATTGAGACGGATCTTAATGTTAACGAGAATGATTGTCAAAGTGGTTTCTTAAACCCTTGTGCCAGAGCGGCGCCTGGCTGACGAACGGTTTTTGCCCGAGGCCATTGAGGTGTCATCAAGTGCTACAGAGATTTTTCTGTACCGCCGAAAAACCGTTGAAGACAGCCCAAATTCGCGGTGTATGATGGTCGGCCCTTGCAAAGCGGGTTCGTGTCACAGGGCTGTCGCCTGAGGGTGGCAGGCTGGCGCGGACCTTGTTTTTCACGTTACTACACCAGGAGATATCCAATGAGCGTACTCGTAGGCAAACAAGCCCCTGACTTCACCGTCCCGGCCGTGCTCGGCAACGGCGAAATCGTCGACAGCTTCACCCTGTCCTCGGCCATCAAAGGCAAATACGGCCTGGTGTTCTTCTACCCGCTGGACTTCACCTTCGTCTGCCCGTCCGAGCTGATCGCACTGGATCACCGCATGGACGACTTCAAGGCCCGCAACGTTGAAGTGGTTGCTGTTTCGATCGACTCGCATTTCACCCACAACGCCTGGCGCAACACGGCTATCAACGCTGGCGGTATCGGCCAGGTGAAATACACCATGGCTGCCGACATGAAGCACGAAATCGCCAAGGCCTACGACGTTGAGTCCGAAGGCGGCGTGGCTTTCCGTGGCGCGTTCCTGATCGACGACAAAGGCGTTGTCCGTTCGCAGATCATCAACGACCTGCCGCTGGGCCGTAACATGGAAGAGCTGATCCGTCTGGTCGACGCGCTGCAATTCCACGAAGAGCACGGCGAAGTCTGCCCGGCCAACTGGAAGAAAGGCGACAAGGGTATGACTGCATCCCCTGAAGGCGTTGCCGCTTACCTGGGCGAGCACAGCGACAAGCTGTAAGCGCAACAGGCATAAAAAACCGGCCCTCGATAGGGCCGGTTTTTTTATGGGTGTTTCTAGGCGGAGCATGGATCCCGTGGCGAGGGAGCTTGCTCCCGCTTGAGTGCGTAGCGCTCACAAAATCTTGGGGCGGCTGCGCCACCCAGCGGGAGCAAGCTCCCTCGCCACAAAGAGCCAGGCCGATGTCAGTCGTCGAAATCCTGCCAGCCACCCATCTGTTTCCAGCGGTTGACGATGCCGCAGAACAGCTCCGCCGTTTTCTCGGTGTCGTAACGGGCCGAGTGGGCTTCACGGCCATCAAAATCGATGTCGGCCGCCTGGCAGGCCTTGGCCAGTACGGTCTGGCCATACGCCAGGCCAGCCAGGGTTGCCGTGTCGAAGCTGGAGAACGGGTGGAACGGGTTGCGCTTCATGTCCATGCGCGCGACGGCGGCGTTGAGGAAACCCAGGTCGAAGCTGCTGTTATGGCCGACCAGGATCGCTCGCTTGCAACCGTTGGCCTTCAGCGCCTTGCGCACGCCACGGAAAATGTCGGTCAGGGCGGTCTCTTCACTCACCGCCATGCGCAATGGGTGATCGAGCTTGATCCCGGTGAATTCCAGGGCTGCGGCTTCAATGTTGGCGCCTTCGAACGGTTCGACGCGGAAGAAATAGGTGTGGTCAGGGAACACAAAGCCTTTTTCGTCCATGCCGATGGTGGTCGCGGCGATTTCCAGCAAGGCGTCGGTGGCGGAATTGAAACCACCGGTTTCTACGTCGACGACGACCGGCAGATAACCCCGGAACCGGGCGGCCATGGGGTGGCGAGCACCGCCCGAACCACCATTGCCGTCCTGTTCGTCGTCGAAATGATCTTCACTCACGCGTTTTCCTCCAGCAGGCGCCAGCGCAGTTTTTCACCGGCGCGCAGCGGGATGACAGTCAGCTCGCCGAAGGGCAGGCTGGCGGGGGCGGTCCATTCGTCGCGGACCAGGGTAATACGATCGGTGTTCACGGGCAGGCCATAGAACTGCGGGCCGTGCAGGCTGGCGAAGCCTTCGAGCTTGTCCAGCGCATTGCGCTGCTCGAACGCCTCGGCGTACATCTCTATGGCGGCATAGGCGGTGTAGCAGCCGGCGCAACCGCAGGCGGCTTCCTTGGCATGGCGGGCGTGGGGCGCCGAGTCCGTGCCGAGGAAAAACTTGGCGCTGCCGCTGGTGGCGGCGTCGAGCAGAGCTTCCTGGTGAGTGTTGCGCTTGAGGATCGGCAGGCAATAGAAGTGCGGCCGAATCCCGCCCACCAGCATGTGGTTGCGGTTGTACAGCAGGTGATGGGCGGTAATGGTCGCGCCAACGTTGGCCGGGGCCTCGTTGACGAACTGCACGGCATCACCGGTGGTGATGTGTTCGAACACCACCTTGAGTGTCGGGAAACGCTCCACGACGCGGCGCATGTGCTCGTCGATGAAGATTTTCTCGCGGTCGAACACGTCGACGTCGCCCCGGGTGACTTCACCATGGATCAACAAAGGCATCCCGACTTCGGCCATGGCCTCCAGCGCCGGGAAAATCTTGTCGATGCTGGTGACGCCGGAATCAGAGTTAGTGGTGGCGCCGGCCGGATACAGCTTGGCGGCGTGCACAAAGCCACTGGCCTTGGCGTCGCGGATCTCTTCGGGCTGGGTGCGATCGGTGAGGTAAAGCACCATCAGCGGTTCGAAGCGGCTGCCGGCCGGTCGTGCGGCGAGGATACGCTGGCGGTAGCCGTCGGCCTCGGTGGCGTTGCGCACGGGCGGAACCAGGTTAGGCATGATGATTGCGCGCCCGAAGGTGCGCGCGACATCGGCGACGGTATGGGTCAACACAGCACCATCGCGAAGATGAATATGCCAGTCGTCGGGACGCAGCAGGGTCAGGCGGTCGGACATTGGGGGGCTTCCAGGCGGGTCAAACTCTGGGGAATGCTACCGGAAAAGACCGATTCAGGCACCCGCTATCAAGTTCTGCCGCAACTTACCGATAGCTCCTACAGGTGTGCCACGAATCCGTGCAGTGCCCCGGACAGGCGTCATGCCCTCGGCATGTGTCGATCTTTGTATAAAAGTCAGTGGAGCCTCCCGTGCGCCAGCGTTATCTAGCCTTGCTCAGTGTGTTTGCCAGCCTTCCCGCCATGGCGCTCACTTTCCAGACCCGCCTGGAGAGCATTGAGTGGACGGTCGAAGGCGACAAGTTCGAGTGTCGGCTGAGCCAGCCGATCACCGATTTCGGCAGCGGCGAGTTCGTGCGTCGGGCGGGCGAGCAGGCCACATTCAGGCTCAAGGCCTATAACCCGATGCTCGGTGGCGGTTCGGCGACCTTGCTGGCGGCTGCGGCGCCATGGCAACCGGGGCGCGGCGACATCAACCTGGGCTCGGTCAGGATTGGCAGTGGCGATGTCTTGTTCAACAGCTCCCAGATCCAGGCAGGTCGCTTGATCAGTGGGCTGATGGACGGGCGCAGCCCTGTGGTGCGACGCAACACCGAGGACGGGCGGGTCTCGGAAGTCCGATTGTTGCCGGTGCGCTTCAATAAGGCCTTCAGTGACTATCAAGGCTGCGTGGCGAAACTGTTACCGAAGAATTTCGAGCAGATCAAGCAAACCCAGATCGGTTTCCCCGGCGAAGGGGTCGAGCTCGATGCTCAGGCCAAGGCCCAGTTGCAGGTGATGCTCGACTTCATCAAGGCCGACCCGAGCGTTAATCGTGTCGAGCTCGACGGTCACTCTGACAATAGCGGCAACCGTCTGACCAACCGTGAACTGTCGCGTCGCCGCGCCCTGGCGGTCCAGGACTTCTTCAAGGCCAATGGTTTCCAGGAGTCACAGATCACCCTGCGGTTCCATGGCGAGCGTTATCCCCTGGTGTCCAATACCAACGCCGCCAACCGGGCCAAGAACCGTCGCGTGGTCGTGCGCCTGGAGCGTGGGGCGCCGGTTGAAGCACCGGCACCCGCACCGCAGCCAGCGCCCGCTGTGGCTCCAGCCAAGGTCCCGGCGCCGGCCGCCGCTCCGGCCAAGGCACCGATCCCTACGGCCGCTCCCGCCGCTGCGCGGACGTCCTGATCCCGGGTTGATCGTCGCGCGGTCGACATAATCTGTCGCTTCGTCGTCATAAGCTGTCGCGCCCCTGTAAATTATCCGCATTGGACGTTAGACTTCCCGGCTTTCCGTACAACCCGTGGAGTGATGGCATGGCGGACGTAAACAAGGTCGTTCTGGCGTATTCCGGCGGCCTGGACACTTCGGTGATCCTCAAGTGGCTGCAGGACACTTATAACTGCGAAGTGGTGACCTTCACCGCAGACCTGGGGCAGGGCGAAGAAGTCGAACCTGCACGCGCCAAGGCTCAGGCCATGGGCGTCAAAGAGATCTACATCGATGACCTGCGCGAAGAGTTCGTCCGCGACTTCGTGTTCCCGATGTTCCGCGCCAACACCGTTTACGAAGGCGAGTACCTGCTGGGTACGTCTATCGCCCGTCCGTTGATCGCCAAGCGCCTGATCGAAATCGCCAATGAAACCGGCGCCGACGCCATTTCCCATGGCGCCACCGGCAAAGGCAACGACCAGGTGCGTTTCGAGCTGGGCGCCTATGCTCTCAAGCCGGGCGTGAAAGTCATCGCCCCTTGGCGTGAGTGGGACTTGCTGTCCCGTGAAAAGCTGATGGACTACGCCGAGAAGCACGCGATCCCGATCGAGCGTCACGGCAAGAAGAAATCCCCGTACTCGATGGATGCCAACCTGCTGCACATCTCCTATGAAGGCGGCGTGCTGGAAGACACCTGGACCGAGCACGAAGAAGACATGTGGCGCTGGACGGTCTCCCCGGAGAAAGCTCCTGATACCCCGCAATACCTGGAACTGACCTATCGCAACGGCGATATCGTTGCCCTGGACGGCGTGGAAATGAGCCCGGCCACCGTGCTGGCGACCCTGAACCGCATCGGTGGCGAACACGGCATCGGCCGTCTGGACATCGTCGAGAACCGCTATGTCGGCATGAAGTCCCGTGGTTGCTACGAAACCCCGGGCGGCACCATCATGCTGCGCGCTCACCGGGCGATCGAATCGATCACCCTGGACCGCGAAGTGGCTCACCTTAAAGACGAGCTGATGCCCAAGTACGCCAGCCTGATCTACACCGGTTACTGGTGGAGCCCTGAGCGTCTGATGCTGCAGCAGATGATCGACGCCTCCCAGGCCCACGTGAACGGTGTGGTACGCCTGAAGCTGTACAAAGGCAACGTGATCGTTACCGGTCGCAAGTCCGATGAGTCGTTGTTCGATGCCAACATCGCGACCTTCGAAGAAGACGGTGGCGCTTACAACCAGGCCGACGCAGCCGGTTTCATCAAGCTCAACGCCCTGCGCATGCGTATTGCGGCGAACAAGGGTCGCAAGCTGTTCTGACCCTGGCGATATGAAAACGGCCTGCCATGAGCAGGCCGTTTTTGTTTGTGGCTCCCTCCTGTTGTGCAGCGCTATTCCTTGAGCGCTCACCCCTCCTGCCTGTCCGGTACACCGTCTGCGTTGTCGCGGCTGTGCATGACGTACAGAACAATTTCAGTGTGTCCCGTAGCCGGCTTCAAGGGTTTGGCCCGATACACTGCAATCAGCTCTCCCGATGGGCTGAACAGCAGAAAAATGAACCGTTGTGGATCGTGTTTGCGCCGATGACCGCGCATGACTGATTTTTTGACTTTATCGGCCCGACGTAACACTCGTCTATGACGGCAGGTCGAGTCATCCATGGTCTTTATGAAGTGTTTGCTCTTGCGAAAATCTGACGGTGAATATAACGAGCGATAGTTGAAGTTGAGTGTGATGAAAAAAAGCAACAGCAGATAAAACGGAAAGCTGATCAAAAACCACAGATAATATTCACGGTCCTGGTCATCCAGGAAAGGCAGGGAAATCGCCGCAGAGGTTTCAGACAACGTGGCAAATATAGCGATCAGGGTCATGGGGTTGGTGATGGTTTTCAAAGGTTTGTTCATGGTGATGGCTCATGGTTATTTATGCTCGATGATTGAATGAAATGAGTGAGTTGTTAATGAATTGTCGGTTGACTATGGGGAGGGGTCATATCCTGTTTTGGACGTTGGGTTTGTGCTCGCTGGTTTTATATAAGTTTTAGCCGTGTTAGTGAGATTGTTGCTGTTTTATCGATAATAATTCAGTTACTTTTTATGAGTGGAATGACTTCTATCTCTCTGCATACGGGATAGCCAAGTGCAGAAAAACACATTGTCCGAAAAGGTGTCGGGTGGTTAGGGAGGGGAGTCAGCGTTCCGTGAGAAAATTTATGGCACATTATTTTCACGGTAATTTGTAGGATTTTTCTGTATTGCTTGTAGGTTGCGTCTCTCGGTGCGAGCACTCAGGGGGGGGCGGCATGCCAAGGTAGAAATGACTAGGCTATTGTGCGTGCTCTAAAAATTCGAACAGCGAAGTTGGATTTACCCATGAATAAAGTGCTGATCGTGGATGATCATCCCGTCATTCGTCTTGCTGTACGTCTACTAATGGAGCGTCATGGTTATGAAGTGGTTGCCGAAACGGACAATGGTGTCGATGCCTTACAACTCGCCCGTGAACTTGCGCCCGACATTGTCATCCTGGATATCGGTATTCCGAAACTGGACGGGTTGGAGGTTATCGCGCGCCTGACTGTCAACCCTTCACCGCTGAAAGTATTGGTGCTTACCTCCCAGGCGCCCGGGCATTTTTCGATGCGCTGCATGCAAACGGGCGCGGCCGGTTATGTATGCAAGCAACAGGACCTCACGGAGTTGTTGAGTGCGATAAAGGCAGTACTTTCCGGTTACAGCTACTTTCCCAATCAGGCATTGCATACGGTGCGTTCGAGTCTTGGCAACGCCAGCGAGTCCGATATGGTGGACCGTTTGTCTGGGCGAGAGATGATGGTTCTGCAGCAACTGGCGCGAGGAAAAACCAATAAGGAAATTGCCGATGGGATGTTTTTAAGCAACAAGACGGTCAGTACTTACAAGACGCGCTTGTTGTTGAAACTCAATGCACGCTCGCTGGTCGATCTGATCGAGCTGGCGCAGCGCAATGGGTTGGTGTGAGTTTTCGATCACGCGTACTCAGTAAAAAGCCTCCATCAGGGAGGCTTTTACGTGTCAGAGGTCAAAATCGTAATCGGCCAGTTGTTTCTGCAAGCGGCGCTCTTCCAGCAGGTTATCAATGGTGCGGCGTTTGCTCAGATTGGTTTTCGCCACTTCCACGACCACAGGTTCCGCGTCGTCAGCCTCAACGGCGATGAAATCGTCTTCTACATCCAGTTGTTCTTTGCCAGCACTCATGGGTTCGACTCCAGGCTAAGACTGCCATTGGCGCTCCTTATATCGATAAACCACGGGCGGGTAAAAAAGATTTTTTCAATCGATAGATCGATAAAATCAATAGTGTCTCAATCGTCGGAGGTCTTGTGCTTGTATTCGCACAAGTCTTCGATTCGGCAGCTGCCACAGCGGGGCTTGCGTGCCAGGCACACGTATCGCCCATGGAGAATGAGCCAGTGATGAGAGTCCAGGAGAAATTCCTTGGGTACGAATTTCATCAGTTTTTTCTCCACCTCCACCACGTTTTTACCCGGCGCCAGCCCGGTGCGGTTGCTGACGCGGAAGATGTGGGTGTCGACCGCCATGGTCAACTGACGAAACGCGGTATTGAGCACGACGTTGGCGGTTTTGCGGCCCACGCCTGGAAGGGCTTCCAGCGCTTCGCGAGTCTGTGGGATTTCACTGCCGTGGCGCTCGATCAGCAGGCGGCAGGTTTCGATGACGTTTTTCGCCTTGCTGTTGAACAAGCCAATGGTCTTGATGTATTCGGACAGCCCTTCGACGCCCAGGGCATGGATCGCCTCCGGTGTGTTGGCCACCGGAAACAGTTTGGCCGTGGCTTTGTTGACGCCGACGTCAGTGGACTGGGCCGACAGAATCACCGCGATCAACAACTCGAATGGCGAGGAGTAGGCCAGTTCGGTTTTCGGTTCCGGGTTGTCTTCGTGAAAACGGCGAAATATTTCCAGGCGTTTTGCGGCGTTCATGGGCGCGGCGTTTCCTCAAGGGTTGAATGGGGTTTGGCGGCCGTCCACGCCTGGCAAGCCGCCAGCAGCAGGCCGAGCAGAATGAACCCGCCAGGGGCGAGCAGGACCAGGGGCAGGTTGCTACCGATCAGCTCGCGCAAGGCGCCCAGGCCGATCATCCAGAGGCCGAACAGCCCTGCCAGCCTGAGGCTTGCAGGCAAGCGGGGCTCAATGAAGACCCCCTCATGCTCCAGTGCCACGCAGCTCAAGGCGATCCAGCCAAAATAAAGACTCAACGGCCGATACAATTCCAGCGCCCAGGCCTGTGCGGCAAGGCCTGCGCAAGCGGTCAGGGTGGCGGCCAGCACGACGGAGGCGAGCAGCCGTTGATACGCTGTCAGGCGGGGCCGGACAAGTCCCATCGCCAAGCCATGGCCGAGGGTAATCACGACCCAGGCCAGCCATAACCCCAATGCGCCGGCCAGCGAGTTTGTCGCACCGATCAGCGGGACGAGCAACAGGCCGCCTGTCAGTACCCATGGTTTATTCATTCGCTAGCCACCGCGGTCAGTTGAGCCTTGTGTTCGTCGAAGTAACGCAACGCATCGTGAATCGCCTGGAGGACTGCCCGGGAGGTCACCGTCGCGCCTGCCAGTTGATCGAACTGCCCGCGGTCCTTTTTCAAGGCCCAACCGTTGTCGTCCGGGTCCTGGCGCGATTTACCGTTGAAGGTTTGCAACCAAGTGTTCGGCCAGCCGGCAATCGCCGCACCCAGCCCGGGTGTTTCGGCCTGGCGCAGGGTTTTCACGCCCAGCAACCGACCCTGCGGGTCGATGGCAATCAGCAATTGGATGCTGCCTTCATAGCCCAGCACCTGGCTGCGTAACAGCACAGCGCTTGGCTGGCCGCTGCGGGTCGCCAGATAACCGCCCAGCAGCGTGCTATGGGCCAGGGCCAGTGGGTCCGTCATGACAGGCTGCGCCAATGGCTGGTTGTCATATTGCTCGGCTGGCAGCACCTCGAGAAGGCTTCGGTTGGCGATCGCTTGTTGCTGTGCCTCGATGCGTCCGGCGGTGCTGAGCTGCGCGAGGTAAGTCGCACCGATACCGAGGCTGATCAGCAGGATCAGGATTACAACGCCGCCAGGTTTTTTCATGTCAGTTGCCGCCGTTGTCGCGCCTCGGCAAACCGCTCCAGTGCTGGTACACCGAGGTTCATCAGCAACACCGCAAAGGCTACGCCATCAGGGTAACCACCCCACGTTCGGATCAGGTAAACCAGCAGCCCCACGCCTGCGCCAAATAGCAGCCGTGCGAGCGCGGCTTTGGCGCCCGAGACCGGTTCGGTCACGATGAAAAATGCGCCGAGCATGGTTGCGCCGGTGAACAGATGAAACAACGGTGAGCCATGGGAGTCGGAGCCCGAGCCGTTCCAGCACAACAAACTGACGATGAACAGGCTGGCCAGCATGCCTATTGGCGCATGCCAACTGAACACGCGTTGTTGCAGCAGAAACAGACCGCCGGCCAAAAACGCCAGGTTGATCCATTCGATACCTCGGCCACCGAAACGCCCGAACGCCGGATCGTTGGCGAACAATTCGTCGATGGTCAGGCTCCTGTTGGTTCGCAGACTGTCCAGCGCGGTCGCTCCGGCCCAGGCATCGGGCGCCGTCTGCATGCCGAACACTTGTTGCAAGCCTTCAAGCAAACCCACGCCGTGGGGCGCGGGCCAATGACTCATATGGGCGGGGAACGCCACCAGCACCAAGGCGTACCCGAGCATTGCCGGGTTGAACGGGTTGCTGCCGACACCGCCCCACAGGTGCTTGCCGAACAGTAAGGCGCAGGCGGCCGCCGTGACGGTCAGCCACCAGGGGCAATACGCCGGCAGGGCCAAGGCCAGCAGCGTGGCGCTGACCAGCGCGCTGCCGTCGCTCAGTTCAGGCATGAGAGGCCGGCGCCGCACACGTAACACCAAGGCTTCGACCGCCAGGGCGGTGAGGCCGGATAACAGTAGATTGAGCGCCACGCCCCAGCCATGGAACCACAGCAACGCCAGCACGCCAGGCAGCGTCGCCAGCAGCACTCGCTTCATCGCTTGCTGCAGCCGTTCGTCCATGGGCTCAGGGAGCGGCATGGGCGTCCACCTGGTGTTCGGCGTCCTTCACGGCTTGCTCCAGCGCTTGCAGGTGCTCAACCGATGCCGCCGCAGCCCGGGCCTTGCTGAGTTCGGCCCGGCGCATCGCCAGTTGGATCTTGGCCCGCTTCAGTTCGGCGTTTTGCGCTGGTGCAGGGGCCGCAGCGCTCGGCGACGGGTTGCTTTCCAGTTGAGCCAGGGCTTGTTCCGCGGCTTCGAACTGGCGTTGCAGCAGGATCAATTGCGACTGCTGCTCAAAGGTCGGCGGATGTCCGAACGCTTTCAAGGATTTGTTCAACTGCGCCCGGCTCATGGCCAGATCGACCTTGGCTTTTTTCAGGGCCGCATCGGCGCTGGCGGCTTTTTGCGCCCGCACTCGCTCCAGCGCAGCTTGTACGGGATCGAGGGTTTGAGTCGGAGCCTGGGCCGCGCGCTGGGTGCGGGCCAGACGCTCGGCCTGGCGCTGCTCTTCTTCGCGCCGCAGCCGCGCATTGCGCTGTTCGAAACGCCGCCGGGCGTGATTACGCTTGGCAGCTCGCGCTTGTTGCGCTTCGGGGCTGAAGGCCAAGCCGCCGACAATCGGCAGCACGTTCGCCATCGGCAAGGGCCGCATCTCGATGCAATCGACCGGGCAGGGCGCCACGCAAAGATCGCAGCCGGTGCATTCGTCGATGAGGACGGTGTGCATCAACTTCGCCGCGCCGACAATCGCGTCCACCGGACATGCCTGAATGCACTTGGTGCAACCGATGCATTCAGCTTCACGGATAAAGGCGATCTGCGCGGGGGCTGGACCACGGCTGGCGTCCAGTTCCAATACCGGTATTTTCATCAGGTCGGCCAGGGCCGCGATGGTTTCACGCCCGCCGGGCGGGCATTTGTTGATCGGCTCGCCCTGGGCGATACCCTCGGCGTAGGGCTTGCACCCGGGGTGGCCACACTTGCCGCATTGGGTCTGCGGCAGCAGGGCGTCGATACGTTGAATCAGACTCATGTTTTGACCAGCCCGCGCAAACCGAGAAATGCCACCGCCATCAGTCCGGCGCTGATCAACTGAATCGGCAGGCCCCGAAAGGGCAAGGGAATATCGTTATTGAAGGTGCGCTGGCGCAGATCATCGAACAGGCTCAACACCAGCCAGAATCCCAGCCCGCCACCCAGGCTCAAGGCGATGGCCTGGCCCAGGCCCTGGTCATCCTGGCTGTTGAGCAACGTGACGCCCAGTATGCCGGCATTGCCAAGCAACAGTGGCCACAGGCCCTCGAACGGCAATGCCGGCAGCCAGCGCGCCAGCAGACGCAGCACTGGCCCGATCAACAACACGCTCAAGGACAGCCATGCAAGCAACCGCAGGGATGTCAGGTTTGCCGGAGCCAGCAACCAATGATCCAGCAGATAGCCCAAGGTGCCGACAATCAGCATCAGGCACGCCGTCGCCAGGCCCAAGGCGTGTACTTGCCTTCTGGCGTTCGTCGCCAGCAGTGGATCGACGCCCAGCGGCCAGTGCAACACGAGGTTGTTGATCAGGGCGGCGCTGAACAATGTGAGAGCAAATTCGGTCATGGGCGTGCCGGCGATAAAAGGCCTGTTACAAGATTAGGCATTATCCGGCACGCGGGCAGGGTGGGCCAGATATGAAAATCCCACAGCCGCCTGCAAGGCGACTGTGGGATCGGTGCAACGCGCAGTCCTTTACTTGATCCGCTGACCCGGCTTGGCGCCGCTGTCGGGGCTCAGCAGGTAGATTTCCTCACCGCCGGGGCCTGCCGCCATCACCATGCCTTCGGAAACACCGAAGCGCATTTTGCGTGGCTTGAGGTTGGCGATCATCATGGTCAGCCGGCCTTCGAGCTGGGCTGGGTCCGGGTAAGCGCTCTTGATGCCGGAGAACACGTTGCGTTGCTCGTCGCCGATGTCCAGGGTCAGGCGCAGCAGCTTGTCGGCACCCTCGACGGCTTCGGCCTTGACGATCAATGCCACGCGCAGGTCAACGGCGGCGAAGGCGTCAAAATCGATTTCCGGCGACAACGGATCCTTGGCCAGTTCGCCGTTACCGGCCGGCGCGCCGGTGTCGGTCTGGCTGGCGGCCAGGTCTTCCTTGGAAGCGTCGGTCATCGCTTGCACCTTGGTGGCGTCGATACGGGTCATCAACGGCTTGAACTCGTTCAACTGATGGTTGCTCAGCAGGGTCTGGTGATCGTTCCAGGTCAACGGCGCGACGTTGAGGAATGCCTCGGCATCGGCGGCCAGCAGCGGCAGCACCGGCTTGAGGAAAATCACCAACTGGCGGAACAGATTGATGCCCAGGGCGCAGATCGCCTGGACTTCGTCCTGCTTGCCTTCCTGTTTGTTCAACGACCAGGGGGCCTTGTCGGCGATCCAGGCATTGGCGCGGTCGGCCAAGGCCATGATTTCGCGCATGGCCCGGGCAAAGTCGCGGCTCTCATAGGCATCGGCGATGCTTGGCGCCGCGGCCAGGAAGGCGTCGGTCAGCTCCGGCGCGGCGTTGCCGGCTACCAGGACACCGGCGTTGCCCTTGTGGATAAAACCGGCGCAGCGGCTGGCGATGTTGACCACCTTGCCCACCAGGTCGGAGTTGACCTTCTGCACGAAGTCTTCGAGATTCAGGTCCAGGTCGTCGACGCCACGGCCGAGCTTGGCCGCGTAGTAGTAGCGCAGGTATTCCGGCGACAGGTGGTCCAGGTAGGTCCGGGCCTTGATGAAGGTGCCGCGGGACTTGGACATTTTCTGGCCGTTGACGGTCAGGTAGCCGTGGACATTGATGCCGGTCGGTTTACGGAAACCGGCGCCTTCAAGCATGGCGGGCCAGAACAGCGCGTGGAAGTTGACGATGTCCTTGCCGATGAAGTGGTACAGCTCGGCGCTGGAGTCCTTGGCCCAGAACGCGTCGAAGTCCAGCTCCGGCGTGCGGTCGCAGAGGTTCTTGAAGCTGGCCATGTAGCCGATGGGCGCATCCAGCCACACGTAGAAATATTTGCCCGGCTCGTCGGGGATCTCGAAACCGAAGTACGGCGCATCGCGGGAGATGTCCCACTGTTGCAGGCCGGCGTCGAGCCATTCGGCGATCTTGTTGGCCACCGCGTCCTGCAGGGTGCCGCTGCGGGTCCAGGTTTGCAGCATTTGCTGGAAATCTGGCAGCTTGAAGAAGAAATGCTGGGAATCCTTGAGCACCGGCGTCGCCCCGGAAATCGCCGATTTCGGGTCTTTCAGGTCGGTCGGTGCGTAGGTGGCGCCGCATTTTTCACAGTTGTCGCCGTACTGGTCTTCCGTGCCGCATTTGGGGCAGGTGCCCTTGATAAAGCGGTCGGCCAGGAACATTTTCTTTTCCGGGTCGAAATACTGGGTGATCGAACGGGTGGCGATGTGCCCGGCGTCGCGCAGCTTCAGGTAGATCTGGCTCGACAGCTCGCGGTTTTCTTCGGCGTGAGTGGAGTGGAAGTTGTCGAAGTCCACCAGGAACTCGGCAAAGTCGGCGCTGTGTTCAGCCTGGACGTTGGCGATCAGTTGTTCCGGGGTGATGCCTTCCTTTTCCGCGCGCAGCATGATGGCCGAACCGTGGGCGTCGTCGGCGCAGACATAAATGCATTGGTTGCCGCGATGCTTCTGGAAGCGCACCCACATATCGGTCTGGATGTACTCCAGCATATGGCCTAGGTGAATCGAACCATTGGCATAGGGCAGGGCACTGGTGACGAGGATCTTGCGTGGCTCGGACATGGGGCTCGGCTACTTGATGAAACGGAGGTCGGCCACTATAAAGCGCTGGCGGCTTTTTTTCACCTTTCGGGGCTGTTTCCGGATACATCGGTTGGGAATGGCGAAAGGTGTGAGCCAGGCACAAAAGGTGTTCGCACCGCGGTAATCGGGTCGCCACAACAGCATGTGGGGCGTAGGATAGCGGCCTGTTTTTCAAGTCTTGCTATCGGAGTTGCCCATGAGCGCCGTCAATCGCGCAGCGGTGGAAGCCGTCCTTCGCCAGTACACCGACCCTTATCTGAACCAGGACCCGGTCAGCGCCGGATGCGTGCGCGCCATCGACATCCAGGGCGAGCGTGTCAGCGTCCAGCTGGAGATCGGCTACGCCGCCGATCTGTTCAAGAACGGTTGGGCGCAGATGCTGCAAATGGCGATCGAGTCCCTGGACGGTGTCGCCAGCGCCAAGGTTGAAATCACCAGCGTGATTGCGGCCCACAAGGCCCAGGCGCAGGTACCGGGGCTGGCGAACGTCAAGAACGTGATCGCCGTGGCCTCGGGCAAGGGCGGCGTCGGCAAGTCCACCACCGCCGCCAACCTGGCCCTGGCCCTGGCCCGTGAAGGGGCGAAGGTCGGGATTCTCGACGCGGACATCTACGGTCCGAGCCAGGGCATCATGTTCGGCGTTGCCGAGGGCACCCGGCCGCAGGTCAAGGACCAGAAATGGTTCGTGCCGATCCAGTCCCATGGCGTGGAAGTCATGTCCATGGCCTTCCTGACCGACGACAACACGCCGATGGTCTGGCGTGGGCCAATGGTCTCCGGTGCCCTGCTGCAACTGGTGACGCAAACCGCCTGGGGCGACCTGGATTACCTGGTGATCGACATGCCGCCAGGCACTGGCGATATCCAGCTGACCCTGGCGCAGAAAGTCCCGGTGGCCGGTGCGGTGATCGTCACCACGCCTCAGGACCTGGCCCTGTTGGACGCGCGCAAGGGCGTGGAAATGTTCCGCAAGGTGAACATTCCGGTGCTGGGCGTGGTGGAAAACATGGCCGTGCATATCTGTTCGAACTGCGGGCATGCCGAGCATCTGTTTGGCGAAGGGGGTGGGGAGAAGCTGGCGAGTCAGTACGGCGTCGAACTGCTGGCCTCGCTGCCGTTGTCGATGTTGATCCGCGAACAGGCCGACGGCGGCAAACCAACCGTCATCGCCGAGCCGGACAGCCAGATCGCCATGGTCTATCAGGAGCTGGCCCGTCACGTGGGCGCGCGGATCGTGTTGCAAGAGGCCGCATCACCGGCGATGCCGAACATCACTGTCAGCGATGATTGATGCTTGAAACGCCATCCAATGTGGGAGCGAGCAAGCTCGCTCCCACATTGGCTGTGTGCAGGTCCTTAGATCCGCAACCCACCATCCATCTCCAAAATCCGACCGGTGTAGTAGTCGTTCTCGAAGATGTACGCCGCCGAATGAGCAATCTCCTCAGGCTTGCCCATGCGTTTGAGCGGAATCCCCGAGGTCATTTTTTCCAGGGCCTCGGGTTTCATGCCCAAAGTCATCTCGGTTTCGATGAAGCCGGGGGCGATGCCGGCGACACGGATGCCATAGCGCGCCAGTTCCTTGGCCCAGGTCACAGTGGCAGCGGCTACTCCGGCCTTGGCGGCCGAGTAGTTGGTCTGGCCGACGTTGCCGGCGCGGGAGATCGACGAAATGTTGATGATCGCGCCGCTGTTCTTCAGCTCGACCATTTTCGCCGCCACTTCACGGGTGCACAGGAACACACCGGTGAGGTTGACGTCGATCACCGCCTGCCATTGGGCCAGGCTCATCTTGGTCATTTCGCCGTCCTTGACCTTGAGCAGCAGGCCGTCGCGCAGGATCCCGGCGTTGTTGATCAACCCGTGGATCGCGCCGAAATCCTCGGCTACCCGGGCGACCATGTCGGTCACTTGTTCTTCATTGGCGACGTTGCACAGGTACGCCCGGGCTTCGACACCCTTGGCCGCGCATGCGGCAACCGCCTGATCGAGTTTTTCCTGGTTGAGGTCGACCAAGGCGAGCTTTGCGCCTTTGCCAGCCAGATACTCGGCCATGGAGCGGCCCAAGCCCTGGCAACCGCCGGTGATAATGATTACTTTGTCGGTGAGTTGCATTCTCATGTCCCGGTGGCAGAACGGTGAAGGAAGTCCTTTTGAAGGCCTCTCGATCTGCGACGGTGTAGCCCGGCTGCACACGAGAACTGCCCCCGCTGGCGCACTGGAACAGAGTCCAGTTGCCCGACCGTTTTTAAGACGGTTTCTATCAAAGGAGTCATAAATTGAGCGTTGAAGCTGCCAAGCATGCCCGAGAATTGCTGCTCAAGGAATACCGTGGAATGCTCTCCACCCATTCCAAGTCCATGCCCGGTTTTCCGTTCGGCTCCGTGGTGCCGTATTGCCTGGACGAACAGGGCCGGCCACTGATCCTGATCAGCCGCATCGCCCAGCACACCCACAACCTGCAAAAAGACCCCAAGTGTTCGATGCTGGTGGGCGAGCGGGGTGCCGAAGATGTGCAGGCGGTCGGGCGCCTGACCTACCTGGCCGAGGCCCGGAAACTGGAAGACCGCGCCGCCATCGACGCCGCCGCTGAGCGTTATTACCGCTACTTCCCTGACTCGCAGAACTATCACAAGGCCCATGATTTCGATTTCTGGGTGCTTGAACCGGTGCGTCATCGTTACATCGGCGGCTTCGGCGCCATTCATTGGATCGACCAGCTCACCCTGGCCAACCCCTTTGCCGGCAAAGCCGAAGCCAGCATGATCGAGCACATGAACGCTGATCACACCATGGCCATTGCCCATTACGTGGATCTCGCCGGCCTGCCGCACACCGAACCGGCGCAACTGGTGGGTATCGACAGCGAAGGCATGCACCTGCGTATTGGCCAGGGCCTGCATTGGCTGGCGTTTCAAGAGCCCTGCAACACCCCGACACAAGTACGCGAAGCCTTGGTTTATCTGGCTCACGCCGAGCAATGGCCGAAAAATACCGCGGCTGACGCTTGAATTCACGAAAGGGCGACGTCATTTAAGGTCTCATAGCAAGGCATTCTTGCGTTGAGGAACCATTTGATGCGCCCTTTTTTGTTGCTCTTTCTGCTGTTCCCGGTGTTGGAGCTGTTCGTATTCGTCAAGGTCAGCGGTGCGATCGGGTTTTTCCCGGCGCTGTTGCTGGTCATTCTCGGCTCGATGCTCGGCGTGTTCGTGCTGCGTATCGCCGGCCTCGCCACGGCATTGCGTGCCCGTGAAAGCCTGAACCGAGGCGAGCTGCCTGCCCAGACCATGCTTGAAGGCCTGATGCTGGCCCTGGGTGGCGGTCTGTTGATCCTGCCTGGCTTCATCAGCGACGTGCTGGGCCTGGTCATGCTGTTGCCATTCACCCGTCGGATGCTGGCCAATAAAATGCGCCAGCGCGCCGAAGAGCAGGCGATGCGCCAGCGGGCCTTTGCCGACGACCTACAGCCCCGTGGCGGGCCAGCTCCGCGCGAACCTTTGGGCCGCGAGCCCAACGTGATCGAAGGCGAATTCGAACACCGCGACCCTCGGTAAAAACCAGCGACACGGCACCTTCAGGTGCCGTGTTCGTTTTTGGCTGCGTGAAGTAAAAAATTTCATACCCGGCCCTTGTAATCGGCTTGTCCGCCCTTATGTATGGGTCACCGCAAGGTTTCCGGTGGCAACACCGGACAGACTTCCGCGGTTCGCTTGACGAACCGCACCCGGCACCGCCGGATTCGTTAAACCCGCCGGGACTACACCGGCCGATGAAAACCACAATTAGGAGAGATCGACAATGAAGCTTCGTCCTCTGCATGACCGCGTCGTCGTCCGTCGCAGCGAAGAAGAAAAGAAAACCGCTGGCGGTATCGTCCTGCCAGGTTCGGCTGCTGAAAAGCCAAACCAGGGTGAAGTACTCGCTGTAGGCCCAGGCAAAGCACTGGAAAACGGTGAAGTACGTGCGCTGTCCGTGAAAGTGGGTGACAAGGTTGTTTTCGGCCCTTACTCCGGTAGCAACACTGTGAAAGTTGATGGCGAAGACCTGCTGGTTATCGGCGAGAGCGAAATCCTCGCTGTTGTCGAAGGCTGATTCCCCGCTCATTTTTCCGCGACTACAAAGTATTTAAGGAATATCGATCATGGCTGCTAAAGAAGTTAAATTCGGCGATTCCGCCCGCAAGAAAATGCTCGCCGGTGTCAACGTCCTGGCTGACGCAGTAAAAGCGACCCTGGGCCCGAAAGGCCGTAACGTGATCATCGAGAAGAGCTTCGGCGCTCCGACCATCACCAAGGACGGCGTTTCCGTAGCCAAAGAAATCGAGCTCAAAGACCGCTTCGAAAACATGGGCGCGCAACTGGTCAAAGACGTTGCCTCCCGTGCCAACGATGACGCTGGTGACGGCACCACCACCGCTACCGTCCTGGCTCAATCGATCGTCAACGAAGGCCTGAAAGCCGTCGCTGCCGGCATGAACCCGATGGACCTCAAGCGCGGCATCGACAAGGCGACCATCGCCATCGTCAAAGAGTTGAAAGCCCTGTCCAAGCCATGCGCTGACACCAAGGCAATCGCTCAGGTCGGCACCATCTCGGCCAACTCCGACAACTCCATCGGCGACATCATTGCCGAAGCCATGGAAAAAGTCGGTAAAGAAGGCGTGATCACCGTTGAAGAAGGCTCGGGCCTGGAAAACGAACTGTCGGTTGTTGAAGGCATGCAGTTCGACCGTGGCTACCTGTCCCCGTACTTCGTCAACAAGCCGGACACCATGACCGCCGAGCTCGACGGCCCGCTGATCCTGCTGGTCGACAAAAAGATCTCGAACATCCGCGAAATGCTGCCAGTGCTGGAAGCCGTTGCCAAAGCCGGCCGCCCACTGCTGATCGTGGCTGAAGACGTTGAAGGCGAAGCCCTGGCGACCCTGGTTGTGAACAACATGCGCGGTATCGTCAAGGTTGCTGCCGTCAAGGCACCAGGCTTCGGCGACCGTCGCAAAGCCATGCTGCAGGACATCGCCGTACTGACCGGCGGTACCGTTATCTCCGAAGAGATCGGCCTGAGCCTGGAAAGCACCACCCTGGAGCACCTGGGTAACGCCAAGCGCGTGATCCTGTCCAAGGAAAACACCACCGTGATCGACGGTGCTGGCGTCGAGGCTGACATCCAGGCTCGCGTTACCCAGATCCGCGCACAAGTGGCCGAGACTTCGTCCGACTACGACCGTGAAAAACTGCAAGAGCGCCTGGCCAAGCTGTCCGGCGGCGTTGCAGTGATCAAGGTTGGCGCCGGTTCCGAAGTTGAAATGAAAGAGAAGAAAGCCCGCGTTGAAGACGCCCTGCACGCAACCCGCGCAGCCGTTGAAGAAGGCGTGGTACCTGGCGGCGGCGTGGCACTGGTTCGTGCCCTGCAAGCCATCAGCGAACTCAAAGGCGACAACGATGACCAGAACGTGGGCATCCAGTTGCTGCGTCGCGCTGTAGAAGCTCCTCTGCGCCAGATCGTTGCCAACTCCGGTGACGAGCCAAGCGTTGTGGTCGACAAGGTCAAGCAGGGTTCGGGTAACTACGGTTACAACGCTGCTACCGGCGAATACGGCGACATGATCGAAATGGGTATCCTGGACCCAGCCAAAGTGACTCGTTCGGCTCTGCAAGCGGCTTCGTCGATTGCCAGCCTGATGATTACCACCGAGGCGATGATCGCTGAAATCAAGGAAGACGCTCCAGCTGGCGGCGGCATGCCAGACATGGGCGGCATGGGTGGCATGGGCGGCATGATGTAAGCCAGCCTTACCCCTGTAGCGAAAAACCCCGCCTGCGAAAGCAGGCGGGGTTTTTTATTGCCTTGGGTTCATGGCGCGGGGCCAATCCCCCTGTGGGAGCGAGCTTGCTCGCGATAGCGGTGGGTCAGCGCCGGGTATATGAACTGATACACCGTAATCGCGAGCAAGCTCGCTCCCACATTTGAATCATGTTCAGGCGTTGGCGGGTTGGCTCAGCGCTACGCGATCAGTCATGGCGGCCGGTCGATACAGGATGTAGTAGTAACACCCCAGGCAAATCAGCCAACAGAACACCGCGGTCCACACGTTGTGGGAAAAGAAGTGCGCCCCTTGCATCATTCGACCCACGGAAAATACCGTGCCCAGGGCAAAGGCGAATACCAGGGCTTGCCGGGCCAGGCGCGGGCGGCGGTCGCGCAGCGCGAAGAACAGCGCAAACAGCGTGAACCCGGTGGCGGCATGACCGCCGGGCCAGCAGCGGCCGGGCTTGTCGGTGGCCGGGCGCGGGCTCAGCAGCTCACTGTAGGTTTCCTTGCCGCCGAATTCCTTCAGGCTCCAGGGGCATTGCACCGCCGTCACGGCTTTCATCGGTGTGACGAAAGAGGTCGCCAGGGCCAGGGACAACACCAGGCAGCCCAGTTCGCGTTGGAATGGTTTGAGCCGGGCGACGAAAAACGTACAGATAAACCCGAGGACCGCCAGTGCGGAAAATGCGATGACCACCTCTTTGGCCCGGTCGTGCAGGATATCTTCCAGAAAAAAACTGTGCCGACCGATGAACTCCGCGCCAACCGGGTCGTAAAACAGCTTGGCCAGGTTCATGTCCAGTGTGGTCAGTTCCAACAACACCATAATCACCGCGACAACGGCGGGCAGGCCCAGGGCGATGCGCAAGTTCAGCGGCCTGGAAGCGGGGCGGATGGCGGTGGAAACCATGAGAGTACCTTTGATGGGTTTTTCGTAAGCAGCGCGTTGCGCGTAGTCTGGTCTGCGTTGCGTTGGAGAGGTGTGAATGTTGGGTGAAAAACTCGTCAATGCCCACGCCGCCGCGTTTCTTGGCTCACTCGACTTATGTGTAAGTGGGCTTGCTCGCGAAAGCGTCGGTACATTCAACATGGATAGCGGCTGGTCCCGCGCATTCGCGAGCAAGCCCGCTCCTACATGGACATACTCGCCAGGGCCACCGATACAACCCTAGCCGTGAGCCAAACTTGGCCTTAAGCTGCGCGGGCCACGACGACTGCCTACGTGCGCAGAGGAGATGCCCATGCGAATTCTGTTGGTTGAAGACAACCGCGACATCCTGGCCAACCTGGCCGATTACCTGGGGCTCAAGGGCTATACCGTCGATTGTGCCCAGGACGGTTTGTCGGGGCTGCACTTGGCGGCCACCGAACACTACGACCTGATCGTGCTCGACATCATGTTGCCGGGTATCGACGGCTACACCTTGTGCAAGCGCCTGCGCGAAGATGCCCGACGCGATACACCGGTGATCATGCTCACCGCCCGGGATCAGTTGGACGACCGTTTGCAGGGCTTCAAATCCGGGGCCGATGATTACTTGATCAAACCCTTTGCCCTGTCGGAACTGGCGGCGCGGATCGAAGCCGTCATGCGACGAGCCCAGGGCGGTGGCCGCCGTGCCTTGCAGGTCGGCGACTTGAGTTACGACCTCGACACCCTGGAAGTGACCCGTGAAGGCAAACTGCTCAAGCTCAACCCCGTAGGCCTGAAGCTGCTGGCGGTATTGATGCAGAAAAGCCCCCACGTGCTGCGCCGGGAAATCCTCGAAGAAGCGCTGTGGGGCGATGATTGCCCGGACAGCGACAGTCTGCGCAGCCACGTCCATCAACTGCGCCAGGTGATCGACAAGCCGTTCGATAAGCCGCTGTTGCACACTGTGCACGGCGTGGGGTATCGCCTGGCCGAGGGCCGAGATGGAGTTTAAGCAGAGCCTTGCCCAACGGATCATCATCGCGTTTGCGCTGATGAGCGCGTTGGTCGCCGGGGCGTTCGCCATGGGCATCGTGGCGACGGTCCACCTGGTGGAAGAAAAGCTGATTTCCGCCGGACTTGGCGGCGATCTGCAACGCCTGCTCCTGATGGACAGCGTCTCGGACTGGAACCACCGTCCGGAACCTGACCAGTTGTTCTATTTCAGCGGCGGCCCGGGTGACTTCGAGTTGCCCAAGGATCTGCGTCACCTGGAGCGTGGTTTCCACGAGGTGTTTCGCGAGCAATTGTCCTATCACGCCATGGTCGAGATCGTTGACGGTCGGCACTACGTGCTGTTGCAAGACCAGAGCGACTTCGAGGAACGTGAGCGCGTGCTGTTCGCCGTGGTGCTGGTGGGCTTCGTGCTCAGCTTGGCGCTGGCGGTATTCCTGGGCTGGGTCCTGGCACGTCGGGTGATGGCCCCCGTGGTTCGCTTGGCCCAGCAGGTACGGCATCGCGACCAGCTCCTCGGACTCGCTCCGCCGCTGGCTCCGGATTACGCCGCCGATGAAGTGGGCGAACTGGCCGTGGCGTTCGACGCGACACTGGGTCGGTTGCGCCAGGCCTTGACTCGCGAGCGGTTGTTCACCAGCGACGTGAGCCACGAGTTGCGTACACCGTTGATGGTCCTGGCGACCTCCTGCGAGCTGCTGTTGGAAAACCCGGCCCTGGATCCGCGTGGCCGCACGCAGGTGGAGCGCATTAGCCGGGCCAGCGAAGAGATGCGCGAGCTGGTGCAAACCTTCTTGATGCTCGCCAGGGCAGAGCGTGAAGACAACGGCATGTCACCTCGGCTGCCCCTTGCCCAGGTGGCTGAAAACCTCCTCGGGGTGTGGCGTGGTCCCATCGAATCAAAAGGCCTCATGCTGATCTTCGAACCGGGGCAAACCGTCGACACGCTGTATAACGCCACATTCCTGACCGCGGTCATGGGCAACCTGCTGCGAAATGCCTTGCACTACACCGACCAGGGTTTCATCCGCCTCTCGTTGACCACTACCGGATTCGTGGTCGAGGACAGCGGCGTGGGCATCCCGGAGGAGAAGCGCGAGGCGATGTTCGAGCCGTTTGTACGCGGCAATGAAAAGCGTGGCGAGGGGTTGGGGTTGGGGTTGTCACTGGTGCAACGGATTTGCGAGAACCAGGGCTGGACGGTCAGCCTCAGCACGATGGAACCCAGCGGGTGCCATTTCGAGGTGGAGTTGAGTTCGAAGGGGTGAGCCCTTGGCTTGGAAAAGTCTTGTAAACATTGGGTTGTTTACATGACTTTTTTTTCACAAAGAGATGACAAACCAATTCATAAGGTGGGGCTGATCAGAAAGAGAGGCCCTCCTCAATGTCCAAACCCATCAAGCTCGATTTTTCCGAAAAATACGATGAGCAGCATGCCCGAAGATATTTTCGTAAGCATCGCAGCGGTGTGAGTCGCCGTCTTTCCAACCTGAGAGATCAACAACTGGCCAGGCGCGCGTTAGCGCTTGTGGGCGATCCGGGTCTGGTGTTGGATCTGCCCTGCGGTGCCGGGCGCTTCTGGCCCTTGTTGGCCGAAAAGCCGAATCGGGTGATCATCGGCGCGGACAATTCCCAAGCCATGCTCCAGACCGCATTGACGTCTCAACCGGCTGATGTCGTGAAACGGGTACAACCCTTGCACACTTCTGCGTTCGACATTGCTTTACCTGATAACGCCGTCGACAGCGTTTTTTGCATGCGTCTGTTGCACCACATCGGTGAACCCGCGCATCGACTGGCGATTCTCAGGGAATTGGAGCGTGTCACCCGCGATAGCGTGATCGTTTCGTTGTGGGTCGATGGCAATTTCAAGGCCTGGAAACGCAAGCGCGAGGAGCGCACTCGTGGGCAAAGAACCTACCAGAATCGATTTGTGTTACCGGTCGCTACAGTAGAAGAAGAGTTTCGGCAGGCCGGGTTTCGCATTCAGGAACGACTGGATTTTCTACCGCTGTATGCCATGTGGCGAGTTTACGTATTACGCAAGAGGTGACGGCATGGGTGTCCAGGTAGCGCAGGCATCAACGATTCCCTTTGACGACTTCGAATACTTCTGGAGTCAGCAGGGGGAGTGGGTGGAAGAACCCAATGTGCGCCGTGGCGGTGAAAGCGGTGTGCAGCGGATCAAGAGCAAGGATGGCAAGCTGTTGTATGCCAAGCGTCAGACCGGCCATATTCATCGCAGTTGGCTGTACCCGTTCGGTCGACCGACTGTGTTGCGTGAGCGGGATGCACTCCTGGCGTTGACCCGGCTTGGTGTGCGCGTCCCCCAGCTCATTTTCTGTGGTGCCCAGCGGGACCCGGTTCATAAGTGGCGTGCGCTGCTGGTGACCCAGGCACTCGAAGGTTTCGAAGAGATCAAGCATTGGTATGCCGCAGGTGGGCGCGAGCGTCATGGGGAAGCAGTGCATGACCAAATCCTCGCAGCATTGGCTGAAAGCCTGGCCCGCATGCACATGGGCCGTTGGCAGCATGGTTGTATCTACATCAAGCACGTGTTTGTGCGCGTGACCGGGGAGGGTGAGGCGGCCCGGGCCGAAGTGGCCTTGCTGGATTTTGAAAAGTGTCGCCAGCGCCTGACTGCCCGGAGCGCTGCATCCCATGACCTGAAGCAGCTGCGGCGCCATTCGTCGTTCAGCGACGCCGACTGGAAAAAACTCGTCTACTTTTATGAGGCGGCGTTTGGCAGCGCTATCAAAGGTTTATAGCGATGAAACTAGAAATTGCTAGAGGTTTATTTTTAGTAGGAGCCCTGGCAGTTGCATCGATGGCGGTGGCTGTATGGGAACAGCCGCGTTCGCAGATCCTCAGTGCTTCCCACATCGACGCCCATTGCCCTGTGCCCAGGGTGGTCAAGGCCAGCGAGGCGATCCGACCGGATAATGATCTGCTGCTGTTCATGTTCAGTCTTTCTCAAGGGATGAGGCCGCAGAGTTGAGCATCATGAAGCCAAAATAAAGGCCTCACCTATGTGAGGCCTTTATTTTTGCGTAGAGGTTCTTCAATGCCTCCCCCCGTCTGCAGCCAAATACTCACCCTGTGGCGAGGGAGCAAGCTCCCTCGCCACAACAGCATCCCGTACCAAAATGAGGTGTGTTTGAACAGTCCTCAGGGTTTGTCCGGCTTGGCCAGCAGTGTGTAGACGCAAGGCAGCACGAACAGTGTGAACAAGGTGCCAATCGACATCCCGGTAGCGATCACCGTGCCGATGTCGAAGCGGCTCACCGCACCGGCACCGGTGGCCAGGATCAGTGGCACCATGCCAAACACCATCGCCGCGGTGGTCATCAGCACCGGTCGCAGGCGAATCGACGCGGCTTGTTCCACGGCTTCCCGTGGCGTCAGGCCCTGTTCCTGGCGCAACTGGTTGGCGAATTCGACGATCAGGATGCCGTGCTTGCTGATCAGGCCGATCAGCGTCACCAGCCCCACCTGGGTATAGATGTTCATGCTCGACCAGCCAAGGAACAGCGGAATCAACGCGCCGCAAATGGACAGTGGCACCGTTACCAGGATCACCAGCGGATCCCGGAAGCTTTCGAACTGGGCCGCCAGCACCAGGAAGATAATCGCCAGGGCCAGGGCAAAGGTGACCCACAGTGCGCTGCCTTCCTGGACGAATTGTCGCGAAGCTCCGGCGTAATCGAAGGCGAACCCTACTGGTGCTTCTTCCCGGGCGATCTGGCGGACCGTCTCGATGGCTTCGCCCATGCTCACGATGGGAAAGCCGGAAATTGTGACCGCATTGAGCTGCTGGAACTGATTCAGTTGCCGTGGCCGCGCCCGGTCGCTGACCTTGATCAGGGTGGACAGCGGCAGCAGCTCACCCTGGGTATTTTTCACGTAGTAATTGTTCAACCAATCCGGGTTGTCTCGAAATGGCCGTTCAACCTGGGCAATGACCTTGTAGCTGCGTCCTTCGATGGTGAAACGGTTGATCTCGGATTCACCCAGCAGGGTTGCCAGGGTACCGCCCAGGTCCTGCATCGAAACCCCCATCTGGGCCGCCTTGGCGCGATCGATGTCTACCACCACCTCGGGTTTGTCGAAGGCAAGGTCAATGTCCATGAAGGCAAATTTGCCGGATTCCAATGAGCGTGCCTTAACCCGCTCGGCGATCTCCAACAGTGTGGCGTAATCCTTCGGCGAGTTGATGACGAAGGCAAATGGCAGGCCTTCGCCGGTGCCCGGCAGCGAGGGCAGGTTGAAGCCGAAAATCTGCAAGCCGGGAATGTTCTCCAGCTTGGCCTGGACTTCAGGCAGGATTTCCATCTGGGTGCGGCTGCGTTCGTTCCAGGGCTTGAGCAGGAAGCCGCCGATGCCGGACTGCACGCCGTTGTAGCCGTTGATCTGGAACGAGGAGTAGTACTCGGGGAACTCCTTGAAGATCGTGATGAAGTGATCGGTGTAGGCGTTCAGGTAGTCGAGGTTGGTCGTCTTCGGGGCATTGGCCATCATGAAAATGATGCCCTGGTCCTCGTCGGGTGCCAATTCGGACTTGGTGAACATGATCAGCACCGGAATCAGCAGCAGGATGATCCCGGCGAACACCAGCACTACCGGGCGGGCATTGAGGGTGCCGTGAAGCAGGCGCTGGTAGCGGCTCTTCAAGCGTTCGAAGACCACGTCCAACCGATGGGCCAGCCCCGACGGGTTCTCGTCATGACGCAGCAGCAGGGCGCACATCATCGGCGACAGGGTCAGGGCGACGATCCCGGAAATCACCACCGCCCCGGCCAGTGTCAACGCGAACTCCTTGAACAACGCTCCGGTCAGCCCTTCGAGCAGGCCAATCGGCGCGTACACCGCTGCCAGGGTGATGGTCATCGAAACCACCGGCATGGCGATTTCCCGAGCACCTTCAATCGCGGCCTCGAACGGGCTCTTGCCTTCCTCGATGTGCCGGTGGATGTTTTCCACCACCACGATGGCATCGTCCACCACCAGACCGATGGCCAGCACCATGGCCAGCAGCGTCAGGAGGTTCAGCGAGTAGCCCATCAATTGCATGAAGAACATCACGCCGATCATCGACAGCGGGATGGTCACCACCGGGATGACCACTGAGCGCAGTGCGCCGAGGAACAAGAAGACCACGACGATGACGATCAGCACCGCCTCGAACAGGGTTTTTACCACCTCGTCGATGGAAGCCTGGATGAACAGGGTGGCGTCGTAGGCGATCTCGGCCTTGAGGTTGGTCGGGAGCTGGGCCTCCATGTCCGGCATGATCTTGCGCACTTCCTTGATCACATCCAGCGGGTTGGCGCCGGGCGTGGCCTTGATCCCGATGTACACCGAGGGCGTGCCACCAAAGGAGCTGATGGTGTCGTAGTTCTCGGCACCCATTTCCACGCGGGCCACGTCCCGCAACAACACGCGGCTGTCGCCGTCGGTCTTGAGCGGGATCGCGGCGAAGGTCTCGGCGGACTTGAGTTCGGTGTTGGCGTTGATGCTGGTGACCACATACTCGCCTTTCACTTCACCGGCAGCGGAGAGGAAATTGTGCTGGCGCACGGCATTGGTCACGTCGGTGGCGGTCAGGCCGAAGCCGGCGAGCTTGACCGGGTCCAGCCACAGGCGCATGGCGAAGACCTGGTTGCCGAGAATCTCCGCTTCGGCCATGCCCGGCAGTGTCGCCAGCTTGGGCTGGATCACCCGTGAGAGGTAGTCGGTGATTTGCGGGTTGTTCAGTTCCTTGCTGAAGAAACTGATGTACATCAGTGCCGAGGCATCGGCGGCCTCGCGGCTGAGCACCGGGTCTTCGGCGTCCTGGGGCAGTTGGTTCTTGACCTCGTTGGCCTTGGCCAGCAGTTCGGTAAAGAGTCGGTCGCTGTTGGCGCCGATGCGGGCATAGACCGATATCACCGAGAAGTTCTGGCGGCTGACCGAGGTCATGTAGTCGATGCCTTCGGCACTGGCCAGGCTCTGCTGCATCGGTTGGGTGATGTAGCCCTGGATGGTTTCGGCGTTGGCCCCGGGGTAAGCGGTGGTCACTGTGATCAGGGCGTTTTCCATCTGCGGGTACTGGCGCAGGGGCAGCTTGCTCCAGGCCTGGAAACCCAGAAGCACGATCAACAGGCTGACCACGGTGGCGAGCACCGGACGGCGGATGAACGGATCGGTAAAAGCCATGGGGGTTCCTTGATCAGTCCGCGCGCGGCGGGCTGTTCTGTTCGGTCAGGGTCTTGTCGTCGCTGATGGCGATGGGCGTACCGTTATCGAGTTTGAGCTGGCCGGCGATCACGACTTGTTCGCCGCTTTGCACGCCTTTGGAAACCAGCACGTGCCCGTCGCGTCGCTCGCCAGTTTCAACGAAGCGCCGTTCGGCGATCAGGATCGGCTGGCCCTTGTCGTCTTTCTCGACACTGCCGTCGGCGGCTTTTTTCTGCGTCACCACGTACATGGAGTTGCCATAGAGGGTGTAGGTCACGGCGCTTTCCGGTACGACGATGCCGGCGGCCACGTCCGGCAGGATCACCTGCAGGTTGGCGAACATACCGGGCAGCAGTTTGCCGTCGGGGTTGGCCAGGGTGGCGCGCACCAGCACGTTGCGGGTGCTGTCCTCGACCTTGGGGTTGATCGCGCTGATGGTGCCGACGAAATTCTGCCCGGGATAGGCCGAGACGCTGACGTTGACTGACTGGGCAACCGCGAGCCTGGGCACCGTTTGCTCGGGGACGTAGAAATCCACGTAAAGGCTGCTGAGGTCCTGCAGGGTGGCGATCACTGTGCCGCTGGCCAGGTAGTCGCCGACGTCCACCTGGCGAATGCCAATGGTGCCGCTGAACGGCGCCAGGATGTGCTTCTTGGCCAACGATGCCTTGAGTTGATTGACCGTGGCCTGGTTCTTTTTCAGCTGTGCCGCGAGCCGGTCGAACTCGCCTTTGGAGATCGCCTGGCTGCCCACCAGTTGTCGGCCGCGACCGAAATCCAATTGTGACAGGCCAAGGTCGGCCTCGGCGGTTTCCAGCAGGGCGCTTTCGACGTCACTGTCCAGTTGCAGGAGCGGCTGGCCGGCCTTGACCTTCTGCCCGGACTGGAACTGCACCTTCTGCACGGTTCCGGCAGTTTCCAGGCTCAGGTCCACGCCTTGCAGCGCCTTGAGGCTGCCAACGGTCGGCAGGCGGGCTTGCCAGGGCTGCTCGACGGCCTTGGCCACGGCGACGCTGACCGGTGGTTTCGGTACGGAAAACATCTGGATCTGCTGGTAGACGGAGAAGGCCTTGTAGCCGGCCAGTAACAGCACAACCAGCAGGACAACCCCCAACATGATCAGCATGCGGCGTCGCAGCATGTTCCACTTCCTTGGAAAAAAGCCGAGAGAAAAGACAGACAGGCGGGCACATTACTCTGAGTGTGCGGGCGATTCCAGCCGCTATAAGCCTGCCTGGCGTAGGAATATTCCCAAAAGTCAGGGCGCTTGGCGCCGATAGGCTTCGCTCCCTTGCATCAGGCCAGATGCAAATGGTTGTCCCAGAGCCCTGCCGGCAGATCCAGCGGTTTTGCAACCAGTTGTGTCTGCCGACAGTCGTAATAGCGGCAACGCCCCTGGCCCGACGTCACGACGAAACCGTCGGCCACCGCACCCACGCCGGCACAGTCCGGCAGCGGCGCATCCAGGCGTACTTCGCCACTGTCCAGGTCCCAGATGAAAAAGCGGTTGCCACGGGGCGCGGTCAAGGCCACCAGGCGCAGGTCGCTGTGCACGGCGACGCTGGCGGTGTAATGCCCCATGGCCTGCAATTGCTGCTCGGGCACCGGGAACGCCTGGAATGGCTGGTCTGGCCGCTTGATCGCCAGCAATTGCGAGGGCTCGTGGGCAGCGCCCATGAACTGCTGGCCGGAGACAATGGTGCCGTCGCGGGCGATGCCCAGGTGACGCACGCTGTTCATCGACTGGGCAAGGGTTTCCTTGCTCAACAGTGTGCCATCGCGTTGCATCAATACCAGGCTTGGCTCCATGGCGTTGAGGTTCATCTCGACCCGGCTCTCGGCCTCGGTGCGAATGCCGCCATTGGCCACCACCAGCGTCTCGCCGTCGGGCATCCATGACACCTGATGCGGGCCGATGCCGTGGGTGGAAATCTCGCCGCTGTGCACCAGCCGCTCGCCTTCGAAACGGTACACGCCCAACAGGCCACGTCCCGGATCGGTGGTGTCGTTCTCGGTGGCATACAACCATTCGCCACTGTTATGGATCACCGCGTGGCCGTAGAAATGCCGGTTCGGCAACGAGGTGATGGTTTGCAGCAGCGCACCATCGCGCAGGTCGATCAGGTAGCTTTCGGTGCCGGGCCGACGGGCGACGAACAGCGCAATCGGCAGCGTCGGATGGTTGATGATGTCATGGCACCGCTGGCCGACCTGGGTGACGAACACCCGGCTGCCGTCCAGCCGATAGCCCACGGCGTAGTGCTTGCCGTCGCCATCGTCCCGTGCCGAAAGCAACAGCGGACTCTTGTCCTTCTGCTTGAACAGCGTCCAGCCGCCCAGGGTAACGGCGCCGAGCAGCAGACTGCCCAGTGCCAGAGCCTGACGTCGAAACATGATCAGTCACCGTCGTTGGCGTTGAAGCCCAATTGAATACCCAGCGCCTTGGCCAGTTCGCCTTCATGCAGGCGATGGACGACGTTGAGGCTGTCGTACAAATCGTTGAGTTGCTGGCGCCCGGCATCGTCGCCGAGCATTTCGCTCAGCGAACGCTGGCTGCTGGCGAACAGCTTTAACGAGGCGTCGTACGCCGCATCGATTTTGTCGGCCAGAGGCTTCTGGTCGCCTGGCAACAGACCGCGCAGGCCTTGGTTATCGACGCCCACCCAGACGGTTCGAGCGGCGCTCAGGCTGGCCTCCAGGCTTTGCAGCGACGACTGGCTGCGCCAGGCATCGGCCTGGAACGGTTGCGGCACGCCCTTGCTCTGGCGGCCCATTGGCGTACCGAGTTTTTTCTTCAAGGTGTCGAGGGCGGTGACCTGGACCCGCAGCAGATCGGCGATGGCTTCGTGGGAATCGGCGTAGCGCTGGTTCGGGAATTTGCTCATCTGGGCGAGCATGCCGTCGTTGGTGTTCCAGCGCGACAGGATCTCTTCAGCCAGTTGCTTCTGGCGCTCACCGATGGCGGTCAGCAGTGGGCAATACTTGGCTTTCTGTGCACTGTCGGCCATGTCGATCTTGGCGTCGAACAGCAGGTACTCATAGGCTGAGAGGCCCTGGACCACAACGCTGGACTTGGCCAGGGCCGCGGCGTCGATCTGCGGCTGGCTGTTGACCAGTTGCTCGACCTGACGGCCCACCAGGTTTTTCTTGTCCGGCCAGAACTGTACCTGCCAGGCGCGGTTACCCTCGGCCAGCGGACCGATCAGCAGCGGTTGCAACTCGGCCCAGGCTTTTTGTGCCTTGAGGAAGTCGGCGCGGGCGGTTTCCAGGTTTTCCTTGCCCTGGCAGAACGCCAGGGCGCTGGTCGCCAGTTGCCGGTCGGCATCGACCCAGCGGCTGTAGGTCGGCAGGATCACTTGCTTGGCGATGGCCGCCGAGGTGACCGCTTGCGGGTCTTGGGGCGAACAGGCTCCGAGGGCGAGGGCGGCGAGGCTGGTGAACAACAGCTTGGGACGGAACATGTCGGGCTCCCGTTTTTCGGAAAGTGCGTTTAAAGGGAATTCAGGAACGCCAGCAACGCAGCACGCTGCTGGGCATTGAACGATAAAACCTGTCGCTGCGCCGCTTGCGCTTCGCCGCCATGCCACAGCACGGCTTCGAGCAGGTTGCGGGCGCGACCGTCATGCAGGAACTGGGTGTGGCCGTTGACGGTTTCGGTCAGGCCGATGCCCCACAGCGGTGGGGTACGCCAGTCACGGCCGCTGGCCTTGAACTCACTGCGGTTGTCGGCCAGGCCTTCGCCCATGTCGTGCAACAGCAGGTCGGTGTAAGGACGGATGACCTGGTTCGCCAGTTCCGGTTCGGCAGCGTTGGCGGACGTGGTGTATTTCGGGGTGTGGCAGGACTGGCAACCGGCCTGGAAAAACAGATTCTTGCCGGCCAGCACCTGAGGTGAATTCACTTCGCGACGGGCTGGCACGGCGAGGTTGCGGCTGTAGAACAGCACCAGGCGCAGGATGTTGTCGCTGACTTCCGGCTCGCCGTCGGGGCCGTTGCCGCTGGGGGCGCGCTTGCAGTCGACCTGGGTCTCGGTGCAATCGTCGAAGGGCCGCAGGCGGGTCGTCAGGCCCATGTCACCAGAGAACGCGTGGACGTTCTGTTGGTTGAGGTTGGGCTGCCCGGCCTTCCAGCCGAAGCGCCCCAGTACGGTTTTTTGCTGGGCATCGTCCCAGACCTGGTTGGGGCGCCCGGCGATGCCGTTGTTCTCGCGCGCCTGGGCCTCGGCGTTCGCCAGGATGGCTTCGTCGGGGATCGCCTCCAGCAGCCCCAGGCCGATCATCGGCGGTGCGACGCGGGCGGAGAAGCGCGTGTCCGGGTGCATCGGTCCATAAGCCAGTTGCGTGATCTGCAGGCTCGGCTTGCGCAGTTCCACGACGGTGCCGTCCTTGAAACGCACGGGCACGGGGGTGTAATCGACTCGCACCTTGCCTTCGGGGGCGACGCCGGGCACAGACATATCCTGCAACTGCCCACCGTAAACCGGTTCCGGCACTACCCCCAGTTGTTCGATGACCTTGGTGTAGGCCGGCGCGTCGGGGATCGAAAGGCGCACCAGCATCGACACCGCGCTGGTCGCGTCCGGCGCCGGCGGATGACCGCGACCGTCCTTGACGTGGCAATTCTGGCAGGCGTTGGTGTTGAACAAAGGCCCGAGGCCGTCGCGGGCGGTGGTGGTCGATGGCGCGATCACCCAGGGGCTGCGGAAGAAACTGTTGCCGACACTGAAGTCCACGCGCCGTGAGGGTGGCAGGTTGGCCGAGGGCAGGGAGAAGGCATTCTGATCGCTCTTGCGCACCGTTGCGGCGCCACCGGATCGGGCTTCGCCGGGTTCGGCCTGGGTAAAACGCGGGGCATCATCGCAGGCACTCAGGCCCAAGGCCATGAACAGCGCGCAAAAACGAAGAGGCAACGACGGCATCGGGCATCCAGGGAGAGCGAAACGGGGGCGCAAAGTCTAACAGGGCGGGGCGCTTTGAATAAGAGGAATTATCGTTTGGTTCGAGGGGGCTGTTTGATTCATTGTGGCGAGGGAGCTTGCTCCCTCGCCACAGGCTCATCCCTCAGGGTTGGCCAATAGCCCCCGGCACCAACGGCAACTCCAGGCTGGCGATGAATCCGCCCCCTGGGTGATTGGCCAGCACCAACGCGCCACCATGGCGTTCGGCGGCACGGCGCGCAATGGCCAGGCCCAGGCCATGGCCGGCGGCGGTCTGGCCGGGCGCTCGGTAGAACGGCTCGCCCAACTGACCCAAGTGTTCGGCGTCCACCCCAGGCCCGTGGTCGCGCACGCTGATCAGGATCCGTTCGCCCTGGCGCACCGCGCGCATCTCGATGGGTTGCCCGGCTGGGTTGAAGCGCTGGGCGTTGCGCAGCAGGTTATCCACCGCCCGTTCGATCATGGTTGGCCAGCCCTTCAGGGCCAGGTTCGGTTCCGTTTCCAGTTGCACGCTCTGTTCGGGGGAAGCCAGTTGCGCATCTTTTTGCAGGGTAATCAGCAGATCGTTGAGATCCACCTCTTCAGCGCTGGCGTTGTCGGCATCGACCCGAGCCAAGACCAGGATTTCGCTGATCAGCGCTTCCAGGCGATCACATTCGCGGGTCAGGCGCGGCCAGAGCTTTTCCCGTTCCTCGGGGCTGGCCCGTTCTGCCAGTGCCAGGGCGATGCGCAACCGGGCCAGAGGCGAGCGCAGTTCGTGGGAGACATCTCGCAATAGCTGCCGTTGACTCGCAATCAGGCTTTGCAGGCGTGCCCCCATACGGTTGAAATCGGTGGCCAGCACGCCGAACTCGTCCCGACGGTTGGCCAGCTTGGCGAGGCTGTTCTGCTGGTAGGTGGCTTGGCCCAGGTCATGTACGGCGCCGCGCAGACGGTTCAGCGGGCGAGTGATGGAGAAGGTCACCAGCAGACTGAACAGGGTCAGCACCACCAGGGCGATCCCCAAGGCACTGAGGGGCCACAGCAAGCTGTCGCGGTGCCAGGCGTCCAGTTCGGGGTGGGGGATGCGGTAAATGAACAGGTACGTGTCGCCGGTTTTGGCGCTGGTGAACTCATCGGTCAGTCGCCGCCACGGCAGGCGTCGGTCATCGTTGTTCTGTCGCGCCTCGAAGGCTGCCGCGCGACGCGGGAAGGTGCCGCGCACCACCGGGTCGCCGCTCTCGTTGAGCACCTGGACGTCGATGTGGTACTGGCGCTTGCGCCCTTGCAGGATGTCCTGCGCCGCCTCTTCGCCCTGGCTTTCGTAGGTTCGCGTCCACTCTTCGGCCAGGGTGTTGAGACCCGGATGGCGGCTGAGGATCCAGGCGTCCTGGTTGAGCATGTGGCCCATGAGAATCGACAGCCCTGCAACCAGGGCGATGGCCAGCCAGAAACTGGCCAGGATGCGCCAGAACAATGAACGCACGGTAAATCCTCGAAAACAAAGAAAGCCCAACGGCGGTTGCCGTTGGGCTGGGGCACTTCAGTGCATTATTGCGCTTTTTGCGGTTGCTGCGCTTTCCAGGCCTTGAACTCGGCCCATTCGGCGCGGCGCTCGGCTTGCTTCTTCTGGATCGCGTCGAACTCTTTTTGCTGCTCAGGCTTGAGCAAACCACGGATCTGGGCGTCGACTTTCTGGTGTCGGGCCTCCATTTCGTCTTTCATGGCTTTTTGATCGGCTGGCGACAGTTTGGCCAGGTACTTGTCGACCAGTTCCCGTTGTTCGTGGCGCTGTTCGCCCATGATATGGCGAATCTGTTGGCGTTGTTCGCGGCTCAGGTCCAGTTGGCTGAAGGGACCTTTGTCGTGCATCTGGCCGCCATGACGCGGGCCGTCCATCGGACCCATCGGGCCGGCGTCTCCAGGCATGGCCATGGCGACGGTGGGCAGGGCGGCAGCGAACATCAGAGCGATAAGGGTCTTGCGCATGGGGTATCTCCTTGTCTCATTCCCGGTCAGTTCCGGATGTGTGCAGATTACGGAGATCAAGGTCAGCGGCGGTCAGGGGAGGGTAAAGCTTGGGTAAAGACGATTTGGTGCGGAGCTGACAAACACCGGCCACTCAGCGTCAGGCCTATCACCTGTAGGAGCTGTCGAGTGCAGCGAGGCCGCGATCTTTTTCCAGACAATTGAGTCGCAAGGGAACGCCTACAAGTCAGGATCAAACGATCGCAGCCTTCGGCAGCTCCTACAGGCTGTAGTAATAGCCACGGCTACGCAGGGCCACGATGCGGGGTCGGCCGTCGGAGTGGGGGCCGATTTTCTTGCGCAGGTTGCTCACGTGCATATCGAGGCTGCGGTCGTACAGGGTCAGCTTGCGGCCCAGGGCGATCTGCGCCAGTTCCTGCTTGTCCAGTGGCTCGCCCGGTTGCTTGAGCAACGCTTCGAGCAGGCGGCTTTCGGATACGGTGAGGGTCTGTTCCTGTTCATCGATGCTGACCACGCCACGCACCGGGCTGAAGGTCAGGTCACCCAGTTCGATCTGGCTGGACACTGCCGCCGGGTGGCTGCGGCGCAGCACGGCGCGCAGACGGGCGGTCAGTTCACGCGGGTCGCAGGGTTTGGCCAGGTAGTCGTCGGCCCCCAGTTCGAGGCCAAGGATGCGGTCCAGCGGTTCGCCACGGGCCGAGAGCATCAGCACCGGCAGATCCGGATGATCGCTGCGTAGCTGCTTGAGCAGTTCCAGGCCGCTACCGTCGGGCAGCATCACATCCAGCACCACCGCCGCCGGGGCGGTTTCGGCCAGGGCTTTGCGGGCGCTATGGCCATCGTGGCAGGCGCGGACCTGAAAACCTTCCTGGCCCAGCCAACTGCCAAGGAGCTCACACAGCTCCTGGTCATCATCAATCAGTAACAGCTCACTCATGACTCACTCAATTTAGCCATTGCCGACGTTGTCTACGTCCACCGCTGGCAAAGATACCGCAGAGCAGGGCCAATAGCGCTACCCCGGCGCCAATGACGAACCATTGCTGTTGATCGGTCAACAAGCGTGGCAGGGGGTTGGACTGGGCTTCCTTGAGTTGCAGCTTCAGGCGCTGGTTCTCCTGGCGCAACCGGGCGAGCAAGGCACTCTCGCGTTCGCTGTCGGCGTTTTGCAATTGTTTGCTCAACTCCTCGCGCTGGCGCTCGCTGTCTTTCAAGCGTTGCTGCAGTTCGGCGATCTGGCCGCCGGCACTCAGGGACAAGGGCGCCGAATGGCTGCCCTCGGTGCTCTCCTCGCCATGGGCGGGTGCCCCGATCGCCAACGTGACCCATAACAGGCACAACGGACCTTTGCGCATTGCCACTCCTGATTTCCAATCGAGATTAGAAAGGTTGTCGGCAGGCAAACGAGAACAATGAGCAATTGAGCGCAATGAGCCGCGCAGGCTCATTGCGCTTGGGGATTTACGGCAGGACTTGCTTGAACGGCTTGACCACGACATTGGCATAGACGCCGGCCGCAACAAACGGATCGGCCTCGGCCCAGGCTTGGGCGGCGACCAGGGAATCGAACTCGGCCACGATCAGGCTGCCAGAGAAACCCGCTGCGCCCGGGTCATTGCTATCTACCGCCGGGTGCGGGCCGGCCAGCACGATACGGCCTTCGGCCTTGAGCTGTTGCAGGCGTGCAAGGTGCTCGGGGCGAGCGGCCAGGCGTTTTTCCAGGGAGTTGGCGACGTCGGTGGCAATGATTGCGTAGAGCATGTCAGTCCTCGGCTTTTGGCGTAGTGGGGTCGGCATCGTGCAGATGACGGGACAGGTAGATGCCCTGGCCAATCAGGAACAACAGCGTCATGCCCAGGCTGCCGAAGACCTTGAAGTCGACCCAGTAGTCCTGGAACGTGAACGCAACGAATAGATTGGCGGCACCACAGAACAGGAAGAACGCGATCCAGGCGATGTTCAGCCGGGTCCAGATCAGGTCTGGCAGGCTGATGGCGTGGCCCATGATGCGCTTGATCAGCAGGCGATCACCGATGAAGTGGCTGCCGATGAAGGCCAGGGCGAACAGCCAGTTGACCACCGGGGCTTTCCATTTAAGGAAGGTTTCGCTGTGGAAGGCCAGGGTCAGGCTGCCGAACACAAGGCAGGCGATCAGGGTCAGCCACTGGCTTTTCTCCAGCTTGCGCTGGGACACGAACAGTGCGCCATAAACCACCAGGGAACTGATGATCAGCACTGCGGTGGCGCTGTAAATACCGCCTACAGTCAAGGAGTGACCGGCGATATCGACGGTTCGTGGATCAAGTTTGTAGACGATGAAAAACAGCAGGAGCGGGATGAAGTCGATGAATTGTTTCACAGTGGCAGCCAGAAGCAGGATGTGGCGGCATAATAACAAACATCCTTGGCCGCGATAGGGCCAGCTGATTTGAGGTAACAAACTCTCGTGAATGTTGATTTGCACTGCCATAGCACGGCCTCCGATGGTGCCCTGGCGCCTGCGGTTCTGGTGGCGCGGGCGTTCGAGCACGGCGTGCGGGTCCTGGCCCTGACCGATCACGACACCCTTGAAGGTCTCGACGAGGCCCGCAGCGCCGCGACTGCGCTGGGCATGCAACTGGTCAATGGGGTCGAGTTGTCCTGTACCTGGGGCGGGGCGACCATTCACGTGCTGGGCTACGGTTTTGATGTGAATGCGCCGGCGCTGGTCCAGGCCATCGCGCAACTGCACGACGGCCGCTGGCTACGCTCCGAAGAGATCAGCCGCAAACTGGCACTGAAGGGCATGCCCGGTGCCCTGGACGGTGCCCGGCAGATCCAGCAGGAGCTGGGCGACAGCGGCAACGCACCGGCCCGGCCGCACTTTGCCGATTGGATGGTGCACGAAGGGTTCGTCAAGGACCGCGCCGAAGCGTTCCGCAAATGGCTGGGGGCCGGCAAGCTGGGGGACGTCAAGCAGCACTGGCCGACGCTGGAGCAGACCGTCGAAACCCTGCGGGCCGCCGGGGCCTGGGTCAGCCTGGCGCATCCATGGCACTATGATTTCACCCGCAGCAAGCGTCGTCGCCTGGTCGCCGACTATATTCAAGCAGGGGGCCATGCCATCGAGGTGGTCAACGGCCATCAGCCGGCCGAGCAGGTCGGCAGCCTGGCGATTCTGGCCCGTGAGTTCGGTCTGCTGGTCACCGCCGGCAGTGATTTCCATGGCCCTGGAGGCTGGTCCGAGATCGGCGAATATCGCCCGTTGCCGGAAGATCTGCCGCCACTATGGTGTAGATTCAAACATGATCTCGTTACCGCCGCCGTCTGAACAGGTAGAACACGTGAGTCAATTTTTCCAGATTCATCCGGAAAACCCGCAGGCGCGCCTGATCAAACAGGCCGTGGAAATCATCCGTGGTGGTGGTGTGGTGGTCTATCCCACCGATTCCGCCTACGCCATTGGTTGCCAGATCGGTGACAAGAACGCTGTTGAGCGGGTAAGACGCCTGCGTCAGTTGGATGACAAGCACAACTTCGCGCTGATCTGCAGCGACCTGTCGCAACTTGGCCTGTTCGCCAAGATCGACACCGGCACCTTCCGTCTGCTCAAGGCCCATTTGCCGGGGCCGTACACCTTTATTCTCAACGCCACGCGGGAAGTCCCGCGGCTGTTGCTGCACCCGAAAAAACGCACCATCGGCCTGCGGGTGCCGAGCCATCCCATTGCCCTGGCGCTGCTGGCGGAACTGGGCGAGCCGCTGATGAGCGTGACGCTGATCATGCCCGGCGACACGGAGCCGTTGACCGACCCCTATGAGATGCGCCAGATACTCGAACATCAGGTGGACTTGATCATCGATGGCGGTTTCGGGGGCATGTCGGCGTCCACGGTGATCAACCTGGCCGACGGCGAGCCGCAGGTGGTACGTGTCGGTTGTGGCGACCCGGCGCCGTTCATGGTCGAGGCCTGAATGTCGGCTGTGGAAACCGTGGAAAGCGCCGACAGCCAGGCCGGCGCCCAGCAGGAGCTGCCGTTCGCCATGGTTTATGGCCAGGCGGTCATGGAAATGCCCCTGGACTTGTACATTCCGCCGGACGCGCTGGAAGTGTTTCTCGAAGCCTTCGAGGGCCCGCTCGATCTGCTGCTGTACCTGATCCGCAAACAGAACATCAATATCCTCGACATCCCCGTGGCGGAAATCACCCGCCAGTACATGGGCTATGTGGAGCTGATGCAGTCGGTGCGCCTGGAGCTGGCGGCTGAATACCTGGTGATGGCGGCCATGCTCGCCGAGATCAAGTCACGGATGCTGCTGCCGCGCTCGGCCGAGGTCGAAGCGGAAGAAGACGACCCGCGGGCCGAGCTGATCCGCCGCTTGCAGGAATACGAGCGCTTCAAGGTCGCGGCCGAAGGCCTCGATGGCTTGAACCGGGTCGGGCGCGATGTGGTGGTGCCCAAGCTCGATGCCCCCGAAGCGCGGGCGCGCAAGTTGCTGCCGGATGTCAGCCTGGAAGAGTTGCTGATGTCCATGGCCGAGGTCCTGCGCCGCGGCGATATGTTTGAAAGTCACCAGGTCAGCCGCGAAGCGCTGTCCACCCGCGAACGCATGAGCGATGTGCTGGAGCGGCTCAAGGGCGGCGGCTTTGTGCCGTTCGTCGAGCTGTTCACCGCCGAGGAAGGGCGGCTGGGCGTGGTGGTGACGTTTATGGCGGTCCTGGAATTGGTCAAGGAATCCTTGGTCGAGCTGGTGCAGAATGAGCCGTTCGCAGCGATCCACGTGCGGGCACGAGCCGAATAACGAGCAAATCAATGAATCTGACTGAACCCCGCGAGCTGGCCCCCTTGCTTGAAGCTTTCCTGTTGGCCTCGGGAAAGCCGCAATCGATGGAGCGGCTGTTCGAACTCTTCGAAGAAGGCGAGCGGCCTGAGCCGGCCGTGTTCAAGAAAGCCCTGACACTCCTGGGTAAATCCTGTGAGGGGCGGGCTTTCGAGCTCAAGGAAGTGGCTTCTGGTTATCGCCTGCAGATTCGCGAGAAGTTCGCGCCCTGGGTCGGGCGTCTGTGGGAGGAACGGCCGCAGCGCTATTCCCGCGCCATGCTCGAAACCATGGCGTTGATCGCTTATCGCCAACCGATCACCCGGGGCGAGATCGAGGATGTACGGGGCGTGGCGGTCAACAGCCATATCGTCAAGACGTTGCTGGAGCGTGAGTGGATCCGGGTCGTCGGCTATCGCGATGTGCCGGGCAAGCCGGCGATGTTCGCCACCACCAAGGCTTTTCTCGATCACTTCAACTTGAAGAATCTGGACGACCTGCCGCCCCTGGCTGAACTGCGGGAGCTTGAACCCGAGCCGATGCTGGACTTCGACGACGCCCCGGTGCCCCAGGGCCTGCAGGAACTGGCCGACGCCAGCGCCGAGCCGGAGGAGCCCAAGGAGGAGACCAGTTTCCACACGTTGTTGTTGGAGCTGGACACCATGGAGGAGGGCCTAAAGACCGATTTCGACGACCTGCTGCGTGAAGGCCCCGGTCCTGAAGGCGAGCCGGATGAACTCTCGCCGCCCGACGGTGAAGTTGAGCTTCAGACCGAGCCTGAACCCGAGCCTGAAGAAGACATTCTTGGCGTTGCCGAGGCTCGGGAAAAACTCCTGGCGGCCGTCGCCGCCCTCGAACCGCGTGAACCCGAGCCTGAGCTGAGCGATGAAGAAGCCGAAGCCCGGGCCTTGGCTGAAGCGATTGAAAACGAACGGCGTCAGTTCGACGATTGATCTCGTTTTTTGGAACACATCTCTGTGGCCCCGCGACCGGAGCACCGCTATCGCGAGCAAGCTCGCTCCCACATGAATACAGTGCATCACCGGTCGGCGGAAAAACCGCTGAGCGTGGGTTGATCAACTAGTCTCTGATGCGCAAACGCCACAACAGGCGTATGATTCGCGACCCTTTGGCGATCCCTTCGTCGAAGACCCGTTTTCAAAGTGTCAGGCCTGGCCTGACCCGACCACACCGGGAGGTGCCCAGAATGAAAGACCTAGACCAGAACGACAGCCAGGAAATCGGCCCAGCAGGCGAGAAACTGCAAAAAGTCCTCGCCCGTATCGGCGTCGGCTCGCGCCGCGACGTGGAAGCCTGGATCACCCAGGGCCGGATCAAGGTCAACGGCAAAGATGCCACCTTGGGCCTGCGTGTCGACATGCACGACGCCATCACCATCGATGGCAAGGTGATCAAGCGCGAAGAGGCCGCCGAAACGGTGCGCCGCGTGATCATGTACAACAAACCCGACGGCGAGATCTGCACCCGTGACGACCCGGAAGGCCGTCCGACCGTGTTCGATAAAATGCCACGTCCGAAAGAAGGCCGCTGGATCAACATCGGTCGCCTGGACATCAACACCACCGGTCTGCTGATGTTCACCACCGACGGTGAGCTGGCCAACCGTTTGATGCACCCGTCCTACGAGATGGACCGCGAATACGCCGTGCGCGTACGTGGTGAAGTCGATGACGAAATGATCGAGCGCCTGAAGGCTGGCGTCGTGCTGGAAGACGGCCCGGCGCGTTTCACCGACATCAAGCAGGCGCCCGGCGGTGAAGGCTTCAACCATTGGTACCACTGCGTGGTGATGGAAGGCCGTAACCGTGAAGTGCGTCGCCTGTGGGAATCCCAGGGGCTGGTGGTCAGCCGCCTGAAGCGCGTGCGTTTCGGCCCGGTGTTCCTCAACTCCGACCTGCCGATGGGCCGCTGGCGCGAAATGAGCCAGTATGAAGTCGACATCCTGGCGGCCGAAGTAGGCCTCAAGCCGGTGGCGATGCCGCAGATGACCGCCAAGAGCAAGGACAAACTGGAGCGGATGCAGCGTAAATCCTCGCGTCCGATGGGCAAGACCGAGCGCGTGCGTACCCTGCGTCCGGCTGCTGACGGTGCGCCGACCGGCCCACGTCCTTCGCGCGAGCCACAGATCGAAGGCGAGCGCCCGGCCCGCAAGCCAGCACCACGCCAGGATGGCGAGCGCGGCCCGCGCACGCCACGCCCGGCCAATGGCCGCACTGAACGCAGTGAAGGTCGCGGTGCTCCTGCAGGCCGTGGCACGCCAGTGGCTGATCGCCCGGCCGACACCAAGCGCCCGGCCAAGCCCGCACCGAAAAAGCGCCCGGGCATCGTCCTGGTCGACCGCGACACGCCATCGGGCAAGCGCCGTGGGGCACCGGCAGGTTCCGGGCAGCGTCCGGGGTTTGGGCGTCGCAAGCCGGAGTGAGGCAGCTGTGAGTTTCTAGCTGCAAGAAAAAACGCCAACCCCTTGTGGTTGGCGTTTTTTTTTGGCTTGGTTTAGTGATGCGGTACAGATAGTCCGCCATCGCGAGCAAGCTCGCTCCTACACTGGGACGGTGTCGGTCGCAGATCTTCCATTCGCTGAAGCTCAACTGTGGGAGCGAGCTTGCTCGCGATGGCGGCATCAGCCTTACAGAAATCCCAACCTAAAGCACAAACCGCCCATCAAACATCGGCTCATTATCGAGCGCCAACATCCCCCGCTCAAAAATCAGATCCAGATGATGGCTACCCTTGGCCCCGCCACCGAGCCCCAGGTGCAGGCCGCAATGGCGCTCCTCGAAACCGGCATTGCGGGCGTACAGGCTCTTGACCCCTTCGTTGGTGCCGATCCCCAGTTCCTCGATGCGGCGGTTGGATGGGTTGGCGTCCAGGTACTTGTTGAAGTCGTGCTCCAGGCCTGGCACGTCGGTGGCGATTTTCTGGATGGTGGAGTCTTCAATCCACAGCTCCAGCGGCGATTGCAGCACGCCGTATTTGCGCGCAAACGGGATGGTGCTCAGGAATGTGCCGAGGAAACTCACCCGGCCATTGATGGTGTCGCTGTGGGTGGCGATTTCGCCGGGGGCCAAGTCATAGTTGCCGAGGCCGTTGATGTCGGTCCATTTTTTGACGCTGTGCAGGGGCGTGTCGAAATACGACCCCAGGTCATCCTGGAAGCTCAAGGTTGTCGCCTGGGACATGCGCCGGATCAGGTGGCTGTTGAGCCCGGCGATGCGCTGGGGAATGACGCTGAAGGTGTCGTAGAAATAATCGCCGTAGTCCTTGAACAGTAGCGATTTCTTCCAGTTGTCGGCCATCACGCCTTGCAGCGCGCGGACAAAGTCCGGGCCTTCGGGGCGCGGGTTGGGCAGGGTGGAGGAGTCGTAGAAGAAAATATACAGATCGCTGTCGGCAATGGCTTTGGACAGGCGCTCGGTGGGTTCAAGGTCCAGGCGCATGGCGCTGAACCGGAAGGGCGAGCCACTGCCGGCCTGTTCGGCGATGGCACCGGTCAGTGCTTCGTAGTCGGCGGTATGGCCGAGCAACACCTTGGCGGGCTGGATGCCGGCCAGGGCGGGATGGTGTTCGAGGTAGTAAAGGAAATGTGAGATGGCTCGTTGTGTGTCCATGCTTTTTCTTCCCCTGACAAATGTAGTTGGCTTCCCTGACACATCCGCGACAGTGGCGGAGCTGACCGGCCGGATCAGCACCGCCGGGTAGTGCTTAGAGCGGCCACATCGCCGTGCCGAACGGAACGACGGCGTCGGCTTGCATCATTTCAACGGCGGCCTCATGGGTCGGTGCTTCAAACCATTCGTCCAGTTGCAGTTCGGTTTCCAAGTCTTTGTCCAGTGCTTGCATAGTGAATCTCCTAGATGACTTTTACGGAAAGTGCGGAGCGATGGGCTGAGTGAAAACTGACCGCAAGCGCCACCGCAAAACTTGCCGGCACGATGCGTGGGCAAGTCGCTGAAACCTAGTCCAGGGTTTTTTGGAATGCAAAAAATAATTTTATTTTTTTCTTTTGAATTTTTTATTCCATTTTCGGCGAAGAAATTACTCATTCAAAAACAGCCGGCTGAAGAGTTTTTTTATTAGGTAGCTACCTACCGTCAATTTGCAGTCGGGTTACGGAAAATTCCTACGTGGAAATGATGCGTTACAGGTTGTAAAGAAATACTGACGATTGGCGCCCGTGGGGCTGGCCGGGAACGGTGTTTTCAAAGGCTGTAAGAAAAAACTTCCGCAGGGCCTGTGCTGGTGGGTTTTCCAGGGCTCTGACCCGCTTGTTTCAAGTCTGCGGGAAGGGTGAGATGCGTCCCATGCCTGTCGTGCAGGTGCATAACAAGAAGGAGGCGCAATGAACGCCGTAGCTCGATTCCATTTCTCCCGTCGTGGCGTTTTTCGCGCCACACCCATCGAGGGCTCGCAAGGGCCTGGACGCATTTTTGCAGTCGCCCGAGACCTTCGAGGCGGCCACGTGCAATCCCGGCAAATGACACGCTGATCTGGTGGTGTCTGGCAGCAGGGGGTCGGCGGTGTACAATGCGCCGCGTTTTACTGTGACCCTTCGCGTACCCACGCACTTTCAAGGTTATCCGCCTTGTTCACTCCGCCACGTCACAAGCGTGTCGGGTTCGATTTCGTCACAGATAAAAACAAACAGGTGACGCATGACCGTTGTTAAAACGCTGAATTCCTGGTGCCTGCGCTGGGGTTTGATCGGCGCTGCTTGAAATCCGATTTGAGCGGCAACGTCTAACGAACATCATCAAACCTTGCGTGAGACCCTTTTCATGAGTGGACAAAACTCGCATTCAGGCGAGCTGAAACGCGGCCTGAAAAATCGCCACATTCAACTGATCGCCCTCGGCGGCGCGATCGGCACCGGCCTGTTCCTTGGTTCGGCGGGGGTGCTGAAGTCAGCTGGCCCGTCGATGATCCTCGGCTACGCTATTTGCGGTTTCATCGCCTTCATGATCATGCGCCAGTTGGGCGAAATGATCGTCGAAGAGCCGGTGGCCGGTTCCTTCAGCCACTTTGCCCACAAATACTGGGGCGGTTTCGCCGGGTTCCTGTCGGGCTGGAACTGCTGGATTCTCTACATCCTGGTGGGCATGTCCGAGCTGACGGCGGTGGGCAAGTACATCCACTACTGGGCGCCGGACATTCCAACCTGGGCCTCGGCTGCCGCGTTTTTTGTGCTGATCAACGCGATCAACCTGGCCAACGTCAAAGTCTTCGGCGAGGCCGAATTCTGGTTCGCGATCATCAAGGTCGTGGCGATTGTCGGCATGATTGCCCTGGGCAGCTACTTGCTGGTCAGCGGTCACGGCGGCCCACAAGCGTCGGTGACCAACCTGTGGGCCCACGGTGGATTCTTCCCCAACGGCGTGAGCGGGCTGGTGATGGCCATGGCGATCATCATGTTCTCCTTCGGTGGCCTGGAGATGCTTGGCTTCACCGCGGCTGAGGCGGACAAACCGAAAACCGTGATCCCCAAGGCTATCAACCAGGTGATTTACCGGATCCTGATTTTCTACATCGGTGCCCTGGTGGTGCTGTTGTCCCTGACCCCTTGGGACAGCCTGCTGACCACCCTCAACGCCTCCGGCGATGCCTACAGCGGCAGCCCGTTCGTGCAGGTGTTCTCGATGCTGGGCAGCAACACGGCGGCGCACATCCTCAACTTCGTGGTGTTGACCGCTGCGCTGTCGGTGTACAACAGCGGCACTTACTGCAACAGCCGCATGTTGCTGGGCATGGCCGAGCAGGGCGATGCGCCCAAGGCTTTGGCGAAGATTGACAAGCGTGGCGTGCCGGTGCGTTCGATCCTCGCCTCGGCTGCGGTCACGCTGGTGGCGGTGTTGCTGAACTACCTGATCCCGCAGCATGCGCTGGAGTTGCTGATGTCCCTGGTGGTCGCGACCCTGGTGATCAACTGGGCGATGATCAGCTACTCGCACTTCAAGTTCCGCCAGCACATGAACCAGACCCGCCAGACGCCGCTGTTCAAGGCGCTGTGGTACCCGTACGGCAACTACGTCTGCCTGGCGTTCGTGGTGTTCATTCTGGGCGTGATGTTGTTGATCCCCGGCATCCAGATCTCGGTCTATGCGATTCCGGTGTGGGTGGTGTTCATGTGGGTGTGCTACGTGATCAAGAACAAGCGCAGTGCCCGGCATGAAATGGCCGTGGCAGCGGCTGCCAAGTAAGCACGAAACCCTGTGGGAGCGAGCTTGCTCGCGATGGCGTTGGGTCAGCAGCATCAATGGTGACTGACACGCTGCAATCGCGAGCAAGCTCGCTCCCACAAGGTTGATCGTTGGCTGGGGGATTCGGGGTATCCTGTGGGGCCTGAACCCGGACGTTTTCCATGCTGGCGATTTCCAACACTGTGCACATCCCGGACGCCGAGATCGAGTTGACGGCCATCCGCGCCCAAGGCGCCGGGGGGCAGAACGTCAATAAGGTGTCCAGCGCCGTGCACTTGCGCTTCGACATTCCGGCCTCGTCCTTGCCCGAGTTCTACAAGGAGCGCTTGCTGGCCTTGCGCGACAGTCGCATTACCAGCGACGGTGTGCTGATCATCAAGGCCCAGCAATATCGCACGCAGGAACAGAACCGGGCCGATGCCCTGGAGCGCCTGAGCGAACTGATCCTCAGCGCCACCAAGGTCGAAAAGAAGCGCCGCCCGACCAAACCGACCCTGGGCTCGAAAAAACGTCGCCTGGAATCCAAGACCAAGCGCGGCTCGATCAAGGCCGGTCGCGGTAAGGTGGACTTCTAGTTTTTCTCCCGCCCTTGGCGAGACCCCGGTGCCTGCCGGTACAGGTAGACACTCAGCGACAACCCGGCCAGGGCTGCCAGTGCGGCGAACAAAAAGATCGAAGCAAAGCCAAAGCCTGCCGCAACTGCACCAGCCAGTGGGCCGGTGATCCCCAGCGACAAGTCGATGAACAGCGAGTAAGCACCCACCGCCGCCCCACGGCTGGAGGCCGGTACCAGGTTGACCGCTTCCACGCCGAGCGCCGGGAACACCAGGGAAAAGCCGAAACCGCTCAACGCCGCACCCGCCAGGGCCCAATGGGCATCCGGTGCGAGCCACAGCAGCAACAGGCCGAGGGTTTCCACCGAGAGGCAGACGATCGCTACGCGGAAGCCGCCCAGGCGGTTGATCAGGTTGCCGAACAGCAAACGCGCGCCGATGAAGCTGGCGCCGAACAGACTCAGGCACAGCACCGCGTTGTCCCAATGCTGTGTTGCGTAATACAGGGTGATGAACGTAGCGATGGTGCCAAACCCGATGGAGCCCAGGGCCAGGCCACAGCCGTGCGGCAAGACGCGCCCCAGCACGTGCATGAACGGCAGGCGCTCGCCAGCGACGATGGGCGCAGCGGTCTTGCGCCAGGCCAGTGCCAACCCCAACAAACCCAGCAAGATAATGCTGACGCCCATGCTCCACAGCCCCAGGTGATTGACCAGCCAGACCCCCAACGGCGCACCAATCGCCAGCGCGCCATAACTGGCGATCCCGTTCCAGGAAATCACCTTGGCGGTATTGGCCGCGCCGACCCGGCCGATGCCCCAACCAATCGAACCGGAGCCCACCAGGCTTTCCGCGCTGCCCAGCACCAGGCGCCCGATCAACAGGCTGATCAGGCTGAGTATGGGCAGGTGTGGCGTCCAGGCAGACACCAGCATGAACACACCACTCAGCCCGCAGCCGGCGAGGCCGAACATGACCGCGCGTTTGCTGCCCAGATTGTCAATGATCCGGCTCGCATAAGGACGGCTGAGCAAGGTGGCCAGGTACTGAACGCTGATCACCAGCCCGGCGATCACCGCGCCGAAACCCAACTCGCCATGGACATAGCCAGGCAGCACGGCCAGGGGAATACCGATATTCAGGTAACCAATGAACGTGAACAGGACGATGGAAACGACTTGCAGCGTGACCGCCAGGGGGCGCTGGGAATCTGACATGGGGTAAAGGTCCACGGAGCAGCAGGATAGATAGGCTGCTTATGATAACGGCGACCGTGGCGGCAGCGCGTGGAAAAGTAAAACTATTTGTCCAATGGTTGCTCAGCGGTCGTTTTGCCCGCCGACCAGGTGCGTGGTGACGAGTGCCGCAAGGGCGTTTTCTTCGGTGCCGAAACGAGCCAGCAGGGCGGCTTGTTTCTCAGGAGAAAGGCGTGTCCAGATCTCGACCATTTTCTCGGCGGTGCCGATCAGTACGCTGGCCTGGGCTTCGCTGAAGGTCGGGGTGTCATCGGTCATGGTGCGGGGGCTCGGGATTCAGGCAGTGTGGAAAGCGCATATTAGCGCTTTCCACACGGTCTGGTGGTGCGGGTGAATCAGTCTTCGCTGTCGGCCTGGCGGCGTTCAGTGGCTTCCTTGGGCTCGGGTTGCTGGGCGTCTGGTTGCCCCCCGGCTTGTAGCGTGGTCGTCTGCTCAGTGTCGTGCAGGCTTGGGAAGGGGAGATTAGGGATCTCGTGCATATCGCGCTCCTCGCAAAGTCTGTTGATAGATCTGGTAGATCCGCGCTTTTAAAAAGCCTGGGCAGGATACCCCAGGAGAAATGACAAAAAGACTTTTAAATCCCGCTGTGCCGACAAAAGGGGTTGTCTGGACAGGTCATGCTCAATGCTGTGACTCAATAGTCGCGGCGCTTGCGAAATGCCCATCGGCCGGCAATCAGGGTGAAGGTTGCCACCAGCGCCACCAGGATCCAGAAGCCTTCGGGATCGCCGGCAAGCGGCACGCCTCCGACGTTCATGCCAAAGAAGCCGGCAATGATGTTGATGGGCAACGCCAACACGGTGACCACCGTCAGGGTGAACAGGGTGCGGTTGCTTTGTTCGTTGAGGTTGGCGGCGATTTCTTCCTGCAACAGCTTGATCCGTTCGCCCAGCGCGGTGAGGTCGTTGATGATCAGGGCGAACTCCTCGGTAGATTTACGCAGCTCCTTGACGTCTTCCTTCTGCAACCATTGTGGCGGGCGGTTGAGCAGACGCAGCAACGAACCCGGCTCCAGGGCCAGCAGGCGTTGCAGGCGCACGAGTATCCGACGTTGGCTGCCCAACTCGGCGCGGTTGGTGGACAGTCGTGAGGACAGCAACTGATCTTCGATCTGGTCGACGCTAAGGCTGGTCTTGCGCACGATCTGGGTCAGCACTTCGCCTTGGTCGCGCAGCAGGTGTACGAGTAGCTCCAGCGGCGAGCGAAAGCGCTCGCCGGCCTTGACCGACGAGCGCAGCTTATCGACCGAGTGCAACGGTTGCAGTCGCGCGCTGACAATCAAGCGACTGTGCACGCACACCCACAATGTGGAGACGTCCGAAGACACCAGGTTGCTGAGGTTGAACACGACATCGTTCACCACCGCCAGCAGCGCCGAGTCCACGTGCTCGATGCGGGTCGAGCGCGAGCCTTCGTGCAGGGCTTCGAAAAACTCATCTGGCAAGGTCAGATGGCTTTTCATCCAGCGCTCGCACGCGGCATGCGCCAGGTTCAGGTGCAGCCAGAGGAACTCATCGGCCTCTTGCGGGTGTTGCAGGCTCCGTAAGGCCTGAGCCGAATCAATCTCCTGCCCACGCTCGCCGGGACGGAAACGAAACCCGTACAGCAGGCCGAACAGATCCGGATCGCGGTGGCTTTGATCGATGCTGTGGTTCATGAAGTCTCGCTGGCGGGAAGTGCCTGTGGCGGCTACAGGTTCACTTGGAGGGCATCATCGCAAGCTTTCTTGATGCTTTTGTGACAGTTGTGCAGCACCGCCAAACCGGCAGTTACCGGGAGTTGCAATGTCCATCGATGATGGATGGCGCAGATCGCCGCGCTTTGGTTCTCGCATCGTTTTTGTGAGGTCCGACAACCGACCACTCCTGCTGGCTACCGATGGTCGGGAAGGCTCAAGAACGCCCCTGGCAGGCCGATGGTGTGTACATATCCACCGCATTCGGTTGCGGCACGAACATGGAGGTCGGGACACGTCGTTCCGTGGGTTCGATTATTTTTTCTTCTCAAGAGATCCCCTCTATGTTTCTACAAAAATCCCTGAGAGCCCAGATTCTCACCCTGCTGAGCGGCAGCCTACTGGCGATGCTGCTGATCGCCCTGGCGTCTTTTCATTTTCTTTCCGATGGCATCCAGAATTATCGCAACCTGATCGACGGCCCATTGCGTGCCTCGCAGTTGATCGATGAGGCCAACCTGCAATTCAAGGTGCAGGTGCAGGAATGGAAAAACGTCCTGCTGCGCGGCAAGCAGCCGGCGGATCTGGATAAATACTGGAAGCAGTTCGAGGAGCGCCAGCGTGATGTCCAGGGCATTCTGGGTGAATTGATCGGGCGTGAGGGTGTGCCGGCGCCGATCAAGACGCGTATCGAGGCCTTGCGAGACGAACACCGTCAATTGGGCGCGGCGTACCAAAAGGGCCGCGATGCATTTGTGGCGGCCGGTGGCGACGCAGCGGCGGGCGATGCGGCGGTCAAAGGTGTGGACCGTGCGGCCAGTGAGCAGATGAGTGCGCTGGTGGTGGAGTTGCGCAAACTGGCCACCGAGCAATCGACGTTAATCAGTGTCGGCGCTGACCGCACGATTATGTTGGGCACTGTGGTCATGCTGGTGTCGGGCCTGCTGATCGGGTTGTTCAGCCTGTGGCTGGTCAATCGCAACCTGGTTCAGCCGATCCGTAACCTGATCGAATACGTGACCCGACTGAGTCATGGGCGTTTCGCTGAGCGTGTGACGAGTAACCGTCAGGACGAGTTGGGCAATCTGGCGGTAGCGGCCAACACACTGCGTGATTTCCTGGCTGAAACCTTTACCCGGCTGCAACGCAGTGCCACGGAACTGGACAGTGCCAGCGGTGAGCTCAATGCCATCGCCAGCCTGATGAGCCAGGGCACCAGCGAGCAATTCGAACGCACCGATCAGGTGGCGACGGCGATGAACGAAATGTCCGCCACGGCCCAGGAAGTCGCCCGTCATGCCGCCGACGCAGCACGGGCGGCCGATGACGCTGATCAATCGGCGCAACAGGGCGAGAAGGTTATGCAAGGGACCATCCACACCATCACCCGCATGCGCGGAGAGATCGCCAACACCGCCACGGTCATTCGTCAGTTGGAAACCGACAGTGGGCGCATCGGCAAGGTGCTGGAGGTGATCCGCGGGATCGCCGAGCAGACCAACCTGCTGGCCCTCAACGCAGCCATCGAAGCGGCTCGGGCCGGTGAGGCGGGGCGCGGTTTCGCGGTGGTCGCCGATGAAGTGCGCAGCCTGGCCCAGCGCACGGCTTCATCCATCATCGAGATCAACCAGATCATCCAGACCGTACAAACCGGTGCGGTGGACGCGGCCCAGGCCATCGAAAGCGGGCAGTCGCGCAGCGAAGAAAGTGTGGAACAGGTGACCCAGGCCGGTGCGATGCTCGAACGCATCACCCAGGCTGTCGAAGCGATCCGCGACATGAACCGCCAGATCGCCACCGCCGCCGAAGAGCAGACTTCCGTGGCCGAAGACATTTCGCGCAACCTGACTGAAATCACCTGTATCGCCAGCACCAACCTGGACAACGTGCAGCGCACCGAAGCCGCCAGCCGGAACCTGCACGGCTTGTCTGGGCAGTTGAATGAAGTGACGGCGCGGTTGAGTGCCTGACAGCAGTTAGCGTAGTTGTTGATAGATGCAAAAAAGCCGCGCAACCTTAGGGTTGCGCGGCTCTTTTTTGCCGATGGATCAAGTGTCTTGCTTGTTGCTCAGTACTTTGCCGGTCGTGGCATCGAAGTCCACGTCGAACTCTTTGCCGTCAGCGGTTTTCAGTTCCACTTCATATTCATAACCGTCGAAGTGGTTGTCCAGGTCGGTGTCGGTGATGCTCGCGCCCGGGTGCAACTTCAGGGCTTCTTCGTTCATCGATTCAAGCGACTTGATCTTGCCTTCCTTGACCAGTTGTGGGATCTGGTCAACTCGCACATCCGCCTGGGCCAGGCCAGCGCCGAGGGTCAGGGCAGCGGCGGTAAACAGGGCAGTCAAAGTTTTCATAAGTTCTTTCCTTGGTGTCATTAAGGGGTGAGTCGTTTAAGTGGGGCCAGATTATCTCTGGCAACTTAATTCACCCTTAATTCGAAAAAACTTCTGAAGTGCCGAACAGGGCCCATGGGGCAAAGTCTTTACCCCTATGGGCGTGTTTGGGTTCAGTAACCGTTCTTTTCCAGCAACTGCACGACGTTGCCAGTCTCGGGGCGCTTGAAGTATTTGAGCAGTTCACTGGCGCGGTTGGTAAAGATGCCGTCGACGCCGGCCTCCATGACTTTCTTGAAGTCCACCGCATCGTCCACGGTGTAGACATGCACCAACAGACCCTGATCATGGGTGTACTGGTTCATCCACGGCTGCACCAGGTTCGAGTAACTCTGGCTACCACCCTGGGTCAACGCTGCAGACGGTCCGGTGCCGATGGCGCCCAGGGTCTTGGCGTACTGCACCCATTTTTCGAACTCAGCCCGGTCCTTGGGTTCCTGTTTGGCGTAATAGGCCGCTTTGTCGGTTTCGCCGGACTCGGCGAACGGCACCTTGGACTTGGGCTCGATGTTGCCTTCGCCCACCCACAGCAGCAGGATCTTCGGCACTTTCGGCATCTCTTTGTGCAGCAGTTCGAGGCTGCTCCTTTCAAAGGTCTGCAAGACCACCTTGCCCTTGCCCTGGCCCACTCCGGTGGCGCGCTTGGCCAGTTTTGAGCCGGACGGGCTCAGCCAGCCGCGGTCCTGCAATTTATCCTTCAGGTCGCGCTCGATGCCAGGGAACAGTTTCGGCTCCTTGGTTTCGATGTACAGCCCGGGTTTTTGCTGCGTGTTGCCCTCGGCGATATTGATCACTTCATCCAGGGTCAGGATTTTCAGGCCCACGAACGAAGGGCGGGCGCGGTCTGGATAGGCCGCGTTGAACCAACTGCCGGCGTCGAGGGTTTTGAGTTCCGCCATGGTGAATTGGTTGGCGGTGCTGTCCTTGCGCTCGGGAAACTTGCTGGCGACATCCGTGGTGCGCAGCAGACTGTCGTCATGCAGGACGAACAACACGCCGTCCTTGCTGCGTTGCAGGTCCAGTTCCAAGTAGTCGGCGCCCAGGTCGCGGGCCAGTTTGTAGGCTGCCGCGGTCGATTCCGGCGCGTCGAACGAGGCGCCGCGGTGGGCGATCACTGCCGGGTGGGGGATCCCCTGAAGGGCCGCCAAGGCCTTGGGAGCCGGGGCCTCGGAGGCCTGTGTCTGACCGAGGCCGAGCAACAGGCTCAGCATCAACGCACTGCGGGTGAAGGTGACAGGCATGCTCGAGATCCTTTCGTAGGTTTTGCAAAGACCTATCTTTTAACAACTGAACGCCAGCGGCGCTATCGCTATACCGACATAAATATGTGCAAAGCAGATTTTTCCCACGCATTTTCGGGATGCTTTGCAGTACCCTTAGCCGCACCAGTTTCCCCGGCAGAGGGAAACCTGAAACCATCGTTCACTTGCCTTGTGTGTAAACCATCGATCAGACGTCCTGCGAGACGCATCCGTGAGGTTTACCATGCGCACCACTTCGACATTCATCTGCCAGGCCGCCGACCAGCTCAAGGGTTTTGTCGGCCTGAACCGCAAGACCGGCCAATACATCGTACGTTTCAGCGAAGACGCCTTCGGCATGGACGTGGCCGACGACGGCATCATCCCCACCTGCGAATTTGTCTGGGCCCCCGTGGCGGACGGCACCATGGCCCTCAAACGCGAGCGGATCCAGTTACTGCTGGACCAGCACATCGACGACCGGATCAACCTCAGCGAACCTTTGCGGGTGTACATGGCGCGCAGCGACCTGCCGGAGATCATGGCGGTGCGGCAGTTGGTGACAGGCTGAACCCCGATCTCGAGTTGAACAAAGACACTGTGGGAGCAAGGCTTGCCCGAGATGGCGGCGGAACATTCAGTATTGATGCAAGCTGACCCACCGCTATCGCGAGCAAGCTCAGCTCCCACAGGGGATTGTGGTGAAGGCAGGATCTGTGAACACCCGAGATTCAGTGTGGGAGCAAGGCTTGCCCGCAAAGACGTCGACACATTCAACATCGCTGCAAGCTGACCCACCGCTTTCGCGAGTAAGCCCGCACACACATCAGGTTTTGTATCCTGGCATCAGGTTTGTCGTCGGAACGCATAATCGCGTTCAACCTTGCACACACGCGTGTGGCAATGGGCATACCAGGTTGAACGGCCGCGCTCCCGGATTGCGCTATGTTCGGGGTGTTGTTTCCAGGCCAGGATCGCCGCTTCGCTGCTCCAGTAGGACACGGTGATGCCTAAGCCATCTTCGCCACGGGCCGACTCGACGCCGAGGAACCCCGGCTGCTCTCGCGCAAGGGCCAGCATGCGTTCTGCGGCTTCAGCGTAGCCTTGGTCTCCCTCGGTGCGCAGGGAGGTGAAAATCACCGCGTAGTAGTGTGCACTCATGGCCTTGTCCTCGCGCAGGCCTCCACAAACGCAGCAACCAACGGCGGCACACGACCCTCCAGCGCAGCGCGTTCCGGCTGAAATAGCGTCGCGACAAAGAATGGATGGTCACGCAATTCCACGGCCCGCAAGTCGCCGGCCGAATCCCGGGCAACGGCGTGCAGGCGCTGGCTCAGCAAGTCTTTTTCAAAATCCGGATTGACCCCGAAGCGGCAGTGATAGCCCTCGAAAACCGTCTGGCGATCATAGGCCTTGGCGATCAAGGAGCCCGCTTCGAGCTGAAGGCTATCGATGGTTTCGACCAGGGCACAGCTCAGCGGTGTCAGCAGCGCCCGTTCAGCCTCGGGAGCGGTTTCGCCATGGGCGGCATCGGCCCAACCCATCACATGGCGAGCGTATTCCAGCACGGCATGCTGAAAACCACCGCAGGTGCCGAGGAAAGGGCGACGCTGTTCGCGGGCAAAACGAATCGCTTGCACGACGCCGTCTTCACTTCGGTAAGGACTGCCGGGCACGCACCAGACGCCGTTGAAGTCATTTAGAACGCTGTTGTCAGCGATGGAGTCGGTTGCCAACCATTGGAAGTGAATGTCTTGGCCGGTTTGTCTGGTGATGAGCTCAAGGGCGATAAGGATTGCCCGATGAGCCGTTATCTGGGGGTCATAGTCGCCGACCAAAGCGATGTGTAAAGAACGCTGGTTTTCCATGAGAGATTCGCCGCTTGTTGATTCCTGGTGGCCACTATAGATTGGCGTTCACGCAATCAATATTGGCGTTTACCCAAGTGTTCAATGCATCGACGCACTATCGTCTGGACTACCCCGATCTGTCCCTGATCCTGGCGTTGGTCCGTGGCGGCTCGTTGGCCCGAGCCGCGCGACTGCTGCATGTGGACGTGTCCACGGTATTTCGCGCGGTACGCCGACTTGAGGCGGCCTTGGGCCAACCCTTATTCGAAAAAAGCCGTTCCGGGTATCTGCCTACGAGCCTGGCCCAGGCATTGGCTGAGCAGGCCGAGCGCGCCGAGCAGGCTTTGGAGGCGGCGCGGATCGGTGTGGAGCAGGGCGGTGAGGTCGTCAGCGGCACGGTACGACTGACATGCACCGATTCGGTCCTGCAAGCATTGCTGCTGCCTGCGCTGGCGCGGTTCATGCCCGCCTACCCGGCACTGACTCTTGAACTGAGCACCTCGAATGACTTCGCCAACCTGAGCCGCCGTGATGCCGACATTGCATTGCGCTTGACCCGTACGCCGCCGGAACATCTGGTCGGTCGAAACCTGGGCAATGTGGCTTACCGGGTATGTGCCGGCGCCACCTATCTGCGCTCGGTGAACCCGGATGATCTGGCGGGCATGACCTGGATCGCGCCGGACGATTTCCTCCCGGATCACCCCACCGTGGCCTGGCGTCGGCAATATTTACCCGGCGTGGTGCCTGCTTATCGCTGCAACAGCATGCTTTCGGTCACCGAGTTGGTGCGGGCCGGTTTGGGGGTCGCGGCGCTGCCGGACTTTCTGATCGATGAAAGCCAGGGCCTGATGCCTCTTGGCGAACCGTTGGAGGGATATGACACGGCCCTGTGGCTCCTGACCCGCCCGGACTGCCGAGCCTTGCGTTCGGTGGTGACCTTGTTCGACGAGTTGGGGCGTAATCTACGGTGGCGCTGACTTTTAACGAGCAGGGCGTGTATGACATCAATGGAGGATGCCCCCCCAGCGGTTATAGTGCCTTAAGCCCTAGCCCCAGGCGGAGATCATCACGATGACGAAACCCTCGCAACCTTCTACCGCAGCTCCAGTTGACCACTTGCGTTTTCATCGTCCTCACGCTCATCTGGCGCCGACCTTTGGCAATGACCGCTTTGCGCTGCGCGCGGAGGCGTTCGCGCGTTTTTTCGGGACGCCGATGTTCCTTGGCGCGCAAACCCTGATCGTGCTGCTATGGATCAGCCTGAACCTGATGGGGGTCTTTCACTTCGATGCTTACCCGTTCATTTTGCTGAATCTGGCGTTCAGTCTGCAGTCGGCCTATGCCGCCCCACTGATCCTGCTGGCGCAAACCCGACAGGCTGCTCGGGATAAAGCCCAGGCGGAAGCCGACGCTCAACATCGTGAAGCGCTGGCGATTGCTAACAGTGAACGTCAGGCCCAGGCCGCGCAGAACACCGCGCAGTTACTCGAGTTGTTGGAGCAGAACACCCGCCTGACGGAAATGACCAAGGCATTGACTGAGCGTATCGACAGCCTGACCACCGAAATGCACCAGAAATTTGTCAGTAAGCCTTCGCTTTAGTAGCCCTATCCGCAGTGATCTGACGCTCAGGCCTGGTAGCGGGCCAGAAACATGTCGAGGGCTGACTCGATCACCCGCGTCTGTTCATCCTGGTTCAGGCTCGGTTGCCCCATGGATATTTGTGGCCAGAAGGCGAATGCCTTGAGCAGCCCATGCATTTGCTGGGCGGCAAATGCCGGTTCCACGGGTTTCAATCGACCATCGGCCAGTGCCAGACGAATCCAGGCGGTCAAGCCTTCTTCGCGCTGGCCCATGCGCGCGACCATGTCCTGGGCCCGCTCGGGAGAATGAATCGTGGCGGCGATGGCGATGCGCGCCAGGTCGAGGAAGTTATCGTTCGCGAGCATGTGCAATTTTGCTTGCAGCAATGTTTGAAGCTGCTCCCGTAGAGGCTTCAGCGAGCTATAGGGCATGTCCTGTTCTGCGGTAATGCTGTTCCATAACCGATTCAGAATCTCGGCAAACAGTTCTTCCTTGCTGGGGAAGTGGTTGTACACCGTGCGTTTCGATACGCCAGCGGTCGCCGCGATCTTGTCCATACTGGTGATCTCGAAACCGCTGCTACGAAATTCAGCAATCGCGGCCTGAAGGATGGCTTCGCGTTTCCGTTCGGTAAGGCGCTGCGGTACGGTCATGGGGCATTCGTCGGTTGAGGAGGGAATTTACACTCGGCAGTTTACTTGCTCCCGGGATTCATGCAATCTAGAAACTACACCGAGTGGTGTAGTTTGTGCGTCAAACGGCTGAGCGTGCATGCAACGGCCATCCAGCGTCCCACAACGGCGAATCGGAGTTCCGACGACGCCCTTGGAGTTATCGCACCATGACCATCCCCTCTTTTCCCACCGACAACCCGTCCGCCCAGCCTTCATCCCGGCAGGAACAGGGCAAGTATCGCAATCACGCTTTCACTCCGCGGCAAGGGTTTGGCACGACCCTGCGCATCATCTGGAACATGACCTTCCACAAGCCGCGCGCTACCCGGCCTACCGGCGCCATCGAGGTTCAACCGCTGACGCGTGACGCCCTGCTGGCCGCGCCGAACAACAGTGTCTGGCGCCTCGGCCATTCCACCGTGCTGCTCAAGCTGCGGGACAAGTTCTGGCTGACCGACCCGGTTTTCTCCGAACGCGCCTCACCCGTGCAATGGGTCGGTCCCAAGCGTTTTCATCAGCCACCCATCAGCCTGGAAGAACTGCCACCGATCGAAGCAGTGATCCTTTCCCATGATCATTACGATCACCTCGACCATCAGGCCATTCTCAAACTGGCTGCCAAGACTCGCCACTTCCTGGCTCCCTTGGGCGTGGGCGACACCCTGATCAAATGGGGCATCGACGCCAGCAAGGTCCGTCAGTTGGACTGGTGGCAAGGCACCGAAGTGGAGGGTATCGAGTTCATTGCCACGCCATCCCAGCATTTTTCCGGTCGCGGCCTGTTCGACAGCAACGGTACGTTATGGGCCTCGTGGGTGATGATCGACGCCGACACCCGGATTTTCTTCAGCGGCGACACCGGTTATTTCGATGGTTTCAAACGCATCGGCGAGCAATACGGCCCCTTTGACCTGACGCTGATGGAAACCGGTGCCTATAACGTCGACTGGCCGCATGTCCACATGCAGCCGGAACAAACCCTACAGGCTCATATCGACCTCAAGGGCCGCTGGTTGCTGCCGATCCACAACGGCACATTCGACCTGGCGATGCATGCCTGGTATGAACCCTTCGATCGTATCCTGGCCCTGGCCTGGGAGCGCAACGTCAGCATCGCCACGCCGCAAATGGGCGAAGCATTCACCCTGACTCAGCCACAACGTGGCCGGGCCTGGTGGCTGGACGTGGAGCCCTCGGCTTATCAGGACCAGCCCGACATGGCCTGACTCCAGACGCATCGATCATTCGATCATTGCGTAGTCTGGGCGCTCCATCGGATCCGGCGTGGCGCCCTTGATGTTCATGCCTCGCCCCGGGGCGAACCCAGGGAAGAACACCAGGCCTTCGGCTTCCAGCCGAAAGGCCAACGCCAGGCGGGTCACGTCGAGCAGCTCACCCCCGGCTTCGAAGCGCCGGATGGCTTGGACCGAAACGCCGGACTGCCGCGACAGCTCCTCGACACTCCAGCCCAGCATGGCTCGGGCCTGCGCGCTGTGGGCTGGGGTGAATTGATAGACAGCGATGCGTTGCAGGGTGGTTTTGATTGCGAGAGAGGCCATGGGATTCTCCAAAGCTGTGGATTCAAAAAATACTGTGTTTTTGTACAGTTGTTTTGAATCCGGATCAATCTCATTTTTTTGATCAATGACCAGCGGTCTTTTCCAACCAGGCACTCGGCGCGTGACCCAGTATCCGGCGGAACATGGTGGAGAACGCGGCGGGGCTGTCGTAGCCCAGATCAAGGGCAATGCGGGTTACCGAATCGCCTACGGCCAATCGAGACAATGCCGACATCACACACGCCTGTTGCCGCCATTGGCTGAAACTTACCCCGGTTTGCTGGCTGAACAGGCGGTTGAACGACCGCAAACTGATATGTAACTGCGTCGCCCATTGCCCGGGCGAGGCGTGGGCGTCTGGGTGTTTCAGAAATGCCTGGCACAGGCCGAGCAGGCGTGGGTCTTGGGGCAGTGGAAGGTGCAGCGGCAGATGGTTGCTGCGCAGCAGTTCGTGCAGTAGCAAGTCGATCAGCGCCCCATCGCGCCCAACCTCATCGTAGTCCGGCGCAAGCTCCACGGCTTCCATCAGCAACTGGCGCATCAAGGGCGACACATTGATCACCTGGCAGCGGGTGTCCATGGCCGTCACCGCTGCCGGTTCGATGTACAAACTGCGAGTGCTGACGCCCAGCATCAGCACTTCGTGGGCAATCCCGGGCGGAATCCACACCGCCCGTTGCGGCGGCACCACCCAATTGCCGTCCGCCGTGCTCACCTGCATCACACCGGTGGCGCCATAGAGTAACTGCGCCCGACGATGGCGGTGCAACGGCAGCAAATGTCCGTGGGAGTAATCGGTGCCAATGGCGACGACCGCCCTGGGGGTTGCATCCAATAAATCGATCGAAGTGTTGCGCATCGAAGGGCCACTCGTGGCTGGCGTAAACGCGAACATTATTGGCTTGTTTGCTACAGCAGGCCAGGCGTCGCTTACCTATCGTGGGCGCCCCCCATTTCACGGATTCACCTCAATGTCCTATGTATTGCTCGCATGCTTCGGCTGCCTGAGTGGCGTGACAGCCGTGCTGTTCGGGTTCGGCGGCGGTTTTGTCGTGGTGCCCTTGATGTATCGCATGCTGACGGCTCATCACGCCGGTGATGTCATCGGTGAGTCGGCGATGCACATCGCCGTCGCCACCTCCACCTGCGTCATGATCGTCAACGCCCTGGTCGCCACAGGAAAACATCACCGAGCCGGTCAGTTGATTCGTCATTATTTGTGGCCGTTCGGCGGCTTCATTGCCCTGGGGGCGATCCTCGGCGCAGCGGCCGCCACTTGGCTCAGCGGCGAGATTATTCGCTACGCTTTCATTGCCTACCTGGGCCTGACCATTCTGGATTGCCTGCTGCGGCGAGGTTTTCTGACACACTCCCGCGATGCCGTCCCACGCCCTTTGGCGACGATGGAGAGCGCGTTGGGCGGCACCACCATCGGAATCATCGCCACGGTCCTGGGGGTTGGCGGCAGCGTCATGACCGTGCCGCTGCTGCGCCGTTGTGGCCTGAGCATGTCCCAGGCCACATCCATGGCTAACCCGCTGAGCTTGCCCGTTGCCCTGGCCGGTACTGTTACCTACATGGCCTTGGCCGGTTTCACCGATATAGACTTCGGCCCGTGGTTTATCGGTTATGTCGACCTACTGGCCTTTGTTGCACTCACGCTTGGCGCGCTACTGGGCATTCGCTTGGCAACGCCATGGATCGGGCGGATACCGGATCGCCTGCATGCGCGAGTGTATGTGGGGCTGTTGATGTTGGTGATGGTTGGGATGTGGCAGGGGTAGGGTAACTACTGATCAGTCAATCCTGGCGCCTCTCGAATAATGAAGTGATCCAGATTCTCAATATTGGCACTGAACACCCCGAACGTCTGCTCGGGGTTCTTCTTGCTCGGCACCTGTTTCAACTCCGGCGTCACGCCATAAAAGAAGCAATACAAATCCCGCTCACTGTCGACGGCGTGCCTGATCTCTTCCAGAAACGCTTTGCGCTTGCGGTAGTTGTCGATCAGCTTCTTGCTCAGGTAAACGTTGACCGAGTATGGCTTTTTCTTCTCCTCGTCCGGCTGTTTGAACCAGACCTTTGCTTCGAAATCGATGCGAAAGCTCTGGGTGTAATCCTTGATCTCCTTGATCTTGCCCCAGTAAATCAACCCCTTGTTGTCCAGCAGGTACTCGATCTTCTTGAAGAACGACCCATAGGGCGCCGTGTGCTCGCCAATCTTCAATGGCATGCGCTTGAGCAGGTCCTTGTTATCGAAATTCGAGACGAAACATTCCACCGGGTGGGCGAAGACACTGGTCTTGTCCGGTGTCGAGTCCTGGGCGGAATGAGTGTTATCACCGTGGGACGAGACGGAGGGGGGCGTAGGCCGAGTCGCTTCAACATCCTTTGACAGTTCGGACGGCTTACGCACGTACTGACGCCGAGTCAGCAACAGCTCCGACGGAAAATGCTCTTCACGGTCGTCATCCGTTTCCGCCTCAACACCCTCCGCACCCAACCCCTGCGTTTTCGGACTGACATAAGGACAGCCCTCGATATGCTGGGTCGTTGGCTGATTCTTGAAATGTGGCGTGCGGATGTAGTTGACGTTCTTGGCGTTGAACGTCGTCAGCCGGTTCTCCTCATCAAACGCCGCCCGACAGGCATCGTTGGGGCACTGAAAACGCTCCTTGGCCGAATCGAATGCCATGGTCTCGTCGAAATTCAGATCTCGAACGTCATAGATCGAAAGCTTGGCATCGAGGCTGAGGCAGTAGGCGGTGTCAAATTTCATCGGGGCTCGGGTCCGTGAGAGGAAGTGTATTAATACCGAAGGACGCGGCGGGCTGCACCCAAAGTTTCAACACGCCATAAACCCCCTGTGGAAGCGAGCTTGCTCGCGATTCCCAAAATCAACCCGGCCATCAAACCTGCCACCCACCTGCGCCCTGACACCAACCTGTGGCGAGGGAGCTTGCTACCGCTGGGCTACGGAGCAGCCCCAAATTCCATATCACCAACAAAAAACCGCCGCCCGAACAATGGACGACGGCTTCTGATTGAATCTCAAAACCCTCGCAAAAATCCGACGAGGCAATACGGCGTCAATACGGAACGATTCTGAGTTTTTCCTAGGGCAGAGGTAGCGTACCTGTCCTGAAGTTAAACGCGGTTTTGGTTCCGTAGAATACAAAAAACCCCGTTTTCACGGGGTTCTTAGTTACGCGTGCAGCCCAGGATTTTCTTTCGAATCAATCCCAGCTAAGCGCACCGCCAGTCTGATACTCAATCACCCGCGTCTCAAAGAAGTTCTTCTCTTTCTTCAAGTCCATGATCTCGCTCATCCAAGGGAACGGGTTCGTCGTCCCTGGGTACTCTTCCTTCAGACCAATCTGCGACAGGCGACGGTTAGCGATGAACTTCAGATAGTCTTCCATCATCGCCGCGTTCATGCCCAGCACGCCGCGAGGCATGGTGTCGCGGGCGTATTCGATCTCCAGCTGAGTCCCTTGCAGGATCATCTGGGTCGCTTCTTCCTTCATCTCGGCATCCCACAAGTGCGGGTTTTCGATTTTGATCTGGTTGATCACGTCGATGCCGAAGTTCAGGTGCATGGATTCGTCGCGCAGGATGTATTGGAACTGCTCGGCGACGCCGGTCATTTTGTTGCGGCGGCCCATGGAGAGGATCTGGGTGAAGCCGCAGTAGAAGAAGATGCCTTCCAGGACGCAGTAGTAGGCGATCAGGTTGCGCAGCAACTCTTTATCGGTTTCCGGGGTGCCGGTTTCGAACTTCGGATCGGAGATCGAACGGGTGTATTTCAGGCCCCAGGCGGCTTTTTTCGCGACCGATGGGATCTCGTGGTACATGTTGAAGATCTCGCCTTCATCCATGGCCAGTGATTCGATGCAGTACTGGTAGGCGTGGGTGTGGATCGCCTCTTCGAAGGCCTGGCGCAGGATGTACTGGCGGCATTCCGGGTTGGTGATCAGGCGGTACACGGCCAGGACCAGGTTGTTGGCAACCAGGGAGTCGGCGGTGGAGAAGAAGCCCAGGTTGCGCATCACGATGCGGCGCTCGTCGTCGGTCAGGCCTTCCGGGTCTTTCCAGAGGGCGATGTCGGCGGTCATGTTGACTTCTTGCGGCATCCAGTGGTTTGCGCAGCCGTCCAGGTACTTCTGCCAGGCCCAGTCGTATTTGAACGGCACGAGCTGGTTGAGGTCGGCGCGGCAGTTGATCATGCGCTTTTCATCGACGGCGACACGGGCGGAGGCGCCTTCGAGTTCGGCGAGGCCTTCGGCGACGTCGAGTTTGTCGAGGGCGGCCTTGGCGCGAATGATCGCGGCCGAGTCGCTGGCCGTCACGGCCCGGGCTTCGAGGGCGGCGGCACCGCCGGCGCTGTCGAGGCGGTCCATGTTGGCTTCAGAAGCGTGGCCGGCGTTGGCGCCTTTTACAGCGACTTCGCCGTCTTCTTTGTCGAATTCGTCCCAGCTCAGCATGACGTGTCGTCTCCTGCGTGAGGGCCAGATGCCCGATGAGGGCCCTACTGGCCACGGTGGATCTTGGAAAAATCGTTTCTTGCAGCTGACGCAGGCAACAAACAGAAAAATGTACGGGTCATGCTGAAGCGGCTGTGAACGCTGGGCGGTGATTGGCCCTGCGTGGCTTCAGGCTGGCGTGATTCCCTGTAAGGGAATATTGCAGGCCCGTTTAAGGCGGCATTATAAGGACTTTTTTGCCTACGTGGTGCGGCGAAATAGCCCACGCAGGGGCTGGCGGGTGGCATATCCGCGTGGGAGCGAGGGTTTACAAGGCTTTGGCCGCTGAAGATTTTTTTTGCATGGATCGCATGGCGGTTTTTTTTGATCAAAAAACCAGCGTTTTTTGCGGTTTTGCACTACATGTTGTGTTTGTGGAGGGTTTTAAGCGGTTCCAGACACAACCAGGCCCGATCGAAACCGGGCCGTGGAAAATGCCAGTAATGATCAGCCGATGCGGGCCGAACCGGTTTGATCGTAGCCATCTTCCGCGACGGTAGCGGAGCCGGTACGGTCGTAGCCGTCTTGTGCGACGGTAGCAGAACCGGTGCGGTCGTAGCCGTCTTCAGCGACCGCGGAACCGGTGCGATCGAAACCGTCGGCGGCGAAGGTGTTGGCGGCCAGTACGGACAGGGTCAGGGCGAGGATCAGTGGGGTTTTCATGGTGGTTGCTCCCGATGGGGTTAAAGGTCGATCAGCCGTTGGAGCAGCCGTTGCCCATGACGCTGTAGCGCAGGATGTGGCGTTGGCCCTTGGAGTCGTCGTATTCCATCTTCGCCGGGACCACTTCGCAGACATTGGGGATCTCGCTCATGGAGATGACTTTGGCGATGTCCAGGTGGGTGGAGTAGGTGTACTCCTCAATGGCGGGTTTTTGCTGGGCGACATCGGCCGGGGCTTCGTCTGCCATCGCGCTGGCGCAAAGGCCGACGAGGACTGGAACCCATAAAGCTTTCATCTGATTCACCTTTCTTGAGGTCGAGTGGGGTCACGCAACCTTTTTGGGGTTGCGTGTGGAGCTTGGTTTTGGAGGTTGGATTAACGGCCTTCGTGGGGGCTGTGTTGCGTTAATCGTGTTTGCCGGTTGGCGAGGTGGATTTTAGGGGGTGGGGTTAATCGCAAAAAGACCGGGTTTTGATAAACACTGTTGGTTGATCTGGTAATAATCGCGGCAGGTGGCGGGTGTTGTCTGTTGCATCTATGTTGGATTTGCCGCCGCCATCGCGAGCAAGCTCGCTCCCACAATGGGTCTGTGGTGTGTATGGGATTTTCGTTTTATTGGAGATCCCTGTGGGAGCGAGCTTGCTCGCGATGGCGTCAGATCAGCCAGTAGCACTGTTGATTGACACACTGCTATCGCTAGCAGGCTCACTCCCACGGGGAAATGGCCGCTGGCAGGGCCTTGCACGTTAGTACCGACATTTTGTAGGGACTTGTTACTACCATCGTCGAATGGTTCTATAGGCCCGCCCCGGGCTACAACGGGACCATACAAAAACAACTATGTCACCGAGGTAAGAAACATGAGTGCGGCTTCTCTGTATCCCGTTCGTCCCGAGGTTGCGGCTAACACGTTGACTGACGAGGCGACCTATAAGGCCATGTATCAGCAGTCGGTGGTCAACCCGGATGGCTTCTGGCGCGAGCAGGCCAAGCGTCTCGACTGGATCAAGCCTTTCACCACGGTGAAGCAGACGTCCTTCGATGATCACCATGTCGATATCAAGTGGTTTGCCGATGGCACCTTGAACGTTTCCTACAATTGCCTCGACCGTCACCTGGCCGAGCGCGGTGATCAGATTGCGATCATCTGGGAGGGCGACGACCCTGCCGAGAGCCGCAACATCACCTACCGCGAGCTGCATGAAGAAGTCTGCAAGTTCGCCAATGCCCTGCGCGGCCAGGACGTGCATCGCGGCGACGTGGTGACGATCTACATGCCGATGATCCCCGAGGCCGTGGTCGCCATGCTGGCCTGTGCCCGGATCGGCGCGATTCACTCGGTGGTGTTCGGCGGTTTCTCGCCTGAAGCACTGGCCGGACGGATCATCGATTGCAAATCCAAAGTGGTGATCACCGCCGACGAAGGCGTTCGCGCCGGCAAGAAGATCCCGCTCAAGGCCAACGTCGATGACGCGTTGACCAACCCGGAAACCAGCAGCATCCAGAAGGTCATCGTGTGCAAGCGCACCGGTGGCGGTATCAAGTGGAACCAGCACCGTGACATCTGGTACGAAGACCTGATGAAAGTGGCCGGCACCGTTTGCGCGCCGAAGGAAATGGGTGCCGAGGAAGCGCTGTTCATCCTCTACACCTCCGGCTCCACCGGCAAGCCCAAGGGTGTGCAGCACACCACGGCCGGCTACTTGCTGTACGCGGCGCTGACCCATGAGCGGGTGTTCGACTACAAGCCTGGCGAAGTCTACTGGTGCACCGCTGACGTGGGTTGGGTCACCGGCCATAGCTATATCGTCTACGGCCCGCTGGCCAATGGCGCGACCACGCTGCTGTTCGAAGGCGTGCCGAACTATCCGGACATTACCCGGGTGGCCAAGGTCATCGACAAGCACAAGGTCAACATCCTCTACACCGCGCCGACCGCCATCCGCGCGATGATGGCTTCGGGCACCGCCGCCGTCGAAGGCGCCGATGGCAGCAGCCTGCGCCTGTTGGGTTCGGTGGGCGAGCCGATCAACCCGGAAGCCTGGGGCTGGTACTACAAGAATGTTGGCAAGGAGCGTTGCCCGATCGTCGACACCTGGTGGCAGACCGAAACCGGTGGCGTGCTGATCAGCCCGTTGCCAGGTGCTACGGCGTTGAAACCGGGTTCGGCCACGCGTCCGTTCTTTGGTGTGGTGCCGGCGCTGGTGGACAACCTCGGTAACCTGGTGGAAGGCGCTGCCGAAGGCAACCTGGTGATCCTCGATTCTTGGCCAGGCCAGGCGCGGACGCTGTACGGCGACCACGATCGGTTTGTCGACACCTATTTCAAGACTTTCAGCGGCATGTATTTCACCGGTGACGGTGCGCGTCGTGACGAAGACGGTTACTACTGGATCACCGGTCGAGTGGATGACGTGCTCAACGTGTCCGGCCACCGCATGGGCACGGCCGAGATCGAAAGCGCCATGGTCGCCCACCCGAAAGTCGCCGAAGCGGCGGTGGTTGGTGTGCCGCACGACATCAAGGGGCAGGGCATCTATGTCTACGTCACCTTGAATGCTGGCGAGGAAACCAGCGAAGCCCTGCGCCTGGAGCTGAAGAACTGGGTGCGCAAGGAGATCGGTCCGATTGCCTCGCCGGATGTTATCCAGTGGGCCCCGGGCCTGCCGAAAACCCGTTCCGGCAAGATCATGCGCCGCATCCTGCGCAAGATCGCCACGGCGGAATACGATGGGTTGGGTGATATCTCCACCCTGGCCGACCCGGGTGTGGTGGCGCATCTGATCGAGACGCACAAGACCATGAATGTTGCCTGACGGCAGCGTGTAACACCGAAAGCCCCGCCCGGTATTTGCCGGGTGGGGCTTTTTTATGCGTCCGGCGTGGATCCCTGTGGAGAGGGGATTTATCCCCGATTTGTGGGAACCAGGCTTGCCCGCGATGCAGGCGATGCGGTCCTTCAGAAACCGAGGCGCTTGGATTGCGAGCAAGCTTTGCTCCCACAACTCAGCGCGCCTGGAGCAGTCGGCGAATAAATATCGACCTTCAAAGCAGGACGCTTCCGAACGTTACCCGTGTTTCGAAATGTGTAACCAAAGGCGCCACAACGGGGCGGCGGGAAACGCAAAGCCCCGTTTCAGGGCCTTTGCCTACCCCTCAGGAAATAAGCCGACACGCTGTGCTTGCCGGATTAGAAGGGTTTGCGAATAATGGGCCCGCTATTTGCAGCATAGATCGGTTTCCCTTCTTTTGCTCTTGCATGAATTTGCGGGGCTGTCAATGTGCTTGAACAGCTTTCTCGGTGCTTCTGTAATTTGTTGTCGCATTGAAGAAATATCGGCTTCGGACCTGTCGTTAGAATGCCGATCACTCGCTCGTCGTGGCTCGCGTTGAATAAAACGTGGGCTTCCTAGGACGCAGCACCAAAGTTCGTTCCACCCATTCGCATATTGGGCTGTTGCTCACTCTGCCGTTTTCGCCCTTTACCGATGGAGTTCCAAGATGAAGAAACTTGTGCTGCTTGGCGCCCTGGCACTGTCCGTGCTGTCCCTGCCGACATTCGCCGATGAGAAGCCTCTGAAGATCGGTATCGAAGCGGCGTACCCTCCGTTTGCCTCGAAAGCCCCGGATGGCAGCATCGTCGGTTTCGACTACGACATCGGCAATGCGCTGTGTGAAGAGATGAAGGTCAAGTGTGTGTGGGTCGAGCAGGAATTCGACGGCCTGATCCCGGCGCTCAAGGTCCGCAAGATCGACGCGATCCTGTCGTCCATGTCGATCACTGAAGATCGCAAGAAATCCGTTGATTTCACCAACAAGTACTACAACACCCCGGCGCGTCTGGTGATGAAGGCCGGTACCCAGGTCAGCGACGGCCTGGCCGAGCTCAAGGGCAAGAACATCGGCGTGCAGCGCGGTTCGATCCACGAGCGTTTCGCCCGTGAAGTCCTGGCCCCGCTGGGTGCCGAGATCAAGCCGTACGGTTCGCAGAACGAGATCTACCTGGATGTAGCCGCCGGCCGTCTCGATGGTACCGTGGCAGACGCTACGCTGTTGGATGACGGTTTCCTGAAAACCGACGCCGGCAAAGGCTTTGCGTTCGTCGGCCCGGCCTTCACCGATGAGAAATACTTCGGCGACGGTATTGGTATCGCGGTTCGCAAAGGTGATGCGCTGAAAGACAAGATCAGCAGCGCGATTGCCGCTATTCGCGAGAACGGCAAATACAAGCAAATCCAGGACAAGTACTTCGCCTTCGACATCTACGGCAAGTAACGACGTCCCGCCACTCGTGCGAAATGGCGCAAGCAACAGGATCTCTGCGGTTTGCGCCATTTTTTCATCCCACTTTCGAGGACCTGAATCATGTTGAAAGGCTACGGGGCTGTCATCCTCGATGGCGCATGGTTGACGCTTCAGCTCGCCTTGTCGTCCATGGCCCTGGCCATTGTCCTGGGGCTGATCGGGGTCGCGTTGCGCCTCTCGCCGGTGCGTTGGCTGGCGTGGCTGGGTGACCTGTATTCCACGGTCATTCGGGGCATTCCCGATCTGGTGCTGATCCTGCTGATTTTCTACGGCGGCCAGGACCTGCTCAACCGCGTAGCACCGATGCTCGGTTATGACGATTACATCGACCTGAACCCGTTGGCGGCCGGTATCGGCACCCTGGGTTTCATCTTCGGTGCGTACCTGTCGGAAACCTTTCGCGGTGCGTTCATGGCGATCCCCAAGGGGCAGGCCGAGGCGGGCATGGCGTACGGCATGAACGGGTTCCAGGTGTTTTTCCGGGTGCTGGTGCCGCAGATGATCCGGCTGGCGATTCCGGGCTTCACCAACAACTGGCTGGTGTTGACCAAGGCTACGGCGCTGATTTCGGTGGTGGGCCTGCAAGACATGATGTTCAAGGCCAAGCAGGCGGCGGATGCCACTCGCGAGCCTTTCACCTTCTTCCTGGCAGTGGCGGCGATGTACCTGGTGATCACCAGTGTCTCGTTGCTGGCATTGCGTCACCTTGAGAAGCGCTACTCGGTAGGCGTAAGGGCGGCTGATCTATGATCTTCGACTACAACGTCATTTATGAAGCCCTGCCGCTGTACTTCAGTGGCCTGCTGACCACCTTGAAGCTGCTGGCGCTGTCGCTGTTTTTCGGTCTGCTGGCGGCGCTGCCCCTGGGGCTGATGCGGGTGTCCAAACAGCCGGTCGTCAACATGACGGCGTGGCTCTACACCTACGTGATTCGCGGCACGCCGATGCTGGTGCAGCTGTTCTTGATCTACTACGGGCTGGCGCAGTTCGAAGCCGTGCGCGAGAGTTTCCTCTGGCCGTGGCTGTCGAGCGCGACCTTCTGTGCGTGCCTGGCCTTTGCCATCAACACCAGCGCCTACACCGCCGAAATCATCGCCGGCAGCCTGCGGGCCACGCCTAACGGTGAGATCGAAGCGGCCAAGGCCATGGGCATGTCGCGTTACAAGCTGTATCGCCGGATCCTGCTGCCGTCGGCCTTGCGCCGGGCGCTGCCGCAATACAGCAACGAAGTGATCATGATGCTGCAGACCACCAGTCTGGCGTCCATCGTGACCCTGATCGACATCACCGGTGCCGCGCGCACGGTGAATGCGCAGTACTACTTGCCGTTCGAGGCTTACATCACGGCCGGCGTTTTCTACCTGTGCCTGACCTTCATCCTGGTGCGCCTGTTCAAACTGGCCGAACGCCGCTGGCTGGGTTACCTGGCCCCGCGCAAGCACTGATAACGCATCGATCCGATCGACTGCTCAACGACTGACGTTTTGTGAGAACCGACCGCATGTACAAGCTTGAAGTCCAAGACCTGCATAAACGCTATGGCAGTCACGAAGTGCTCAAGGGCGTGTCCCTGAAAGCCGCCGCCGGCGATGTGATCAGCATCATCGGCTCCAGTGGCTCGGGCAAAAGTACTTTCCTGCGTTGCATCAACCTGCTTGAGCAACCCCATGCCGGCAAGATTCTGCTCAACAACGAAGAGCTGAAGCTGGTGGCCGGCAAGGACGGCGCCTTGAAGGCTGCGGACGCCAAACAACTGCAGCGCATGCGTTCGCGATTGTCGATGGTGTTCCAGCATTTCAACCTGTGGTCCCACATGACCGCGCTGGAAAACATCATGGAAGCGCCGGTGCATGTGCTGGGCGTGGCCAAGGCCGAGGCTCGCGAAAAGGCTGAGTATTACCTGAACAAGGTCGGCGTGGCGCATCGCAAGGACGCCTACCCGGGCCACATGTCCGGCGGCGAACAACAGCGCGTGGCGATTGCCCGGGCGCTGGCGGTGGAGCCTGAGGTGATGCTGTTCGATGAGCCGACGTCGGCCCTCGACCCGGAGCTGGTGGGTGACGTGCTCAAAGTGATGCAGGCCCTGGCCCTGGAAGGCCGGACCATGGTGGTGGTGACTCACGAAATGGGCTTTGCCCGCGAAGTCTCGAACCAGCTGGTGTTCCTGCACAAAGGCATCGTCGAAGAAAGCGGCAACCCACGCGAAGTGCTGGTCAATCCGCAATCGGAGCGCCTGCAACAATTTCTTTCGGGCAGCCTCAAGTAATCGCTCCCGTTACGCACCTGATTTGGGTCATGCTGCGCGCCGCGCGCCAGATGGTCTAATTTGGTTGCAGCCGCTTTCGGCTTTAACACTGTTTTCGCTTCGGATTGCCCGCCATGACTGCCCATCGAATTGGTTTCCTGATTTGGCCCAGCACTAAAGCCTTGACGCTGGCGCTGGCCGAGGAGGCCTTGCGTGTTGCTCAGCGGGTGCATCCGGATGTTGTCTACGAACTGTCGTTCTTGCAGGCCGAACCGCCCGCTGAGGGCGCCTGGCAATTGCCGGGTGAACCCTGGGTCGGCAAGCTCGAAGGCTTCCAGAAGCTGTTCCTGCTGGCCGATGAGCCGCCGACCGCGCTGGCCTCACCCCTGAGTAGCGCCCTCAAGCAACTGGTGCGGGCCGGTTGTGTGATTGGCGGTTTGTCCGCCGGGGTCTATCCCTTGGCTCAACTGGGTTTGCTCGACGGCTACCGTGCCGCCGTGCATTGGCGCTGGCAGGACGACTTCTCCGAACGCTTTCCCAAGGTCATCGCCACCAGCCATCTGTTCGACTGGGACCGTGATCGCCTGAGCGCGTGCGGCGGCATGTCGGTGCTTGACCTGTTGCTGGCGGTGCTGGCTCGCGATCATGGCGCGGAACTGGCCGGTGCGGTGTCGGAAGAACTGGTGGTCGAGCGCATCCGCGAGGGTGGCGAGCGCCAGCGTATCCCGTTGCAGAACCGTCTTGGCTCCAGCCATCCGAAGCTCACCCAGGCCGTGCTGTTGATGGAGGCCAACATCGAAGAACCGCTGACCACTGACGAAATCGCCCAGCATGTGTGCGTGTCCCGTCGGCAGTTGGAGCGAATCTTCAAGCAGTACCTCAATCGTGTGCCGAGCCAGTACTACCTGGAACTGCGCCTGAACAAGGCCCGGCAGATGCTGATGCAGACCAGCAAATCCATCATCCAGATCGGCCTCTCTTGCGGTTTCTCCTCGGGGCCACACTTCTCCAGCGCCTACCGCAACTTCTTCGGCGCCACGCCGCGAGAAGATCGGAACCAGCGGCGCAGCAGCAGCCCGTTCGAACTGTCGTCGGTGCCGTCCGAGCGGGGCTAAGGCTGGCACAGCCGCCTTGTGGTGAGTGGGTCTGTGGGAGCAGGGCCTGTGGGAGCAAGGCTTGCCCGCGATGCAGGCGCCACGTTTGTGCAGGCTAACCGAGTTATCGTTCATCGCGAGCAAGCTTTGCTCCCACAGATAAATCCCCTCGCCACAAGTGTTGTGCCTGGCAAGGGGGAAGCGTCTGAATCAAATCTCGAGGCGGGCGCCTCAAATCCGCTGCCAACGTTTAAACTGCGCCTTTGCGACGCTATTTGTCGCATTGCCGTAAACCCGCGAAAAACGTGGGTTGGCGCTATAAGAAGTTGTCGCTTGGCGGCAAGGCCGGGCTGAAAACTGTCCTTACAATCCTCTCATCGCTCGCCAGTTTCAGGCGGGCGTTCCTCTTCAGGAGACTCCGATGTCCGTTGAGCAAGCCGCGGTACAACGCGCCGATTTCGACCAGGTGATGGTTCCCAACTATGCACCTGCTGCCTTCATTCCTGTGCGTGGCGCCGGTTCCCGCGTGTGGGACCAGTCCGGTCGTGAGTTGATCGACTTCGCCGGCGGTATCGCAGTCAACGTACTGGGCCATGCCCACCCGGCGCTGGTCGGTGCACTGACCGAGCAGGCCAACAAGCTGTGGCACGTGTCCAACGTCTTCACCAATGAGCCGGCCCTGCGCCTGGCCCATAAGCTGGTCAACGCCACCTTTGCCGAGCGCGCGTTTTTCTGCAACTCCGGCGCTGAAGCCAACGAGGCCGCCTTCAAGCTGGCCCGTCGTGTCGCGTTCGATCGTTTCGGCAGCGAAAAATACGAAATCATCGCCGCGCTCAACAGTTTCCACGGTCGCACCCTGTTCACCGTCAACGTCGGCGGGCAGTCGAAGTACTCCGACGGTTTCGGTCCTAAAATTACCGGCATCACCCACGTTCCTTACAACGACCTGGCGGCTTTGAAAGCAGCTATCTCGGACAAGACCTGCGCCGTGGTGCTGGAGCCGATCCAGGGTGAGGGCGGCGTGCTGCCGGCTGAACAGGCTTACCTGCAAGGTGCCCGCGACCTGTGCGATGCCCACGACGCGCTGCTGGTGTTCGACGAAGTGCAGACCGGCATGGGTCGCAGCGGCCACCTGTTCGCCTACATGCACTACGGCGTGATCCCGGACATCCTCACCAGCGCCAAGAGCCTGGGCGGCGGTTTCCCGATCGCGGCGATGCTCACCACCGAAGCGCTGGCCAAGCACCTGGTCGTCGGCACCCACGGCACCACTTACGGCGGCAACCCGCTGGCCTGCGCGGTGGCTGAAGCGGTGATCGATGTGGTCAATACCCCTGAAGTGCTCGGCGGTGTCAAAGCCAAGCACGAGAAGTTCAAGGCGCGTCTGGAACAGATCGGCGAGAAGTACGGCCTGTTCACCCAGGTGCGTGGTTTGGGCCTGCTGATTGGCTGCGTGCTGAACGACGCCTGGAAAGGCAAGGCCAAGGACATTTTCAACGCCGCTGAACAGGAAGGCCTGATGATCCTGCAAGCCGGTCCGGACGTGATTCGCTTCGCCCCGAGCCTGGTGGTGGAAGATGCTGACATCGATGCCGGCCTGGACCGCTTCGAACGGGCTGCGGCGAAGCTGACTCAGGCCTGATTGTTTACAGACTGTACCGGCTCCAATGTGGAGCCGGGCTTTTGTGGGATCAAAGCTTCCTCGCGACGGATCGCCTCGGCCTTGCAGGTAGAACTCATTGCCTGCATCGCGAGCAAGCTTTGCTCCCACAAACCTGCTCCCATATTTGAGTCAACAGGGAGGCAGGTACGGTATTTTTTCTCTTTGTCGACCCAACGGTCGAACCCTTTATTTCAAGTTAAGGAGTGACACCATGCTGGTGATGCGCCCCGCGCAAATGGCGGATCTGGGCGAGGTACAGCGTCTGGCTGCGGACAGTCCGATCGGTGTCACTTCCTTGCCGGATGACGTGGAACGCTTGAGCGACAAGATCGCCGCGAGCGAAGCCTCGTTTGCCGCCGAAGTCAGCTTCAACGGCGAGGAAAGCTATTTCTTCGTCCTTGAAGACACCGCGACCGGCAAACTGGCCGGCTGCTCGGCCATCGTCGCGTCGGCCGGTTATTCCGAGCCGTTCTACAGCTTTCGCAACGAGACCTTCGTCCACGCCTCCCGTGAGCTGAAGATCCACAACAAGATCCACGTGCTCTCCCAGTGCCACGACTTGACCGGTAACAGCCTGCTGACCAGTTTCTATGTGGTTCCAGAGTTGGTCGGCTCGCCATGGTCGGAACTCAATTCTCGCGGGCGCCTGTTGTTCGTCGCCAGCCATCCGGAGCGGTTCGCCGATTCGGTGGTGACCGAGATCGTTGGCTACAGCGACGAGAATGGCGACTCGCCGTTCTGGGACGCTATCGGCCGTAATTTCTTCGACCTCAACTACGCTGCCGCCGAGCGTCTGTGCGGGCTGAAAAGCCGCACCTTCCTCGCCGAGCTGATGCCGCATTACCCGATCTACGTGCCGCTGTTGCCGGACGCTGCCCAGGAAGCCATGGGCCAGGTTCATCCGCGGGCGCAGATCACCTTCGACATCCTGATGCGCGAAGGCTTCGAGACCGATCATTACATCGACATCTTTGACGGTGGCCCGACCTTGCATGCGCGTGTCTCGGGAATCCGCTCGATTGCCCAGAGCCGCGTGGTGCCGGTCAAGATCGGCGAACCGGTCAAGGGCGCCGGCCGCCAATACCTGGTGGCCAATGCCCAGTTGCAGGACTACCGCGCCGTGCTGCTCGAGCTCGACTACGCGCCGGGCAAACCTGTGACATTGGACATGGAAGCGGCCGAGGCCTTGGGCGTTGGTGAAGGTGCCAGCGTGCGCCTGGTGGCGGTTTAACGCCTTACAGCTGAGTTTCGCGGGTGGCGCAAGCGGCCCGTTTGAGGAGATAGCATGATCGTTCGTCCCGTACGCAGCAGCGATTTACCCGCTCTGATCGCCCTGGCCCGCAGCACTGGCACTGGCTTGACCACCTTGCCGGCCAACGAAGAGCGTCTGGCCCATCGGGTCGGCTGGGCCGAGAAGACCTTTCGCGGCGAAGCCGGGCGCGGTGACGCGGACTACCTGTTCGTGCTCGAAGACGATGACGGTCGCGTGGTGGGCATTTCCGCCATCGCCGGTGCCGTGGGGCTGCGTGAGCCTTGGTACAACTTCCGGGTCGGCCTGACGGTCAGCGCCTCCCAGGAACTGAATATCTACCGGGAAATCCCGACGCTGTTTTTGGCCAACGACCTGACCGGCAATTCCGAGCTGTGTTCGCTGTTCCTGCACGCCGACTTCCGTAGCGGCCTCAATGGCCGGATGCTGGCCAAGGCGCGGCTGTTGTTCATTGCTGAATTCCCGCAGTTGTTCGGCAACAAGATCATCGCCGAGATGCGCGGCATGTCTGACGACAACGGTCGTTCGCCGTTCTGGGAAAGCCTGGGCCGGCACTTCTTCAAGATGGAATTCAGCCAGGCCGATTACCTGACCGGCGTGGGCAACAAGGCGTTCATCGCCGAGCTGATGCCCAAGTTCCCGCTGTACACCTGTTTCCTGTCCGAGGACGCCCGTGCGGTGATCGGCCAGGTTCATCCTGACACCGAACCTGCGTTGTCGATGCTCAAGAGTGAAGGCTTCAGCTACCAGGGTTACGTCGACATCTTCGACGCCGGCCCGGCGGTGGAATGCGAAACTGGCAAAATCCGCGCGATTCGCGACAGCCAGGCGCTGGTGCTGGCCATCGGCACGCCGGGTGATGACGCCACGCCATTCATCATTCATAACCGTAAGCGCGAGGACTGCCGTATCACGGCTGCACCAGCGCGCTTGGCTGCGGGCACCCTGGTAGTCGATCCGCTGACCGCCAAACGTCTTCAACTCAACGCCGGCGATCAGGTGCGTGCCGTCGCGTTGTCTGCTGCTCGGGAGTCGAAATAATGAATTCGCTGTACATCGCAGGAAGTTGGCTGGAAGGCCAGGGCGACGTTTTTGAGTCGTTGAACCCGGTGACGCAGCAGGTGCTGTGGTCGGGCAAGGGCGCCACGGCTGCGCAAGTGGAGTCGGCGGTGCAGGCCGCGCGCCAGGCGTTTCCGGACTGGGCTCGGCGCACGCTGGATGAGCGCATCCAGGTACTGGAGGCTTTTGCCGCGACCCTGAAAAGCCATGCTGACGAACTGGCCCAGTGCATCGGTGAAGAAACCGGCAAACCGTTGTGGGAAGCAGCCACTGAAGTCACCACCATGGTCAACAAAATCGCCATTTCGGTGCAGAGTTACCGTGAGCGGACCGGCGAGAAGAGCGGCCCCCTGGGCGACGCCACCGCCGTGCTGCGCCACAAGCCTCACGGCGTGGTGGCGGTATTTGGCCCCTACAACTTCCCCGGCCACTTGCCCAACGGCCACATCGTGCCCGCCCTGCTGGCCGGCAACAGCGTGCTGTTCAAGCCGAGCGAGCTGACGCCGAAAGTCGCCGAACTGACGGTCAAGTGCTGGGTCGAGGCCGGCCTGCCAGCGGGCGTGCTGAACCTGCTGCAAGGCGCGCGGGAAACCGGTATCGCCCTGGCGGCGAACCCGGGGATCGACGGGCTGTTTTTCACTGGCTCCAGCCGCACCGGCAATCTCTTGCATCAACAGTTCTCCGGACGCCCGGACAAGATCCTGGCGCTGGAAATGGGCGGTAACAACCCGCTGGTGGTGGATGAGGTAGCGGACGTCGATGCGGCGGTCTACACCATTATCCAGTCCGCGTTCATTTCTGCCGGCCAGCGCTGCACCTGTGCGCGCCGCCTGCTGGTGCCGGAAGGTGCGTGGGGCGATGCCTTGCTGGCGCGCCTGGTGGCGGTCAGCTCGACCCTCGAGGTGGGAGCCTTCGACCAGCAACCGGCGCCTTTCATGGGCTCGGTGATTTCCCTGGCCGCGGCGAAGGCGCTGATGGACGCGCAGAACCATTTGTTGGGCCTGGGCGCCGTGCCGCTGTTGGCCATGACCCAACCCCAGGCCCAGGCGGCATTGCTGACGCCGGGTATCCTCGACGTGACGGCGGTGGCCGAGCGTCCTGACGAGGAGCTGTTCGGGCCGCTGCTGCAGGTGATTCGCTACACGGATTTCCCAGCGGCGATCGCCGAGGCCAACAATACTCAATATGGCCTGGCCGCCGGTTTGCTGTCGGACTCCGAAGCGCGTTACCAGCAGTTCTGGCTGGAGAGTCGTGCCGGTATCGTCAACTGGAACAAACAACTGACGGGGGCTGCCAGCAGCGCACCGTTCGGCGGTGTCGGCGCTTCGGGCAACCACCGCGCCAGTGCCTATTACGCGGCAGATTATTGCGCGTACCCGGTGGCTTCCCTGGAAACTCCGAGCCTTGCCATGCCGGCTGCCCTGACCCCCGGCGTGCGCATGTCTTGAGACCGCCATCGCGGGCAAGCCTTGCTCCCACAGGCGTTATGCAAAACCTGTGGGGCAAGGCTTGCCCGCGATAGCCGCGCCGCGGTGTTCGATGAACCGTTACTTGATGCCTATAAAAAAACAGATTCTCGTGGAGCCTCGCTGATGAAATCCTATGAAGTCAACTTTGACGGTCTAGTGGGGCCGACCCATAACTACGGCGGGCTCTCGTACGGCAACGTCGCGTCCCAGAGCAACAGCCAGCAGTCCTCCAACCCCAAGGAAGCGGCGTTGCAGGGCCTGGCGAAAATGAAAGCGCTGATGGACATGGGTTTCCAGCAAGGGGTGCTGGCGCCACAGGAGCGCCCGGACGTGGCGGCCTTGCGTCGGTTGGGTTTTGCCGGCAGCGATGCCCAGGTCATCCAGCAGGCCGCGAAAGAAGCGATGCCGCTGCTGGTCGCCAGTTGCTCGGCCTCCAGCATGTGGGTGGCCAACGCCGCCACCGTCAGCCCGAGTGCTGATACCGCTGACGGTCGCGTGCATTTCACCGCCGCCAACCTGAACTGCAAATACCACCGCAGTATCGAACACCCGACCACCAGTCGCGTGCTGGGGGCGATGTTCGCCAACCAGCAACACTTCGCCCATCACGCCGCATTGCCGGCGGTGGCGCAGTTCGGCGACGAAGGCGCGGCCAACCACACCCGTTTCTGCCGCGCCTACGGCGAGGCCGGTGTCGAATTCTTCGTCTTCGGTCGCAGTGCTTTCGACACCCGTTACCCCGCACCGCAGAAATACCCGGCGCGCCAGACCCTGGAAGCCTCCCAGGCCGTTGCCCGTCTGCATGGGTTGAGGGAAGAGGGCGTGGTGTACGCCCAACAGAACCCGTCGGTGATCGACCAGGGTGTGTTCCACAACGACGTGATCGCGGTGGGCAACGGCGAAGTGCTGTTCTATCACGAGGATGCGTTCCTCGAGACCGACAAGATGCTGGCCGAGCTGAGCAGCAAACTCGCCAAAGTCGGTGGGAAATTTCAGTCGGTGTGTGTACCGCGTTCGGCGGTGACGGTCGATGACGCCGTGCGTTCCTACCTGTTCAATAGCCAGTTGCTGTCGCGTCCCGACGGCTCGATGCTGTTGATCGTCCCGGAAGAGTGCCGCAGCAACGAGCGCGTCTGGCAATACCTGCAAGGCCTGACGGGCTCCGGCGGGGTGATTCGCGAGGTGAAGGTCTTTGACCTCAAGCAGAGCATGCAGAACGGTGGCGGCCCGGCGTGCCTGAGGTTGCGCGTGGCCCTGAATGAAACCGAGCTGGCGGCCGTCAACCCAGGGGTTATCATGACCGCGCCGTTGTACGATTCGCTGACCCAATGGGTCGAGCGGCACTACCGCGACCGCATGGCCGAAAACGATCTGGCGGACCCGCAGTTGTTGCTCGAGTGCCGTGCGGCACTGGATGAACTGACACAAATCCTTAAACTTGGCGCGGTTTATCCTTTCCAGATCAATTGAAAGCGCGCGCGACCTGACTACAGTCAAAGCAGGGCGCGTTGCCTTATCCCCAGACGAGAACGTTAAAACATGAGCGATACCCTGCAGCTGATCCTTGAAGACACCGACGGCACCCAACTGGAAACCTCCTGCACCCGCGTCGCGGTGATGTGGCAAGGCAAGGAGTTGTGGATCCAGCAGGACGGCCGCGGCCAGCTGTTGATTGGCGTCGATGTCGAAGAAGGGGATGAGGAATACGCCAACCTGTTGTTGCGTCCATTGGCGACCAACCTGGTCAGCCTGCAACTGGAAATGGAACCGGCGGACGTCGGCGACGATGACCATGTCCATGGCCCGGATTGCGGCCACGACCATTAAGGAAACCGCGCTATGCTCGCCCTCGGCAAACTGCTTGAACTGACCCTCGCTGGCCGTGAACCGGCGGAGAAGACTCAACTGACTGTCGAAGGCGTACGGATGCGCTGGTTGAGTGAGGGCGCGCTGGAGGTCAAACCGCCCGAAGCCCGGGATAACGGCTTGGACCTGCTGTTGTCGGCCGGTATCCACGGTAACGAAACCGCGCCCATCGAATTGCTCGACCGCTTGCTGCATGACATTGCCCGAGGCGATTTGAAGCCTCGGGCACGCATTCTGTTTCTGTTCGGCAACCCCGAGGCCATTCGGCGCGGGGAGCGTTTCGTCGAACAGGACGTCAACCGGCTGTTCAATGGTCGCCATGAGCTGAGCGGTGGTGTCGAGGCGCTGCGGGCCTGTGAGTTGGAGCGGTTGGCCGCGAGTTTCTTCAGCCGGCCAGAACGCAGCCGCCTGCATTACGACCTGCACACTGCCATTCGCGGTTCGAAGATCGAGCAGTTCGCCCTCTACCCGTGGAAAGAAGGCCGCCAGCATTCACGCCGTGAACTGGCACGCCTGCGCGCCGCCGGCATGGAAGCGGTGCTGCTGCAGAACAAACCGTCCATTGTGTTCAGTGCCTATACCTACGACCAGCTCGGCGCCGAGTCCTTCACACTGGAACTGGGCAAGGCCCGGCCGTTCGGGCAGAACGACGGCGTCAACGTCAGCCTGCTGGAAACCCGCCTGCAACAGATCATCGAAGGCAGCGAACCTGAAATGGATGAGGGGCTCGATGGTCTGCAGCTGTTCAGCGTGGCGCGGGAAATCATCAAGCACAGCGACAGCTTCCGCCTGAATCTGCCGGCGAGCGTTGAAAACTTCTCGGAGTTGGCCAAAGGCTATGTGCTGGCCGAAGACATCGCCCAGACACGCTGGGTGATTGAAGAAGAGGGTGCCCGGATCATTTTTCCGAACCCCAAGGTCAAGAATGGCTTGCGGGCGGGAATCCTGATCGTGCCGGCGACTGACGAAAACCTGATCTGAAGTCCCCACAAAACAAATGTGGGAGCGAGCAAGCTCGCTCCCACAGTTTTTTTGCAGCTTTTAAACCGCTACCGCCCGCTGCTCACTACGCCGCAACGCCCGGGTCTTGTGCAGCGTATCGGCACAGGTCTTCGCCGCTTCCTGGCCCTTGTGCACAAAATGCTCGAAGAAGAACTTCTGATGCTCTTCCCCAGCATGGAAGTGATGGGGGGTGAGCACGACCGAGAACACCGGCACTTCGGTTTCCAACTGAACCTGCATCAGGCCGCTGATCACCGACTGGGCGACGAATTCGTGACGGTAGATGCCGCCATCCACCACCAGGCCGGCAGCGACGATGCCGGCGTAACGGCCTGACTTGGCCAGCAGCTTGGCGTGCAGCGGGATTTCAAAGGCGCCGCCGACTTCGAAGAAATCGATGTCGCTTTCCTGATACCCCTGGCTGATCATTTCCGCGACGAAGCCTTTACGGCTCTGGTCGACGATTTCCTTGTGCCAGCAGGCCTGGATGAACGCAACGCGCTCGCCCGGATGACTTTTGCTTTTGCTGTCGATTGCAGTGGGTTGCATGTTCTGGTTCCTGTTTGTGTGAAAAACAGGGCGTCATGAATCGAAGGGGATTCGAGGGTACGCCGCGCACAGACAGTCGCAGTCGGCCCTTGGGTGTCGATCCCGTTCTCTCTTCATCCGGACTATGACCGTCGGCCCCGGGATCACACCGGGTCTGCTGACCTTGCCGCTACACCGCCAAAGCCGTGTATCGCCAAGCGCTCGCGGGCTATGCACCTTGCGTGCAATTACCGCCGGTGGGGAATTACACCCCGCCCTGAGAACGTTTTGCCGCCATGGTTTTTGGCGGCGGAAGATTTTTAACACATAACCCCTGTGGGAGCGAGCTTGCTCGCTCCCACAGGGGTTATGTGTGATCTTCAGGTGCAGGTGATCTTTTCCTTCGACTGGCCTTGATTAATCGTCGCCATGACCGCAGTAATTGACCTTCGAAAGGGAATTCCCCTCACCCGCACCCGAGGCCAGATTCATGAGCGTTATCGATCTTCGCAGCGACACCGTCACCCAACCTTCCGCCGGCATGCTCGACGCCATGGCCAGCGCGCCTACCGGCGACGATGTCTACGGCGAAGATCCGACCGTCAATCGCCTCGAAGCCGAACTGGCTGGGCGTCTGGGGTTCGCGGCGGCGCTGTTCGTGCCTACGGGTACCATGAGTAACCTATTGGGGTTGATGGCCCACTGCGAGCGCGGTGACGAATACATCGTCGGCCAGCAGGCCCACACCTACAAATACGAAGGTGGCGGCGCGGCTGTACTCGGTTCGATCCAGCCCCAGCCCCTTGAGGTACAGGCGGACGGCTCCCTGGACCTGGCGCATGTCGCGGCGGCGATCAAACCCGATGACTTTCATTTTGCCCGCACTCGTCTGCTGGCCCTGGAAAACACCATGCAGGGCAAGGTGTTGCCGCTCGATTACCTGGCCCAGGCCCGGCGTTTCACCCAGGAGCAGGGCCTGGCCCTGCACCTGGACGGCGCGCGGCTGTACAACGCCGCCATCAAGCTGAACGTCGATGCTCGGCAGATCACGCAATATTTCGATTCGGTCTCGGTGTGCCTATCCAAAGGCCTTGGCGCACCGATTGGCTCGGTCCTGTGCGGCAGCGCCGAGTTGATCGGCAAGGCGCGGCGGTTGCGCAAGATGGTCGGCGGCGGTATGCGCCAAGCCGGGATCCTCGCGGCGGCGGGGTTGTATGCCTTGGAACATCAGGTCCAGCGCCTGGCCGATGACCATGCCAATGCCCAGCGGCTCGCCGAGGGTTTGCGGGCGGCGGGTTACGAGGTCGAGCCGGTGCAGACCAACATGGTCTACGTGCAAATGGGCGAGCGGGCCGAGGCGATCAAGGCATTTGCCGATGAACGGGGCGTCAAGCTCAGCGCGGCGCCACGCCTGCGAATGGTGACGCACATGGACGTGAGCGGGGCGCAAATCGACCAAGTGATCGCCACTTTCGTCGATTTTTCCCGCCACTGACCCGTCAAGCGCGCCAATTGAGCGTTTCTATCGCATAAACACGCTGTACCCCACGCGAAGGGCCGATATAATGCGGCCCTTTGCCGTTGCTTCGTCTGTTGACGTTTTGCACAGGCCTTTGGCCGCAGCCTCCGTGGAAGAACCTAATGAAAAGCGCAGAAATCCGTGAAGCCTTCCTTCGCTTCTTCGAAGAGCAAGGCCACACCCGAGTAGCCTCCAGCTCTTTGATTCCGGGCAACGACCCGACCCTGCTGTTCACCAACGCGGGGATGAACCAATTCAAGGACTGCTTCCTGGGCCAGGAAAAACGTGCCTACACCCGTGCGGTGAGCAGCCAGAAATGCGTGCGCGCCGGCGGTAAGCACAACGACCTGGAAAACGTCGGCTATACCGCCCGTCACCACACCTTCTTCGAAATGCTGGGTAACTTCAGCTTCGGCGACTATTTCAAGCGCGACGCCATCACCTTCGCCTGGACCTTCCTGACCTCCGACAAGTGGCTGAACCTGCCCAAGGAAAAGCTCTGGGTAACGGTCTACGCCACCGATGACGAAGCCTATGACATCTGGACCAAAGAGGTCGGTGTCCCGGCTGAGCGCATGGTGCGCATTGGCGACAACAAAGGCGCGCCTTACGCGTCCGATAACTTCTGGACCATGGGCGATACCGGCCCGTGTGGCCCGTGCACCGAGATTTTCTACGATCACGGCGCCGACATCTGGGGCGGCCCACCAGGCTCGCCGGAAGAAGACGGCGACCGCTACATCGAGATCTGGAACAACGTGTTCATGCAGTTCAACCGCACCGCCGATGGCGTGTTGCATCCGCTGCCTGCGCCGTCGGTCGACACCGGCATGGGCCTGGAGCGAATCAGTGCGGTGTTGCAGCACGTTCACTCCAACTACGAAATCGACCTGTTCCAGAGCCTGCTGAGCGCGTCCGCCAAGGCCATCGGTTGCACCAACGACAACCAGGCTTCGCTGAAAGTGGTGGCCGACCATATCCGTTCCTGCGGCTTCCTGATTGCCGACGGTGTGTTGCCGTCCAACGAAGGCCGCGGTTATGTGCTGCGCCGCATCATCCGTCGTGCCTGCCGCCACGGTAACAAGCTGGGCGCCAAGGGCAGCTTCTTCTACCAGATCGTCGCGGCACTGGCGGCCGAGATGGGCGAAGCCTTCCCGGAGCTCAAATCCCAGCAGGCTCACATCGAACGTGTGCTCAAGGCTGAAGAAGAGCAATTCGCCAAGACCTTGGAGCAAGGCTTGAAGATCCTCGAGCAGGACTTGGCCGAGCTCAAGGGCAACGTAGTCCCGGGTGACGTGGTGTTCAAGTTGTACGACACCTACGGCTTCCCGATGGACCTGACCGGCGACATCGCCCGCGAACGCAACCTGACCCTCGACGAGGCCGGTTTCGAGCGCGAGATGGAAGCCCAGCGGGTGCGCGCGCGTTCCGCCAGCTCCTTCGGCATGGACTACAACAGCCTGGTCAAGGTTGACGTCGCCACCGAATTCACCGGTTATGCCGGCACCACCGGTTCGGCCAAGATCGTGGCTATTTATAAGGACGGACAGTCGGTCGACATCCTGAGCGAGGGCCAGGAAGGCGTGATCGTGCTGGACAAGACGCCGTTCTACGCTGAATCCGGCGGCCAGATCGGCGACAGCGGTTATCTGCAGGCCGGTAGCTCGCGCTTCGATGTGCGCGACACCACCAAGACCGGCGGGGCGTTCCTGCACCACGGCGTTTTGGCTTCGGGTAGCCTGATGATCGCAGCCCCGGTGGCCGCTCATGTCGATGCCGAGGTTCGTCACGCCACGTCGCTGAACCACTCCGCGACGCACTTGCTGCACGCGGCGTTGCGCCAGGTACTGGGTGACCATGTCCAGCAGAAAGGTTCGTTGGTCGACAGTCAGCGCCTGCGCTTTGACTTCAGCCATTTCGAAGCCATCAAGCCTGAGCAACTCAAGGCGCTGGAAGACATCGTCAATACCGAGATTCGCAAGAACTCCCCGGTAGAAACCGAAGAAACCGACATCGAGACCGCCAAACAGAAAGGCGCGATGGCGCTGTTCGGCGAGAAGTACGGTGACAGCGTGCGCGTGCTGAGCATGGGCGACTTCTCCGTTGAGCTGTGCGGTGGCATTCATGCCAACCGCACCGGCGACATCGGTCTGATGAAAATCATCAGCGAAGGCGGCGTGGCGTCTGGTGTACGCCGTATCGAAGCGGTCACCGGCGCTGCGGCCCTGGCGTACCTCAACGCGGCTGAAGAACAACTCAAGGAAGCGGCGAGCCTGATCAAGGGCAGCCGTGACAACCTGATCGACAAGCTGTCGGCTGTGCTGGAGCGCAACCGTCTGCTGGAAAAGCAACTCGAGCAGTTGCAGGCCAAGGCTGCCAGCGCCGCGGGCGACGATCTGTCGGCCCAGGCCGTGGACGTCAAGGGCGTGAAAGTGCTGGCTGTGCGTCTCGACGGCCAGGACGGCAAGGCTCTGTTGGGGCTGGTCGATCAACTGAAAAACAAACTCGGCCGCGCAGTGATCCTGCTCGGCGGTGTCCATGAGGAAAAGGTCGTTCTCGTCGCGGGCGTGACCAAGGACCTGACTGGCCAACTCAAAGCCGGTGATTTGATGAAGCAGGCCGCTGCGGCAGTGGGCGGCAAGGGCGGTGGTCGTCCGGACATGGCGCAAGGCGGCGGTACCGACGCCGGCGCACTGGACGCGGCACTGGCCCAGACCGTTGCATTTGTAGAGCAGGGTATTTAAGGCAGCGTCCCGGGCTTGCAGTCTAGTGGCGGGCCCGGTCGCTGTTGATTGATTATTGGGCGCCCTTCATGGGCAGAGGCGGCTTTGAAATGGCTTTGATCGTACAGAAATTTGGAGGCACCTCGGTCGGCACTGTCGAGAGAATCGAACAGGTCGCCGACAAGGTTAAGAAGTTCCGTGAGTCGGGCGATGACCTGGTGGTTGTGCTGTCGGCAATGAGCGGCGAGACCAACCGTCTGATCGATCTGGCCAAGCAAATCAGCGGCGACCAGCAACCGGTTCCCCGTGAACTGGATGTGATCGTTTCCACCGGCGAGCAGGTGACCATTGCCTTGCTGGCCATGGCGCTGATCAAGCGTGGCGTGCCAGCGGTGTCCTACACCGGTAATCAGGTGCGTATCCTGACAGACAGCGCGCACAACAAAGCGCGTATTCTGCAGATCGACGATCAGAAAATTCGCGGCGACCTGAAGGCGGGCCGCGTTGTGGTTGTCGCCGGTTTCCAGGGCGTGGACGAGCAGGGCAACATCACCACCCTCGGCCGTGGCGGTTCCGACACCACTGGCGTAGCACTGGCGGCAGCCCTCAAGGCTGACGAATGCCAGATCTACACCGATGTGGATGGTGTCTACACCACTGACCCACGGGTAGTGCCTGTGGCTCAGCGCCTGGACAAGATCACCTTTGAAGAGATGCTGGAAATGGCCAGCCTCGGTTCCAAGGTGCTGCAGATCCGGGCGGTCGAATTCGCTGGCAAGTACAACGTTCCGCTGCGCGTTCTGCACAGCTTCAAAGAGGGTCCGGGCACCCTCATTACTATTGATGAAGAGGAATCCATGGAACAGCCGATCATTTCCGGCATCGCTTTCAACCGCGATGAAGCCAAGCTGACCATCCGTGGCGTGCCAGACACCCCCGGCGTGGCGTTCAAGATTCTCGGCCCGATCAGTGCCGCGAACATCGAAGTCGACATGATCGTGCAGAACGTCGCGCACGATAACACCACCGACTTCACCTTCACCGTACACCGCAACGACTACCAGGCCGCTGAAGCTGTATTGAACAAGACCGCTGGCGAGATCGGTGCCCGGGAAGTGGTAGGGGACACCAAGATCGCCAAGGTTTCGATCGTTGGTGTCGGCATGCGCTCCCACGCAGGCGTGGCCAGCCGCATGTTCGAATCCCTGGCCAAGGAAAGCATCAACATCCAGATGATCTCTACTTCGGAAATCAAGGTTTCCGTAGTGATTGAAGAGAAGTACCTGGAGCTGGCCGTGCGCGCCCTGCACACGGCTTTCGAACTCGACGCAGCTGCCCGACAGGGCGAGTAAGCGTTGCCTTGAGGGCGCGGTTATACCGCGCCCTTTGTTTTTTTGAATGGCGCGTCCCAAAACTGTTCTTTTGCGCGCGCTGGTCAATACTTAGGCCTGTAGGCTGCGACCGTTCCGGTTGTCGGTCCAATGCCTTTTTTTTGCAGACTGTTGTCCCTTTACTGAATTGCGTGAGGAGAAAGGTATGCTGATTCTGACTCGTCGGTGCGCAGAAAGCCTGATTATTGGTGATGGCGAAATCACCGTGACCGTGCTCGGCGTCAAAGGAAATCAAGTGCGTATTGGCGTGAACGCCCCGAAAGAGGTCGCTGTGCACCGGGAGGAAATTTACCTGCGTATCAAGAAAGAGAAGGACGACGAACCAAGCCATTAATTTTTATCGTTTTTTATGTTTGCAAACGGGGATGAAGGTGGTTAATATACGCCCCGTGTTGCGGAGAGCTGGCCGAGTGGCCGAAGGCGCTCCCCTGCTAAGGGAGTACACCTCAAAAGGGTGTCGGGGGTTCGAATCCCCCGTTCTCCGCCATTATTTATTTAGTGCGACGCAATCTGGCTTCATCCGTAAGTTGTTGAAATTACTGGAAAAAAGCGCTTTACAAAAAGATTCGACGACCTATAATGCGCGGCAACAAATGCACTCGTAGCTCAGCTGGATAGAGTACTCGGCTACGAACCGAGCGGTCACAGGTTCGAATCCTGTCGAGTGCACCATTTAAGAGTTGTTTGCAGCAATGCAAATTACTTGGCTTCAACCAGTTGTGATCTGGTATAAAACCACAACCTGCACTCGTAGCTCAGCTGGATAGAGTACTCGGCTACGAACCGAGCGGTCACAGGTTCGAATCCTGTCGAGTGCACCAA